>NZ_JACSRD010000189.1 GCF_014879935.1 Prosthecobacter sp.
GGCGCGCCACGCGCCTCCAGCTAAACGAGTCTTGCCTCCGCCTCCTGCTCGGATACACTCCTTCACGATTCCATAATGCATTCGCGAGATTGGCGGACGATTTTGGGCGAAATAAGATCGCACTAGGATTTGCTCACTCAGCAGGGGCAGGAGCTATACGAGCTATCCAGAAACGAGTTGCCGCCACCGGTGCAAAGATGGCAGGGCCGCATATGCGCTTTGTCTTTGGCTTGGGAATGGATGGTCAGACATCGCCTGGCAACATCTAGACGATCTGGCGCAGGGAGTAGAAGGCCTTGCTGGGTGCGGCTGGAGGACGGGAGGTTCTTCAAGTTTTTAGAGATCATGTCATCGATCCTTCGTCACCAGAACTCGAACAACAAATTGAGAAGCTCCTGAAGAGGCTATCCAAAACATCGAAGTGGCTGTCAGTGCAATTGATGAGCGGCTAATCTCGACCACATGGGAGGCATTTGATTTACTGCCCGACCTTATGATTTCGAGAGCCGTGCAGCTTGTCCGATCTGGATAGCAGGCAACGTAGTTTTTTCGCGTTTTGCCCCTTAGAATTTGAAATCATGGCAAGCAGCCGGGTTTCACCATCACGGCAACACAATGCCTGACACAATCAATCGAAGCTCATGGCGCCGAGCGTCACCAGCCGAGCTCGTCCACCTTCACGATGACATCCGGGAAACCGGGCATCGTGAGGCTGTCTCCCGACTTGCAGAGGCGTGACTGCGTGTAGGCAGCGCCATCTGGCCTGGTAAAGACGGTGATCTGGCGCGTGACGAGATTCACCAGCCAGACCTCGGGAATGTCGGCAGCGGCGTAGAGCGGGATTTTGGCGTTCAAGTCGTAGGACAGGCTGCTGTCGGCGACCTCGACCACAAGCAGGATGTCGGAGGGCGTGGGATGCTTCTCGCGATAAAAATCCTCGCGAAAGCGGACCACCACGATGTCCGGCTCCGGCTCGGAATATTCGTTGATGGTGACTGGATCCTGCACGGCGACGATGGCACGGTCCCCCAGGCGGCGGCTGAGGAGAAAGTTCAACGCCTTGACGGCTCCCGCGTGGTTTGGTCCGATGGACATCTTCTGAATGAGATAACCGTTGATGAGCTCCAGACGGTCGTCCTCGGTGAAGGCTCCTGACCGGATCAGCGCATGATATTTCTCGCAGGAGATGCGGGCCAGCGGCAGTTCGGGTGGAGTCGTCAGGACGGCCATGCGGCAGAGTTAACATCTCAAGCAGCGCTTTGCCAAGACTTTGCTTTTGGAGGATGATGCCGGGCAGAATTCAGGTGCCGTGGCAAAGTCGCCACAGGGGGCGAAAGCCTTGCTTCCAGGTGGAAACGACTGCGAGATGCCGGGAGGGCCACGCGTTTGAGGCTCCACGATGAATTCCAACCTGCTTTCCCGCCGTCGCGCCATTCAAACGCTGTTCTGCTCGTCTGCCGCGCTTGCCTTGAACCTCCGCCCGGATCGCGCCGCGGCCGAAATCGCGAAGGAGGCGCTGCATCTGCTCATGATTGGTGATTTCGGCACCGGCTCGGCGAATCAGGTGAAGGTGGCGGAGGGCATGAAGAAGTTCGTCGCTGACAAGAGCCTCAAAACGGAAGGCCTGCTGCTGCTGGGTGACAATTTTTACAGCCTGGACAAGGGAGGCTTCAGCACGGAGTCGCCACGCTGGCGGAAAGAGATCGAGGACATGTATCCCTCCAGCGTGTTTCCGGGGCCGATGTGGTCGGTGCTGGGGAATCACGATTACCATGACAATCCTGGTGGCGAGAAAGTGCAGCTCGCTTACTCGCAGAAGCCGGGCGTGCGCTGGAAGATGCCCGCGAAGTGGTATCGCTTCGATCTCGGGCCGGTGGGCAAGCCGCTGGCGACCTTCATCTGCCTGGACAGCAATCTGCCGGCGGTGTCTGGAGGAAAGGACAAGAAGACCGGCAAGCCGAAGCCCCACATGAGCGCCGACGAGGAGAAGGAACAGCTCATCTGGCTGAAGGCGGAGCTGGCAAAGCCGCGTGCGCCTTTCACCATCGCGGTGGGGCATCATCCGCTCTACTCAAACGGATCGCATGGCGACACGAAGGCCCTGCTGGCGCAGTGGGAGCCGCTGTTTGAGGAGCACAAGGTGCACGCGTATCTCTGCGGGCACGATCACGACCTGCAGCACCTGGAGATGAAGGGCCGCTTCACCACGCATCTGCTTTCCGGCGGTGGCGGGGCCAGCACGCGCAAGCTGCCCAATGAGCGTAAGATGCCCTTCGGCAAGGACATCCACGGTTTCACGCATCTGCAAGTCACCCCGGAGGCGCTGACCTTCACGCATCACAGCTTTGACGGTAGTGTACTGCACTCGGTAACGAAGAAGCTGGACGGCAGCTTCGTGGTCGGCTGAGGACCAGACCCCAACGCCATTCGCGTGAGCGTTTTGGAGTGCTCCAGCCCTCTGGAGCTTTGCGCAGCCTGAGGGACACTCGAAAGCGGCGGAGGTCCGCCGCAGTCCAGGACGCTGTCGCGTGCGCTGCGGATCAGAGCGTCTGGATGAAACGATCGGCCTCGGCGATGGAGCGGTTCATCTGCTCCAGCAGTCGCTGGATGTCGCCCTGGATGTCGTCGGCCTTGCCCCGGAGCGAGCCGATGGCGGCGGCGTTCAGATTGTGCTTCAAATAGAGGACTTGGTCGCGGAATTGACGCAGCACCGGGTCCATCGTCGATTCAGCGGCATGGAGGGACCGGGAGAGCTGCTCGAAGCGGGAACGCGTGTCCGCCAGCTTGCGCCGGCTGTCGGCGGCCAGGGAGGCGTTCTCATACTGGCGGATTTCCTTCTCCCATTCGCGGAAAAGGTCACGGGCGACGGTGTCCACCTCGCGGATCTGGCTGCGTACGGCCGTGGCCTGAGCCTCGCAGTCCTCGTATTCGCCTCTGAAGCGGTTGTAGGCGCTTTCGAGGTTGCCGCCGCTGTAGCCCGTGAGCTTTTTGAGCTGGGTGAGCGCGTCCTGGAACTCCTCGCCGGCCTCTTTTTGCTCGCCACGGGCAGCTTTGACGGCGCTCTTCAGCAGATCCCGCTTCTCGTAGCCGAGCTTCTCCCAGGCGGCGTAGTAGATGGAATTGCAGGAGGCCAGGGTGGAAAGGCAGAGGGCGAGGACGAGGCGGCAGTTCATGGGAGGTGGCGAGAGGAACGAAAAACGGATTAACAGGAGGCGAGCGAGAACTCAATCCTGTTAATCCGTTCGAAACGGGCGTGGAAGCCAAAAAATCAGCCCACGAACTTCAGCGTGCCCACCTGACCGGCGGCCATGGCGGCGTGCTGGGCATCGGAGCAGGCAGAATTCGTCGGGGCATCGGCGACGGCATCGCTTTTTTCGAGCAGGCCGTTTTGACTCATCCAGGCCTCCACCTCGTCGCCGCTGATGTCAGCGAGCATGGTGCCGTTGATTTCGACGCAGGGGGAAAGCGGCTGGCCGCTCTTCTGTTCCATCTCCCAGCGGAAGGCGGGATTCTTGATGATGTCCTTCTCCTCGTAATCGAGGCCGTATTTGCGGAAGATGGCGCGGACGCCCTCGCTCCAGCCACAGTAGGTTTTGAGATAAGCGGTGATTTTGGGTGTTTGCATGATGCGTTGGGTGGATACGCCGCGAGCGTAGCGGACGACGCGTCGAATGCAAACGGGCTGTCGCTCCGGGTGCCGCTGCCTCGGTCAATTCAGCGCCGTGTGCAGCGTGGCGAGCATGGTCTGCGCGGAATACGGTTTCGGCAGCAGATGCTTCACGCCCATCTCCGCCGCCGTGGCCAGGCCGCCCTGCTGCGTGATGCCGCTGGCGGCGATGATCTTCACGGAGGGATTGATGCGCTTCAGCACCTGGATCGTGGCGGGACCGGACATGACGGGCATCATCATGTCCGTGAGCACGGCGGCGATCTCATTGTTCCGGCGGCTGTAGATGGCCACGGCCTCCACGCCGTCAGCCGCCGAGAGCGTGCGATAGCCGAGCGCCTCCAGCGTGTGCTGGGTGACGCTGCGCACGTTTTCCTCGTCATCGACGACGAGGATGAGCTTCCCGCCACCGCTGGGGAGCTGCTCTTCGACCACCGCCTCGGCGGAGGCTTTCTCCGCTTCCGCCAAGGCTGGCAGGCACACGATGAAGGTGGAGCCATCTCCCGGCTCGCTCGAAACCTGGAGAAAGCCGCCATGGCTCCTGGTGATGGCCAGGACGGTGGAAAGACCGAGTCCGGTGCCCTTCCCGATCTCCTTGGTGGTGAAGAAGGGATCGAAGATCTTGTCGAGGATCTCCCTCGGGATGCCCAGGCCGGTGTCCTTGACACGGATGGAGATGTAAGAGCCGGGTTTGGCATCCATCTGCATCGATGCGGCGCTCTCATCGAGCGTGAGGCTTTGCAGCGTGATGGTGAGGGTGCCGCCGCCGGGCATGGCATCGCGTGCGTTCACGCAGAGATTCAGCAGGATCTGGTGCAGTTGCGTGGGATCGCCCATGAGCGAGGGCAGATCGGCCGGCGCGTCGATGATGCAGCGGATGTTTTTCGGGAAGGTGTCGTGGATCAGGCGCTGGATGTCCTTGATGGCGCGGCCGGGGCTGATGATGGTGCGCTCGCCCTCCACCCCGCGGGCGAAGGAGAGAATCTGCCGCACCATGTCCGCGCCACGCTTGGCACTGCTCTCGATGTTTGCCAGCACGCTGGTCATGCGCTCGTTCGTGTTCGTGGCACGCAGCAGCTCGATCGACACGAGGATCGGCGTGAGCACGTTGTTCAAATCATGGGCGATGCCGCCCGCCAGCGTGCCGATGCTCTCGATGCGCTGCGCACGCAGGAACTGCTGCTCCAGCCGCTTTTTCTCCGTCACATCACGCGCGACACCGAGGAAGCCGGTGATGCGGCCGTCCGGGCTGCGCATGGCCGTGACGCTCAAGGAGACCGGCACACGGCTGCCGTCCTTCTTGATGTAAGTCCACTCCCGCTCGCGGATGATGCCGCGCCGGGCATGCGCCACGAAGACCTCAAAGCCGGGCGTGATCTCGGTGCCGAGTTCGGTCGAGGTTTCCGCCGCCACGCGGACGACTTCCTCGCCATCATGGATGAGTTCCGGCGACTGCAGGCCGACCATTTCGTCACGCGAGTAGCCGGTGAGATTTTCCGCGCCGCGATTGAAGGTGATGATCACGCCTTCGGGATTCGTGCTGATGATGCTGCACGCGGCGTTCTCCAGGATCGCGTTTTGCAGGTAGGTCAGCTCCTCGAAGCGGTTCGTTGTCTCAATCAGACGTTTCAGCGGCGAGATCTGGCCGCGAGTCAGCAGGAACATCGCTGTGAAAACGATCAGCGCAGCCGCGCCGATCCGGAGCCAGCCCACCAGTGTGAAAGCATCGTGAATGTCCCCGCTCGTCGCCTGCAGCAGCTCGGCCACGCGCTCGAGATCGCTCGCAAAGGCATCGCACTCGGCCGGCAGGGTTTCCCCCGGACCGTCCGGCAGCAGAGTGCCCGCGCCATGCTTTTCCAGGTGGGGGATGATCTTCTGCATCGACTTCTCGATCGCGGCGAAACTGCGTCCCGCCTCGGACAGCCGGGCATCCATGGCAGGCATGCGCTCACCCGCCTCCGGTAAAAGCGCGTCGGATTCGAGCATCGACTGGTTTGCGCTCATCACCGCCCACGTCCGCTTCAGACGCTGCAACTGGAATTCCCTCTCACCGGGGCGTCCCTGCTCCGCCTGCAGCGCCAGCCGCACGAGCATCTGGCTTTCCATGCGCTGGCGGGCCAGCATGTTCATCGCCACCGCTCCCTGGGAGGAGCGCTTCTCCAGCTCCTGGTCCACCCACTTCAAAGTCACGAACGTCAGCAGCAGCAGGCCGGCGGCCGCGCCGCAGACGACCTTCGCGCGGGTGAAGAACTGCCGCAGACTGGGCAGTTCCTCGCGCACGGGAAGCGGGAAGGAGGGGCGTTGAAGAAAATTGGTGACACTCATGGGGCGCACTGGGAGAACGGGCGGCCTCGCCGGAACGCCTGAACCTACCCGCGAACCTGTCTTCCGTGGCTAAGCCCCGGCTTCAAAGGCGCCTAAGCCTTCCCGCATCAGCGGACGCAAGATGCCGGCCCATGCGGTTTACTGCCCCTTCCAGCCCAGTTTCTCCTTCAAAAACTCATAAGTCCCCACGCCGTGGATCATGTGCGGTCCATCGAAGTGCTCGATGGTCGTGCGGTCGCCGATGAGGAGCTTGTTGTAGAGGCGGCGGACTTTGGAGATGGGCACGACTTGCGCTTCTACGGAAGGTTCACTTGAACCCGACCGAACAACTGTGGAGTTACCCCAGGGGTGTACGGCTCTTCGTAGATGACGCGTTCCCATTCCGCGTTGATCAGGATGACGGCGGGAGTGTCTGTGAGCGGCTGCCAGGAGCTTGAATGGAGGTCGCCACTCTTTTCTGGAGTGTAGATGAGGCCGCTGCCAACGCGGCGGAGGAATTCGAAGCGGAAGGTGCCGGAAGTGGGCGTGTCGATTCGCGGCAACCCGCTTTCCCCGGTGCCTGGAATGAGGACGGAGACATCGGAGCGGGAGCCGTTCATGTTGAAGGCGTACTTCAAGAGATTGGGGACACCATCACCAAACGGTTCCGCATCAGGTTCCGCATCGTTCCCACTCAGGCCAGCAGCGGCTGCCCAGGTTAGCAACCGCTGAAACGCTTCGCTAGGCACTTGGACTCTGAAATTATCCGCATAGACCTGTCCCGCCGGGATCACCAGCCCTTCGGATAACCCGCTGATGCTGATTCTGAAACCTGCGTTGTTCCCCAGCAGCCAAGGGCTGTTGCGGGTAGTGCCTCCACCGGAGGCTCCCACGCCAAAGCTGCCATAGACCTGCCACTGGTAGCCGTCGCCACTGCCCGTGGTGTCATAGTAGGTTGTGAAGATTTTTGTCACCGGGTCGAAAACAAGACGGACTGCGCCATCCGTTACCCCGTGGCCCGAGGGCAGGGTGTTTGGCGGCACCTCGTCACCACCATGGACATTTGACCTCAAGGCAGCGAGGAATCCAGAACCGTCCGGGCCGACGCGATAGAGTTCCAAATACAGGCTGTCCCTTGCATCCTGCAAGCTGGTGACGGTTAGGCCAATGGAAGCGTTGTTGCCGACCACACCGTTGTGAACATCGACAATCGCCTCAAAAGCCTCGCTGTTCGTCGGCACGGTGGCCAGCCAGTGGCGCAGCGCCTCATCATAATCGCCATCCGGCGTGCTCACTCGATACTCCAGGCGGCCACCCGCTTCGATTAGCTGCGCACCTCCGTGCCCAGAGTCCGCCGCAGCCCACTTGGCCGGATCACTCACACTGTCGTTGAAGTCATCGGTGCCGGGCCAAGCTGGCTCAGAGATGCTAAAGTCGTAGTTTGATGTTGCTTCAATCAGGCTGGAACTACCGCCATGATAACCGCCTGTGATGCGCGCACGGACGCGGACTTGCCCGCTGCCGACCAAGTTAATGCCTGCTAACTGCCAGTTGGACGTTTCGCCCACCCGGCTTGCGTTTCCGAGTGGTGTCCAAGTCACGCCGCTGTCGCTGCTCTTTTCAAAGGTTACTTGTGAGACTTCCGGGGCGCTTCCTCCTCGGTTCCAACTGATCTGAGTCGGGGCTGGAACGCTGAGCATCTGAGTCGCTGGATCATTGCTCAGCCTTGCCAGGAAGCTGCGCGGAGTGGTGCCCACCATCGTGAAAGTGCCACCGAGAAGAATTCTTCCATCCGGGTGCAACACGACGCTCCAAACACTGTTGTTCACAGCAGGATTAAAGCCCGCGTCCAGGGTGCCGTTGGCATTGATCCGACCGATCCGGAACCGGCCGCTCCCTCCCAAGCTGTTAAATGCTCCAGCCAGAAGAATTTTCCCATCCGTCTGCAGGGCCATGCTTGTGATCGTTGAGTCTGCGTTAGGATTGAAGCCCGTGTCGAGCGTGCCGTCGGAGTTTAGTCGTGCGATCCGGTTGCGCGTGGCTCCGTTCACGTTGGTGAAGGACCCGCCGATCAGAATTCTGCCATCCGGTTGCAAGGCCACACTCCAAACGTTGTCATTCGCGGCAGGAGTGAAGCTCGTGTCCAGACTGCCGTCCTCATTCACTCGCGCCACAAAGCTCCTCGCTGTTCCACCCACGGCGCTGAATCCTCCTCCGAGGATAATCTTGCTGTCTGCCTGCACTGCCAGGCTGTACACCACCGTAGTAGCACCAGGGTTGAAGCCCGTGTCCACGGTGCCGTTTGCATTGAGTCTTGCGATCTGATTTCGAGTGCTTCCTCCCACGCTGCCAAACAAGCCTCCTAGCAGGATCTTTCCGTCCGCTTGTAGCGCCAAACAACGGACCGCCGAGTTCGCATTGGGGTTAAAGGCAGCATCAAGCGTGCCGTCAGCATTGAGCCTGGCGATCCGGTTGCGCGAGGTTCCTGCCACGGTTGTGAAGCTGCCTCCAATCAGGATTTTTCCATCTGTTTGCAAAGCCACGCTGCGGACAACATCCCCAGCGTTGGGATTGAAGCCCTGGTCCAGCGTGCCGTCAGCATTGAGCCGGGCGATGTTGTTCCGGGCAACGCCCTGAATGGAGGTAAACTCGCCAGCGATGATCGTCTTTCCATCGGGCTGCACGACCATGGCCTCGACATCGTAACCGATGGCGTTGGCGTCTAGAGAATCGGCGGCGATTTGCGTGATGTAAGTGTAGAGGGCAGCTCCTGTGCCCTGGCCGCCGGATGTCGTCACAGTTACATCCACGTTGCCTGCTGAGTGCGGTCCAGTCACGGCATGGATGGTGGTATCGTTGACCACGGTCACCCCTGTCGCTGCCACGCCGCCTATCGTTACGGACAACGCACCACTAAAGTTGGTCCCGGTGATCGTCACACTGGTCCCGCCTGCGGTGGTTCCTGTATTCGGCGCAATCGCCGTCACCGTTGGAGCTGCGACATAGGTGAACAGCGAATTGGCGCTGTTGGAACCGCCGGGAGTGGTCACCACCACGCTCTTGGCACCCGCTGTTCCGGCAGGTGTGGTCGCGGTAATGGTTGTGGCATTGACCACAGCGAAGCTCGTCGCCGCCGTGCCGCCAAAGGCTACGGCGGTGGCTCCGGTCAAATTCGTGCCGGTGATGGTAACGCTGGTGCCGCCAGCGGTACTACCGTTGGCTGGGGTGAGGTTCGTGACCGTGGGGGCGACGGCGACGCTGAAGCTGGCCACGGTCTCCACCAGGCCACCGGTGCCGTTATAATTGCCGCCGGTGGTGCGGCCACGGGCGCGGATGTGGCCGCTGGGGGGCAGGGTGAGGGCGGTGCGCTCCCAGCCGCCCGAGATGCGGGTGCCCGCGCCGAGCGCGCTGTAGATCGTGCCGCCATCGGTGGACAGTTCAAAGGTCACCGGCTCCACCTCCGGGGAGGCACCGCCGCGCAGCCACTGCACGCGGCTGGCGCTGGGGATGGTCAGGCTCTGCGTGGCCGGGTCATTGAGCAGCCGGGCGAAGAGGTTGCGCGCGGTCCCGCCCATGGTGATGAAGGTGCCCCCGAGAAGCACTTTGCCATCTGCCTGCACCGCCACGCTATTGACGCTGTTGATCGCATTGGGATTGAAGCCCGCATCCAGCGTGCCATTGGGCGCCACCCGGGCGATGCGGTTGCGCGTGGTCCCGCCCACGGTGCTGAAGAAGCCCCCGAGCAGGATCTGGCCGTCCGCCTGCACCGCCACGCTAAGGACGTCGTTATTCGCACCGGGATTGAAGCTTGCATCCAGCGTGCCATTGGCCGCCACCCGCGCGATGTAGTTGCGCGTGGTGCCGCCCACGCTGGTGAAGGTGCCCCCGAGCAGAATCTGGCCGTCCGCCTGCACCGCCACGCTACGGACTAGGCCGTTCGCATTGGGATTGAAGGCCGCATCCAGCGTGCCATTGGCCGCCACCCGCGCGATGCGGTTGCGCGTGGTGCCGCCCACGCTGGTGAAGAAGCCCCCGAGCAGAATCTGACCGTCCGCCTGCACCGCCAGGCTATAGACGTTACTGTTCGCACCGGGATTGAAGCCCGCATCTAGCGTGCCATTGGTCGCCACCCGCGCGATGTGGTTGCGGGCGTCCCCGCCCACGATGTTGAAGGCGCCCCCGAGCAGGATCTGCCCGTCCGCCTGCACCGCCACGCTATAGACGTCGTTATTCGCACCGGGATTGAAGCCTGCATCCAGCGTGCCATTGGCCGCCACCCGCGCGATGTGGTTGCGCGTGGTGCCGCCCACGCTGGTGAAGGTGCCCCCGAGCAGGATCTGGCCGTCCGCCTGCACCGCCACGCTATAGACGACGCCGTTCGCATTGGGATTGAAGCCCGCATCCAGCGTGCCATCGGCATTGAGCCGCGCGATGTTGTTGCGCACCACCCCCAGCACCGAGGTGAATTCGCCCGCGATGATCGTCTTGCCATCCGGCTGCACGGCGGTGGCCCCGACATAGCTGCCGACGATGTTGAGATTGAGCGGATCGAGATCCCCTGGGCCTGGCGCGACCACGGTGGCCACCTGCACGGCGGCACCGCTGCTGAGGCCGTTGGTGGTGACCACGGCGCTCAGAGCACCCAGAGTTAGCCCCGACAGGCTGGTCACGGTCAGGGACGTGCCCGTGGAGGCTGTGACAGTGCCGGTGCCCGTCGGCGTGAAGGCCACGGTGTTATTCCCCGGCGTGGTGCTGAAGCCAGTGCCCGTGAGGGTCAGCGTCGTCGCCGTGGTCGGCAGATTGGCCGTGGACAGGGTCACAGTGGGCGGGGCGACATAGGTGTATAGCGTGTTCGCCGCATTGGTCCCGCCCACGGTGGTGACGAGGACGCTGGCCACTCCTGCCGCATGAGCGGGCGTGATGCAGGTGATGGTGGTCGCATTGACCACATTCACGCTCGTAGCTGAGGTACCACCGATGGTCACTGCCGCGGCTCCGGTCAAATTCGTGCCGGTGATCGTCACGCTAGTCCCGCCGAGTGTGCTACCGCTGGCGGGATTGATTGCGGTCACGGTGGGCGGGGCCACATAGGTGTAGAGGGTGTTCGCCGCGTTGGTACCACCGGCGGTCGTGACCAGCACGCTGGCGGTGCCTACGCTGCGCGCTGGAGTCGTGGCGGTAATGGTAGTGGCGTTGACCACCGTTATCCCCGTCGCCGCCGCGCCACCGATGGTCACGCCCGTGGCTCCGGTGAAGCCTGTGCCGCTGATGGTCACACTGGTCCCGCCTGTGGTGGTTCCCGTATTCGGCGCAATCGCCGTCACCGTTGGAGCTGCCACATAGGTGAACAGCGAGTTGGCGCTGTTGGAACCGCCTGGGGTGGTCACCACCACGCTTCTTGCTCCGGCAGTGCCTGAGGGCGTCACACAGGTGATGCTCGTGGCGTTGACCACGGTGACACTCGTGGCCGCAGCGCCACCGATGGTCACCCCGGTGGCTCCAGTGAAGTTGGTTCCAGTGATGGTCACGCTGGTCCCGCCAGAAGTCGGACCGCTTGCGGGCGCAATCGACGTCACCGTGGGTGGTGCGACATAGGTGAAGAGCGAGTTGACGCTGTTGGAACCGCTTGGGGTGGTCACCACCACGCTGGCCGTGCCCGCAGTGCCAGCAGGCGTGATGGCGGTGATCTTCGTGTCATTCACCACACTGACACTCGTGGCCGTCGTGCCGCCGATGGTCACTCCTGTCGCGCCGGTGAAGTTCGTGCCAGTGATGGTCACACTGGTCCCGCCCGAGGTCGGACCGCTTGCTGGCGAAATCGCAGTCACGGTGGGTGCTGGGGCCACATAGGTGAACAGCGAGTTGGCGCTGCTAGATCCGAACGCCGTGTTTACCACTACGCTAGCCGTGCCTGCGGTGCCGGCCGGTGTAGTGGCGGTGATCGTTGTGGGATTTACTTCCGTGATGTTCATGGCCGCAACGCCACCAATCGTCACTCCCAGCACCCATGTGAAGTCGGTGCCGGTGATCGTCACGCTGGTCCCGCCTGCGGTGGGGCCGCTCGTGGGTGCAATGGACGTCACAGTTGGTGCCGCCACATAGGTCAACAGCGAGTTGGCGCCATTGGAACCGCCGGGCGTGGTGACCACCACGCTCTTTGCTCCGGCAGCGGCTGCGGGCGTCACACAGGTGATCGTCGTGTCATTCACCGCATTGACACTGGTTGCCGGTGCGCCACCGATGGTTACTCCGGTTGCTCCTGTGAAGTTCGTGCCAGTGATGGTGACGCTAACTCCACCTGCGAGAGGGTTTTTCGAGGGTGAAATTGACGTCACCGTCGGTGCGGCGAGATAGGAGAACAGCGAGTTGACGCTGTTCGAGCCGCCCGGCGTGGTCACTACCACGCTGGCCGCGCCTGCAGAGCGGGCAGGTGTGATGCAGGTGATCGTTGTGGCATTGACGACGCTCACGTTCGTGGCGGCAGAGCCGCCGAGTGTCACCCCCGTGGCTCCGGTGAAGTTGGTGCCCGTGATTGTCACGCTGGTCCCGCCAGAAGTCGGACCGCTCGCGGGCGCAATTGATGCCACCGTGGGTGCGGCGACATAGGTGAAGAGCGAATTGGCGCTGTTGGAACCGCCGGGCGTGGTCACCACCACGCTTTTAGATCCTGCCGTTCCTGCGGGCGTCACACAGGTGATGCTCGTGGAGTTGACCACGGAGACACTCGTGGCCGTAACGCCACCGATGGTCACGCCAGTGGCTCCGGCAAAGTTCGTGCCGGTGATCGTCACGCTGGTCCCGCCTGCGATGGGGCCGTTCGCGGGTGCAACTGAGGTTACAGTGGGTGGTGCCACATAGGTAAAGAGGGAGTTGGCACTGTTCGAACCTCCGGGCGTGGTCACCACCACGCTCTTGGCTCCGGCAGTTCCGGCAGGTGTCACGCAGGTGATGGTTGTGGCGTTGACCACACTGACACTCGTGGCCGCAGCGCCACCGATGGTCACTCCGGTGGCCCCTGTGAAGTTGGTCCCGGTGATGGTCACGCTGGTTCCACCCGTTGTCGGACCACTGGAGGGCGTGATCGCTGTCACGGTAGGTGCTGGGGCCACATAGGTGAAAAGCGAATTGGCGCTGTTCGAACCTCCGGGCGTGGTCACCACCACGCTCTTGGCTCCGGCAGTTCCCGCAGGCGTCAGGCATGTGATGGTCGTGGCATTGAGCACGGTAACACTGGTGGCCGCCGCTCCACCGATGGTCACACCCGTCGCACCCGTGAAGTTCGTGCCAGTAATGGTCACACTGGTCCCGCCTCCGGTGGGGCCGCTGGTCGGCGAGATCGCGGTCACAGTCGGCGCGGACACCACCTCCATTTCAAACCGTGTGTTGGAGCTGAAAAGCGTGTAGCCCTGCGCTCCTGGCAACGCCCAGCTTTGCCCTGCCAAGGAGACCCCGGGTGATCCATGATCAAATTCCGCTGTTACCTCATAGACTTGTCCTAAAGACAGGCTGCCGGGAGGCACGGTGCCAGAGATGGACTCGTTGAGGCCCGGGTTAGACCTTGTCTCATACAGAATGTCTTCGAGGTCTGAATACACTTCCAGAGAGAGCAAGCCCGGGCCGTTCGATATGTTGCTGGTGAGTGTGAAGCCAGCCAATGCCTCCGCTTCGCTGACGAGCAATCTGCCTCCACTCCAGGTTCCGGCGGAGGCTGTGATCACGGGCTGAACAGGATAGTTTTCGGCCCCGAAGGAGAGAACTACGGCAGGAGAGGTGCCGATGAGGAAATCGTAAGTGGTGTTGGGAAACTCGGCATCGAGCAAAGTCTTGGAAGGAAAATAGACCCGATATCCCCAACGGCCGTCATCAAAGATCAGGGCATACGGGCCACCGCCTGGGCGGGTAAAGCGGTTCGAAGACGAAGGAACGCTGGCGCTGTGAGACGGCCCTGCAAGAAAGCCATGCATGCTATAGTCATGCAGCAACGTGGTTCCCGCCGCAGTCTGGTCATGGTGCCGGGTCTTGGTCAGGCCGAGGACGCTCACGGATGGGGTCGGTGAGGCCACATAGGTGAAGAGCGAGTTGGCGCTGTTGGAGCCACTAGGCGTGGTCACCACCACGCTGGCCGGGCCTGCGGAGCCGGGCGGTGTGATCGCGGTGATCGTCGTGGCGTTGACCACGGTGACACTGGTTGCCGCCGCGCCACCGATGGTCACGCCCGTGGCACCGGTGAAGTTTGTGCCAGTGATGGTCACGCTGGTCCCGCCAGAAGTCGGGCCGCTCGCAGGCGTGATCGACGCTACCGTGGGTGGGTTGATGGAAAAATTGTCCGCATGCACGGTTCCACTAGCCACAACGAGGCCTTCGGAAAAGGCACTCACGCTGACCTTGAAGCCAAGGTTCTGTGTCAGTTGCCATGGGCTGTTGCGGATGGTGCCGCCCCCAGAGATGCCCACGCCAAAAGTGCCATATGCCACCCACTGGAAGCCATCCGCGCTGCCGGTGGCGTCGTAGTAAGCGGTGAAGATGAGGGTGGAGGGATTGTAGTTCAATCTGACCGAGGCCGTCGTGACTGCGGCATGTGAAGTTGGCATTGTGTAAGGCAGAACTTCCCCGCCTGCGGCTGCGGAGCTCAGCGCCGCAAGGAATCCCTTCCCATCCGAGTTGGGACCGCCACGGAAAAGCTCCATAAAGATGCTGTCCTCGTCGTTCTCCAGGCTCGTCACCACCAGGCCGATCGAGGCGTTGTTGCTGCCGGTTGGGGACACATTGTTGAAGACATCCACGATCACGTCAAAGGCATCTGAGTTGCGTGCCGAATTGAGAACCCAAGGGCGCAGAGCTTCGTCAAAGTCGCCGTCTGGGGTCGTCACGCGGTATTCCAGCCGGGAGTTGACCTCCATGAGCGAGGCACCGCCGGAAACAACATCCCCTCCCCATTTTGTCGTGTCTTTGCTGTTGTCGCTGAAGGTATCACTGCCGCTAAGCTGTGCTTGAACCGGAAGTGCCAGGGCTAGGCTGGTGAGTAAACCCAGAAGGCGGAGTGATGTCATGCGATGCGAGAGAGAGGATTGACTTCAGCGAGGCGCGGCGGTGACCTTCTACCAAGGTTTCACCGACACATGTTCAAGATTAAGAGCCGATCAGAGAAAGCTCGTGTAGCCGGACAGCAGGGCTGGGGCTACCCGTAATATTACGGATTTTGCATCACACCCAGCCGCTGCGCGACCGCCACGGCGGCGGTACGGGTCTCCACCCGCAACTTGGTCAAAATGGCGCGCACATGATCGGTGACGGTCCGGTAGCTGACTCCCAGAATCAGCGCGATCTCCTTGTCCCGCTTGCCCTCGGCGATCCATAGCAGCACCTCGCTCTCGCGCCGGCTCAATCCCGCCCGGCGGAGCATCAACTGGTCCGTCGTCTTCACCTGCGCCTTCTGCGGTTCCGATGCGGCCAGAGCCTGCGCGGTCTGGTGTGCAAGCACGATCTGCCTGCCAAACTGTCGAATGAGATCCATGTCCTCATTCGTAAAGCTGCGCAGCCCTCCCTTGTTGAAAACGACACCGCCCGCGTGGGTGCCGGTGAGGATAGGAATGGCCACCTGGTGGCGAATGCCCAGCGGCTTTAGTGCCAGATCATAATACTCCGTGAGGCGGAGTTGACGGTGAGTGATGAAGTCCGATAGCAGCAGCGGCTCGCGCGCCCCGGCCACGACAGCGGCAAAAGCGGGATTGTCCTTTGGCAGCACTTCGGCGATACGCTGCATCCGTTCAGCCCGTGTGGCTTCGTCAAACGGAGCGTTGACCCCCCCTTCGTAGCTGCCATCAGCCAGACTCCAAAGTTCAAATCCATTGAAGGTCTCAGGAAAGACATGCTGACAAGCTCGCATAACTCGTTCTGGAAATGCTCCCTCCTGGTGAGAATGGAGCATTTCTATCGCCTCAAGCAATGCGCGAATTTGTGAGGTCATGACGTGTTGCCTAAGTCAGCACAACCAATGCCACCTAGCTAGCGCTATCCTCTTATCAAGGAAGTGCTGAGCAAACCCCTCGATTCCCCGGTCATGGCTTTGAAACCCCGAGCTTCTCCTTCAGAAACTCATAGGTCCCCACGCCGTGGATCATGTGCGGGCCGTCGAAGTGCTCGATGGTGGTGCGGTCGCCGATGAGGAGCTTGTTGTAGAGGCGGCGGACCTTGGCGAACTCGTAGTTCACCCATTCGTCGATGCCGACGCCGTCGTTGTGGCCTCGTTCGACCATGAACGGGCGCGGTGCGATGAGGGCGGCCATCTCCGCGTAGTTGAAGGTGCGGCCCATGTTCCACTCCCAGATCTCGTATTCGTGCGTGTGGATGTAGCTCATCGGAAGGTCGTTGCTCACACACTTGCGCACCCATTCGTTGAAGTCGCCGCTGCAGATGCTCAGGCAGTAGTCCGTGAGCACCGCCGGTGTGCGCATGGCGGATTTGCCGCCGTAGCTCAGGCCGTAAAACGCGATCTTGTCCGGCATCGTGAAGGGTTGCGCTTTGAGCCATTCGAGAATGCGCTGATGCTGGCCGTTGATGACGCTGTAGAGCGTGAGGCCGAGCGGGTTCAGCTTCCGCTGAAGCGCGCGGAAGGCGTGCATGCCGCGATACGGATTGTGCGGCGCAAACGTGACGAAGCCCTGCTCCGCCAAGCGCAGCGTAAAGGCTTGGTAAGCTCCAAAAGCCCGCTGTGAGGCATCCGTGGTGATCGTGTCCTCCGGAATGCCTTCCAAACCATGCTGGCAGACGATGACCGGCCGACGTGTAGGCGCACTCGCCAGAGTGCGGGAATCAACGCCGTCCGCGTTCTGGCGAACGCTCCTACCATCCAGCTCCTTCGGCAAACACAGCCATCCCCACGCGAAGACATCGTCCCACACGTCGAGCGTGACCTCGTAGATGCGCACTTTGTCCGTCTCGCGCACGAAGCGGCTCTTCGCGTTCATTGGCAGGTTCGGATCGGGCAGACGACCAATCACCTCGTTCCAGAAGCGGTCGCGCTCGCCGGCGGTGTGCTTCTCGAACTCTTCGACCGATTTCAGCGGCAGCTTTTTCCAGAACTCGTTGTTGCGCTCGATCTCGGTGCTGAAGAGCAGGCGCTGCGTGAAGGTCTCCAGCTCACGCACGAGGCGTTTTTGCCGGGTGAGGTCTGGCTTGAGGCCGAAGGTGGTTCCGGTGACCTTTACCGTGCGCAGAGCGGAGTCCGCGGCATTTTCCGGGAGGAGATGACGGATGATTTGCTCGTTGTTCGTCTCCTGCGTGCAGGTCAGGATGCGGCTGGAGGGGGCGAGCTGCTTCGCGCGGTCGATTTCAGCGGCGAACTCGGAAAATGACGGCTCGGAGAGCTTCCCCGGTGCCGCAATTGCCCGCGCTCCCTTCGGCGCTTCCATTGAGACGAAGAGCTTCGGATAAAACAGATGCTGCAGGGCCAGCGGGCGCGGCGCGATGAGGCTGGTGACCTCCGCATCGCCCAGATCACGCAGCAGGCCGAAGACATTGCGCTCAATCGGCTCCTCCCATACGCCGTCACGCGGCGCGAAGTAGCCGGCGGAGTAAACACAGTCGATGCGCTCGTCGATGGCGGCCGCGTGCAGCGCCAGCATGCCGCCTTCACCCACACCCGCGATGAGCAGCGGCACCTGCGCCGGTTGCGCTTTGAACCAGTCCACCAGCGCGAGCGCCTTCTGCACCTCGTAACCGATAAGGTGACGGCCCAGTTCATAGCTTTGACGGTAAATCCACTCGCGATGCGAGCAGTTCGTTTTCACGCCATACTTGTCGTTCGTGCTGAACTCCGAATCGCGGCTGATGAGCGTCGGAATCACCACTTCGACACCTGTGGTGAGCAAAAACTCGTCCACCAGCTTCTCCGGCGTGCCGGACGCATCCGGCAGGTAGATCACCCGCGCCACCGGCCGGTCCTTCGGCTGGATGTAAATGCCCTCGCCATGCACCCCCTCAAACACCGGCCAGCGCACGCGGAAGACGCGGGAGATCGGCGTCTCCATCAGCAGCGCGGGCGCGGACGTGTTGCTGATGAGCTCGAGATCGGTGAAAAACACGCGCTCATCCACGATGCCGAGCGCCGCCTTCAGCTTCTCCCGAGTCGGCCTGCGTGATGATTTCGACTGGTCAATCAGCCTCAGCGCCATCCTGTCGATCCCCGCGACCATCGTGGCGGAGAAATCTGGATTCGGTGCGAGTGGTTGTGTGCCTGGCAGGACTTGAGCATGCAGCGATGTGGCGGCGAGGAGGATGATAAGCGGGCGCATGCTCTTCCATACGCGATCTGCCGCGGCGAGTTCTCACCTGCCTCCTTCAGGTGTTACCCCCTGCATCACCGTTTTTTCCGCGGAGACCTTTTTGCCGATTTGGGCGGTTCAGCGTCCGCAGCAGGCATGTCCACGGCCAGATCGATCCCAAAGATCGCCGAAAGGTCCGCCCCGGCCAGATCGCCGGCGCTAGCGGACAGATCGGTGATCGCCGTGCTGCTCGCGTTCGACAGCAGTTCCGCCTGATCCACGCCGCGCAGCGTGAACAGCAGCTCCGGCTTGGTGTCCAGCAGCACGCCCACACCGTAGAGAACGGCGGAGACATGCTTGCACATGTCCGCGTGGTCCGGGCACGAGCAGTCAAAGCGGATTTCCTTCGGCTTCGGGAACAAGCCGTTCTGCGGATCGGTCAGCAGACGCATCAATCCATCCCCCAGTTTCCCTGCGAGCAGGTCCAGCATCGATCCCACCTGTCCAGAGCCCTGCTCCACGATCTTTCGCCACTGTTTGCCCGGCAGCTTCTGAATGTGAACGCTCGTGTCATACAGCTCCGAGCCCGCCACCACCGCGCTGACCGTTCCCGCCTCGATCTCTAGGTTGTACACGTTTCCCTGCCGCAAATAGCTTCTCCCACGTGGCAGCCGCGATTCATAGTCTTGATACGACTCCAGATTCCGGCACCAAGCCTGCCCCCAGAACGTCGTGCACAGCTTTTTCTGCCCTGCTGGAGCCGCCAGCGCCTCAAACTTCTCCCCACGCTTCTTCCGCTTCGCGATCTCGCGCTGCAGCCGCTCTTTCTGCTCCCGGACGTCTTCGTAGGACCACCACATGGCGCTGTTTTAGACGATGGCGGTGTTTACGTCCAGCTTCACAAAGTCGAGCAGCTCCTCGCTGCTCATGTCGGTGAGCATTTTCTCGGCACCAGTTCCATCACCGACGAGGTCGTGGGCGAGAGACATCTTTTCGTCGATGAGGGCATCGATGCGTTGTTCGATGGTGCCTTGGCAGACGAATTTGTGGACGATGACGTTCTTTTTCTGGCCGATGCGGAAGGCGCGGTCGGTGGCCTGGTTTTCGACGGCGGGGTTCCACCAGCGGTCGAAGTGGATGACGTGGCTGGCGGCGGTGAGGTTGAGGCCGGTGCCGCCGGCTTTGACGCTGATGACCATGAAGGGCGGGCCGCCGGGCTGCTGGAAGGCTTCGACGAGAGCAGGGCGCTTCTTCACGCTGGTGCCGCCGTGCAGGATGAGGCCTTCGCGGCCAAACACGGTGCTCAGGTAGCGGGCGAGCGGATCGCAGGTTTCCTGGAACTGCGTGAAGATGAGGGCTCGTTCGCGTTTCTCGGCGAGTTCGCCGCAGATCTCGGCGAGGCGGGCGAACTTGCCGCTGTCGGCGGGAGACCACGCACCGTCGCCGTTCCAATGGCTGGGGTGGTTGCAGACTTGCTTGAACTTGAGCAGGAAGCCGAGCACGAGGCCTTGTCGCTTGATCGGCTCCATCTCTTTGTCGGCGAGCATCTTGGCGAGTTGATCGACGAGCTTCGCATAAATCGTCGCCTGGCGTTTCGTGAGGCCGCAGAAGGCCTTCAGCTCGATCTTGTCCGGCAGATCGCTGATGATGCGGCGATCCGTCTTCATGCGGCGCAGGATGTAGGGCCGCACGAGCCGACGCAGCGGAGCGTAGCCTTCGCTGGACTTTGCGCAGTGTTTCACGGCGTCGGCAAAGGCCGCGCTGCCGCCGAGCAGCCCCGGATTGAGGAAATCGAAGAGGCTCCAGAGATCGCCGGGACGGTTTTCGACCGGTGTGCCGGTCAAAGCGATGCGCGTGGGAGCCTGCAAGGCCTTCACCGCCTTCGCGGAGCCGCTGCCGCTGTTTTTGATGGCCTGCGCTTCATCGAGAATGACCATGCTCCACGCATGCGAGAGCCATGCGTCGGTCTTTTGCAGGAATTGATAGGTCGTGAGCATCACATCAAAGCCACGCAAGGCCTCCGCTGGATGCGTGGCGGCCAAAGCGAGCTTTTCGCGATCGGTCTGCGAGGGATGCGCGATGAAGAGTCGCAGATCAGGCGCGAACTTCGCGACTTCGGCTTTCCAGTTTCCGATGAGGGAGGCGGGAACAATGAGCAAAGCAGGAGCGCGGACGCCCTCGTCCGCTTTCTTCGCCAACAGCAACGCAATCACCTGCACCGTCTTCCCAAGCCCCATGTCATCGGCGAGGCAGGCTCCGAGGCCGAGTTGCGTCATGAACTTCAACCACGCGAAACCTTGCCGCTGATAGGGGCGCAGCGTCGCACGCAGATTTTCGGGTGGAGAGGCTTCTTCGGGGTTTTGGAGCTTTTGAAGCACTTCGGCGAGTTTTTCGCCGGCGATGACGGTGCTCCATTCGGGCACGAATTCGGCCACGTCGCCTTCCGCGGCCATTTTGGCCTCGCCAAAGCCTGCGAGGAGTCGCATGCCGTCGAGAAAGCCGATGCCTCCCTCGCCGGTGGCGTTTTGCACGCGTTTCCAGTGCGCCATGACCTGCTGCAACTTTTCGCCATCGACCTCGACCCACTTCCCACGCAGCGAAACGAGTCCCGTGTCGGCGCTGAGCAGCTTTTCGAGCTCCGCAGGCGTCAGCGGCTCGCCATCAAGGCTCTGCTCGATCTTGAAGCTCAGCAGCGTCCCGGCATGCAGGGAGGTCTTCTTCGGCGCATCAATCGTCACCGCGACGGTCGGGCGCGAGGTCTTGCCGGCTTTCCACCAGTCCGGCAGCTTCATGATGATGCCGCACTCTTGAAACACCGCCGTCTCGCGCAGCACGCGATACGCCTCCTGAGGCGACATCGCCATCGGTTGGAAGAGTCGCTTCGACTCCAGCCACTCGCGCAGCAGCTTTGATTTGTCCGCGGCGAGCCGCACGGGCTCCAGCAGCGCATTCAGCGCCGTTTGATCCTTCTGCCCGGCATAAAGCTGCAGCGCCCGCGCCAGCGGCAGATGCTGCGGCTGCCCGGTGGCGCTGAGTTTCTCCGTGAAGGTCGCCAGGAACGCAAAAGGCCGCTGCGTGTCCGTCTTGTTCTCCGCGAGATGAAAGCTCACGCGCCCCACGACATGCCACGCCGAACATTCCTCGCGCAGCCAAGACTCGACACCTTGCGTGGCGAGTTGGCCGATGTGCGCCGCAAGATCGTTCCACCATCTCTCCAAGACGTCCGCCGTGACATGCTCCGCGCCGATGAAGGGCGGCATCGTGGCGAGAAAGGCGGCGCGTTCCTCCAAGGAGGGCACTGGAAGCTGCTCAATGCTTTTCGTCTGGCAGAGCCGGGTGAACAACCGCTGCGCCCACTCCCGCAACCACCGAAACGGCGGCTCCAGCTCCGCCTCATGCAACTCGGCGGCCAAGAGACACAGCAGCGGCCCCGCCCCGCCACACCCGCTCATCTTCCGCTCAACCGACGACTCCGCCGCGCCTTCGAGCGTGAGGATTCCTTCAAGAGTGATGACGGGGCTGAGCATGGAGCGCTGAACACGGTTTCAGAGGCTCACTTCCGCCCTTTGAGAGTATCGCGAATGGTCCTGGGATCACGCCGCATGTCCAAAACTGCGACCACCGTCGTCACGCCCGGCTCGATGACGTAATAGATGCCGAAATAGGACCGACGAATGATCGCACGACGGTATTGCCGGTGCTTTTTGGGGAACAACTCGGGGGTCCACTCGATCCATGCGACGCTTTCCCGAAAGCGCTCCATGAAGTCCTCGGCTCCACGCCACTTCCAGGACTCATAAAAGTCCCGCGCATAGCGCAGATCGTGCTCCACCGGCTCCAGGAACTCGACAGGCTGGCTTTTCACCGTTTTGCCAGACGTTGTTCGAGCTGCTTGAGCGTTAGGCGCTTGGTTTTGCCGGCCTGATAGTCCTTCCACCGCTGGTCCAGGATTTCCTGATGCCACTGCGGCACGGGCGTTTCGTCGCTGATGCCAGACATCCAAAGCTCGTCAGCCAGTTGAAGGCGTCTGGCTTTGGAAAGGCGCGCGAGTTCAGGAAACGCCGCCAAACGGGATTGTTGTGGAGTTGCTGGCATGCCGGAAAGAACTGCGAGCCCTTGGTTTGTCCAACGCAATTAGACCCGGCTACTTCTTCAGCGCCGCCAGCACCTTCGCCTTGTCACACGCCAGAGCCGCGGCGAGATCCAGGACGAGGCCGGGGAAGATGCGGCTGCGGAGCTTGCCATGGCGGTCGGGCTTCATCTTGATGAACTGGCCTTCTTCGAGCACAAACCAGTCGATCTCGGCATCTTCGGTGCGCCAGACGATGTATTCGGCGACTTCAAGGCGGCGATAGACGCGGAGTTTGTCGCGCAGGTCGATGGAGGCCGTGCTGGAGGCAATTTCGACGACGAGTTCAGGTGAGCCGCAGAGGTAACCCTTGGTGTTCAGCCACACGCGACCGCCTTTGCGCGGAGGAGAGCAGAGAATGGCGTCGGGTTGAAAGGCGTTTTCGGTGTCGAGGAGCAGGGTGGCGTTGGGGTAGGTTTTGAGACCGTTTTCGGCGGCGTAAACACCCAACCAGAGCTGGATGACTCCATCGGGTTCGGCATGAGTGACGCGGACAGGGGATGGCATATGAACGACTCCTTCGATGAGCTGGGCTTTTTTCACGCCGGGCATGTCCTCGTAGCGGCGGATGAACTCGGTCAACGGCAGCATGTCGCCGTTTTCCAAGGGCGGACAGACGGGGGCGGTCCGACGTTGAGTCGTGCGGGCGCGGCGCTTGGGGGGCAGGACTGCTTGCATGCGTGACGATGCCATCAGGCTGATTTTCATGCAATCAGCTTCTCCCTTGAGGGTCATGGGCTGCCGACGGCGCACTTCGTCCGCCGATTCAACATCGCAGGAGGCTTTTCGATCAGATTTGTGGCTTCGAATGCCACAGCGGACCTGCGGGAGGAAAAAACAACGCAGCGACACTTTCCAACACGCATTGACTTGCTACCGTGCCTGTTCGCCCGCCGCTGACCGGCGTGCTTTTCGCACTCGCGCATGACCCATTTAGTGAACGATCTTCCTGCGCTGCTCCGGCAGTATGATGAACGCACCCGCCAGGAAGCGGAGCGTCTGGTGGATGACGACGCGGTGATGGGCCTGGAACTGATGGAGGACGAGATGATGGCCGAGGTGCGGCTCGACGAGCGTTCCGTGCAGGTGCGATGGCTTCGAGGTGACCGCGGCTGGCATGGCGAGAGCGAGGTCACTCACGATGACGACCTCGAAAATCTCGTGCTCTGCGCCAGTCTGGTGGCGGTGCTGCGCAAAGAATCGCGCGGCATGCTGCCGCAGACGCCGGTGGAGGAGGAGGACTTCGAGCACCTGCTGACGTCGAAGCTCGGCCGCCAGCTCACACCGGACGAGGAGAACTACCTGAGCAAGGTGGAGAAGCGCTACGAGCGCGTGCGCCTGACCGGCAAGATCTTCGATCAGGACATGGTGCGCCTGCATTCGAAATGGGCGATCCAGAGCGTGGAACCGGTCGCTCTTTGGCCGGAGGCACCGAAAAGTCTGCGGGAGTTCTGGAACTACATCGCACTGGCACTGGCGGACAAAGGACTGGCGCCACCGGCTTTCCTGCGCGGCATGGCTGACCTGGATGCAACGCGTGAGGCACTGCGCGAGTGGCGGCACGCCAGCACGGTGCCGACCTGGCGCAAGCGCATCCGCGAATTCATCGATGCGCGGCAGGATGTGGATCGCGGGCAGCAGCGTCCGCGCCGCCATTGCGAGTTCCGCCTTCTCGTCACGGTGAATGAGGTGAAGCTGCAGATCCAGCTCACGGGCGACACGCCTTCGTCCTTTACCACGGTGGACGCCGCGCTGCTGGACAACCTGCGCCACGATCATCGCGATGGTTTGATCGTCACCACCGGCCCGTCCGAGCTGCTGCTCGTTTCCGCCCTGGCTCAGAGCGAGGAGGACTGGAATGATTCTTTCCGTCTGGAGACGAAACATCACGCGCAATGGCTTTCCACCCTGTTCCAGCAGCCAGCGCTGCATGAGAAGATCGTCACGCTGGATGAAACGCCATTCCATCGCGCCGCAGAGCCGCTGCGCTGGGGCTCGAAACTGAGCGCGGACGGCCTCACGCTGTCCTTGCAGCTCGAAACGGCGGACGAAATGGCCGCGCCGCTGCCGCTGCGCATTTTGCGCGGTGCGGAGACGTTTTATCTGAGCGCGGACACGTTGTTCCGTGGCCCGATCTGGCTGCATGATGAATCACGCATCGAATCGGCCGTGGTCATGCCGTTGGAGGCGCTCGCCACGCCGGAAGGGGTCGCTTTCACACGCGAGATCGGCATCGAGCTGCCGGAGTCGCTGCGCAGCCGCGTGCGGCATGAGGATCTGCGGGTGAAAATCACGGCCGAGTGTGTGGCCAAAGTGCCGCACTCCGGCGGAGCGGAGTTTGTCACCTTCAAGGCCGAGGCGGTCGATGGCGAAGGTCAGTTGCGTGAGAAGCTGCGCATCTCCGGCTGGCAGCCCGTGGACGAAAAAAAAAAGCCTGACCGGAGCGACGCCATCATCTGCCGCGACCGACGCGCCCTCCGCGATGCCGAGGAGCTGCTGAACCAGCTCCGCCGCACCTGGGATCATGAGACTGACGGCTGGCGCGTGCGCATGGCGAAGGATTTTCCCGATCTTTTCCACCGCTGGGCCACGCATCTGCCGGAAAACATCTCGCTCACCACCGATGAGCGCCTGCAGACGATCCTGGCCGATCCGCTGATCGCCCGCGTGCGCCTGGAGGCCACGCAGACCGCGAACATCGACTGGCTCGACCTGAAGCTCGTCTTTGACATCGAGGGCGCGGACCTCAAACCGGCGGACATTCGTCGATTGATCGCGGCGAAGGGCGAATTCGTGCGACTGGCGGACGGATCATGGCGTCGTGTGAAGCTGGAGCTCAGCGAGGAGCAGATGGCGATGCTCGACAGCCTCGGCATCGACCTCGACGAGCACAGTGGCGAGGCACATCGCCTCCACTGGCGCCAGCTCGCGCAGGAAAAGGCGGCGGAGATCGTCAATCCGAAGGCCTGGGGCAAGATCGTGGAGCGCATGGAGGCTGCGAAGCTCGATGTGCGCCCGCCGGTGCCGGAGGAACTGACCGTGACGCTGCGGCCATACCAGATCGAGGGTTATCAATTCCTCACCTACCTCACCTCGAACCGCTTTGGTGGCATTCTGGCGGATGACATGGGCCTGGGGAAGACGCTGCAGAGCATCGCGTGGGTGCTGTGGCTGCGTTCACGCAAAAAAGCCGACGGGCCGCATCTGCCGGTGCTCGTTGTGTGTCCGAAGTCGGTGCTCGACGTGTGGGCGCTGGAGTTTAACAAGGCCGCGCCAAAGCTGCGCGTGCTCGTGCTGCATGATCGCGATCTCTTTGACCTCACACTCGTGCAGAACCAGATTGACGTGCTGGTCATCAACTACACGCAGATGCGCAATGTCGTGGAGGAGCTGAGCACCATCCGCTGGCTCGCCGCGATTCTGGATGAAGGCCAGCAGATCAAAAACCCCGACTCGCAGACCGCCCGTGCCGCACGGCAGCTTCGTGCGGACAACCGCCTCGTTTTGACCGGCACGCCGCTGGAAAACCGCCTGCTCGACCTCTGGAGCCTCATGACCTTTGCCACGCCGGGTGCGCTGGGTGAGCGGGCGTACTTCCACCGCCATTTCGACCGCCGCAAAGACTCCCGTGCGTCCGAACGTCTGGCCGCTCGACTTCGTCCGTTCCTGCTGCGCCGCACCAAGGGCCAGGTCGCGCGCGATCTGCCCTCACGCAGTGAGGAAAACATCCTTTGCGAGATGAGCGGCCGCCAGGCGGAGCTTTACAAGGAGGAGCTCGCCCGCGCGCAGCATCTCGTGCTCAGCAGTTCCGGCTTTGACATGGTGAACCGTCGTCGCTTCGCCATTTTGCAGGCTTTGACGCGGCTGAGGCAGATCTGCTGCCATCCCGGCCTCATCGATCACACAGCGACGAGTGAGGAAAGCGCGAAACTCACGGCCACGCTCGATTTGATCCAGGAACTCCACGCCGAAGGCCATAAAGTGCTGCTCTTCAGCCAGTTCGTGTCGATGCTGAAGATCATCCGCACGAAGCTGGAGGAGCTGAATCTGCCCTTCCACTGGCTCACCGGTGCCAGCACCGACCGTGCGGGCATCGTGAAGGCCTTCCAGGAGGACGAAAAGGCCAGCGTGTTCCTGCTTTCGCTCAAAGCCGGTGGCAGCGGTCTCAATCTCACCGCCGCGTCGTATGTCATCCTGTATGATCCTTGGTGGAATCCCGCCGTGGAAAACCAGGCCATCGACCGCGCCCACCGCATCGGCCAGACGCAGCCCGTCATGGCTTACCGAATGCTCACGAAGAGCACGATCGAGGAGAAGATCATGACGCTTCAGCACAAGAAGAACCTCATGGTCAGCAACGTCCTCGGCGAAGGCGGGTTCACCAACCTGCTCCAGCGCGAAGACTTCGAGTTCCTCTTCGACATTGAGGCGGAGCGTTCGGCCTAGTTGCCTTGTTGCTGTGCAACAAGGCCCTGTTCCACAGGAACAGGGCAACTTTGGCTCGGCAGCATCACTGCGAAAACCAGTTCACAGGACCGCAAGATCACCCCTTGCCGCTCCTCGCACGTCGTGCATACTCCGCGCACTCCGTGCGCACGCTCCTGTAGCTCAACGGTTAGAGCAGGGGACTCATAATCCCTTGGTTGCGGGTTCGAATCCCACCGGGAGCACTTATTTGTCTGCGTTGGCGCACCCGGCAGGAAAATGACCTGTGGCGGCGCATTTGAAGCCAGCCACTCTTTTTTGCCACACTCCGAATGACTCCCCACGCCCTCCAGGACATCGCCAAGCTCGAAGACACCCTCTGGGAGGCGGCGGACCAGCTCCGCGCGAACTCGAAGCTGACCTCCAGCGAGTATTGCTTCCCCATCCTGGGCATCATCTTCCTGCGCCATGCGACGAACCGCTACAATGCAGTCGCCGCACGGATCGAGGAGGAAAAGGCGGCCGGGAAGCTGCCGAAAAAGCTGCCCATCACGAAGGCGCACTTCATCGCCCGCCGGGCGCTGATGCTGCCACCGGAGGCTCGCTATGAAACGCTGATTGCCCTGCCAAAGGGAACAAACCTCGGCTCGGCACTCGTGGAGGCAATGAACGCCATCGAGCGCGACTTTGAGCCGCTGGCGAACCAGCTCCCGAAGGACTATGGGAAGTTCGACAACGACCTGCTGGAGTCCATGCTCCGCATCTTCGACAGCGAGGCGCTGCGGCGGGCCAGCGGCGATGTCTTCGGGCGCATCTATGAGTATTTCCTCATGAAGTTCGCCATCCAGGGCGCTCAGGACAATGGCGAGTTCTTCACCCCGCCCTCGCTCGTGCAGATGATCGTGAACGTCATCGAGCCGGATCACGGCGTCGTGGCCGACCTCGCTTGCGGCTCTGGCGGCATGTTTGTGCAGACCAGCCACTTCATGGAGGATCACGGGCAGCACACCATGGACCGCGTGACCTTCTACGGTCAGGAGAAAACGGCCACCACCATCCGGCTGGCGAAGATGAACCTCGCCGTTCACGGGCTGGAGGGCGAGATCATGGAGGCAAACACCTTCTACCAGGACGAGCACCGCCTCAGCGATGGCCGCCCGCTCTGGGGGAACTGCGACTTCATGATGGCGAATCCACCCTTCAATGTGGACATGGTGGACGAGGCGAAAGTGAAGGGCGACCGCCGCCTGCCCTTCGGCCTGCCGGGGGTGAACAAGAGCAAGACCATCTCAAACGCGAACTACCTCTGGATCAGCTACTTCCACTCGTATCTGAATGCCAAAGGCCGCGCCGGGTTCGTCATGTCATCCCAGGCCAGCAGCGCCGGGCATGGCGAGGCGGAGGTGCGGCAAAAGCTCGTCGCCACCGGCGATGTGGACGTGATGATGTCCATCCGCTCGAACTTCTTCTACACGCGGTCGGTGCCATGTGAGCTGTGGTTCTTTGACAAAGGCAAGCCCGCCGAGCGCAAGGACAGCGTGCTCATGCTCGATGCGCGGAACGTGTATCGGAAGGTCACGCGGAAGATCTTCGACTTCAGCGCCGAGCAGCAAAAGAACCTCACGGCCATCGTCTGGCTGTATCGGGGCGAAAGACTGCGTTTCGCGGAGTTGGTGGCGGAATACCGACAGGAGTGCCTCGCGGCGGCGGCGCAGCTCCACCATGCGGCCCACTTCTGCCATCCGCAGGGACCAGCCTACGAGACGGAGTTTCTCATCGGTTGCCTGAACAAGTTCACGGCCATGCTCAAGGGGCCTGACGACTGCATTAAAGGGAAGCCCACGCCTGCCGATGTGGCCGCGTATCAGGCGCTCGCCTCCCTCCTGCCAGAGACCTGGAAGGAACTTCAGGCAGCCTCAGAGCACCTGCACCACCTGCTGGAGACCCACCGCTCCAGCATGGAGGACGGCAGCGACCCGCGCCGCGATCTGGACGCCGCCATCGGCCGCTACACCTGCAACCTCAGCCGCATGGAGGCCGCCGCCGCGCAGATGGACGCCTTTTGCCAGCTCGCCGCCCGTTTTGGCAAGGAAGTGACCCAGGCGGCAGACTTCGCCGCGAAGCAGTTCGGGGCGCACCGTCTGGATGTCTGGCGGAAGGACTGGCGGGTGCCCGAGCGCATGGAAACACTGCAAACAGCCTTGGCCGCCGTCTCCGAGGCCACGCGGACCTACGCCTACTTCCGCAAGCAGGTTCACTGGCTGCTCCATCGCTTCCCTGAGGGCGTGTATGTGGACGTGCCCGGCCTGTGCAAGATCGCCAGCAAGGCCGACATCGAAGCTGCCGACTGGAGCCTCACCCCAGGCCGCTACGTCGGCGTCGCCCCGGCGGAGGTGGACGAAGATTTCGACTTCGGCCAAGCCATGCGGGACATCCATGTGGAACTGAAAGACCTGGACCGCGAGGCCAGCGAACTGGCCGCGAAGATTCAGGCGAACTTTGAGGGGCTGGGGATATGAAGTGGCCGGTTGTCGAAGTCGAATCCATTAAAGCCAGCGAGCGCAATGCACTCGTTGGCGGTCCATTCGGTTCTGATCTGACGAGCAAGAGCTACGTCGAAGATGGTGTGCCGGTGATTCGTGGCAACAATCTGCCGGATCACACCGCTTTCCATGATGGAGACTTCGTTTTCGTTTCTGATGAAAAGGCACTGAGTCTCTCGGCGAACACCGCAGGACCAAGAGACTTGGTCTTCACGCAACGAGGCACGCTCGGGCAGGTTGGCTTGATTCCCGATCTGCCAAACTATCCCCGATATGTCATCTCACAGAGTCAGATGAAGCTGACGGTGAATGCATCAAAGGCCGAACCTCGTTTCGTCTATTACTACTTCAGGCTGCCGACGACCGTTGAAACCATCAAGAGCCATGTCAGCTCGTCGGGCGTGCCGCACATCAATCTCGGTGTCTTGCGACGTTTCAAAATCCCACTGCCGCCACTCAAAGACCAGAGGCGTATCGTTGAGGTAGCCGCCGCCTACGACGACCTGATGGAGAACAACCGGCGGCGGATGGCGTTGCTGGAGGAGTCGGCGCGGCTGCTCTACCGGGAGTGGTTCGTCCACCTCCGCTTCCCCGGCCACGAACCCACCCGCCACATCAACGGCGTGCCGCAGGGGTGGGCTCTGAAGCCCTTGGAGGAAGTCGCGGAGTTCCGACTCGGCAAGATGCTGGACGAGAAGAAGAATCGTGGCGAGCCGCTGCCCTATCTTGCCAACGTGAATGTGCGCTGGGGTGAGTTCGACCTCACGAACCTGCGCGAAATGCGCTTTGAGGAACATGAACTGGAGACGTTTGGACTGAAGTTCGGAGACATCGTCATGTGCGAAGGCGGCGAGCCAGGCCGCTGCGCCATTTGGAAGGAGCAGATGCCCGGCATGATGTTCCAGAAGGCCATCCACCGCATCCGCTGCCGCGAGGACATGGAACCCGAGTATCTCTACCAGAGCTTGCGGCACCAAGCGGAGACCGGCCACTTCGCCACGCTATTCACGGGAGCGACGATCAAACACTTCCCTCGCGAGAAGCTCGCCAAAGTGACCGTGGTCGTTCCTCCAAAGCGCCTGCTGGACCTCTTCACGAGCTTCGCTCGACCGATTGAAACCCAACTGGCCCACTTGGAGGCCGCGAACAAGCGTGCAAGAGATGCCCGCGACCTGCTGCTGCCGCGCTTGATGAGCGGGGAGATCGAGGTTTGAGGCTCGTGGAGTCCAGTCTTGTCAGGCAGGGCTAATGCCGTTAAAGGTCCCCAATGACCACCGCAGACAGCCAGATCGAATTTGTCCTCAGGGGCAAGATGGAGGGCGTGGAGATCACGCCGTCCACGATCAGCTTTCCGCGTTTCAATGAGTTCAACCAGCAGGTGGAGGCTTTCATCAGCGGCAGTGAAAAGATCAAGCTGGATGAGGTGAAGGTGAGCGTGGAGCCGGGCTCCTATCTGCTGCGCACAGCGCTGCCGCTCATGGTCATGGCTTCCCTGGAGTCTGATTTGAAGAGGCTGCAACGTGAGGACTCGCTGGGAGAGGTGGACCCGAAACGGGCGGAAGTGATCGCGAAGTGGCAGGCTCGCAGCAAGGCCAACGCCGACTTGAGTCATGTGATCCGGCCGCTGGATGGCAAAAGCTTGAAACCCATCGAACTGAGCGTCCATACCGATTACCGGATGGGGGAAATAGTGCCCTGGGTGAAGGTGGAGAAGTATCTTTTCGGCACGGTGATGGACATGGGCGGGGTGCAAAAGGCGAATGTGCATATCCGGCTGGACGACTCCGGTCAGGTGGTGCGCATCGGCACCAATCAGGGCTACTTGAAAAACAATAGCAATGACCGCCTCTACCAGAAGGTGCTGGTGCGAGTGGAGGCGGAGCAGCACTTCAGAACGGGAGAGTTGAGAAACCTGCGGCTTCTGGCCTTTGAGGATTACGCCCCCGTGTATGACGAGGCGGCGCTGGATCGCTTCGCCGCCGCTGGTCGCGCAGCGTGGGCTGATGTGCCAGACGCGGCGCAATGGGTGCATCAACTGCGGGGAAGCGCGGTGCTCTAATGGCTGCGGGTGTCATCCTCGATACAAGCTTTCTCATCACGCTGGCGGACCCGGTGCGGAAGCATCATGAGGCTGCGCGGAAATACTGGCGTTACTTCACCGAGAACGCCCTGCCGATGTATCTGCCCACGATTGTGGTTTCCGAGTTCTACATCAAGCAAAGCCTGCCACCTGAAATCCTGAGAGCCTGCGTGGTGCTGCCGTTCAATTGGGATGATGCCATCAAAGCCGCGTCCTTGGACTTCTCCAAAGCGGACCGCCAAGGAGCAAGCCGGGACGCCCTGAAAGACGACGTGAAAATCATCGCTCAGGCGTTGGTGAAAGACGCGGCCTTCCTGATCACGGACGACAGCAGTTCCTTCTACAAGTTTGCGGAGGCTCTGGTGTCCTCAGGCACAGCCCAATTCCGCCCCATCAAGCTCGAAGATGGGTTTGACCTCGCCTTCTTCAACCAAGGGCAGCGGGAGCTAAACCTCCAGAGCGACGATGAAGAGGCCGAATCGCCGTAAGCGAGCAGAGCAGGCGTCTTGTTCACGTTTTGGGGCATGTTCACGGCCAGGTGAACATGGCCAATAACGTGAACAGCCACCGAAAAGAAGATCGCAGGGCTCCACCGGGCGCATTTCAACAGGTGCAAAAACTTCTGCGCCTGCTTTTATTGCCTGCGAATGGCCTACACCGACATCAACAGCGAGGACCGGCTGGTTCAGCAGACCTTTGCCGAGCACCTGGAAGGCGTGCTGGGCTGGGAGTCGGTGTATGCCTACAACGAGGAGACTTTCGGCCCCGAGGGAACCCTGGGACGCCAAGACAAGCGGGAGGTGGTGCTCACGCGTGACCTGCGGGCGGCGCTGGTGCGGCTGAATCCCGGCCTGCCGGACAAGGCCATCGACGAGGCGGTATCAGTGATGACGCGGCATGATTTTTCACGCTCGCTGCTCCAGCACAATGCTGAGTTTTACCGCTTCATCCGCGATGGCGTGCCGGTGGACTACAAGGATGAAAAAGGCCATCTCCGCAGCACGCGGGCGCGGATGATCGACTTCGACTTTGTGGAGAACAATCGCTTCCTGGCGGTGCGTGAGCTTTGGATCACCGGACTGCGTGCGCCGAGCTACAACCGTCGTGCGGACCTCGTGTGCTTCGTGAACGGCCTCCCGCTGGTCTTCATCGAGCTGAAGGCGGTCTATAAAAACATCCGCGCAGGCTTTGACGGCAATCTCTCCGACTACATGGACGACCATGTGATCGGCCACGCCTTCCATCACAACGCCTTCCTCATCGTGAGCAATGGCGACAATGCCCGCTACGGCTCGATCACGAGCGGCTGGGATCACTTCTCCGAGTGGAAGCGCAACGATGAGAAGGACAAGGGCAAGGTGAAGGCCGAGGTGCTGCTCAACGGCATGCTCGCGAAGGACCGGCTGCTGGACCTCGTGGAGAACTTCATCCTCTTTGATGCCAGCAAGCCGGGTAAAACACGCAAAGTGGTCGCCCGCAATCATCAGGTGCTCGGCGTGAATCTGGCCGTGGAGTCGGTGAAGCGGCAGGAGAAGTTGAAACGGCAGTTCCCCGTGCGCCGTGAGGTGAAATACACGATGTCGAAGAAGGCATCGAAGGAGTGGTTCACGCCTGCGGTGGAAACAAAGCCGGGGGAATCTCTGCTCGTAGCTGAGGACATGCCGCCAGCCGTGGACGATCTGCCTCTCGTGACGCGTGCGCACCCGGACCTGGGCAGGTTGGGCGTCTTCTGGCACACCCAAGGCAGCGGCAAGAGCTACAGCATGGCTTTCTTTGCCGAGAAGGTGCGGCGGAAGATTCCCGGCGTCTTCACCTTTGTCCTGATGACGGACCGAGACGACCTTGATGAGCAGATTTACCGGACCTTTGGCGGCTGTGGTGTCATCGACCCCAAAAGGACGCCCCGTGCCAGCAGCGGCAAGGAACTCAAGAAGCTGCTCGGCGAGAATCACGCCTACATCTTCACCCTGATTCACAAGTTCAACCAGGAGGTCACGGAACCCTACAGCGAGCGGGATGACATCATCGTGATCTCCGACGAGGCACACCGCACGCAGGCGGGGAAATTCGCCCGCAACATGCGGCTGGCGCTGCCAAACGCGGCCTTCCTCGGCTTCACTGGCACGCCGCTTTTCAAGAACGACCACCTCACGAAGCGCATCTTTGGCGGCTACGTCTCCCGCTACGACTTCAAGCGCAGCGAGGAAGACGGCGCGACGGTGAAACTCGTGTATGAAAACCGGGGCGAGAAGCTCGGCATCACCACCCTCGATCTGAATGACCGCATCGCGGAGGTGATCGAGAAAGCCGACATGGATTTGGACCAGCGGGCGCATTTGGACAAGCTGCTGGGCAAGGACTACGAGGTCATCACGGCGGATGAGCGGTTGGAGAAGATCGCGAAGGATTTCGTGGATCATTGCGCGGCACGTTGGGAGTCGGGCAAATTCATGCTCGTGTGCATCGACAAGATCACCTGCGGGCGCATGTTTAATCTCATCGCTCCACATTGGCGGGCCAAGACGGAGTCCGTGAAGGCTGCCGCACTAGCAGAAGCCGACGCAGACAAGAAGGCCAAGCTGACCTCGCAAGCGAGCTGGCTGGAAGAGACGATCATCGAGATTCAAATCAGCGAGCAGCAGGGCGAGGTGGCCGATTTCAAGAAATGGGGCGTGGACATCATCCCGCATCGCGAGCGGATGAAGAAGGGCTTTGAGATCATCAAGGACGGCAAGACCGAGACCCTGAGCATGGAGGACGCCTTCAAAGCGCCGGAGCATCCCTTCCGCGTGGTGATCGTCTGCGCGATGTGGCTGACCGGCTTCGACGTGGAGAGCCTGGGCACCCTTTACATCGACAAGCCGATGAAGGCCCACACGCTGATGCAGGCCATCGCCCGTGCGAACCGGCGCTGCGAGGGCAAGGACTTCGGCCTGATCGTGGACTACAACGGCATGCTCAAGAGCCTGCGGGCCGCGCTGGCGCAGTATGCGCTGGGCGACGATGGCGAAAATGGCGGCGACGAGGTGGTGGCACCGATTGAAGAGCGCGTGCAAGCCCTGGAAGAAGCCATCGCCGCGACGGAGGCCTACCTGAAAACGCTGGGCTTTGATGCGGGACAATTGATCGGTGCCAAGGGCTTTACCAAGACGGGTCTGCTTGCCGATGCGGTGAACGCCATTTACACCAGCCGGGAGACAAAGCAGCGCTTCGAGATCATGGCGCGGCAGGTTTTCCTCCGCTTCAAGGCGCTGATCATGGAAGAGGCCATCTTCGCCTTCGCCGAGCGTCACGACAATCTGGAGGCCATCTACAAGAAGCTGGAGGAACGCCGGGACATGTCCGACGTAACGGCGGTGCTCAAAGAATTGCACCTGATCGTGAACGAGGCCATCCGCACGATGTCTCCCGGAGGCGACCAGTCAGAGGCGAAACTTTACGACTTGAGCAAGATCGACCTGGAAAAGCTGCGGGATGAGTTCGCCAAAAAGGTGAAACGCAAGGCCTCCGCCGTGGAAGACCTCCGCGCCCTCATTGAGCACAAGCTCGCACTCATGATGCGGGCCAATCCCGAGCGGATGGACTACTACCGCAAATACTCCGAGATCGTGGCCGACTACAACCGGGAGAAGGACCGCGTGACCATCGAGCAGACCTTCGCCCAACTCGCCGACCTGCTCGCCAGCCTCAACGAGGAGCAGCGCCGGGCGGCTGAAGAAGGTCTGACCGAAGAGGAACTGGCTATCTTTGACCTCTTGAAGAAGTCCAAGCTGACCCAGAAGCAGCGCGAAACGGTGAAGCAAGCCAGCAAGCACCTCCTCGCGAAGGTGCTGGAAGTGGTCGCCACCAGGCACGACTGGATCGCCAAGGAGCCGACCAAGGCAGAAGTCGAGGTGCTCATCCAGACCGAGGTCTTCACTCTGCTGCCCGATCCGCCCTTCGACGAGAACGAGAAACTGGCGCTGGCAGGGCGTGTCTATCAGCACGTCTTCGAGCAAAGCGCCGCCGGTGTGTTTGGCCGGGAGGCGGCGTGAGAACAAGCGCACCTGGCAGGGATCGAACCTGCGACCTACGGATTAGAAATCCGCTGCTCTAGTCCACTGAGCTACAGGTGCCTGGAATTGCGTGAGCGATCATAGTTCCGTCCGCCGGATGAGCAAGGGCGCACTCACTCGGGATGGAGGCCGAACACTTGCAGGACGACGCGGAACATGTCTCCGGCCTTGCTGCGATACGGGCGGGCCGGGTGCAGGATGGTCCAGCCGCGCAGGCTTCCGATGTCGGCGAGCCTTTTGGAGGGATGCACGAGCACGCCGTAGCCGGCGTATTCGAGCAGCGGGAGGTCGGCGGCGCTGTCGGAGTAGCTCCAGCAGGTGGCACGCTCCTTTTCTGTGAGCGCGGTCACGCTGGGAACCTGTTCCTCCATGGCGACGATCTTGGCCTCGTGCTTGTTGTTGCCAGTGACGAGTGGCGGCATCCCGGGAAAGGTGTCGCCGATGTCAAACCGCGTGGCGATGCAGTGGTCGAAGCCGAGCGCGTGGGCGATTTCATGGGCGTAGAAGTCCGGACTGGCGGTGTTCAGCACCAAAACGCGGCCCTGGTGCTTGTGGCGGAGGATTTCCGCCCGCAGGTCCTGGTAGGCCCACTTCGGCACGCAGACCTCGGCGAATTCATGCGCGTAGTTGGCAAGCCGCTCCCGCGGCATGCCGCGAAGGTAGCTCAAAAAGGCACGCTTCGCCGTCGCCGTGCTGGCGAGGCCGCAGGCACGTGCCAGGGCGACGGGAATGAACAAGCCGTGCAGCAAAACGCGCCAAGGCTCACGCCGGAGGACGAAATTGCAGAACAGCGCCTGCGTGTCGAAGGGCAGGAGCGTGTGATCGAGGTCGAAAAAGGCGAACGAGCGGGAGGGCATGACGCATGAAAGCCTAAGCGCCGCGTTTCCATCTGGCAAAAGATTCCCAGCCTTGACGGATGCAGGCGTGGACGGCACTGTGCGCGCCCTTTCCCCCGAAATCTCCCATGGCTCAAGAAACCACCCTCATCCTGCTCAAGCCTGACTGCGTCGAACGCGGCATCAACGGCGAAGTCATCAAGCGCTTTGAAGACGAGGGCTTCCGCATCCGCGGCTGCAAGATGATCAAGCTGACCGACGAACTGCTGAAAGAACACTACGCGCACATCGCGGACCGTCCGTTTTTCCCGACCGTGGCCGAATTCATGAAGAGCAAGCCGGTGATCGCCATTGCCCTGACGGGTGAGAACGTGATCGCCCACGTGCGTGACCTGCTGGGCCCGACGGACTCCAACGCGGCGCCGAAAGGCACGATCCGCGGTGATTTTGGCACGGACAAGATGACCAACGTCGTCCATGCGTCCGATTCCGCCGAGGCGGCCGCCGTCGAGCTGGAGCGCTTCTTCCATCACGGAGAGCTTTTCAGCTATTGAGGCTGACAGCAGTTCCGCTAGACTCCCGGCACGTCCTTCCCACGCCGATGTGGTGAAATGGTAAACACAGCGGACTTAAAATCCGCTGCCCGAAAGGGCTTACCGGTTCGAGTCCGGTCATCGGCACCACCTTGGCTGGTGGAGTGCTGGTGTGCTGGCGTTTCAGTGCTCAGCGCGTCGGGACTGCCGTTGGCGGGGGCCATGTTGAATGGGGTGGAGCAGGTGGAAAAAGGGGAGCGGTTGGTAATGGAAACCACTATGCGCGTTTTGCGGCCGGTCATGAGGACACGAACCGTAGCGGCCGACAATATCGGAACAATGGCGGCATGGCATGATCGGCATCGTCAACACGAACGAAACACGCGCCATGAACACCACCACCTCCCACACCACTGCCCGCCAACGCTTCATCCAGAACCTCGCTGAAAGCGAGCTGTTTCAGCGTTACCAGAAGGCCTTCCATACTCTCACGAGCCTGCCGCTGAATCTGGAATCTGTGGGGGAGGATGTGCACATCGACCACGTCACCACCCGCACGGGAGTCGCCGGTGTCGTCGAAACCCAGGTGCCTGTGCGTGTTGGCAAGAACACCATCGCCGTCATGCTGACTGGCGGTGTGCGTCTTCAACCCGCGAATGCCGACACCTTTGCCCCGGTCGCCAAGGCTCTCCTTGATGAAGGCCGCTCTGCCACGGAAGTGCGCAGTGCCCAGGTGCAGTTCGAGCACGTGCCGGTGATGCCGCCGGAACGCTACGACGCCGCGATCGCGATCCTGCAGTCCTTCTCGATGCAGCTCGGCGAAAGCGCCCATCGCCTCCTGTTTGCCAATGCCACGCACGAGCCCGAGGCCGTCCGCAACGCGAAGATGTTCATTCATCAGCACCTCGCCGAGCCAATGTCTTTGGAAGCCGTCGCGAAGGCCGTGAACGTGAGCCCCTTCCACTTCTGCAAGCTGTTCAAACGCGCCACCGGCCTCACCTTCACGGATTTCGTGAACCGCGCCCGCGTGGAAAAGGCCAAGCGCATGCTGATGAAGCCTGCCGCCCGCATCACCGAGGTGGCCTACGATGTCGGCTTCCAGAGCCTGTCCCATTTCAACCGCAGCTTCCGCCGCATCGCTGATGAATCCCCTACGGAATTCCGCAGCCGCATGAAGAACGGCGCCCCCGCCATGATGGCAGCGTAAGCCGCACCTAGAAAAGCTTGTCGCCATGCGCATCGCACCGCGATGTTTCGACGACACGGCCCCGGAGAGAAGAACCTGAGCGCGTTGGGTGACCCTCTCCGGGGTTTTTTGTGCCCGGACGGCTCGGGCGACCGGGAACAGCAGGACAAAATGGAGCGATGGCCCGGCACCCTCGCACGCGGCACTCCACATCGGCGAATCCGCCGGCAGTCGCATGCGGACTTGACCCGCCTTCCGCCACTGCGCAAACTCGCGGCCCTCACTCATTCCCAACCCACAAACCCAGCACAGCATCTTTTATGAGCCGGAAAATTCGTTATGGCATGGTCGGCGGCGGACGCGGCGCCTTCATCGGCGCGGTTCACCGCATCGCGGCGGCACTCGACCAGCAGATCGAACTCGTCTGCGGCGCCTTTTCCTCCGATCCGCAGAAGTCCAAAGACAGCGGCGCCGACTTCTTCCTGCCCGCCGAGCGCTGCTACGGCAGCTATGAGGAGATGATCAAGACGGAGGCCGCGCTCCCCGCTGACAAGCGCATGGACTTCATCGCCATCGTCACGCCGAACCACGTCCACTTCCCGCCTGCCAAGATGGCCCTCGAAAACGGCTTCCATGTCCTTAGTGACAAGCCGGCCACCTTTGACCTCGCTGAAGCGAAGGAACTCGGCGAACTCGTGAAGAAGACCGGACTCATCTACGGTCTGACCCACAACTACACCGGCTACCCGCTCGTGAAAGAAGCTCGCGACATGATCAAGGCCGGCAAGCTCGGCAAGATCCGCAAGGTCGTCGCTGAATACCCGCAGGGCTGGCTGGCCACGAAACTTGAAGAGAGCGGCCAGAAGCAGGCTTCCTGGCGCACGGACCCCACGAAGTCCGGTGCCGCCGGTTGCGTGGGCGACATCGGCACGCATGCCGAAAACCTCGCCGAATACATCACCGGGCTGAAGATTTCCGAGCTCGCTGCCGATCTCACGACCTTCGTCGAAGGCCGTCTGCTCGATGACGATGCGAACATCCTCCTCCGCTTCGAAAACGGCGCGAAAGGTGTGCTTCACTGCTCGCAGATCAGCGTTGGCGAGGAGAACAACCTCAACATCCGTGTTTATGGCGAGAAAGGCGGCATCGAATGGCACCAGAAGGAGCCGAACACGATGCTCGTGAAGTGGCTCGACCAGCCGATGCAGGTCTATCGCACCGCGAACGGCTACCTCGGCAAGAACGCCGCTGCCGCCAGCCGCACGCCGCCAGCGCATCCGGAAGGCTATCTCGAAGGCTTCGCCAACATCTACAAGAACTTCGCCGGTGCCATTCGGGCACGTCTCGATGGCCGCACGCCGACGGAAGTCGAAAACGATTTCCCCAAAATCGAGGACGGCATCCGTGGCATGGCCTTCATCGAGTCCGTCGTCGCCTCCAGCAAGGCCAACGCCGCCTGGACGAAGCTCGACGCATGAGGCACGCGTCCCGCTCGTAACTCATCCAAGGCACCGGGGCATGAAAACCTCGGTGCCTTTTTCTTGAAGCCATGTCCATTTCCCTCCGTCCCGCCACGCTCGCTGATCTCGACGCCATCAACGCGATCTACAATCACTACGTCGAGCACAGCACCTGCACCTATCAAACCGTGCCCAGCACCGCGCAGGAGCGGCGTGACTGGTTCGATGCGCATGGGCCCGAGCACCCGGTGATCGTCGCTGAGGAACACGGCATCGTCATCGGCTGGGGCTCGCTCAGCCGCTTTCATCCCCGCCAGGCCTACTGCCACAGCGTCGAGGACTCGGTTTACATCCACCACGAGCATCAGGGCAAGGGCATCGGCACGCTGCTGCTGGGACGGCTCGTCGAATTCGCCAAACAAATCGGCCATCACACCGTTCTCGGCGGCATCGATGCCGAACAGATGGCCAGCATCGCACTCCACGCGAAGTTTGGTTTCGACAAGGTCTCTCATCTCAAGGAAGTCGGCCACAAGCACGGCCGCTGGCTCGATGTGATCTGGATGCAGAAGATGCTGTGATCACGGCCACTCACCCAATCGCATGAGCCACAGCCTGTGGCGAAGCTGGATGGGGTTGTTCATGTCCAGCAGCCATGCCGTTGTGCGCCCGGCGGGCGTCCTGCCGATGATGCGGGGCGGGTGCGTTTCGAAGTTGCTGGTCCACTGGTCGCGGCGGGGGTGAAACAGCACCGTCACCAAGCCGGAGTCAGGATCAAGGCCGGTGAGGTTGGTTCCTTTGCGCCAATTGCAGTCCGGGCAGGCCAGCGCGAGGTTTTCATCGTCATCCGCGCCTCCATGCTGGCGGGCGATGATGTGTTCAACATGGAAACGCAATCCAGAATCCGTCTCCGGGATGCCGCAGTACTCGCAGCGATGGCCCGCACGCTGGCGCACTCGTTCAGTAGTCGCTCGGGTCATCTGTCAGCACGTGTCGAGGTTCAAGCCGCCGCAAGGAGAAGCCGGGCTTCCGCTTTGAGCATCGACAGGACGGAATTCACCTGGACGAGATCCTGTAATTCCGCTTCCTCGTCAGCGGTGAGCGTGCCTTCACGGCGGCCCGAAGCCAGATATTCGTAGCGTTGCTGCGTGTCCTCCTCCACCTTCAATGACACCAGCTCACGCGCCAGTTCCCTGCTCATGCGCTGACTCATGGGCCGCAACAGACGTCCCAACGCGGTTGATTCGGGCGAAATGGTCATGACCTAGTTTGTGCGCCATGCCTCCCTGCCGCAAGCCTAGACTTCCAATCGTAGCGCTGGCGTCAGCTTGGCACTGATTTCCCTGCAGCGGGTTCTTCGCATTGACTTCCGACGGGCAAATCCGCTAGAACCGTCCCCTAGCCAACGTCTTGACGCCATGCAAACGGACCTCGCCACGCTCTCCCGCCGCCGCCTTCTCGGCTCGACGGCAATGGGACTCTCCAGTGTGGCGCTGTCGTCCCTGATGGCCGAGTCACGATCCCATTTTCCCGCGAAGGCGAAGCGTGTGATCTGGCTCTTCATGCACGGCGGCCCCAGCCACGTCGATTTGTTCGACCTGAAGCCCGAACTCATCCGCCACGCGGGCAAACCGCTGCCAGACAGTTACGGTGCCGTCGAAACGCGGCGCAAAGTCGCGCAAAACCCGCTGCTGGCCCCGGTGAAGCGGTTTCGGACGCACGGACAGAGTGGCATCGAAATCAGTGAGTTCCTTCCACACATGGCCGAACTCGCGGATGAAATGTGTGTCATCCGCAGCTGCCACGGTGACAGCGTGAATCATCCGCAGTCGGTCTATCAGATGAACACCGGCTCCATTCAGATGGGAAAGCCGAGCATGGGAAGCTGGGTGGCCTACGGACTCGGTTCCGAAAACGCCGACATGCCCGCGTTCGTCGTGCTGCCCGATCCCGGTGGCGGTTTGAAAGGCGGCCCGCCCGCATGGGGCAGCGGCTTCCTGCCCGCGACCTATCAAGGCACCACGATGCGTGCGGGCGAGAGTCCCATTCTCGATCTCCACGGCCCGCAGAGCATCGTGCGCCAGCGTGCCACGCTCGATCTCATCCAGCAGATGAATGCGCAGCATCAGGCGCGGCACGAAGCCGACAGCGAACTTGATGCCCGCATCCGCGCCTACGAGCTCGCCTTTCGCATGCAAAGCGCCGCTCCGGAAGCCGTGGACATCTCGCGTGAAACCGAGACCACCCAACGCATGTATGGCCTCGATCATCCGCAGACGAAAGAATTCGGCACGCGCTGCCTGCTCGCCCGTCGGATGATCGAGCGCGGCGTGCGTTTTGTGCAGCTTTACTCCGGCGACACGAATGGCTGGGATGCCCATGAGAATGTGATGAAGAATCACAGCGACCTCTGTGCCCGCACCGACAAGCCCGTGGCCGGTTTGATTCGCGATTTGAAGCAACGCGGCCTGCTGGAAGACACGCTCGTCATCTGGGGCGGTGAATTCGGCCGCATGCCGATGAGCGAGAAGGGCGTCGGCCGCGATCACAACCCGTGGGGCTACTCCACCGTGCTGTTTGGCGCGGGCGTGAAACATGGCCACGTTCATGGCGCCACAGATGAGTTCGGCCTGCGTGCCGCCCAGGACAAAGTTCACGTCCACGACCTGCACGCCACGATCCTGCACACCCTTGGGATGGATCACGAACGCCTCACCTTCCGCCTCAACGGCCTCGACCAACGTCTGACCGGTGTGGAAGGTAACGTCGTCAAAGGCATCCTCGCATGAAGAACGCCTGGATCGCTCTGACGCTGCTGCTCGCGATGAATCACGCCCACGGCGTCGCCATTCGCGCCTCCAGCGATCCGGTGAAGGATGAACCGAAGATCACCGAGAAGGACAAGGACCACTGGGCTTTCAAACCGCTCGCGAATGCGGAATTCGAAGCGCGGAATGCGGATTGGCAGAAAGCGATCCGCGAACTCGATGCCCTGGCAAAAACAGAATCAAAAACGGCGGATGCGGCAACTTTGATTCGACGCATCACCTTCGATCTGACCGGCCTGCCGCCCACGCCGGAGGAGATTCGTGCGTTTCAGAATTCCGCACTCCGAAATCCGCATTCCGCATTCGAAGTGCTCGCGGACAAACTGCTCGCCTCTCCTGGTTATGGCGAGCACTGGGCCCAGTGGTGGCTCGATCTGGCACGCTACGCTGACACGGACGGCTTCGAATACGATGCTGAGCGCGGTCGTGCCTGGCAGTATCGCGACTGGGTCATCGATGCGCTGAATCGCGACATGCCGTTCGATGAGTTCGTGCAGAAGCAGATTGCCGGGGATTTGATGGGCGATGAAACAGGCACCGGCTTTCTCTTTTCCGCGCCCGACATGCCGGATCTCAACAATCAAAACGAGCGCCGGCACGTGCTGCTCAACGACATCGCCACCGCCGTCGGTTCCGTGTGTTTCGGCCTCACTGTTGGGTGTGCGCAATGCCACGACCATCCTTACGATCCGATCAGCCAGGCCGACTTCTACCGCCTGCGGGCTTTCTTTGACAACACCGTGCTCCCAAAAGAGCGCAAGCCCCTCGGCCCCTTCGTGCGTGTCTTCACCGAAGGCGTTCCCGCGAGCACCGTGTTCGTGCGCGGCGACTTCAAACGCCCTGGCCCTGAGATTCAGCCCGCTTTTCCCCGTGTGTTCGGCAGCACACCCGCGAATGCCGACCGTCTCGAACTCGCAAAGTGGATCACGAGCAAAGACAACGCGCTTTTCCTGCGGGCGATGGCCAATCGCCTGTGGCAGCAGCATTTCGGCAAGCCGCTTGCGGCTGTTCCCGGCGATCTCGGTCATCAAGGTGAGGCACCGACGAATCCTGCGCTCCTCGACTGGCTCGCTGCCGAGCTGCCACGCCAAAACTGGAGCCTCAAACGCCTTCACAAGGCCATTGTGATGTCGAATTACTACCAGCAGGCCAACGCACCACGCAAACGCCTCACCGGCGAGATGCTGCGCGACACGATGCTCGCGGTCAGCGGACGTTTGAATCCCAAAACCGGCGGCCCCGGCGTAAAACTGCCACTGCCGAAGGAAATCAGCGAGACGTTGATCAAAAAGCAGGCCGAACCGACCGCCGATGTCACCGAACACGACCGGCGCAGCATCTACACCTTCGCACGTCGCAACCTGCGTCAGCCGTTGTTCGAATTGTTCGACCGTCCCGACGCGCAGATCAGTTGCGCCCGCCGCAACACTTCCACCACCGCCCCACAGGCGCTCATGCTTCTGAATTCCGAGTTCGCCCACGACATCGCGGCGAAAATTGCCGCTGATTTGACCGAGAAGCACGGTTCCGACGCCTCCGCACTCATCACGGCCGCCACCTTGCGCTGTTTGTCGCGTGAAGCCAAGAAGCAAGAAATCGACGCGGGGCAAAGATTTCTGCAAAAGCAGACCAAGCTCACTTCCAGCTTCCGCGATGCATTCGCGGATTACTGCCTCGCCTTGCTGAATTCGAACGAGTTCCTCTACATCGACTGAGGGATGGAAAAAAGGCTGCCAACGCCGAAGGCCAGCCATCCAAGAGAGGCGCAAAGGCGTTTCATCGTCCGGATTCATGTCAAAACTTCAACTCAGCACCTTTCCAGACGGTTCCGCCTCGCGAGCTGAGCTGGCAGCATTTTTGAAGCGGCATGATCCGGCTCCAGGGGGGATCGAGTGGGAGCAGCGAATGCGCTTTTGGTGGGATGAAAACCCGGCGGCGGCGGAAAGTGACGAGCGTGGGCGATGGGTGCATGACGAAGGGCGTCTGGTCGGCTTTGGGGGCTCCATTCCCATTCTGTATGCCTGGCAGGGGAAGCCGGTCGTCGCTGTTGCGGCCACCACGCTTTGTGTGGACCCAGATTTTCCACGAGGCGCCGCTCTGATGTTCCTCAAACAACGTGCCGTGGCCGAGCATCACCTGATCACGCACACCACTCCCAATCCGCGTGTGCAGGAGGCGCTGCTCTCCCTGGGAGCCCGTGCAGAGACGACGATCACACGGCACTTTTTCCCTGCCGGGGCGGCTTCGTGGCTGCGCGGACGCGCCTATTGGCCGGCGCTGCCGGCTGACAAGCACCTCGTGACGGGCCCCCAGGAGATTCATTCGCTGAAGCAAGCCTACAGGCACAAGGACCGCCTCGAAAAGTGGATCACCCCGGAGTATCTGCGGTGGTTTTGCTCTTCGCCCATGCGTCCGCATCATTTGGTTGGCGCGGTCGATGCACGCAACACGCTGAGTTCCTATCTGCTGGTGACACCTCGGCGGATCAAAGGCTTGCGGAGCTGGGATGTCATCGAGACGTTCACGACAGAGGAAGACGACACTGAGCTGCTGGCGTTGATCGGAACGCTGGTGAAGGATCCTGCGCTGCTTCCAGGAGGTGCTGCCGTGGTCACAGGCGCTGCGTTTGCCGACGATCCCACTTGGGATGGTGCTCCAGCGATGCTCAGGCGGCGGCAGCAGGTCTGCCATTTCTTTTTGTTGCCCGAACCATTGCGCCACGTGCCCAAACACACTGTCATGGCAGAGGGGGACCTCGGCTTGTGAGAGAAAGGCGAAGGCGCCGGGATTTCTCCCGACGCCTTCATGTGGATCGGCCCTCATAAGCCGGATTCTGTGTCCCCGATGCCTTGCGGCACCTGGCTGTGATCATTTATCTGTCAGGCTGAGCGACCAGCCCGCCCCTGCTCGCGCAGTGGTGCGACTATTACCCGGAGCTATCCGTCCCTTGCGGGACTTGTGGCCAGGCGGGCCGTTTCTCCTGTTCTGTCTTGCACCGCATGAGGTTTGTCGTGCCCCCTTCCTCGCGGTCGGGGCGGTGGGCTCTTACCCCGCCGTTTCACCCTTACCCGTCCTTCGCTCTTGCGAGCTACGGAGGGCGGTTTGTTTTCTGTGACACTGTCTGTGACCGCGGCTTGCACCGCAGCCCCCACGCTTTCACGTGGCATGCTGCCTTGTGGTGTCCGGACTTTCCTCTGGCATCCGCCTTGCGACGAAAACCAGCGATCACTCCGGCCGACCCAGGCTGAGACTAACGAGTGCCGCCCCGAAGGGCAAGACGGGATTGTTTACTCCTCGTTCTTTCCCTTCTTCTTTCGCGGCTCCTCGGGCAGGGGCTGGCCTTTCTGTGCGGCCTCCCATTCGGCGTAGCCTTTGTTTTTGCGGCTGCCGAGATACTTGTAGGTGTCGAAGATGGCTTCGTTGCCAAGCGCCCGCGGATCTTTTTCGTCCTTGAGCATGCCTTCCATCCTGGCGCGCAGTTCCTTCTTTGTGGCGGCGAATTTTGGATCTGAGGCCAGGTTCTTCAGGCATTCCGGGTCCTTCTGGAGATCGTAGAGCTCTTCCTCAGCGCGATAGGCAAATGCGAGTTCATAGAATGGCCCTTTGTTCTCCACGAGGAACGCCTTGGTCGGGCCGTCATCGCAGTTGCGATAGCCGGTCTCTGGATTGCCGGCGGGCCAGCGTTCCGGATGATAGTTGTGGCTGTAAAAGAACTCGGGCGTGCGGATCGCGCGCACGGGATAGCCCCAGTCGTTCGGGCGTCCGATGTCATGCCGTTCCTTGCCTGCGAGCATGGTTTTACGGTCTTCCACAAAGCCGTTCTTGTCGCTCTTCAGGATGTTCACCAGGCTTTTGCCGCTCATCTGCTCATGAACTGGGAGGCCGGCGAGTTCAAGGTACGTGGGCGCGAAGTCACGGACATTGATGAAGTCCTCGACGACTCGGCCCGGCTTGATGCCTTTGCCCCAGCGCATCGCCAGAGGCAGATGATAACCGTCTTCATAAATCTGACCCTTCACACGTGGGAAGGGCATGCCGTGGTCCGAGGTGATGACGACGAGCGTGTCTTCGAGCAGTCCTTCCTTCTTCAACAGATCAAGCGTGCGCCCGATCTGCTGATCGCCCCACTCGACCTCAATCGCATAATCGGCCAGATCACCGCGCACGGTGGGATTGTCAGGAAAATAGCCGGGCACTTTCACGTCTTCGAGTTTCTTGCCCAGACGCACGCCGGAATCGAGCTCATAGCCGCGGTGCGGTTCCTTGAAGCCCATCCAGAAGCAGAAGGGTTTCGTCTGGTCACGCTGGGTCAGGAAGGCTTCGAAATTGCGCGCATAGTCATTCGTGCCGATGCCTTTGGCCGGCGGCTTTTGGGTGAACTCATCGAATGACGGCCCGGCAGGATTGCGTGTGCGGCCTTCCAGTTTGAAATCGCCCGGACCCCAGCCCTTGCCGGTCAATCCGACATTGTAGCCGCTCTTTTCGAGCAGATCGGGATACACGGCGAACTTCGGCGGGAAGATGCCTCCATGACAGACGGCCTCCTCAAGCTGCCAGGAGTTGCGACCCGTGAGGATCGTGGCGCGGCACGGGCTGCACTTCGGATTCGAGGTGAAGGCGTTCTTGAACAGCACGCCTTCCCTGGCCACACGGTCAAAATTCGGGGTCTTCACCCAGTCGCATCCATAAGCACCCGCATGCTGCCAGCCCCAGTCGTCGAAGATGATGAACAGGATGTTGGGACGCGGCGCTTCAGCGGCATGGGAGGTCGGAATCCACGTCAGGGCGAAAAGCAGGGTCAGAAGCAGCTTCATGGGCGCTGAAACGCGCATGAAGGCCAGGCCTATCAATTCGCCGCCGCTTCCTCGACACTCACACAGGTGCAGACGAGATGGCGGTCGCCATAGACGTTGTCGATTCGTGAAACCGGCGGCCAGTACTTGCTCTCCTGCACCCACGGCAGGGGGAATGCGGCCACCTCGCGCGTGTAGGCATGCGGCCAGTCACTTTTGGTGACAGCGGCCGCGGTGTGCGGCGCTTGTTTGAGCGTGTTGTCAGTGGGGTGATACTGGCTGCTCTCCACGCCGATCATCTCGGCATGGATGCACTGCATGGCCTCGCAGAAGCGGTCCAGCTCGGCTTTGCTCTCGCTCTCCGTCGGCTCGATCATCAGCGTGCCCGCCACCGGCCAGCTCATCGTCGGCGCGTGATAACCGAAGTCCATGAGGCGCTTCGCCACGTCTTCGACCGTGACTTTGTGGAAGTGGCTGAAATCGAGGATGCATTCGTGGGCGACGAAGCCCTTGGAGCCTTTGTAGAGCGTGGGGAAGTTCGTCTCGAGCTTCTTCGCGACGTAGTTCGCATTCAGGATCGCGAAGCGGGTGGCATCAACGATGCGCGGACCCATCATCGCGATGTACATCCACGAAATGGTGCAAATGCTGGCGCTGCCCCATGGCGCGGAGCACACGGCGCCTTCATGGCGCTCCTCAGTCCAGGTGTGATGACCGGGCAGATGCGGCCGCAGATGCGCGGCGACTGCGATCGGGCCCACGCCCGGCCCGCCGCCACCGTGCGGGATGCAGAAGGTTTTGTGCAGGTTGAGATGGCAAACGTCCGCGCCGATGCGTCCGGGCGAGGTGAGACCGACCTGGGCGTTCATGTTGGCACCGTCCATGTAAACCTGGCCGCCGTGCTCATGCGTGAGCTGGCAAATCTCGATGATCGACTCCTCAAACACACCGTGGGTGGACGGATAGGTGATCATGAGCGCCGCCACCTTGCCTTTGTGGGCCTCCAGCTTCGTTTTGAGGTCATCGAGGGCCACGTTGCCTTGGTTGTCACAAGCAACGGGCACCACGTTGAAGCCGCACATCACGGCACTGGCTGGATTGGTGCCATGTGCGGAGGTCGGAATGAGGCAAACGTCGCGATGATCCTCCCCGCGTGCGGCGTGGAAGCGTTTGATCGCAAGAAGGCCGGCGTATTCGCCCTGTGAGCCGGCATTTGGCTGCAGAGAGACCGCATCGAAGCCGGTGCACTCAGCGAGCCAGGCCTCCAGATCGCCGAACATCGTGCGGTAGCCCTCGGACTGATCGCGGGGGCAGAAAGGATGCAGTCCGTTCACCTCCGCCCAGCTGAGCGGCATCATTTCCGCCGCCGCGTTCAGCTTCATCGTGCACGAGCCAAGCGGGATCATGCTGCGGTTCAGCGCGATGTCTTTCGACTCCAGGCGATGCAGGTAGCGCATCATCTCTGTCTCGGAGTGGTATGAATTGAAAACCGGATGCGTCAGAAACCCCGAAGCGCGGTGATGCGACGCGGAGCAGTGCAGGTGATGCGCATCATCGAGCACCGGTTTCTGCTGTGCCTTCGAAATGCCAAACGCGGTGAGGAGATTGAGCAACTCCTCCTCGCGCACACGCTCATCAAGCGCGATGCCGACAGTGGTGTCGTCGATTCTGCGCAAGTTGATGCCAAACAGCAGGGCGCGCTTGAGAATGTCGTCGGCGCTGCGAACGCGAATGCTGATCGTGTCGAAAAAGTCATCGCTGAGCACGTCCAGCCCGGCGCGAAGCAGCTCACCCGCCAGCCAGACGGCCGCGCCATGCACACGATGCGCGATCGCCTTCAGTCCCTGCGGGCCATGGTAAACCGCATACATCGACGCCATCACCGCGAGCAGGACCTGGGCGGTGCAGATGTTGCTGGTGGCCTTTTCACGACGGATGTGCTGCTCACGTGTCTGCAAAGAAAGACGATAAGCGGGCTTGCCGGACGCATCTTTGGACACGCCGATCAGTCGTCCTGGCAGACGCCGCTTCAGCGCGTCTTTGACCGCCATGAACGCCGCATGCGGACCTCCGAAGCCAAGAGGCACGCCTAAACGCTGGCTGTTGCCCACGCAGATGTCCGCGCCGAACTCCCCTGGCGGGCGCAAAACGGTGAGCGCGAGCAAGTCTGCGCTCACGACGAGCAAAGCGCCGGCTTCATGAACTTCAGTGGCAAGCTCGGCGTGATCATGAATGACTCCAAGCGTGTCCGGATACTGCACCAGCACGGCGGCGAGGCCTTTGGTGCCATCGTGCCTCCATTTCATCGCGTCACCGACCTCCACGCGGATGCCGAGCGCGTCCATACGCGTGCGCACGACCGCGATGCAATGCGGATGGCATTTGTCGGAGACAAACACCCACGCCGCACCGGGAACTTGAGCCACGGCGAGACCGAGCGCCTCGGCGCAGGCGGTGCCTTCATCGAGCAGCGACGCGTTGGCAACATCCAGCGCCGTCAGATCGCGGATCATCGTCTGGAAATTGATCAGCGCCTCCAGACGCCCCTGAGCGATCTCGGCCTGATAGGGCGTGTAGGCGGTGTACCAGCCCGGATTTTCGAGAATGTTCCGCTGAATCACCGGCGGCGTGAAAGTGTCGTGATATCCGAGTCCAATGAACGAGCGCAAAACCTTGTTCCGGCCCATGATCTGGCGCATGCGGCGCAGCGCCTGCTCCTCGCTGAGCGGCGGCGGCAATGTCAGTCCCTCGCGCACCCGGATGCCCTCAGGCACCACCTTGTCGATCAATTCATCGAGCGTTTTGAAGCCAAGCGTTTGCAGCATGCTCTCCGCCTCGGCGGCGGAAGGGCCAATGTGACGGCGGGAGAAATTCGTGGGCATTCGGGGGCGGGCGTTTCGGGCGGAACGGTAACAAGCCGCGGCCCGGTGTCACTTCCCAAACAGCGCCCAGAATTTTTTCTCCGATGCCTTCTGCTTGCCCTTGGCCTCACGCAGGAACGGCGCGAGCGAGGCGAGGTTCATGATCCAGTGATTGATCAGATTGAAAGGCCGGCGCAGCGGACGCTCGAAATCGACGAAGAGCACCACGCGGTAGCCGTCCGTGTCGTTCCACACCTCGTGGTTGTAGGTGTCGTCAAAAATCACCGCCTTGCCCTCCTGCCAGGCATAGACCTGGTCGGCGATGCGGATGCGGCACATGTGGCGCGGCTCCGGCACCATCAGGCCCAGGTGAAGACGCAAAACGCCGGCCCACGGCCCACGATGATGCGGAATGTGCTTCCTGGGCGAAAGGATCGAGAAGAAACCCGTGGTGCAGCCGGGGATCATTTCGAGCACCTTCATCGTCTCCGGGCAGTGGCGGGCATTTTCCTCGCAATCCATGCCCACGCCTTTGAGAAAGAAAGTCTTCCACTGGTCATCGCCCTGGATCATGCCGACTTCCTTCACGATGTCCTGGAAGCTCGGCATCGCGTCGCGATATTTCATCACCGCATCCAGTTCGGCGCGGACCTTCTGCCAGTTCGCCTCCACCTGTGTCACCCATGGAAAATGCCGCGAGTCATAGATCGGCGGATCACCCTGGATCGAACAGTGGGCCAGCACCGCCTCCACGATGTCCTGGAGCTTGTCGGTCAGGCTTTCGAGCCAGCCTTTGGCCGCGAAGGTGCGGTGGCGGCGGTGGTAGGCACCAATGGGCTTCAGGTCGAAGCCCTCGGGGACAGTGGCGACAGGGGAAGACGCTTCAGATGACATGGTTCAAAGGCAGCCATGAGTAACGAATCCGTCACCTTTTGCAGCCAAAAACAGCACGCCAAATTTGCGCGTCAGCCGATGTGTTTGCGATACGCCTCGGCATTCATCAAGGCGTCTGCCTCGGCCGCGTTCGAAGGCTTGATCTTGAAAATCCAGCCCGCGCCAAACGGATCGCGATTGATCAGGCCGGGATCGGCCGAGAGAGCGTCGTTGGCTTCCACGATCTCGCCAGAAACGGGCGCGTAGATGTCACTGGCGGCTTTCACCGACTCCACCACGCACACCTGCTGCCCGGCGCTGACCTGCGTGCCGATTTTGGGCAGATCGACAAACACGACGTCGGTCAGCTCCGCCTGGGCATGATCCGTGATGCCGACTGGAGCCGGAGTCTGCTGCGGGTCGATCCATTCGTGGGAGTCGCGATAGCGGAGGTTGTCGGGGACGTTGCTCATGAGGGTGACGAGTTAGACGGAAGGCTTGCGATAGAACGGCTTTTTCACCACTTCCGCGGGGAAACGACGGCCACGGATTTCGATCTCGATGGCAGAGCCGGCTGCTGCGGCGCTCAAAGGAAGATAAGCCATGCCGATGCCGCAGCCGAGGCTGGGCGATTGCGTGCCGCTGCACACCTCGCCGACGATTTGATCGCCTTGAGCGACCGGATAATGCGGGCGTGGCGGCGGCGTGGCACCGGTCATGCGGAACGCGGTCAGTTTGTCCGGCAATCCCTCGGCTTTTTGCTTCACCAACGCCTCACGGCCAGTGAAATCGCCTTTGTCGAGATCCACGAAGAAACCAAGTCCGGCCTGCAACGGCGTGCGTGTCTCGGAAAGGTCGTTGCCATTGAGCGGATAGCCCATTTCGAGCCGCAGCGTGTCACGAGCGCCGAGCCCACAGGGCAGCCCGCCAGCAGACTTCACCGCATCCACGATCTTGCGGAACCAGTTTTCGGCGGTTTCGATGGGCATGAAGAACTCAAACCCTTCCTCGCCCGTGTAACCGGTGCCGCAGAGCCACATCGGCCCGCTGTCAGTCATGGTGACCAGGATTGTGTTGTGCGCCGGGAACGAATCGGCGTTGCCAAAAACAGCCACGGCCACTTCGCGTGCTTTCGGCCCCTGGATGGCCAGACCGGCGGTGAAATCGCTCGCGTTGGCCATCATCACGTCATCGTCTTCGGTGAGCTGGGATTCAATGTGCGTCCAATCAGCGTCGATGCGCGAGGCGTTCACCACGAGGAAGAATTCCCGTTCGCTCGTCCGATAGGCGATCAAGTCGTCGATCACGCCGCCCTGTGCGTTCAGCAGCAGCGTGTACTGGCCCTGCCCGGGCGTCAGTTTGGCGATGTTGTTGGTCAAAACGCGGTTCAGAAAGGCTTCCGCGCCCTTTCCGCTCACGATGAACTGGCCCATGTGCGAGATGTCGAACACGCCGACGCTTTGACGCACGGCCTTGTGCTCCTCGACAATGCCGGTGTATTGGACAGGCATGTTCCACCCGGCAAAGGGCACCATGCGCGCGCCCATTCCCACATGCACGGCATGCAGGGGAGTCTGGCGCAGGGTTTCAGTGTCGGACACGGCGCGCGCATCTTGTGAAGCGCGTTCGTTTTGTCAAACCACGCGGCATTTTGAGCAATGACTCGGAAAGCTTGTCGTTTGCAGCCCCCCGCATTCCCTCCATAGTTTTGCGCCACGCCAACCCCCACCATGGCCAACCCCTTTCTTACCCAGGATTTCCACATCCGGTGGTCAACGCTGACCCCTGATCACATCGAAGCCGACATCCGAGCCGCCCTCCAGCAGGCGCAGGCAAATCTGGACGCCCTGATCGACCAGGACCGCGGCAAATTGAGCTTTGAATCCGTTGTGCTCGGCCTCGATGAGACCACCCGCGGCCTGAACGAGGCCTGGGGGCTGGTGACGCACCTTGACTCGCTGTGCAACGCACCCGCCTTGCGCGAGGCGCATAACAAGATGCTGGCGGAAGTGAGCGCGTTCTTCGCCAAAATTCCACTCAACGAGCACCTGTGGGACCTGCTGGTCACCTACAGCAAGACCGACGAGGCGCGGAAGCTCGCCGGGGTGCGCAAGCGTGCGCTCGATGAAGCCATGGAAGGCTTCATCCAGGCGGGAGCCGATCTGCCACCGGAGAAAAAGAAGCGCGTGGAGGAAATCGAGTCGGAGCTGTCCCAGCTCACGCAGAAGTATTCTGAGAACGTGCTCGATTCGACGAACAAGTGGGAGCTGATCATCGAGGACGCGGACAAGCTTCGCGGCCTGCCGCCCTCCGCCATCGATGCTGCGCGCGCCGATGCCGCGGCCAAAGGACTTGGCACGGCTGAGAAGCCGGTGTGGCGTTTCACTTTGAAGGCCCCGTCCATGATCCCGGTCATGGAATACCTCGAAGACGAGGGCATCCGCCGTCAGGTGTGGGAGGGGTCCTGCTCCATCGGCCGCGGTGGCGAGCATGACAACACGGACCTCGTGTGGAAGATCCTCCGCCTGCGCAATGAGAAGGCGAAGATCATGGACAAGGCGAATTTCGCCGACCACGTGCTGGCCCATCGCATGGCAAAGACGGGCCGCAGCGCCCTGCGTTTCATCGAGGACCTGCATTCACGCGTGCGCGAGGCCTTCGAGCGCGAAACGATCGAGCTGCAGGAGTATCGCGCCGACACCGCGCACCAGGCCACGGATCTGTTCCAGCCCTGGGAGGTGGCCTTCTGGGCGGAAAAGCAGCGCAAGGCCAAGTATGACTTCGATGAAGAGGAACTGCGTCCCTACTTCCCGCTCGACAAGGTCTTGAGCGGCATGTTCCAGCTCGCCGAGAAGGTGTTTGATCTGCGCATCACGAGCCGTGAGGTCGTTCATGTCGGACCAGGCCAGGAGGCTCCGGCAAACGTCAGCGCACAGCCAGGGAAACAAGGTCCCGTCGAAGTCTGGCATCCGCAGGTGAAGTTTTTCGAGGTGCGGAACGAGAAGGACGTCCACATCGGCTCCTTCTACGCCGACTGGCATCCGCGTGACTCGAAACGCGGCGGCGCCTGGATGAATTACCTGAAGATGGGGGTGCCACCGAGCGGTGAGCGTGACCGCCGTCTGCATCTGGGCCTGATTTGCGGCAACATGACGCCACCGGTCGATGGGAAGCCGGCACTGCTGACGCACGACGAGGTCTGCACCGTGTTTCATGAGTTCGGCCACCTGCTGCACCAGCTTTGCGGCAATGTGGCGATCCCCGCGCTCAATGGCGTCAGCGTTTACTGGGACTTCGTGGAGCTGCCTTCCCAGCTCATGGAGAACTTCTGCTGGGAGCGTGAGAGCCTGGATCTCTTTGCCCGCCATCATGAAACCGGCGAGGTGATCCCGGCCAGGCTGTTCAAGAAGATGCTCGCCGCGAAGAACTATCGCAGCGCCAGCGACATCATGCGCCAGCTCGCCTTCGGCAAGCTCGACCTCGAACTGCACATGCATCACGCCACGGACGAGGGCGCGGACATCGACAAGCTCGCCCGCAGCCTGTTGAAGGACTACTTGATGCCGCTGAAGACGGAGCAGCCGACCATGGCACGCCGTTTTGGGCATCTGTTCAGCAGTCCCGTCGGCTACGCGGCCGGCTACTACAGCTACAAGTGGGCCGAAGTGCTCGACGCGGACGCCTTCACCCGCTTCCAGAAGGAAGGCGTGCTGAATCCCGCCGTCGGCCGCGAATTCCGCGACACGATCCTCAGCAAAGGCAATTCAGAGGACCCGGCGAAGCTCTTCCAGGACTTCATGGGCCGCGATCCGGACGCCATGGCGTTGCTCGTGCGGGCGGGGCTGGCATGAGTCACTCGTGGCTGTGCACGCGTCCTCGATAAGCGACTGCAAAGAACAGACAGACAGCGGCGGTCAGGGCGGTCTCGCCCCACCAGAAGCGTGGCCAGTTCGTGTGTCCGGCCTTGGTGCAGGCCTCATGCCACCAGCCGCCGCCGAGGTAGCCGCACAGATTGCCCACGCCACCCATCAGCAGGGCCAGCAGGGCCTGGGCACGCACGCGCCACTTCGGGTCGATGCGCTCCTCCAGGTAGATCTGGGTGGTGATGAAGTAGAGCGTGAAGGCGAAGCCATGCAGCACCGTGCCAACCATCACCCAACCGGTGGTGGCGAAGGCATTGAAGGAATAGCGCACCACGCAGATCGCGATGCCGGAGAGGAACACCCACTTCAGCCTCACGCGGGCCAGAACGCCGGCCAGCAGCAGCATGACGACGACCTCTGTCGTCTGCCCCAGTGACAACACGGCCGAAATGTTTTTCACCCCGAGGTCATGCAGATGCCGGGACGTGTAGGGATAAAACGCTGCCAGCGGAATGCAGTACAGGGCCGCTGTGATGAAAACGACGCGATGATCGCGATGTTTGAGCAATTCTAGCGCGTCCAGGCCCAGGATCTGGCGCCAGGTCCGATGCCGGAGGACCTCCCCGGGCGGAATCGAAGGCAGACGCCAGGTCAGGGTCATCACCACCAGCCACAGGCCGGCCGCCGTCACGCCGCCGAGCAGGGACGCGTCTGCCTGCAATACGAAACTGATGATCCAGCATCCGACCATCCACCCGCCGGTGGCCCAGGCCCGCAGCGGGCCGAACTGGCGTTTCGGGTCGTAGAGCTGGGAAAAAACGATGCTGCTGGCCACGCTCCACACGGGGGTGGCCACGAGCGCCTGCACCTGTGCGCAGATCAGAACCGCCGCGTCGCTCCAGCCCCACCACAGCGAAGCACAGGTCAGGAGCAGGGCCGCGCTGGTGGCCGCTGTCAGCCAGCGGAGCAGCAGCACGGGCGAATGTCTCTGATCCGCCATCGCTCCGACGAACAACGGCGAGATGAACGCGGCCACGGCCGTCGTGGAAAACACCCAGGGCACCAGATGGCCGCGACCGTGCGCGGTGAAGACATTGGCCAGCGGCACGCTCCACATGCCCATGGGCATCGCCGTGCAGAAAAACATCGTCGCAAGCGTGCGGCGGCTGGCTTTGGCGTCCGGGGTGGATTCGGGCATTGTTGGGGTGTCTTGGAATAAGCGAGACTGCGGGAAACTCCAATCGGCAGGAATGAAAAAAGCGCTCCTTGCGCCCCCGCCGTGCCTTTCCATCTTCCGCGACCTTTCGCCCAACCCACCC
>NZ_JACSRD010000016.1 GCF_014879935.1 Prosthecobacter sp.
TCACTCTTCCCATTTTCCACGGTTTTGGTGCGTAAGCCCTGGCTCATGCCCGTCATGAACAAAATCCCCTTTGCGCAGGCCCGGCGGGCAGGTATGGACCCCGCCCCAAACTATGAGCAAAAAAAGTGACTTCGGACTCATCGGCCTCGCCGTGATGGGCCAAAACCTCGTTCTCAACGTCGAAAGCCGCGGCTTCCAGGTCAGCGTCTATAACCGCACCACCAGCGTCACCGACGAATTCGTCGCCAAGCACCCTGGCAAGGCCCTCGTCGGCACCAAAACGCTGGAAGAATTCGTCCAGAGCCTCGCCCTCCCGCGCAAAATCCACATCATGGTGAAATCCACCGCCGTGAAGGACAGCGACCGCGACGCCGTGGACGCCGTGATCGAGCAGCTCATCCCGCTTTTGGACAAAGGCGACATCGTCATCGACGGTGGCAACAGCTTCTACCAGACCACCGAGCGTCGCGACGCCTACCTCAGCGAAAAAGGCCTCCGCTTCATCGGCGCTGGCGTCTCCGGCGGTGAAGAAGGCGCCCGTAAAGGCCCCTCCATCATGCCCGGCGGCCCTGCTTCCACTTGGGAAGTGATGAAGCCCATCTTTGAATCCATCGCCGCAAAGGTCGATGGCGAGCCCTGCGTCATCCACATCGGCCCCGGCGGTGCCGGTCACTACGTGAAGATGATCCACAACGGCATCGAATACGGCGACATGCAGCTCATCTGCGAAGCCTACAACATCTTCAAGCACGCCGGCTTCACCACCGACGAGATGGCCGCCATCTTCAACGAGTGGAACGAGGGCGACCTCCTCAGCTATCTCATCCAGATCTCCGGCAAGGCTTTGGAGCAAAAAGACCCCGAAACCGGCAAACCTGTCGTCGAACTCATCGTCGATAAAGCCGGCCAGAAAGGCACCGGCCAGTGGACCCTGCTCAACGCCGCCGAAAACGCCGTCGTCATCAGCACCATCAACGCCGCCGTCGAGGCTCGCATCCTCTCCAGCCAGAAGAAGCAGCGCGTCGCCGCCAGCACCCAGCTCACCGGCCCGAAGGTGAACATCACCACGCCGAAGGCCGAACTCGTCAAAAAAGTCCACGACGCCCTCTACGCCTCCAAAATCGTCAGCTACGCCCAGGGTCTCGATTTGATCCGCAGCACCGGCGAGAAAAAAGGCTGGAACCTCGACCTCGGTCGCATCGCCGCCATCTGGCGCGGCGGTTGCATCATCCGCGCCCGCTTCCTCAATCGCATCACCGATGCCTATCGCACCAACGCCAGCCTCGCGAATCTGATGCTCGACCCGTTCTTCAAAGACGTGCTCAGCAGCACCCAGCAGAACTGGCGCGAAGTGGTGAGCATCGCCACTCTCAACGGCATCCCGGTTCCCGCCTTCAGCGCCAGCCTCGGCTACTACGACAGCTACCGCGCCGAGCGCCTCCCCGCCAACCTCCTCCAGGCCCAGCGCGACTTCTTCGGTGCCCACACCTACGAACGCACCGACAAACCCGAAGGCCAGTTCTTCCACACCGAGTGGCCTGAGGTGATCGGCTGACGTTCGTAGTTCGGGCTTTAGCCCGTTCTGGATCTCTCGAAAGGCGGCTGGTGATCCCATCCGCCTTTTTGTGCGCTAAGGCGGCACGCGCTTGCAACCGCCTCCGTCACAAACCGGAGGTTGCTGGTTGCCTCAGTGAGAGGGCAGATCGGCGCTGGCGTCTGGCAAAGATGCACTGTTGACTGCTGCCCAACATCACCCGGTTGGAAAACTTTTTCCTTTTTTGCGCAACAAGCTGCCGCAATTGGGACAGGAAGTGGTGACATGGATACGCCACACCGGTGCCCCCATTCGGGTAATGCCTGAAAATATGCATTTTCGTTAGAATCGTCTGGAAAGACTTCAACAGAACGATCAAGATGTTCCCTTCATCCTCCGCTGCTGAAGGAGTGTCCGTCGCAGGACGAGGGGGCTAAATTTTCACTTTTGTGGAGCCAACCGGTACCCTTTTCCTAGTTTTTGGGGAGAATCACCTAAACACCTCTCTAGTGAACCCAAATTTGCCTGAACCGCTCTCCATCTTTGCGTCTTACCTGTCTAATCACCACGTGCCATGAAAGCCTCTCACATGCGTTTTTTTCTTGCCTCCATGTTCGGGATGTTGGTCCACAGTTTGCCGTCGCTTCATGGAGCTTTGGGTGATCTGGATGCCACCTTTGGCTCTTCGGGCAAGGTCATAACTAACATCGGTGGAGAGTCGGCGAGGGCGAGCGCAGTGGCCGTTCAGGCGGATGGCAAGATTGTGCTGGTTGGCAGCGCCGAGAATGATGGCCTGGTGGTGCGCTACACGAAGGCTGGAGCGCTGGATGCCGGCTTTGGCACTAGCGGCAAAGTCAAGGTCAGCGGCGCAGGCGGGTTTAACTGTGTGGCGGTGCAGAGCGATGGCAAGATCGTGCTCGCGGGCGTGGATGGTTCGGGCGGCAGCGTCGTGAAGTTAATGTCAGACGGCTCCTTGGACACGACGTTCAGCGGCAATGGCATTGCGACCGTGACGGGCATTGTTCCGGTGGCGCTGGCGGTGCAGAGCGACGGCAAAATCGTGTGCGTAGGCTCGGCGGGCCTGGATGCGGAACTGCGCTGGCAGATCGGCGTGGCACGCTTCCAGACAAATGGGGCGCTGGACACAACCTTTGCGGGAAATGGAAAGCGGATCATGAATCTCGACGATGGCCCCATCGGCAACGAGACCCCTGAATCTTATGCTGGCGGCCTCGCCATCCAGTCAGACGGCAAGATCGTGGTCGGGGGCAGCTTTTCCTCCCGTGCTGCTGTCGCCAGGCTGACCAGCGCAGGCTCTCTGGACACGTCATTCGGTGGCAACGGCAAGATGAATCTCCAGCTCGGCCCTGGAAGCTCCAGGACGAGAAGCCTCGCCATCCAGAATGATGACCGCATTCTGCTCGGCGGAACGCAGTTTAATGTGCAAGGGATCAACTGGGACCAGGATGTTTTTCTGATGCGTGTCACATCAAGCGGCGCTGCGGACTCCACGCTGGGAGGCTCCGGCTATGTCGTCACCGCCCTCCCAGCCTCGGATCCGTTGTGGGGCGGCCTCGAAGAAACTTTGGCGGTCTTTGCGCTCCCGGATGGCTCTTCGCTGGTCGCCGTGAATCACATGGGCGATAGCAGCGGCGCGACGAATCCGAAGGCTGCGCTGATCCGCTACAGCGCGAGTGGCTCGGTGATCTCGCAGCGCAGCACGACGGTGGACGGCTATTTGTCAGGTGCTGCGCGGCAGAATGACGGGAAGGTGGTGATGGTGGGGCAGGATTACTCGGATGAAAATTCCAGCAGCAAGGTTCTCAGGCGCTTCGCTATGCTGGGTGGGTAAAAGCTGAAGGGATTTGCAGGTCGAGACGGCCGGCCATCCAGT
>NZ_JACSRD010000108.1 GCF_014879935.1 Prosthecobacter sp.
GCTCCAGCCCTCTGGAGCTTTTCGCAGGCCCGAGGACGCTCGAAAGCGCCGGAGGGCCGGCGCACTCCAAGACGCTGCCGCGCTTCTTTCATTCCAGGGTATCAACGACATCATCCCGTTATCACCCGACTCGTGGGTAAAGTTTGGCGGAGTACTGCGGGCTCGGAGGCACCCGGTGTGCACCGCGCTCAGCGGATCTGGTCGTGGTGAATCATGGTCACACGCCAGCCCCACGGCCAGGGCCCGGGATTGCTCCAGTGGAAGATCCACGGCTCGGTCAGTTGATTCACGTGACCCAGCACGAGCTGGCTGTAGCCGATGCCGTTGCCTGACAGGCGGATTTTGGTGGAGACCATTCCCTGCCCTTTCGCGGCGCGGATGGTGGTCTCTTCACTCATCACGGTCAGCGTGTAAAAGCCACCGAGATACTTTTTGGCGTCCTCGACCGCGGTCTCGCGCGTGTGACTGTAGGCGTCCGAGTAGTTCTCGGCCAGGAACTCCTTCACCTCGTCCCAATCGCGTTCTTCGACCGCTTGGATGAAATCCATCTGCGCGGCCAGCACCTGGGTTTGCGGTGAACGCAGGAAATAGAAAGCGCCATTGATGACCGCGACGATCAGCACGACCTGAAGCGAAAGACGAAGGATGCGGCGTCTGTCCATGGGCGTCAGAGCAGGGCCAACTGGCCGTTTTCTTCGACAGGAGCGAAACAGAAACTCACCGTCGTGGCCCGCCGGCGGCGGACGACTTCGATGGTGGGCGTGGGCTTGTGACGCTCGGCGCAGAGGACGCGGGCCTCCTGGGCTCCCGCCGAATCCAGGGCCTGGCGGACATAGCGGCAGGCGACCGCCGGATCGTTGCAATCGTCGCTCAAGTGCCCCAACACGACGTGGCTGAGTCCGGGATGCGCCACTTCGCGCACCAGTTCGGCCGCCTGCTCGTTCGAAAGATGGCCGTGGCGCGAGCTGATGCGCTGTTTCGTGCTCCAGGGCCGTTTCGTATCGTTCTCGAGCAGTTGCGTGTCGTAGTTGGCCTCGATGAAGAGGCTGTCGGAGTTTTTGAGCCGGTCCTTGATGAGATTGGTGACAAATCCGACGTCGCTCAGGACCCCGAGCCGCGAGTCCTCGTCGGCGATGACAAAGCCGACCGGATCGACCGCGTCATGTGGCACCGGGAAGGACTCGATGCGCAAATCCTGGAAGTCGAAGGCCGCGCCGGTGCTCATCACGCGCCACGGCGGGGCTTTTTTGAAGCCCAGGCTGCCGACGAGAGTCTCCTGGGTCAGGGCGGTGCAGAACAGCGGGATGGAACGCTTCCGGCTCAGCACCTCGATGCCGCCCGTGTGGTCCTGGTGCTCGTGCGTCAGGAGGATGCCGTCCAGCCGGTCGAGCGCGAAACCGCAGGCCTCCAGGCGCAGGCAGATCTGCTTCGCGCTGAGGCCGGCGTCGAGCAGCAGCGTGGTGTGTTCCGTCGAGATGACGGCGCAGTTCCCCGAACTGCCGCTGCCGAGAATTGTGAGTCGCACCATGGTCCTGTTTTAGCGGCTGGGGCCTGACGATGCAAGATGTCTGCCGAGCGGCTTTCTCGATGATCCAGACGTTAAAATGAAGCAGCAACTTGGCAGGCAGAATGCTGGTTGATTTACCCCCCGGGCTGGCCTAAATCCCGCCCCCCTTTTGTACCAAAAATGAGAAATCACGGACTCCCCCCGAAACAAGGCCTCTATGATCCGCAGTTCGAGCACGACGCGTGTGGCGTCGGCTTTGTTTGCCATATGAAGGGGAAGAAATCTCACAAGATCGTGGCCGATGCGCTGCAGATTCTGGAAAATCTGGACCACCGTGGAGCCTGCGTGGAAGAGAATACCGGGGACGGGGCGGGCATCCTGCTGCAAGTGCCGCACAAGTTCCTGGTGAAGGTGGCGAAAGCGGCGGGGTTTGACCTGCCGGCGGCCTGTCAGTATGGCGTGGCGAATGTGTTCACCACTCGCGGTGGCGATTCGTGGGCCAAAACGAAGGAAACCTTTGAAAAAGTGGCGGCGGCGGAAGGAATGCCGGTCCTTGGCTGGCGTGAGCTGCCGGTGGATAACTCCACGCTGGGCAAGTCGGCGAAGGCGAGCGAGCCGCTGGTGCGCCAGGTGTTTGTGAAGCGTCATGCGTCGGCGCTGGATGATCTTTCCTTTGAGCGGAAGCTCTATGTGCTGCGCAAGGTGGCTCACAATGCCATCCGTGTCGCCAAAGTGGACCCGGTGTGGTATGCGCCGAGCTTTTCCTGCCGCACGCTGGTTTATAAGGGCATGCTCACGCCGATGCAGGTCGGTGGTTACTACCTCGATCTGGCTGATGAGGACATGGAGTCGGCGCTGGCGCTGGTGCACAGCCGTTTCTCGACGAATACCTTCCCGAACTGGGAGCGCTCGCATCCGTATCGCTACATCGCGCACAATGGCGAAATCAACACGCTGCGTGGCAACATCAACTGGATGCTCGCGCGTCAGTCGCTGTTCGCGTCGGAGCTGTTTGGCGATGACATTCAGAAGATCAAGCCGGTGATCAATGTGGATGGCTCGGACTCGACGATCTTTGACAACTGCCTCGAACTCCTCGTGCTGAGCGGTCGCTCGTTGCCGCACGCGATGATGATGATGATTCCGGAGCCGTGGAGCGGCCACGAGTCGATGAGCGAGTCGAAAAAGGCCTTCTACGAATACCACAGCTGCCTGATGGAGCCTTGGGATGGCCCTGCATCCGTGGCGTTCACCGATGGCACGATGATGGGGGCGACGCTGGATCGCAATGGTCTGCGTCCGTCGCGCTACTATGTGACGCATGATGATCTCGTGATCATGGGCTCGGAAGCGGGCGTTTTGCCGGTCGATCCGGCGAATGTGAAGCTCAAGGGCCGTTTGCAGCCGGGCAAGATGTTCATCGTGAACATGGAAGAAGGCCGCATCGTGCCGGACGACGAGATCAAAGAGAAGATCGCCGCCGAGAAGCCTTACCGTGAGTGGCTCGACAAGAACCTGGTGAAGCTGGCCGACATCGCTGACGGTGCTCCTGCGCCGCTGCCGGACCACGAGACGATGCTGAAGCGCCAGCAGGCCTTTGGTTACACCTGGGAAGACCTCCGCATGCTGATGGTGCCGATGGCACGCGATGGCGTGGAGGCGATTGGCTCGATGGGCACGGACATCCCGATCGCGGTGCTCTCGAACAAGGCCAAATTGCTTTACGACTACTTCAAGCAGCTCTTCGCGCAGGTGACGAACCCGCCGATTGACTGCATCCGCGAGGAAATCGTCACGTCGCCCGTCACGACCATCGGTCGCGAGGGCAACCTGCTCGATCCGAAGCCGGAAAGCTGCCATTTGATCGAGCTGAAGACGCCGATCCTCAGCAATGAGGAGCTCGCGAAGCTCAAAGGCATCGCCAGCGGCGAATTTGCCTCCGCGACGCTCGACATCACCTTTGACCCGAAAAAGGGCGCGAAGGGCCTCGAAGCCGCGATGGACGCTCTTTGCGCCCAGGCGGACGATTTGATCAAACAGGGCCGCAACATCCTCATTTTGACGGATCGCGGTGTTTCGGCCGATAAGGCTCCGATCCCGGCTTTGCTGGCCGTGGGCGGTCTGCATCATCATTTGATCCGCAAGGGCACCCGCACGCAGTGCGACATCGTGCTCGAGTCCGGTGAACCGCGTGAAGTGCATCACTTCTGCACGCTGATCGGCTTCGGCTGCGGCGCGATCAATCCTTACCTCGCCTTTGAAACGCTCGACGACATGATCCGCCAGGGTCTGCTCGTGAACGTGGACCACAAGAAGGCGGTTTATAACTTCATCAAGGCCGCCACGAAGGGCGTCATCAAAGTCGCGTCGAAGATCGGTATCTCCACGATGCAGAGCTATCGCGGTGCGCAGATCTTTGAAGCCGTCGGCCTCAGCAAGAGCGTGGTGGACAAGTATTTCACCTGGACCGCCACCCGTGTGGAAGGCAGCGACATCAATGTGATCGCCGAAGAAGCCATCCAGCGCCACATGCGCGGCTTCCCGGATCGCGACTCGCAGGTGCATGCGCTCGACGTGGGCGGTGACTATCAGTGGCGCAAGGAAGGTGAAGCCCACCTTTTCAACCCGCTGACGATCCACACGCTGCAAAAAGCGGTGCGCACGGGCAATTACGACACCTTCAAGCAATACACCGCGCTGGTGAACACGCAGGTGAAGCAGTTCTACACGCTGCGTGGCCTGCTCGACTTCAAGGCGCAGACTCCGGTGCCGATCGAAGAGGTCGAGAGCGTCGAAAGCATCATGAAGCGCTTCAAAACGGGCGCGATGAGCTACGGCTCCATCTCCAGCGAAGCGCATGAAGCGCTCGCCATCGCCATGAACCGCGTGGGCGGCAAATCGAACACCGGTGAAGGTGGCGAAGACCCCGCCCGCTACACTTGGACGAATGAAAAAGGCGATTCGAAGAACTCGGCGATCAAGCAGGTCGCATCGGGTCGCTTTGGCGTCACGAGCCTCTATTTGAGCCAGGCACGCGAAATCCAGATCAAGATGGCCCAGGGCGCGAAGCCCGGTGAAGGCGGCCAGCTTCCTGGATCGAAGGTGTATCCCTGGATCGCCAAGGTGCGCGGCTCCACGCCGGGCGTCGGCCTCATCTCGCCGCCTCCGCATCATGACATCTACTCCATCGAGGACCTTGCCCAGCTCATCCACGACCTGAAGAACGCGAACCGCGAGGCCCGCATCAGCGTGAAGCTCGTCTCCGAAGTCGGCGTCGGCACCATCGCTGCCGGCGTGGCGAAGGCGCACTCGGATGTCGTGCTCATCTCCGGTTACGATGGCGGCACCGGCGCCTCGCCGCAGACCTCCGTGAAGCACGCGGGCCTGCCGTGGGAACTCGGCCTCGCTGAAACGCATCAGACTTTGCTCCTGAACAACCTGCGCTCGAAGATCGTCGTCGAGGCCGATGGCCAGATGAAAACCGGCCGCGATGTCGTCATCGCCGCGCTGCTCGGCGCGGAGGAGTTCGGCTTTGCCACCGCTCCGCTCGTCACGCTCGGCTGCATCATGATGCGCGTCTGCCATTTGAATACCTGCCCCGTCGGCGTTGCCACACAGGACCCGCAGCTGCGTGCGAAGTTTAGCGGCGATCCGGAACATGCGGCGAACTTCATGCGCTTTATCGCCCAGGAAGTGCGCGAGCTCATGGCGCAGCTCGGTTTCAGAAAGCTGGAGGAGATGGTCGGCCGCGTGGACGTGCTCGAGCCTCGTCAGGCCGTCGATCACTGGAAAGCGCGCGGCATTGACCTCAGCAATCTGCTTTACCGTCCGAATGTCGGCCCTGAAGTCGGCACCTTCTGCACCGAGAAGCAGGATCACGGCATCGAGAAGAGCCTCGACATCACGACGCTGCTCGACCTGTGCAAACCGGCCATCGAGAAGGGCGAAAAAGTCAGCGCCACGCTGCCGATCCGCAACGTCAACCGCACGGTCGGCACCATCCTCGGCAACGAGATCACCAAGAAGCATTGGCATGGCCTGCCGGACGACACCGTGCACCTCAAGTTCAACGGCAGCGCGGGCCAGAGCTTCGGCGCCTTCATTCCGAAGGGCGTCACGCTCGAGATCTCCGGAGATGCCAATGACTACGTCGGCAAGGGCATGAGCGGAGGCCGCATCATCGTCTATCCGCCGGAAGGCAGCACCTTTGCCGCCGAGGAAAACATCATCGCGGGCAACACCGCGCTCTACGGCGCCACCGGCGGCCAGCTCTTCCTCCGCGGCGTCGCGGGCGAACGCTTCGCCGTGCGCAACAGCGGCGTCGATGCCGTCGTCGAAGGCGTGGGCGACCACGGCTGCGAATACATGACCGGCGGACGCGTCGTCGTGCTCGGCACCACGGGCCGCAACTTCGCCGCGGGCATGTCCGGCGGCATCGCCTACGTGCTCGATGAGAAGGGCGACTTCAAAACACGCTGCAACACCAGCATGAGCGACCTCTTCGCCCTCGAAGACCAGGCCGAGATCGACAGCCTCTACGAGCTGATCAAGCAGCACGCCGAGGCCACGAAGAGCCAGAAGGCCTTCAAGGTGCTCGCGCTGTGGGAGCAGAGCGTGAAGCAGTTCGTCAAAGTCCTGCCGCGCGACTACGCCCGCGTGCTCAAAGCCCTCGACAAGGCCAAAGCCGACGGCCTCACCGGCGACGACGCTCTCATCGCCGCCTTTGAATCCAACTCGAAGGACGCCTCCCGCGTCGGCGGAGGTTAATTCCCGGTCTGAAAACGCACCACCGAGACAGACTCACGCATCACTCCTCACGCATCATTTTTTAGACCATGGGAAAACCAACCGGCTTCATCGAATTCACCCGCGAACTGCCCGCCGACCGCGATCCGCTCGAGCGCATCAAGGACTGGAAGGAATTTCATCTTCACCTGTCCGAAGACCGCCTCAAAAAGCAGGGCGCCCGCTGCATGGACTGCGGCATCCCCTTCTGCCACAGCGGCACGCTCATCAGCGGCATGGCCTCCGGCTGCCCGATCAACAACATCATCCCCGAGTGGAATGATCTCGTCTATCGCGGCCTCTGGAAGGAAGCCCTCGACCGCCTCCACAAGACCAACAACTTCCCCGAGTTCACCGGCCGCGTCTGCCCCGCCCCGTGCGAAGGCTCCTGCGTGCTCGGCATTCACGAGCCGCCGGTCACGATCAAGAACATCGAGGTCAGCATCATCGACAAAGGCTGGGACGAAGGCTGGGTGAAGCCCGAGCCGCCTGAAAAGCGCACCGGCAAAAAAGTCGCCGTTATTGGCTCCGGCCCCGCCGGCCTCAGCGCCGCCGCGCAGCTCAACAAAGCCGGCCACACCGTCACCGTCTTCGAGCGTGCCGACCGTCCCGGCGGCCTCCTCATGTATGGCATCCCCAACATGAAGCTCGACAAGAAGGACGTCGTCCTCCGCCGCGTGAAGCTGCTCGAAGACGAAGGCGTCACCTTCAAGTGCAACGTCAACGTCGGCACCGACATCACCGCCGAGCAGCTCCGCAAAGACTTCGACGCCATCATCGTCGCCACCGGAGCCACCAAGCCGCGTGATCTGCCGATCCCTGGCCGCGAATTGAAGGGCATCCACTTCGCCATGGACTTCCTCACGGCGAATACCAAGGCCGTGCTCGATCCGGGCAAGGAATACATCACCGCCGACAAAAAAGACGTCGTCATCATCGGCGGTGGCGACACCGGCACCGACTGCGTCGGCACCAGCGTCCGTCACGGCTGCACGACCGTCACGCAGCTCGAAATCATGGCCAAACCGCCCATGACCCGCGCCGCGAACAATCCGTGGCCCGAATGGCCCAAGACCTACAAGATGGACTACGGCCAGGAAGAAGCCGCCGCCAAGTTCGGCGACGATCCCCGCGTCTATCTCACCACCGCCACCCACTTCGAAGGCGATGAAAACGGCAACGTGAAAGCCGTCCACGTCGTCGATGTCGAGTGGAAGAAGGACGACAAAGGCAACTTCGGCCCGCAGAAGGTCGCCGGCACCGAAAAAGTCCTCCCCGCGCAGCTCGTCCTGCTCGCCATGGGCTTCCTCGGCCCTGAGCAGCCCCTCATCGAGGCCCTCAAGCTCGAAACCGACCCCCGCAGCAACATCAAAGCCGAGCACGAGAAATACACCACCAGCATCCCCGGCGTCTTCGCCTGCGGCGACTGCCGCCGTGGTCAATCCCTCGTCGTCTGGGCCTTCAACGAAGGCCGCGGAGCTGCTAGAGAATGCGACCGTTTCTTGATGGGTGCGACGAGCTTGCCGTAAACAACCCGCTATCAATTCAGAGAGCGTCCTCAGCAACGGGGACGCTCTTTTGCTTTTGGAATGACAATCTCGTGCGCCTTTCGCTAGCATGCGGCCATGAGAAGGTACGCTCTTCGTTTCATCCTGCTGATGCTTCCCATCAGCATATCCTGCATCCATGTGATCGATGCACCTTACCCCGTGAAGGAGGACCGCAAAGAGGCGCTGTTGTTCGAGGAGGATGGATTGAGCCACCTCGTGGTGCGCACGCGGATTTCGAGCCCCGAACTCCCGCGCAGCCTGGCATGGGTCATCCCCACACCACGCGTTCCAGTGATCGTGAAAGAAGAGTCAGCTGATCTCTTTCCGCAGCTCTACAAACTCATGCCCGACCGTGTTCAAGTCACCCCGAGCCTCTACAGCTTCCTGCCATCATGTTCGACGTTGCCAATGCCTCAGCAGGCCATTGTCGTTCACCAAGCCCAGTCCACCGAGCACTACACAACTCAGGTCATTGAGATTCGCTCGGACAATGCCAGCGCGGCATTGAACGCATGGCTCGTCAAAAATGGCTTTTCACCCGTGCCTGAGCAAAGCCAGCGCCATTACCTCATTCCCGGTCGGGCCTTCGTGTGTGTGAAGATAAGAAAGCTGCCTGAAGGCACAGCGGCTCAAATCCCTCCTGTCCATCTGGCGTGGCAAGGCAACGAAGCCACTCTGCCGCTCAAATTCTCCTCTCACAGCGGTGTCTTTGATGTGGATCTGTATGTGCTCTCCCAAAAGCGTCTGAGTTCCGATCAGTTCGCAAAATGGCGATTTCGAAGGGTTGGCGAAGCCGCCGTGCCTGGCTCACCGGTCGAACGTAGATTGAAAGAGTTGGCTGGTCCGCATTCGACCGTCACGCGCTACCACGCCAAAGCCTTCAACAGTTCGGGACACGAAGTAACTCGGCTGGAAGATGATCCGAACATCCATTTGGAGTCGCTAAGGTGATGACACATGAGCCGGGGCAGAGTTTTTTCTCGTTTTGCCTCCAAGTCAGATGTTTTAGCCTTCGGCCATGATTTTGACTCTCCCAGACGAACCCGCCCTCGCTGCGTTTCGCGAGGATCAACTGCGGCTGGAACTCGCGTGTGCGCTGTATTCGACCCGAGGCGTCTCACGAGGACTGGCGGCCAAACTGGCTGGCATGGAGGCCGAGGCGTTTGAAGCCGAATTGCATGCCCGAAGCATCGCCAACGGCCTGAAGCCGACTGATCTCGATGCCGACTTGGCCGTCTTTGACAAACTGCTCAAGGCGTGATCGTCATCACTGTGATCGTTGATCAACGTGCGGGAGAGCTTCCTTGAAGGCTGCCATCACTTCTCCTTCATCTTTTTCTTCTTCTCGCGCTTCTGCTCCTTCTTTTCCTCGCCGCCGCCGACCGGCTGTTGGTTGGTTTTGGGCATGAAGGCGGCTAATTGGGCCTTGGTGTCGTTGTATTGCGGGTCTTTGGCCAAATTGGTCCATTCGTTGGGATCGGTGGCTTCGTTGTAGAGTTCCTCGTCGCCGTTGGCGTAGCGGATGTGGCGCCAGCCTTCGTTTCGGACGGCGTGGTTGTTGAACTTGAAAGTCGTCATCGCCGGTTGGTCCCAGGCGGCGGTGGAATCGGCGAGGAGCGGCTTGATGCTCGGGCCTTCGAGGTGCGCGGGCCGTGGCAGGCCGCACACATCCATGAGCGTGGGGTAGATGCTCATGAAATCGACCGTGCGCTCGCAGATGCTGCCGGGCTTCGTCAATCCGGGGACGACCCACAGCAGCGGCGCACGCGTGGCCTCCTCCCAGAGGGCAAATTTCCGCCAGTGATGCTTTTCACCGAGATGCCAGCCGTGGTCGCACCAGAAGACGATGAGGGTGTTGTCCTTGTGCGGTGACTTGTCGTAGGCATCGAGCAGGCGGCCGATGTTCATGTCCGTGTAGGCGATCGCCGCGAGGTAGCCCTGAATGGCCTCCTTCCAGCGACCGGAGTCGAGGATGTCTTTGTGGTCGCCTCCCGGCTTCGCCATCGCCACGCCTGCGGGCGGAATGTCGGCCAGATCGTCCTCTTTATAGGGCGGCAGCTTGATGTCGGCAGCGGGGAACTTGTCATACCACTTCTGCGGCACGTTCCAGGGCATGTGCGGCTTGTGCAGGCCCACGGCGAGGAAGAAGGGCCTGTCATGCGCTTTGCCGAGCTGCTCGATGCCGTAGTCGGTGATCTTGTAGTCCGGCAAATCGCTGTCCTCGCAGTCCAGCGGCGCGAATTTGATGCCGCCGACGCCATCGTCCTTCGCGTTCTTCGAGAGCTTCTTCTCCGCCTTGCCGCCGCCTTCGTTGTCCATGTAGTCGTCCCACTCCTCGCGGCGCTTGTAGGACTCGTGGTAGATCTTGCCCGCGCCGCAGACGAAGTAGCCGCCGTTGCGGAAGGCCGTCGTGAGCGGCTTGTCCATCGGGATGGCGAGCCGCCAGTCGTTGTTGTTGTCGTAAACCCCGGTCGTGGACGGCCGCATGCCGCTCATCAGCGCCGCCCGCGATGGATTGCACACCGGCGCGGCGCAGTAGCTGCGCGTGAACGCCGTGCCCATCTTCGCGAGGCGGTCGATGTTCGGCGTCACGGTCTGCGTGTTGTGATTCAAATAGCCCACCCAGTCCCGCAGATCGTCGATGGCGATGAAGAGCACGTTCGGCTTCTTCGCATCGGCGGCGGTGAGGGGAAGGCTGGTGAAAAGCAGGCCCAGGGTCAGCAGGAGTCGTTTCATGGCCCGTGAACAGGGCGGCGATCCTCGTTCTTAGCGCCAAAATCCCGCCAGCAGCTTTTCTGTGGCATCGCCGACACATTCCGAGCATCATCCCGGCCCGATTGTCTCCCATGCGCATGCGTTTTGTCATTTTGACCGCCCTTTTCCTGCCCCTTTGCGCTCTGGCGCAGGAGCAGATCGCGATCGGGGGCAAGCGTTTCGAGCGGTCTGCGGCCCAAACCGGCAAGCGTGGCGAATGGGTGCTGTACGAGAAGGGAGCGCCGAAGAACGAAGGAACCCGGCGCTGGCTGACCCGGCGGGTGCTGGTCGAATTGAAACCCGGCAGCAACGCGACCGCCTTGCGCGGCCTCGCGGGCGTCGCCGGCGTCTCTGATCGCGGCAAATACGCCGTGGTGGACTTCGCAGGAAGGCCTGATGCGGCGATCGACGGTGCCACCGCGCTGCAAAAGCTGCCTGTGGTGCGCTCCGCCCAGCCGCTGCTGGCGCGGCAGTGGTCCCGCCGTTTCATTCCGGACGATCCTCTGTTCGGCTACAGCGCTGCGAACGCCGGCTATCAGTGGCACCTGCGCAACACGGGCGAAAACGGCGCGACTACAGGCATCGACGTGAACGTGGTTTCCGCATGGGACAGCTACAAGGGCGCTGGCATTCGCATCGGGATCGTGGACGACGGCCTGCAGGTCGCGCATCCGGACCTCGCCCCGAATGCCGACCTCCTCAACGACTACGACTTCAATGACCTGGACGATGACCCATCGCCAGGCGCGGAGGACTTTCACGGCACCGCCTGCGCCGGTGTGGCGGCGGCACGGGGGAACAATGGCCTGGGCGTCAGCGGCGTCGCGCCTGAGGCGACGCTGGTGGGTCTGCGGCTCATCGCGGCACCCACCACGGATGCCGACGAGGCGGACGCGATCGCCCACGCCAAAGACATCATCGACCTCAAGAGCAACAGTTGGGGCCCGTTTGACAGCGCCTTCGGTGCCTACGGTCCCGGACCCCTGAGCCATGCGGCCATCCTTGATGCGGTAACGACTGGACGCGGTGGAAAAGGCACCGTTTTCCTGTGGGCGGCCGGCAACGGTAACTACAGCGGCGATGATTCAAACTACGATGGCTGGGCAAACACGCCCCAGGCCATCGCCGTCTCCGCGATCAACGACAAAGGCCGCGCCTCCTGGTATAGCGAACCCGGAGCGAACATCCTGGTCTGCGCTCCTTCAAACGGCGGGAAACAAGGGGTGACCACCACGGACCGCAGCGGTGCAGACGGCTACAACGAAGACGGCGGCACAGTGGAGCACCCCGACTTCACCGACACCGACTACACGAACACCTTTGGCGGCACTTCGTCAGCCACGCCCGCCGCAGCGGGCGTGATCGCGCTGATGCTCCAGGCAAACCCGAATCTCACATATCGCGACGTGCAGGAGATCCTCGTGCGCACCGCCAAGCAGAATGACCCGTTCGACGGCGACTGGGTGACCAATGGAGCGGGTTTTCACTTCAACATCCGCTACGGAGCCGGTCTGGTGAATGCGCAGGCCGCCACCAGCATGGCGGTGGGCTGGACACCCGTGGCCCCGCTGGAGACGAAGAGCTACACGCAGACCGCCCTGGCCCAGCCGATCCCGGACGCCGATGTGAGCGGCACTTCCCGCACCTTCACCGTGCCGGCTGCTGACAATCTGCGGCTGGAACACGTCCTGGTAAAAGTGAAGGCCACGCATCCCTACGCGGGGAATCTGGAGTGGCGTCTGACCTCTCCCAGCGGGGTGAAAGTGCGGCTGGCACGGGCGCGCTTCAATGACACCTCCGCCAACCTCGACTGGACGTTCATGACCACCCATTACTGGGGCGAGCGATCCGAGGGCGAGTGGAAACTGGAGGTCTTTGACCGCATGATCGACTACACAGGCACCTTGGACGACGTGACGATCACCTTCCAAGGCACCGCCACCAGCCCAGCCCTGCCAAAGCCGGTCATCACCTCAAACTGGATCATCGTGGGCCGTGAAGGCTGGGAGCTAACGCATCAGATCACCGCCTCGAACTTCGCTACCAGCTTCAACGCCGGCCGCTACTTTTACCCTGGACTGCCCGCAGGTCTCACCCTGAATCCCATCACGGGAATGATCACCGGCACGCCGACCGAGACCGGGCTCTTCGACGCCTACCAAAGCGCCACCAACGCGACCGGCACCACGGAAGAGTTCGCCTACTTTTACATCCTCGCCGCCACGCCGGCGCTCTCCACCGCCGTGGAGCAGCCGCCCACGACGAAGATCATCCCGTTCGGCTTTGGCGATCCCATTTTGCAATCTGCCGTCACGCACGATGGCGTGGATGCGATCGAGACGGCCGCTGTCGAGGACGAGGAGTACTCTGGCATTGAGTTCACCGTGAACGGCCCGGCGCGGCTGGAATTCCAGTGGAAGGTGTCTTCCGAAAAGAACTACGACTACCTCGTCCTCACCGTGGACGGTTATGTCCGCGACTACATCACCGGCGAGACGGACTGGACACTCTCCTCCACCGATCTCGGCGATGGACCGCACAACGTGGACATCTACTACTCGAAGGACGAGGCCACCGTGAAGGGCCAGGACAAAGGCTGGATCGACGAGATCGTCATCACACCGATCAACACCGCTCCGGTGGTGGAACTGGTCACCGTGGAGGCCTACCTGGGCGTCTATTTCCGCCATCAAATCGAGGCCTCCAACGCCCCGGCCAGCTACGCGGCCGAAAACCTCCCGGCAGGCCTGTCGCTTCACCCATCCACGGGTCTGATCTACGGCAGCGTGGCCACCACAGGCGACTATCCGGTGATCATCCACGCCACCAACAGTTTCGGCACAGGCACCGAGACAATCATTCTTCACATCGGAACCGTCCCGGAAGGTCTCGCCGAGGCTCTGGACGCGCCTGCCCAGACCATCACCACCTCGGGCGACCTTTCGTGGGTGCCGCAGCAGCTTTACACCAGCGATGGCGACGACGCCGCCCGCAGCGGCCCGATCGGCAACCTCCAGCAAACCGTCATGACCACGGAGGTCACCGGCCCCTGCAAGCTGACCTTCTACTGGGGAGTCTCCTCCGAGGCGGACTACGACTTCCTGCGGTTCTACATCGATGATGTCGAAAAGGACGCCATCAGCGGCGAAGTCGGCTGGAGCCGCCAGAAATTCCTCATCCCACCCGGCACCCACACGCTGAAGTGGGCCTACATCAAAGACGACTTCACCGCCTCCGGCCTCGACTCCGGCTTCGTGGACCGTCTGGCGATGTCCCAGGACAGCGATGGCGATGGAATCTACGCCGACGATGAAACGTGGTTCGGCACCAGCGACAGCGACGTCAACAGCCGTCCGCAGTTCGTGCTCAGCCGAAACACCAGCACCACGCTTCAATTCCCCTCCGTGTCCGGCAATGACTACCGCATCGAGTACAGCGACGATTTGATCAAATGGACGCCCGTCATCATCACCGCCGCCGGAGCCAGCACCACCTGGACCGATCTCAATGCGGTGAACAAGACCCGCCGCTTCTACCGGGTCGTGATTCCGTGACCAATCTTGTGCTGCCGGTGCTCGTCTCGAAAACTTGTGAAACACTTTTCCGGCCGGCGCACATGCACAGGTGGCCATGAATGCATCAAACTGCCCGATCTGCTCAAAACCTCTCCCGGCTGATGCGCCCCAAGGCATCTGTCCTTCCTGCCTGCTCCAGCAGGCCATGCACGGCGCTGAGTCGGCTCCACCCCTGCCGGAGCCTGAGCTGCAGGAACTCGCGGCGGCGTTTCCGCAGCTCGTGATCGAGGAAATGATCGGCCGCGGCGGCATGGGCCGCGTTTATCGAGCCCGGCAGCCGCACTTGAGCCGCATCGTCGCCCTCAAGGTGCTTTCCGCCGAACGTGCGGGCGATCCGGAATGGCTGGAACGCTTCAACCGCGAGGCACGCGCCCTCGCACGCCTCAGCCATCCGCACATCGTGCAGGTGTATGATTTTGGCGAAAAGCCCATGCCCTACCTCCTCATGGAGCACGTGGAGGGCGTGAACCTGCGCCAGGCCATGCAGCATGGCGGACTCACCGCACGGGAGGCCCTGACCATCGTGCCCACACTCTGTGACGCGCTGCACTATGCCCACGAGCACGATGTCCTGCATCGCGACATCAAACCCGAGAACATCCTCATCGACACCGACGGCCGCGTGAAACTCGTCGATTTCGGCCTCGCCAAACTTCGCGATGAAAGTGCCCTGCCCTTCACCCTCACGCAAAGCGGGGCCAAGCTTGGCACCCTGGCCTACATGGCTCCTGAACAGGTCGAAAAGCCCGCTGAAGTCGATCATCGCGCCGACATCTACAGCCTCGGCGTCGTCCTTTACGAGATGCTCACGGGCGAGCTGCCGCTCGGCCGCTTTCCGGCACCGAGCGAGGCCAGCGGTGTGGATGCACGGCTCGACGGAGTCGTGATGCGCACCTTGGAGAAGCAGAAGGACAAGCGATTCCAGACGGCGGAACAGATGAAATCCGGGCTCGAAGACGCCGCGCGCGGCAGGACACCGCGCCCGCCGCATTCCCAGCACCAGAAATGGGTGCGTTACTTGCTGGCCGCCATCGTCCTGCTGCTGGCCGCGCCGGCGGTCTTGATCATTTTCGGTCTTCTTTCCCACAAGCCCGCTCCCAAGCCCGTGGTGGACAAAAACCAGCAGGCACGAGCCGAATGGCAGCGGCGGCAGGAGGCGGACAGATCCATGCGGGACAAGTCGAACGAGTGGGTGGCCCGCGCCAGCAAGGCAGGCTCCAAGGCCGCGCAGGAGAGCGTGCTGAAGGAGATTCGTGAGGCATTGAAATCCACCGACGAAGCCACGCTTCGGGCCGCTTTGGCGGCCACCCAGGGCCTTCACCAGCTCGATTTCGATCGTGCGCCCTTCCGCGAACTGGCGCGGCAGAATCTGGCTTCCGAGTCTCCCGAGGTGCGCATCGGAGCCATGGGTGCGCTGATGACCTGCAACCCGGATGCTTCAGACGGCCCCCGGCTGCTCAAACTGATGCATGCCTGCACCGACGAGGAGATTGGTTCGATCCTTTTCGGCATTCGAACCGTCGCCGAAGGCGACTTTACCGGTGAATACGCAGGCCCGGTTCTCAGCCTTCTGGAGCGAGGCATGGCGGCCGCACAGAGAGATCAGGGAAACAATCCCGGCATCGACAGCCGCAGGATTCTCGGCGTCGTCTGGGGTTCCAAGGTCTCTCCCGAGATTGAGGCGAGGCTCATCGAGTGGTCCCATCTGGGCGAGGACAAGAACGGCAACTTCAGCGCCAGCAACTCCAACCTTGGCTACAACACGTTTTACCACGCGCTCAGCGTCCAGTCGAACAAGTCACGCGCGGCGGTGAAACGCATCCTCGAACTCGCCCATCATCCGGACACCACCAACATCGCGGGACGCTGTCTCTGGGGCTTGAACGGCACCGTTCCAGACAAGGCGGATCAAGCCCATGCCGCCACCGAGGTCATCAAGCTCCTGGGTCTCCGGAGTGATGACTATCTTTGGAAAAAAGGCCTGCTTCTTCTGCAGAACTGGTCCGGCGCGGAGCATCTCACCGCGCTTGGAGCCCTGGCGGCGTCAGAAACCCTGCCGCAGTCACGAAAAGAGGCGCTGAACCAGATCATCCGCACCGTCCGCGCCGCGCCATGATCGCCTCCACCGCCAACACCCGCTGGTCGCTTGTGCAGGAGGCGAAAGGCGACACACCCCAGGCACGCGCGGCTCTTCGTGAGCTTTGTGAGATCTACTACACTCCGGTTCACCACCAGATGCGGCGCTGGCTGAGGTCAGAGGACGAAGCCCGGGACACCACCCATGCCTTTTTCGCCCATCTGCTCGCAGGCGCGTCGCTGCATGCGGCGGATGAGGTCAAAGGGCGCTTTCGTTCCTACCTGTTCGGAGCCGCGCGGCACTTTTGGCTTCAACGCCAGCGTTCGGAATTCGCGGACATGCGTGGTGGTCGCTCAGATCCAGTGGCGCTCGACGATGCCGGAGCAGTGCCCGATGCCCGTCTGGCGCCCGACGCCGAGTTTGATCGCGCCTGGGCCTGCGCGCTGCTGAAACACACGCTCGACCAATTGGAGGCCGAGATGCAGGTTAACGGACGCGGCGAGGCCTTTGTCGTCTTGAAGCCCTGGCTGGCGGGTGACGCCACACACGGGGACACCCGCGCAGCGGCCCGGCAGCTCAACCTTTCAGAAACCGCCGTGCGCGTCCACGTCTCACGCCTGCGCAAACGGCTGCGTGGCATCCTCGAACAAGCCCTCGCCGACACGCTGGCACCCGGAGCGGACGCGCAACAGGAACTCCGCGAATTGATGGCCGCATTGCGCTGACTCACCTCATCCCAGACTTGCCAGAAACCGCCGGAAAAACGCCACGCCGTCCTCCAGATCGCTCACGGCGATGAATTCGTCCTTCGTATGGGCCTGGGCGATGCTGCCCGGACCGATGGCGATGGCCGGTGTGCCCGCCACCGCGAGGAAGGCGGCATCGCAGAACCACGGTGCGCCGGTCAGATCGCCTCCAGCGGCGATCAGCTTCTGCACAAAGGGATTCGCGGGATCGGTGTCGAGGTGGAAGGCCTCGCTGGCAACGGTCACATCCGCGGTTTCGTCGATGCGCTTCACGAAGTCGGTCAGCAGCGCCAGCGCACCGCCTGCGTGCTGCAATCCAGGCGTGGTGCGGATGTCCACGCGGAGTTTGCACGCGTCGGCGACGATGTTGCTGCGTGTGCCGCCATGGATCATGCCGAGATTGATCGTGCTGACGCCCAGCCATTCATCATCGCCGCCGGCTTCGGCCAGGATGTCGCGGAAATCCGTGTCCAGCGCCTCGACCAGACGCGCCATCTTCACAATCGCGTTCACGCCGAGTTCGGGCGTCGCACCATGCACGGCCACGCCGGTGGTGTGAATGTCGGCCCACAGGCAGCCTTTGTGGCGGAAGACCGTCTTCAGACTGGTCGGCTCGCCGATGATGGCGAGATCGTAGCGGCCATGGTGCTTCGCGAAGTGCTGGGAGCCGAGCTGGGCGCTCTCTTCCGACATGAAGCCGACAAAATGCACCTCCACCGGCAGATTTGGGATTTCATCCCGCATCTCATGCAGCGCCCACAGGAAGGACGCCATCGGTCCTTTGGTGTCGGAGGCTCCTCGGCCCCACACTTTACCATCCCGCAATTCACCACCGAAGGGATCGATCGTCATGCCGCCGACGCTGACCGTGTCCGTGTGCGGAGCGAAGAGGATGCGTGGCTTCGGTTTGCCATCGGCGCTCGGATTCGTGGGAAAACGGCCGATCACATTCGGCCTGCCGGGTTCCACTTCATCCAGAAAGGCCTCAGCGCCCGAAGCTTCGAGAAACTCCGCGATGAACCGCGCGCACTTCTCCTCGCCGATGCCGTCGGTGCCAGGATCGCCGTCGGGATTGACCGACGGGATGCGCACGAGAGCCTGGGTGAGTTCGACGACGTTCTTTGGGAGCGCGGGCATGGCCGCAGGAAGGCACAGCACCTGGCGCCACGCAAGCGCGTGCCGGATTTGACCTGCGATGTGCGGATTTTGGCAAAGACGACCGCGCACGGCGTTTGCGGCGGCATTGTTGTAACCAGGGTGCAACTTACCCCGTTTTTTGGCCATGAATTTCCTCCGCCAGCCTCTCACGCTCCTGATTGTCGGCGCATGCGGTGCCGCATTGCACGCTGCCGAGCCTGCGGCACCCGTCGTTCCAGCCACCAAGGCCACCGATGGGAAGACCATCTTCCAGACCGTCTGCGCCCAGTGCCACGGGGGCAATGGCGAGGGAAAAATGGAGCTGAAGTCGCCCTCCATCGCCGGCATGCCCTCCTGGTATGTCACCACACAGTTCACGAATTTCCGTGAAGGCCGCCGCGGGCACGACGCCGCCGATCCGCAGTCCTTCATGATGGCTGCGATCGCGAAGGGATTGCAGCCCGAACAGATCAAGGCCGTGATCGCCCATGTCGAAAAGATGCCGGTGGTCGTCCCGGCGGGCAAAGACCGGGAGATGGCCGACACCAACCCCACCGAAGGCATGGAGCTGTTCCACGAGCGCTGCATGGAGTGCCATCGCTACAACGCCAGTGGTGAGATGGCCTTCGGCAGCCCGCCTCTGATCGGCCGTCAGGGCTGGTATCTCGAGGAGCAGCTCAAAAAGTTCAAATCAGGCCGCCGTGGCACCATCAAGAACGACGTCAACGGCGCCAAGATGGTGCAAATGACCACGCTCTTCATCGAGGACGAGCAGATGCTCCGCAACGTGGTGGCCTACATCATGACGCTGAACCCGGAGCCTGAACCCGCGAAGGAACCGGCCAAGCAGCCGGTCGAAGGCAGCCCGTTCAAGGACGTGAAAACGGCGGAGCGCTGAGTCGAAGGAACTTCACGAGTTCCGAACCACACGGAACCCGACGTGGGGAGACTGGACGGACACTGGAAGATCAAAGCGGCTGGCACAGCGGGCGTCCGGGGCGTCATGCCTCCAGCTCCCGCCGCGCACCACACTGGTCGCGCCTGATTCAGGACCACGGGGATCTTTGACAGCAGGCAGGGCGAGGGCGTCGGCACCTGAGGCCGCCGTGTTCAATTCCGCGATGCCGTAGTGCTTGTCATAGAAATCCCAGCACCACTCTGCCACGTTTCCCGCCAAGTCGTACAGCCCGAAGCCATTCGATTTGAAGCTGCCGACCGGAGCCGTGTGCGGCAACTGCCCCGAATAAGCCAGGGGCACCCCTCTTTGACTGCTTTTGTCATACGAAGCGGAGGCCTTGCTGCTGTAATTGGCATTCTGGTGGGTGATCTGATCACCCCACGGAAAACGCTTCCCTTCCAGACGCCCGCGTGCCGCCACTTCCCACTCCGCCTCCGTCGGCAGCCGGAAGCCATTGGAACCCCACTTCACACATGCGTTGGTCAGAGTCGCCTCTCCCGAGCGAAACACCGCCTTCTGGTTCCGGTCCTCATAGTAACAAGGCGTGAGCTTCTCCATTTCGCTCCGTGCGTTGCACCACTTCACTGCCTCCGCCCAGACCACCGCATATACGGGATGCCTGGCGTCCTTTCCCATCCCCGCCGGCAGATCATACCCATGATCGCGGCCCCAATTCCGGACCTTTTCCCACAGTTCCAAAGTCACCTCGTGACGCCCGATCAGGTAGGGGCTCAAGGTCACGCGATGAGGCAAAGCATCCCGCAGGCCATCGATTCCATCCCCCAGAACCACGGTGCCTCCGTTGATCAGAACCAGCTCTGATTCGACCACCGGCTTGGGCGGTGCCTTCGCCTTGGGCTTTGGCAGAGTCTTTTCGGCCAGACCGGGCGGAGGCGCGGCTTTTTTCGCCGACACATCCGCGATTGCTGTCGGACCGCCTTTCTTCGCCAGCTCAGGCGGTGGCACAGCATTCTTCCTGGCCTTCTTGTCTTTCGCGGCGGGAGGAGGCTTCGTGCCACTTTCAGCGGCGGAGGAACTGCTTGCCAACGGTGCAGCCGGAATTCGACTGGCCTCTGTCAACCGCGGCAGGAGTGGTTGGATCGTTGCGCCGGCAATTCTGAGTGGTGGCGCAGGAAAAGGCACCGGCAATGGGAACGCGGGAGATTTTTGGGCCGGCATGGCTGGTGAGGGAGGAACCAGGGCCTGCCGTGCCTCCAGTCTGGCCACGGTGGCCTTCAATGCCGCAAGCTCCGCCATGAGCGGCGTCTCGGGCCGTCGATCCATCGGCTTTGTCAGGGCCGACCACTGCATCGCCAATCCTGCACAAGCGGCAATCAACCCGCCGAGCGTCATGTGCAGCACCGGGCTCTGCGAACCCTGACGACGGTGTCGGTTCGCAAGTCTCCTCTTCGTCACCAATTCCAGGGAGTCCTGTTTGCTTGCAGTGGCCTCCCAGTCAAAGAGGTCACCATTGACGCCCTCGCCAGGCGGGCAGACGCGAACACTTTCCGGGGGCTGGGTCCTGACCGGCAGCCCCATGATGATCCTCAAGCGTTCCTCCACAGGGTTGGCACCTGGCCCGGAGGCCAACGGCTCACGCGGAACGACCGGCAGGCCCATGAGAGCCAGAAGCCTCGCCTCAACCTGTCCAGAATCGGGTGGCGGAGGTTGTGATGGCTCATCCGTCGTGTCCACGGACTGGTCGGCCGCAGGCTCCGGCGAAGTCACCCCTGCTTCACGTTGGTCGTTCACTTCGGCTTCGAGGTGCTTCACCGCAGCGTTCAATTCGGCCAGCAGCTTCTGCAGTCGGTCAATTTCCACACCCTGCCTGGCCATGCGCTGCACGCCTTCCTCCAACTGCCTGCACACCTCGTCCAACTGACGGCTCATGGCCGTTTGCAAACCCACGCCGGCATCGCCCTCCCCTTGCGTCTCTCCACTGGCGGACACGTTTCTTTTTCTTGGTTTGGGCCGCATCTCGGACATCGTGGCAAATCAGAAGATCACCGCCGATAGCACGGGCGATCCCCATGGGCAATTGCCAAGTCCCGCCCCATTTTCAGTCCGTTTGCCGTCACGCCTTCAATGCCTCGACGACATCGCCTTTGCTCAGCACCATGGGGCGGCCGATGGGGGTCATGATCTCCTTGCTGTAATCAATGCCGAAGAGGCTCTGCACAGTCGCGTGCAGATCTTCGACGAAGACCGGGTTCTCAGGCTCCTTCCTCTCACCCTCAGGGTCCGTGGCGCCAATCACGCGTCCGCCGGCAAATCCGCCGCCCGCCACGAGCATGCTGAAGCCGTGCGGCCAGTGGTCGCGACCGCCGACGTTGTTGATCTTCGGTGTGCGGCCGAATTCGCCGCCACAGAGCACGATCGTGCTCTCCAGCAGGCCGAGCTTCTTCAAATCGCGGATCAAAGAGGCATAGGCAGCGTCGAGGATCTTCACCTGGGAGGCCTGGCCTTCGAGATTGTTCGCATGCGTGTCCCAGCCGCTGAGCGTGACCTCGACACAACGCACTCCAGCCTGGATCAGGCGCACCGCCGCCAGACAGCCGCGTCCAAACGGGGTGTCGCCATACGCAGCGAGTTCCTTGGCGGGAACATCGCTCACGTTGAAGGCCTTCAACTGGTCGGAGGTCATCATCTTCCGCGCACGCTGCATGGAGATCTGATGCAGCGTCTTCTCCTCGTCGAGATTCGGCGACCGTCCCTGCGCAAAGACATTTTCGACCACGGACAGGCCCTCCAGGCGGCGATCCATCCGCTTTTCATCGACGCGTGCCTTCACATCCGGCACCTGCTGCTTGGGGTCATACATCTGAAAGGCATCGAATTGAGCGCCGAAGAAGCCGCCGCGTGCCGGCCACTGGTTCGGCAGGATGGAGACATGCGTGGGGATCTCGATCTTCGCCTCTGGCAGCTCATGGCAGACAATAGCGCCAATGCTCGGGTGAATGAGCGTGGGATCAGGCCGATAACCGGTCTTGATGTTGTAAAAGGCACGCTCGTGATCCCCTTCCTTGCTGACCATGGACCGGATCAGCGACACATCCTTCATCACGCTGGCCGTCTGCTCGAGGCCTGAGGCGAATTCGACGCCTTTGATCGCGGTCGGGATCGTTTTGACACCGCCGCCAATCTTCGTGGTCGGATGCGGATCGAAGGTGTCGAGCTGACTGGCCGCGCCTCCTAGCCAGAGCAGGATCACCGAGCGCGCTGGCTTTCCCGACGGAGCCTTTTCCGCCTCCACAGCCAGCAAATCGGCCAGCGGCGTGAGCCAGGAGAGCCCGGCGATGCCCGTGCCACGCAGGACCGAGCGACGGCTGAGGTGTGAGTGGCTTTGGCAAGGAGAGATGTTCATAAGTGGCGAATTCAGTGCCGAGTGGAGCGAAACAGACAGCCAAAGGCTGCCACAATGGGGTGGGCGCAGCGCTAATGGTTCCAGGAAAACTCGGTGGCGTTCATGAGCGTCCAGTAGAGGTCGGCCATGGCGTTGCTTCGTGCGTTGGTGCTCTTCGCCTCCGCCAGCAGGCGGGTGAAATGATCGGACTCCGCCGCTGTCGGGCGGCGGGTGAAGATGGACAGGTAGGCGGCCTCCACGGCGATGCTGTTGTCCGGTGCGAGCATGCCGATGCGCGTGCCTGCGTTCACGAGCGGATTGCCGCGCGTGTTGTCGGTCACCATGTTGCCATTCATGAGCAGCAGCCGCTGTGGAATGGTGCCGCCTGCGTCCTCGAAGGTGTCCTCGCCGGAATCCCCGTAGCGTTTGACGAAGTTTGCCACGTCGATGTCACGCTTGATGCGGAAGAGCACATGCGTCTCCGCATCGATGGTGCTCAGCGACGCGGCCTGGATCACGCTGCCCGCCATCTGCTCGGGACGCAAACGCGTGACCGGGAACACCGCCCAGCACTTTTCCGCCTCCTCCGTCGTTGGATGTGCCGGATCAGCCGAGCGGCTCGACTGCTGGAAGACGCGGGTGGCCACAATGACGCGAATCAGCCGGTGCAGATCGAAGTCGTGGGCGATCAGGTCATCCGCCAGCGCCTCCATGCCGGGCGGAAACGGACCTTCGAGCGGAATGTCATCCACGGGCGAGATGAGCGGGCGGTTGAACAGCAGCGCCCAGACTCGGTTCACCAGCGTTCGGGCGAAGGGGCGATTGTCCTTCGCCGTGACCCAGTGCGCGAACCGGTCGCGCGGCGTGCCTTTCTCCGGCAGCAGTTCCGGCTTCCACGGCACCCTGGCGGGAACGACCTCCTCCTCCGTCCGGCCCAGGTAGCGGGTCTTGTATTTCAGCTTCGGATCGTCACGCAGGCCGTTCAGCTCAAACTTCGCCTGGCCGAAGTAGGCGGCAAGCTGGTGGAAATTCTCCTGCTTCCACGTGCTGCCGAGCTTGCCATCGTGGCACTGCACACAGTCCATCTGCACGCCGAGGAAGGCACGGCTCACACGCGCGGCCAGCTTCGCCTCGTCGAGGCTTTTGCCCATGTTCCTCGTGACACTGACAAAATTCACCGCCGGGTTGGTCGTCCAGACGCCGCTACAGTCGATCAACGCCCGCGCGATCCCATCGTAGGGGCGGTTCTCCCGGATCGCGTCGCTCAACCACTCCACCAGCCGTCGGCGGCGATAAAAGAGCAGCTGCCCCGTCTCAATGCCGACATACACACGCACCAGACGCTCGGCGAGGTAGTCACTCGTGCGCCGGTCCTTCAGCAGATGTGAAAGCCACCACTGCGGCACATCGTCTGACTTCACCGACTCCAGCACACGCACCTCCTGCAGGGACGGAATGCTGCCCGTCAGCGCCAGCGACAGACGGCGGGCAATGGTGAGATCATCGGCCCGCTCCGCTGGCGGCCAATGTTTCTGCGCCCAGTCCTTCGCAAACTCCGAATCCACTCCCGACGCGGCCTTCCGGACATCGGCCAGCCTTTGTTTCGACAATCCCAAGCCTTGCGCGGCCTGCACAACAGGCGGAGTCAGCAGCTCACCCACGCCCCAGGCCACTCCGACGGCCAGCGAACCCAGGATCACAGCATTTCGCAGCCAGATCAGCCAGCTTGGGGAGGTGCGGAAAGGGCTCATGACGGAAGGTCGCTCAGGACCGGACTTTAACACACGCTCCGACCTTCGGTTTCCTGGCGAAGTTTGCAACAAACGCCACAATGTTGGTATTCTAAGCCCCGAATGACCGCCGCACCGCCGCCGCTACCCCTCAAACCACCCTTTCCTGCTGAGCCGACAGATGCGCCAGCCATGGCATCGGACGTGGTGGTGGCTCCCGCGGAAAAAAAGGGATTTCTCCGCTCTGTCGCGTCCGTCCTCGACTGGATCTTTGGCTTCTTGGCCCTGCTCGCGCTCCTGGCGGTCTGCTCGGTCATTCCGGTGCTCAATTTTCTCAGCCTCGGCTACCTCCTGCACGTGAGCGGCACCATCGCACGCACGGGCCGCGTCCGGGATGGATTCGTCGGAGTTAGAAAAGCCTCTGTCATCGGCAGCATCGCCGCTGGTGCGTGGCTCGTCATCTGGCCCGCCCGGCTCGTCTCCGGCATGTGGCGGGATGCTGAGCTCATCGCGCCCGGCAGCAGTGTGGCAAAGGCCTGGCATGCAGGCTTGATCGCCGTCATCGCCATCGTGCTCGCCCACATCCTGTGGGCCTGCCTGCGCGGCGGGAAGATTCGTCACTTCCTCTGGCCGCAGCCGGTGCGTTTCATGCGCTGGCTGCGCTCGCCCGGAAAGTTCGGCAACCTGCAGCGCATCGCCACCGAGTACGTCGTTGCGTTGCGGCTGCCGTTCTATTTCTGGCTGGGTCTGCGCGGCTTTGCCGGGGCGTTGGTGTGGTTGATCGCCCCTGTCAGCGTGTTGTTGCTCGCCACGAAACTGCCGCAGGGCGCTTCGATCCTCGTCTCCCTGCTGGGCGGCATTTTGCTCCTGCTCGTGGCCATTCATCTGCCGTTTTTGCAGGCCCGTTTTGCCCAAACCGACCGTTTCAGCACGATCTTCGAGCTGCGTGAGGTGAGACGGCTGTTTTTGCGTGCGCCGCTCGCGTTCTGGCTCTCCCTGCTCGTCACATTGCTCTTCGCCGTGCCGCTCTACTTGCTGAAGATCGAACTCACGCCGCGTGAACTCGCCTGGGCGCCGAGCCTGCTCTTTGTCATGTTCATTTTCCCTGCCCGCCTGCTCACCGGCTGGGCCATGAGCCGCGCCACGCGTCACGAGCAGCCGCGTCACTGGTTCTGGCGCTGGACGGCCCGCCTCGGCATCGTCCCCGTCGGACTCGCTTACGTGATCGTCGTCTATGTCACGCCTTACCTTTCCTGGAACGGATCGCTCAGCCTGCTGGAGCAGCATGCCTTCCTCGTGCCCGCACCGCTGATGGCGCTTTGACAAAAGAAGCCCGGTCACGAGTTCCCGCTTGTTCGTCATTCGTCATTCGCCATTCGTCATTTTCTGATGCTCTGGCTCACCGAACACACGCTCCTCCCCGCTGACACCTGGATGCTTGTGCTCGCGTTGCTCGGGTCCATGTGCATCGGCATGTCGAAGGCGGGGCTGTCAGGCACCTCAACGCTGAACGTGGTGCTGATGGCGAAGATTTTCGGCGCGAAGGAATCCGTCGGCGTCATCCTGCCCATGCTCATCGCGGCGGACTTCATGGGCTACTTTCTGAACCGCAAAGGCGGCACCTGGCGACGCATCCTGCCAATCCTGCCGCCCGCCATCGTCGGCGTGATCGTGGGCTGGGTGCTGCTCGGCAAATTTGACAACGCCACGGCCCGCATCGTCATCGGTTGGATCATCATCGCGCTGCTGATCTTCAACTGGCTGCTCAACAAGCGTCGGCAGGATTTCCTCGCCCTCACCGAGCACCACGGTTTCACCTGGACCATGGGATTCCTCGCTGGTGTCGTCACCATGCTCGCGAACGCGGCCGGGCCGGTGATGACCGTTTACCTCCTCGCCCAGCACCTGGAGAAGAAGGAGCACCTCGGCGTCTTCAGCCGCTACTTCCTCTTTGTGAACCTCTTCAAGCTCCCGTTTAGCGCAGACCTGGGCATCATCAATCCGAAGTCGCTCATGACCAACCTCACGCTCATGCCCGGCGTCATTCTCGGCGTGTTCCTCGGCTGGTGGATCTTGAGAAAACTGCCGCAGAAGCTCTTCGAAAACGTCCTCTTCTGGCTCACCGCGTTCGCGGCCGTGTGGCTGATCCGCGGGTAAACCAGCCTGATTCGCCTCCTTCATGAAACCGATTCTCCTTAGCCTTTGCATCATCAGCAGCGCACTCGCCGCCGACTTCCCCGCGCTCTACAACAGCGAGCCCGGCAATCCGTCGCCGATGTCGCCGATGTCGCCGCAGGAGGCGTTGAAAGCGCTCAAGCTGCCGGAAGGCTTCAAGGCCACGCTCTTTGCCGCAGAGCCGGACGTGCAGAATCCCATCGCGATGTCCTGGGATGGCAAAGGCCGCATGTGGGTGGCGGAAAACTACACCTACGCCGAGCGCACGAAGCGCTTTGACCTCGGCTTGAAGGACCGCGTGATCATCTTGGAGGACAAAGACTGGGATGGCATCGCCGAGACACGCAAAGTGTTCACGGAAGACGTGCAGATGCTCACCGGCGTCGAGGTCGGTCGCGGTGGCGTGTGGCTCATGTGCCCGCCGCAGGTGCTTTTCATTCCGGATGCGAATGGCGACGACATTCCCGATGGCGAGCCGCAGGTGGTGATCGACGGCTTCACGGTGGCAAAGGACAACTACCACAACTTCGCCAACGGTCTGCGCTTCGCGCCCGATGACTGGCTCTACGGCCGCTGCGGCCACTCCTGCCCCGGCAAGCTCGGCATTCCCGGCACGCCCGAGGAGCAGCGCGTGCCGATGAAAGGCGGCATCTGGCGCTACCATCCCGAGAAAAAGATCGTCGAAGTGCTCACGCATGGCACCACGAACCCGTGGGGCCATGATTGGGATGCCAACGGCGAGATGTTCTTCATCAACACCGTCACCGGCCACCTCTGGCATCTCATCCACGGCGCGCATTTGATGGATTCGAGCACGCTGAATCCGCTTGTGTATGAAAAGCTCGACACCATCGCCGACCACTACCACTACGACCGCAGCGGCAAGTGGAGCGATTCCCGCGATGGTAAAGCGAACTCCTTCGGCGGCGGTCACGCACACATTGGCATGATGATTTATCAGGCTGATCAATGGCCCGAGGAGTATCGCAACAAGCTCTTCACGCTCAACATGCACGGTCGCCGCGCCAACGTGGAGCGCCTTGAGCGCAACGGCAGCGGCTACGTCGGCAAACACGAGCCTGATGTCTTCCTCAGCGACGATCCATGGTTCCGCGGCATCGAGATCAGAACCGGCCCCGACGGCAGCGGCTTCATCCTCGACTGGAGCGACACCGGCGAATGCCACGAATCCACCGGCGTGCATCGCACCTCCGGCCGCATCTTCCGCATCAGCTACGGCGAGCCGAAGAAGCCCGAAAAGCCCTTTGCCTGGCGCAAACCGTGGCCGAAGGCCGGTTTAAAAGCTGATGTGGAGCACATGCGAGTTCAAGCGATACGCGAGCACACTCAGTTCTGGCCAATAGACAGCATTACTGGACCACAAGCAGGTGCCAACTATCCCGATGCTGAAATCTCAGCATCCATGCCCGAACTGATTCTACACGCCAAAGAAGATGTTTCCGGTCTCGTCCGACTCACCCTCGCAAGCGTGCTTCAGCGACTTCCGCTCGACAAACGGCCTGCATTGGCCATTGCACTGCTTTCACACACCGAAGACGCCAATGACCCGTTTTTGTCGCACATGGTCTGGTATGGCATTTCGCCGCTGAAGGCCGATGCGCTGCTCGAAATCGCCAAAGCATGCTCCTGGCCCAAAGTGACGCGTTGGATCGCCCGCAAGCTCGCGACGGAGCCGGAGGCACTGAATGCACTTCTCGCCATCAACAGCTCCGACGACGTGCTCGAAGGCATGGCCGAGGCCTTCAAAGGCATCCGCAAGGCTCCCAAGCCGACGAATTGGGACAAAGTCGTCGCTAGCTCGAAATCACTGCATCTTCGCGACCTGAGCATCCTCTTCGGCGATGGCCGTGCGCTTGATGACGTGAAGAAGATCGCGATGGATGACCAAGCGGACATCGCCGCCCGCGAGTCGGCTCTCAAAACGCTCATCGAAGCCTGTCCGGACGATCTGCGGGAGCTTTGCACGAAGCTCATCGACGTTCGCGGCCTCAACACCACCGCTGCACGAGGTCTAGCGTTGTTTGATGATCCTGAGATCGGTAAGCAACTCGCGAAGAGCTACCGCAAGTTTGCCACGAGCATCATGGACACGCTCGTCGCGCGTCCGGCCTTTGCGAAGGCGATGCTAGCCGAAATGGCCGCCGGGCGCATTCCGCGCACCGAATTGAGCGCTTTCCACGCGCGCCAGATCCGCGCTTTCAATGACGAGGCGCTTTCGAAGCTGCTCATCGAAGCCTGGGGCGAGTTGCGCGAGTCTGCGGCGGACAAAAAACAGCTCATCGAGAAGCTGAAGGCCGATTTGAAGCCCGAAGTGCTCAAGCAAGCCAATCTCAGCAACGGCCGCATGCTCTTCACCGCCGTCTGCGGAGCTTGTCACATGATGTATGGCCAAGGCGGCAAGATCGGGCCCGATTTGACCGGCAGCGGTCGTGCGAGCCTCGATTACTTGCTCGAAAACATCGCCGATCCGAGCGGCGTCGTGAGCGCGGACTACCGCATGAGCATCCTCACCCTCAAAGACGGCCGCCAGCTCAGCGGCGTGATCGCGGAAAAAAGCGACCGGACGCTGTCGCTGCGCACCTTGACCGAAACCTTGACCCTCGACCGGTCGGAGATCACCAAAACCGACACCTCGCCTCTCTCCATGATGCCCGAGGGGCTCCTGCTGGCCTTCCCGCCCGACCCAGTGCGCGATTTGATCGCCTACCTCATGCATCCGGTGCAGGTGAAGCTGCCGGACACAAAACCGTGACGGATACCTCCCAAATGTGGGATAGGCGATAAAGGAATCTCCATTTGGCACGCGGCTTCGTCCCTGCTGTATTTTAAACCATGTCTCAAGGACCCCTCCTCATCACCGGCGGAGCCGGCTACATCGGCTCCCACACCGTCCGTCACCTGCTGGACCAGCACGAGCGCGTCATCGTGCTCGACAATCTCGTCTTCGGCCATCGGGATGCGCTGCCGATGGATCGCGTGACTTTCATCGAAGGCGAGATGGCGGATGCGGTTCTCATTGAAAAGCTTTTCAGTGAACACAAACCGGAGGCGGTGCTTCATTTCGCGGCATTTGCCTATGTCGGCGAATCCGTCACCGACCCGCTCAAGTACTACCGCAACAACCTCGCCGCCCCTCTCACCCTGCTCGAAGCCATGCAACGGCACGGCTGCAAGCGTTTCATCTTCTCCTCAACCTGCGCCACCTATGGCGATCCGGTCCGCATTCCGATCGACGAGACGCATCCGCAGGCACCGGTGAACCCCTACGGAGCGTCGAAGTGGATGCTGGAACGCGTGCTGCGCGATTGCGAGCGTGCCTGGGGCCTGAAATCGGTCTTCCTGCGCTACTTCAACGCCTCCGGCTGCCACCCGAGCGGCGAGATCGGCGAGGATCACAACCCCGAGACCCACCTGATTCCGCTTGTCCTGCAGGCCGCCACAGGCCACCGGCCGCACATCACTGTCTTCGGCACGGATTACCCCACGCCGGACGGCACCTGCATCCGCGACTACATTCACGTGTGTGATCTCGCCAGCGCCCACGCCCTCGCCTTGAAATATCTCCGCGAAGGCGGCGACACCATCGCGATCAATCTAGGGACCGGAAGAGGCTTCAGTGTGAAGGAAATCATCGCCACTGCCGAGTCGGTCACGGGCAAAACGATCCCAATCGTGTATGGCGAGCGTCGCGCGGGTGATCCTTCCGAACTCGTCGCTGACCCTGCTCTCGCGGCCAAGGTCATTGGCTGGAAAGCCGCTCACCTCGATCCTCGCGAACACATTGAGAGCGCCTGGAAATGGATGAACGGGCCGCAAGGCGGACGATATGCGAATTGAACGCATGCCGTCCGAGTTTGTCACAGCATGTCCCTGCTTTAACCGCTCGATCTCATGACACCCTTCATTCTCCGGCTTGTCTGCCTGCTTGCATTCGCTGCGGGCTCGCTGGCTCATGCTGTGGAACTGATCGGAAAGCCTGAGGTGATGCCGGCAGCCAGCAGCGCCGTCATTCAATGGCGCACCGACGTGGACTGCGGCACACGCCTTCAGTATGGGCTGAGCCCGACAACACTCGATCGCAAGACCGAAGGCGCTGTCAGCAGCAATCATGAGGTGACGCTTCAGGGGCTGACCCCGGGGACCACCTACTATTACAGCATTGGCAGTGCCCGCACCCGGCTGGCAGGTGGCAGTTTCATCACCCCGGCAGAGGCCACGCAACCCTCGTTGGTGCGGCGCGTGCTGGATGCGATCGTTCCGGAGAAGCAAGCCGGGACGGTCGCCGCTAAAGCCAAAGCGCCTCCCGCACGTGAGACCTGGGGAAACATCACCACACTGCAAGATCACTTTGAACGCCACGGCGGAGACTTTGGTAGCAAATCGGCGGATGACTATGCGGCGGAGGCCTGGTTTTTCCTCCAACGTGCCCGGAGTGACAGTCTGCCGATGAAACTCGATGCGACCGATGGCACTTTGCGCGTCTTCGATCCCAAGACTGGAGCCTTTGCCGCCTACACCGGCTCAGGCAGGACCAAGACCTTCTTCAAACCCGACAGCCCGACCTACTGGCAGCGCCAGCCCGGACGTGCCGTGAAACCCTCTGAGTTGCGCTTCATGACCCGCTGAAGCCAGACGCCAGCAAACCTTCCCCCAACCACCCAACCATGAAAAATACCTCCAACCTTTGCCCCGTGTGCGGTTACGACCAGCTCGCGGAACCGCCGCGCAATCGCACCGGCGGAGCATCGATGGAAATCTGCGCCTGCTGCGGTTTCCAGTTCGGTGTGACTGACGATGACCAGGGAGTCAGTTATGATGAACATCGCCAGCGGTGGATCGCCGAAGGCATGCCCTGGACCAGCCATGGCAAAAAAGCTCCGAAAGGATGGAATCCCCAGACCCAGCTCGCCAATCTGGCCCTCAACGCCACTTTGAAACGCGTCAAAGGCCGGCCGCCGCGAATCTTTATGCAGACGGCTTCGGCGTGACCTCACGCCGCTCCTTTTAACAAGCTCTTCGCATGCTCCCGCGCACTCGCGGCGCTGCCGCCGAGCATGCGGGCGAGTTCTTCCACGCGCTCATCACCCGCCACCTCGGCGATTTGGGATTTCGTGTGGCCGCCTTTGATCTCCTTGGTCACGACGAAGTGGCTCTTCGCCAGCGAGGCCACCTGCGGGAAGTGCGTGATGGCGATCACCTGATGCGTGGCACCCAGCGCGGCCATCTTGCGGCCCACCGCCTCGGCGATGTTGCCGCCGACGTTCGCGTCAATCTCATCAAACACGAGCAGCGGCACCGCGTCCTGCTTTGCGAGGGCGCTTTTCACCGCCAGCAGCACGCGTGACATTTCTCCGCTCGATGCGGTCATGCGCAGTGGCTTGGATGGCTCGCCCGGATTCGGCGCAAAATGGAAATCGACCTCCTCCAGACCGCTTTTGGCCGGTTCCGAGAGGTTCGTGAGCTGCGCGGCAAAAACACTCTGTTTGAAACCGAGATCGGCCAGATGGCTCGCGACCTCCTTCGCAAGCTTCGGAGCAGCATCCGCACGCTTTTTCGAGATTTGCTTCCCGAGCTTCAAAACCTCCGCCTCACGCTCTTTGACGAGCTTTTGTAGCTTCGCGATCTCCTCGCCGCGATTTTCGATGCGGCTCAGCTTGCGCTCCGTCTCGGCCAGGAACTCCAAAATCTCGCCAATCGTGCGGCCATACTTCCGCTTCAGTTTTTGAATCGTGTCGATACGGCTTTCCAGCCGCACGAGCTCCGCCGGATCGATCTCCAGCTCCTCCGCGTAGTCCGCTACGCTGCTCTCCAGCTCCGTCAGCTCGATCTGCGCGGATTTGAAGCCTTCAAACATCTTCGCCGTGCCCGGATCGATCTTCTCCAGCTCATGGATGCTGCGGCTGATCTCGCGCAAACCATCGATCACACTACCTTCACCATCGCTCAGACGGCTCGTGATGGCACCGCATAGCTCGGCAAGGCGTGCGCCATTCGCCGCGATGCGATGCTTCGACTCGATCTCCTCCTCTTCGCCCGCTTTCAGGTCGGCGGAGGCGATCTCATTCGCCTGAAACTTCAGCATGTCGATCTGCTGGCTGCTGGCTCGTTCGGAATTCTCCAGTTCGTCGAGCTCTGTCGCCGTCGCCCGCCATTCCTTCCAGGCCGCCTCATACTTCGCGAGCTGCTCCTCGATGCCGGCAAACTTGTCCAGCATGTCCATCTGCCGCTCACGGGAGTTCAGCGATTGATGATCATGCGGCCCATGAAGATCCACAAGGAACTCGCCGAGGCTTTTCAGCACCTGAATCGTCACCGGCGAGCAATTCACAAACTGCTTGTTCGCCCCGCTGGCGCTGATGGTGCGCTTCACGATCAACTCGCCATCCTGGCAAGGCTCCAGCCCGGCCTCTTCGAGCACCGCATCCACGGCCTTCGCATCCTTCAGATGAAAACTCGCCTCCACCGTGCAGGCATCCTGCCCCGTGCGGATGAGTGAGCGGTCCGCCCGCTCGCCGAGGATGAGCTTCAAAGCCCCCACGATGATCGACTTCCCCGCCCCGGTCTCGCCTGTCACACCCACCAGCCCCGCCGCGAGTTCCCACGTCACGTCTTCGACGAGAGCGAGATTGCGGATTTTGAGGACAGAAAGCATGCGGCGGCGGTTTGGAGGTCCGCGAAGATGGGAAGTCCGCGACGCATTTCAAGACGGCGCGTCAGTTTCCTGCAAACAGCGGCCGGAAACCCGCCTGCTCGAAGTGGTGATCCCCCGTCCGCGCCTCCGTGATCTCTTGATCCTGCATCACCACAAACGAGATGCAGTCCGTGAGCGACCAATGCTTGTCCGATCTGGAGGCATAAAGTTTCAGTCCCCGCAGATAGAGGCTGCCGCTCGACTGAATCACGGTGAAGAAAGGGTCCGTTTCAATGCTTTGCAGGAGTGCGGCCGCACATTGCCTCACAGGAGTACCGCCGAGGGCGTTGGCTAGCCACTCGCTGGCCTTGCCGCGAGCAGGAGCAGGTTCTTCGACCCGGCTCACCTGCACGACAAACGAAGAGTCCAGCACGGCGAGCACATGCAACGTGTCGCCCTCGTGAACATCGAGCCCGAGCAAGCGCTCGGCTGGAATGCGTTGGGTGAAGGTCATGCGTCGAGTTTATAGGCTCGCTCGTGGGCAGGCAAGGGCGCAATTTGATCACGCCGATCATCACCCACGACGCAGCAACGCCACAATCTCGCGGCGCTTCGGGGCGGAGGGCTGGGCACCGAGGCGGGTGATGCTGAGGGCGGCGGCGGCGTTGGCGAAGCGGATGGCTTCGGGGAGCGGGTGGTTTTCGCCGAGGGCGACGGCGAGGGCACCGTTGAAGGTGTCGCCGGCGGCGGTGGTATCGACGGGCTGGACGGGGAAGGACGGGATGAGGAGTCGTGTGCCGTCGTCCATGGCGAGGAAGGCTCCGCGGGCACCGAGCGTGATGATGACATGGCGCACGCCGGACTTTTGCAGCGCGTTCGCGGCGCGGTGGCAGTCTTTTTCACTGCGAACGCGGATGCCGGTGAGGGTTTCGGCCTCGGTTTCGTTCGGTGTGATGATGGTGAGCTGGCGAAGCAACTCCGCAGGCAGTGGCTGAGCAGGCGCGGGATTCAAAATGACGCGCACACCGGCTTTCGCGGCGATCTCGGCGGCGGCCTGGATGGTGGGCAGCGGCGTCTCGAGCTGCATGAGCAGTGTGTGCGCTCCGCGAATGACTTTCGCGGCCTTCCGCACATGTGCGGGCGTGAGGCGTTGATTCGCGCCACCGGCCACGGCGATGCTGTTTTCGCCATTTTCATCAACGAGGATGAGGGCGACGCCGGAAGCGGCTTTGGCATCGCGGGTGACATGCGTGATGTCGATGCCTTCGCTGCGCCAACTCGCGAGGGATTGATCGCCGAATGCATCGCTGCCGATGCGGGCAATGAAACTCACGCTGCCGCCGGCGCGTCTCGCGGCCACGGCTTGATTCGCGCCTTTGCCGCCAGCGGCGGTGATGAACTCGCCGCCGAGCACGGTTTCACCGGGACGCGGCAGGGTGCGTGTGCGCACGATCATGTCGGTATTCGAGCTGCCAAGGACGACGAGGGATGAGACGGGCATGAGACGATGCGGGGTTTAGTTTTTCGAGGCGATGAGGATGGCGAGGCCGATGAGGTAAAAGACGAACATCGCGCCGAGCAGCCTGCTGGTGCCGGACGGAGCGGCTTTGAACTCCTTCCACACAAACACGCCCCACAGCGCCCCGACCATCGTCGCGCCCTGGCCGAGTCCATACGAGAGCGCGGCACCAGCCTTCGTGCTGGCGATGATGCTGAAGGCCATGCCGAGATTCCAGATCATGCCGCCCAGCACGCCGATGAGATGCAGGCGCGGTGAGCCCTTGGTAAAATAGTCAGCAAAGCTCACGCGTGCGCCGGTGAAGGGCCGCCACATGGCGAAGGTATTCCACGCGAAGCTGGAGAGCAGCACGCCGCTGCTGAAGAGCACGATGGCGGTGTAAGGGCTGAGTTTGCCTGGCTCCAGCGCCCGCGTGGTCGCATCGATGCCGCTCATGGCCTGCGCGACGTATTTGTAAAAGAAGCCCATGAGCAAACCGGCGACGATGGCGAGCACGATGCCTTTCATCGGCGCGGTGCCGCTGTGCGAGAGGCGTTTGTAAGCGAGCGCATCAAGCACGATGGCGATCGCGATGGCGGCGACGCCCGCGCCGAGCATGAGCGGGTTGCCTTCGCCCGTGCTGAGGTAGGTGGTGACCACGCCGAGCACGAGTGCAAGCCCCACGCCGACGGGAAACGCGACGGCCATGCCTGCGATGTCGATGGCGGCGACGAGGAGGATGTTGGAGAGATTGAAAATCACGCCGCCGAGGAAGGCGGAGCCGAGATGCCGTGTCTCCGCCTGCTGGAGATCGGCCACGAAGCCGCGACCGCCCTCGCCATGACTGCCGAGCGTGAAGGCGAGCAGCAACGAGAGCAGCAGCACGCCGAGGCAGTAGTCCCAGTAGAAGAGCTGAAAGGGCCACTGCTTGCCCGTGAGCTTTTGCGTGTTCGCCCACGAGCCCCAGCAGATCATCGTGATGATGCAGAGGGCGATGGCGAGGGGATAGGATTCGACGATGAACATGGCGGTGCGTGTCTTTTGTGATCAGGGCTTCAGCAGCTCCGCGAGGTCGTAGCTGGAGATTTCGATGTCTTCCTTGTTCACCGAGTAGATGACGTGGAGGCGGCCGCCGCGCTCCATGGCGTCGGCGTATTGGAAGCTGCGGTCCACTTTCGCCTTGCCGGGATAGCGACGCGCGGGCGAGTCGCGGCGGAGGATTTTGGGGTCCGAGAAGGTCCAGCCATCGCGGCTGAAGCTGATGGTGAGCGGGTCGCGCAAGCCGCTGGTCTTCGGGTTGTTGATGAGGAAGAAGGTGCCGTCCTTGAGGCGGCCCGCGAAGTTCTTGCTGACGGCATCGGGGTAGTTCGTCTTCACCGGCAGCGTCCAGGTGTCGCCGTGGTCAAAGCTGAGCGAGTGGTAGAGGCGCTTCGTCTTGCCTTGGTCGCGAATGATGAGATGCAGCGTGCCCTCGGCATCGGCAAAGGCGGACGTTTCGCTGAGGCGATAGTCAGGCGGGAAGTTCGGATGCTTCTTCACCTCCCACTGGCCGTATTGCGGCAAAGAACGCGCGGTGAAGAAGTGCGCGGCGTCATTCCGCCACACGAAGAAGTCGCGGCCCTGCACTTTCAGCGGCGGGTAATAGACCATGCAGTTGTCGGCGAAGATGGATTCGTCCTTCCAGCCATCGGCGGTCCACTTCAGACGCACGAGTTTCGCATTCGCCCAGATTTTGCCATCGCGGTCGCCTTCATTCAGACAGCCCAGCGCGTAGAGCGTGCCGCCCTCGACATACAAACCGGACGCGAGCCAGCGCTGCGGTCCATTTTCGCCATCCGGGTCGCCTGCGACGACGCTCGGCAAGCTCCATGTGATGCCATCGACACTCGTGGCGTAGCGGATGAACTGGCTGCTGCTGTCCTCATCCACCCGACCCGATGACCAAATGGCCCAGAACTTCCCCGCATGATGCGCGATGAACGAATGCAGATTGAACTGCCACTGCCCCTCCTCCGCACGAAGCACCGTCGCCGTGCGTGCTGGCACGACAGGCAACGAATCGGGAGTCGCGAGCAACACGTCGTCTGCGAGCAACTTCGCCGGATCACGCGTTTCACCCTTCGGCAGCTCCGCCCATGGCGTGGAGCCTTTCAGCAACTCGGCTCGGATCTTCGCTTTGAGTGCCTTGGCCTCGTCTTGAGCCCCAGAAACGACGAAATCGCCTTTCGGAGCCAGTTTGGCCTTCAGCGCCGTTTTCAGCTCCGCACTCGTTTCGCCGCCCGAAAGCCAAATCGCATGCCATTCACGCTTCGGCAGCGTTTCGAGGTCCGTAGCGGTCATTTCGCCGCTCGATTTGGCCTGATGAATCGTCGCGATGTCTCGCAACTCATCCTGCACGGCCTTCGCGTGCTCGCTTTCGCCAACCAGCAGCACCGCCGCGCGATTCGGCCGCGATCTGTCATCGGGCAGCAAAGCCTTGAGCGAAACCTCCGCGGGTGCGGTGGTGAAGGTGAGGAGTATTAGAGCGAGAATCGTTTTCATGGGAGAGCAGAGGTTCACGGCCGCCAGATCGCTGCCTCAATGTGCTGTTGTGGGATCTGGGCGGTGCTGAAGTAGTAGAGGATGACGATTCGGCCATCGGGGCGGAGGGCGGCGCGGGTGTAGCCGAGGTCCCATTTGCGGCCGTCGGCGCGGAGGGTGATTTCGTTGCCCCAAGTGCGACCGCCGTCGTCGCTGAGTTTGGCGCTGAGCTGGCAGGGCACGCTGCGGCGGTTGCCATAGACCGCGGCGAGACGATTGCCGCCGAGGTGGAGCAGCGAAATGGGATTGGTGCTGCCTTTTTCGAGCGTGGTGACGCTCGTCCAGGTGCGACCACCATCGGTGGATTCCTCGATGCGGCTCCACTTGCCGCGTCCGATGCGATTGCGCAGGGCACAGACGAGTCGCCCATCATCGAGGCGCACGACAGAGGGCATGGTGGAGGATATGTAGGGCTCTTGGGTGCGGCTTTTCTTTGGCAAGGATTCGATCAGGTCGGGGCCGATCCACGAGAGGAAGTGGAAGCTCTCGCCGCCATCGGTGGTCTCGACCGCGCAGGAGCGGATGCGGGTGCCGCGACCGTCATTCATGGTGCAGGGGATGAAAAAGAGGCACGCTGACTTGCCGGTGACGACGTAGCTGGTGCGTGCGTCCATGTCCTGGCCGAAGTCGGGCACGCGATACGCGCCCTGCCACGAGTGACCGCGATCAGTGGAGGTGAAAAAGAAGCGTCCGCGCAGTTTCATCGCGAAATCGGGATGCGTGAAGTCGATGCCGCCGGGCGAGGGCTGATGACGCGAGGGACTGGCGAGCTTCGCGGGCGGCTGGACGTTCGCGTGACGCTCCACCGTCCACGTTTGGCCGCCATCGAGACTGCGTGCGAAGGCGACGCCCATCTCGCCGACGAGGCTGTGTTTGTTGCCGCGCTCCTCGAACTTCGCGACGTTGAACCCGACGAGGACTTCATCGCCCCAACTCCACAGACCTTCATTCGCCGGCCACGCGGCGAACTCGTCTTCGCGATGATAAACGACACGATGCTCCACTTCGGGCATTTGTGCCTGCGCGAGGCCGATGAGGGCAAAAAGCAGCGTGAGGAGTGTTTTCATGGCGTGTCGTGGTCCGGCGACTGTTCGCGATCCCAAAGCGTGAGCCGTGAGAGGTCGCGAGGGTTCGTGGGCAGGCATTTCGAGGCGACGAAGCACACGGCGAACATGACGCCGTTCGCGAGGATGGCGGTGTAGTAGGGATCGAAGGTGCGCGGGAGCACTTTGAACTGCATCAGCGCCGCATACGCGGTGAACGCGACTGTGGCGGCCATGCCGGCGAGCACGGCGCGGTGGTCGCCGAGGCGCGTGAAGATGCCGAAGAGGAACGCGCCCGCGATGCCGCCTCCAAACATCGCGGTGACGGTGATGGACGTGTCCATGAGCGTCTTGCCATCGGCGAGGTGAAACAGCACCGCTCCGCCCATCATGAGCAGCGAGAGCATCACGGAGGTGAGTTTGCCCGTGGTCAAATAGTGCACGTCATCGCGGTCGCGCACGAGGTGCTTCCGGTAGAGGTCATTCACCCACACCATGCCCGCAGCGCTCACGCAGGTGCCGAGGCTGGACATGCCTGCGGCGAGCGCGGCGGAGATGACGAGACCTGCCACGCCATGCGGCAGCGCGGTGATGATGAAGTGCGGCAGGATGTCCTCCGCCTTGCGCGTGCCTGCGAGCACCTCGCGCGAGAGGTCGTCGGGATGCTGCTGGTAGTAAACCCACAGGCAGGTGCCGAGAAACATGAACGTGGTCCAGATCGGCAACGCGCCGAGGCCGAGCACCCACATGGATTTGCGGGCTTCCTTGGCCGATTTCGCCGCGCACCATCGCTGCACGGTGTCCTGATCGAGCTGACCGGCGATGTATTGCGCCGCGCCGACGAGCATCAGCATGGCGGCGGTTTTTTCCGAGAAGGAGAAACCTCCGCGCAAAGGCTCGAGCGCACCCGTGGCGGCATCCAGGTCGCGAAACGAAATCTTCTCCGCGCCGACGGCCTGCGCCCACACTTCCGCAAAGCCACCGGGCACCGCATGCAAAACGACGAGCACACAACCCAGCGCACCCGCGATGAGCACGATGGTTTGCAGCACCTCCGTCCACACCACGGCCTCAAAGCCGCCCTTCGTCGCATACAAGCCGGTGAAACCCGCGACGAGCGCCGCGCACAGCACGAGATCGAGCCCGAGGAGATTCGAGAGCAGCACGGCGAGCAGATAGGTGATGGTGGCCATGCGCACGACCTGCGCGACGAGATACACCAGCGCCGCATACACACTCACCGGCGCACCGAAGCGCAGATGCAGATAGTGATAGGCCGAACTCGCTCGACCACCTCGGAAGAAGGGCACAAAGAGCCACGCCGCGACCAGCGCGACCATGGGAAACGCGAGATTTGGCAAGAGCCGCACCCACGACGTTTTGAAACTGTCCGCCGGATACGCGGTGAAGGTCACGGAGCTGATCGTGCCGCCGATGAAGCTCAAACCGACGGCCCAGCCGGGGAACGAACGGTCACCGAGGAAGTAGCGTTCCGTGCTGCGATTCTTCCGCGAGAAGCGCAGGCCCACCACGAGCGTCACGGCAAAGTAGGCCGCGATGACGAGCAGGTCGATCCAGTGCACGTTCATGGTCTCAGGCTTGTGTGTTGAAGGTGGTCGGACGCTGCCACGGAGCGCCAAAGTCCGGCCCTTCGTGCATGTAGGGAATCTGCGTGCGCACCCATTCACCGGGCACGTCCGCCACGTCGATGCCTTGCTCGCAGGCCCGCGCACACGCGATGCCCGCGGCCTCGCCGATGCCATGCATTGTTGCCATCACCCGCACCGCCGCCGCCGCTTCATGCGTGGCGGAGAGCGCCCGACAGGCCACGAGCAGGTTCGGGCAATCCAGCGGCACCAGACTGCGAAACGTCACCTCGTAAAAATCGCCCGCAGGCGGACCAAAGCCGGTCTTCACCTTGCCTTTCTCGCCATCCACCTGATGCACGTCTTTGGCGCCGGCAGGATTGTGGATGTCGATGAAGTAACGCGAGCGCGTGATGCCATCGCTGAACTTCCGCGCTTCCACGATGTCCTCTGCCGTCATCGTGTGCCGCCCGATGATGTGCCGCGTCTCACGCACACCGACCTGCGTGGCGATCTTTTCCAGATACGACTCCGCAAAGCACGGCACCGACTTGCGCAACCAGTCCGCCAGCACATACGCCTGCCTGCGACCTTCCATCTCCGCCGCACTCAGGTCCGCCGCGCTGAGACCGGAGACGCAGTTGATGCGCGTCATGTTGAAGTGCAGCACACCAGCTCGCGGGTAATCGTAGAAGTGGATGAAGTTGCGGTGCGGGTAATGCAGCTCGCCCGAGGCCAGCGCCGCCTGGAAGTAAGGCTCCACCAGCGCCCGCGCCTTTCGCAGACTGCCCGTGGCGTGCATCTCGCGCTTGTCCACGTTCGCCATGCGAAAGCTCACCGTCATCGCCTGCGTCAGCCCGTCCTCCGGTCGCCCGATGGTGAACTCGCAACCCGCCCGCGCCGCCAGATCGGCATCGCCAGAGGCATCGACAAAGCATTTCGCCGCAAACGTCTCCTCGCCGCCCTTCGAAATCACCTTCACCGCCTGGATGCGCCGCCCATCCATCACCAGCGACGACACATAGCTGTGATAGCGCACCTGCACGCCCGCTTTGAGAAGCAGCTCGTCATACACACGCTTCAGCAGCTCATCATCAAACGCCGAGTCCGACAGCACCGAGCCAAACCCACCGCCCGCCTGCAACCGCAGATTCACCTCCTTGAACACACCGCCAATCAGCGAGGCCCGAGGCGCATTCTGCTCATCCACATGATCATGCCACGCATGACCCGCCCAAGGATTCACCAGCCCCGCCGTCGCCATCCCACCGCAGAACCCATAGCGCTCCAGCAGCAAGGTCCGCGCCCCACGCCTCGCCGCCGCCAACGCCGCCGCGACCCCGGCGGGTCCACCACCGGAGACGATCACATCCATGTTCGAGGAGCTTTCTGTCATGCGCCACCATCTTGAGCCGCGCAGAGCTTTTCAGCGACAGATGGGTTGTTGTTCCTGTAAAGTGAAGCCCGTCGCCTGCGTTCACACCTTCAACCATGACCTACCGCATCTCCCAGCGCGACCTCGCGAAAATCGCCGGTGTCTCGCCCATGACCATCTCGCTGGCGTTGCGGGATCATCCGTCGATCTCCGCCTCGCGACGCGAGCACATCCGCAAGCTGGCGAAGAAGCATGGTTATCAGCCGGACCCTGCGCTGGCGGCTTTGAACGCGTATCGCATCAACAACCGCGCGAAACGCTACCAGGGCACGCTTGCATGGCTCACCAGCTTTCCAAGCGCCGATGGCTGGCGGCGCATGATTCATGCGGAAGGCTATTTCAATGGTGCCTGCAAACGCGCGGCGGAGCTGGGCTATCAAGTCGAGCCGTTTTGGGTGAACGGGCCGGGTCTCACACCGAAACGTGCGGCGCAGGTGTTGCTCGCCCGCGGTGTGCAGGGCCTCATCGTCGCGCCGCTGCCGGACAAGCAAAACGTGCTCGCCTTTGACCTGAAACCCTTCTCCGCCGTCGCGCTCGGCTACTCGCTGCGACAGCCGCAGCTTCATGTCGTGATGAATCATCAGGCGCGGAACATGAAGCACACCGTGCATCAGCTTCATGCGCTTGGTTATCGACGCATCGGCCTCGCGCTGCCCTCCGCCAGCAATGCCCGCGTCGATCAAAACTACCTCAGCGGCTACCTCATCGCCCAGCGCGAGACCGCCAGCGACCGTCTGGAGCCGCTGCTCGCCGATGTCTTCGACGCGAGCGCCTTCATGAAGTGGTTCCGCGAGACCGAACCGGACGCCGTCATCGTCTCCGGCTCCTGGACCACGCAAGTCACCGCCTGGCTGAAAAAAGCCGGCCTCGAAGTCCCCAAGCACCTCGGCCTCGCCACCGCCTCCATCCCAGATGCTCCCACAAACATCAGCGGCATGGACGAAAGCCCCGCCCTCATCGGCCGCATGGCCGTCGATGCCGTCGTCGGGATGATTCATCGTCAAGAGCGCGGCATTCCCGATCATCCGTCGAGCCTGCTCGCCGAAGGAAAATGGTCCGCTGGCAAGACGGCGCGGAAGGTGATCGCAAAGAGCCCACGTCATCGAATCCGCGAAGCAAAGTAGTCCTCTCGCTCCGCGAGAGGAACTCAGCGCTTTCGATGGGTTCGACGTCATCGCGTTCGCGAACGCACAAGGCTCATCTCGACGGAGCGAGATGGCTACTTTGCTCTCGCCAAAAACGCCCCCATCTCCGGCATCGCACCGGGCTGGGAGCACACGTAGCTCGCGTGGCGAATGGCTCGCGTGCCTGCTTCAGCGAGCGAGTGTCCGGCGAGCAGGCTGGTGACGAGGGCGGCGGTGAAGGAGTCGCCGGCTCCGACGGTGTCGGCGAGGTGTTCGGGAGGCTGGCCGGGGAGGTCGTGGCGGTGGTCGCGGGTGACGAGGGTGGCTCCGTTCGCACCTCGCGTGAGGGCGATGGTTTGCAGCGGGTAGTGGGCGAAGAGATGCGCGAAGACCTCGGGCTCATCGGACGCGCAGCCGAGCATGGCGGCGAGTTGCGGGAGTTCTTCGTCGTTGAGTTTGAAGAGCGTGGCGGTGGCGAGCGAGTCGAGCACGACCTCGCTCGTGAAATGCGGGGGACGCAGGTTGATGTCGAAGATGCGCAGGCAATCGGGTCGCGTGGCGGCGAGGAACTGGCGCAACGTATCACGCGAGACTGGTGAACGTTGCGCGAGGCTGCCGTAGCACACGGCATCGGCACGGGCGGCGAGTGCGAGTAGCTCCGGCGAGCACAGGATCATGTCCCACGCGACGTTTTCGACGATGGTGTAGCTCGGCTGGCCGTTCGCATTCAGCGTGATAGGCACGGTGCCGGTGGGATGCGTTTTGAGCGTGGAAATGAAGCGTGTGTCGAGTCCGACGGCGCGGAGTTGATCGAGAGCACGTTGGCCGAGATCATCGTCGCCGATGGCGCTGACGATGTGGACCTCCGCGCCGAGCACATGCGCGTGATAGGCGAAGTTGCCGGGTGCGCCGCCGAGTTGGGCACCGGCGGGCAGCAGGTCCCACAGCAGCTCGCCAAAGCCGATGATGACCGGTTTGTCGCTCATGAATGAATGCCGAGTTGTTTCTGAATGTCCTCCAGCGACACGCCTTTCGTCTCAGGCACCATCGTTTTTACCCACACGAGCTGTAGCACCATCATGAAGGTGAAAAATAGAAACACCCAGCCCGGCGGAAACGCGCTGACCATCGCGGGAAAGAAGGTGGTGAGCAGCGCGGCAAAGACCCAGTGCGTGGCACTGCCGAGCGCCTGACCGGTGGCGCGATGGCGGTCCGGAAAAATCTCCGAGATGAAGACCCAGATGACCGCGCCCTGGCCGATGGCATGCGCGGCGATGAAGGCAAAGATGCACGCGGGCACGATGCTGAAGTGCTCCGTGAAAAACGCCCACGCGCACAGCCCGAGCGACGCGATGTAGCCGAACGAACCGATGACGAGCAGCGTGCGTCGGCCGAGACGGTCGATGAGCCACAGGCCGGCAAAGGTGAAGACGAGATTCGTGATGCCGATGCCGATGGACTGCAGCAGCGCGGCCTGAGCGCCGAGTCCGGTCATTTCAAAGATGCGTGGGGCAAAATAGAGCACCGCATTGATGCCGGATAGCTGGTTGAAGAAGGCGATCAGGAAGGCCAGCAGGATCGGCACGCGATGTTTCGTGCTCCAGAAGCCATGCGAGCTGGCTGCGTCATGTTTCGCAGCAGAAAGGATCTCCGCGGCGTTAGCCTCGATGATCGCCGATGGGGCCTGAGGCTGGATTTGACGCAAAACAGCCAGTCCGGCCTCGCGGTCGGCTTTTCGCGTGAGCAGCCAGCGCGGACTCTCGGGCAAGGTGAAGCACATCAGCGTGTAAAACAGCGCGGGAACGGCCTCCACGCCGAGCATCCACCGCCACGCATGCTCACCAATGCCGCCGAGGAGGTAGTTCGAGAGAAAAGCCACGAGGATGCCAAAGACGATGTTGAACTGAAACATGCCCGCGAGGCGTCCGCGACGATCCGGCGGCGAAATCTCGGTGATGTAGAGCGGCGCGGCCACGGTGGAAATACCCACGCCGAGACCGCCGATGAAGCGTGCGATGATGAGCGACCAAACTTCCGGCGCGATGCCCGACCACACCGCCGAGACAAAGTAGAGCACGCCCACCCAGATGAGCGTCTTTTTGCGTCCCCAACTATCCGTGGGCCACCCACCGATGAGCGAACCCAACACAGTGCCATACAGCGCTGAAGCCATCGCCACGCCGTGCATGGCATCGCTCAGCTTCCACAGCGACTGGATCGTCTTTTCCGCGCCAGAGATGACGACGGTGTCAAAGCCGAACAAAAAGCCAGCGAGTGCCGAGGTGATGGCCCAGAGGAAAAGGCGCGGATTGGCGGTGGTTGGTTGGGTTGGTGTCATAATGATCGTTGAGGCTCTATTTGCTGATCTTCGTCCGGCTCCATTCGTCGAGTTTTTGCTTCAGCAGTTCCTTCGAGGGCAAGTAGAGCTGATACTCCTTGGCGTGGATGTTGGCGTCTTTGGGCAGGGTGAGCTCGACGACGGTCTTTTTGGCCGATTTGCAGAGGAGTAGGCCTATGGTGGGGTTTTCATCGGGCAGCTTCACTTCGCGGTCGTAGTAGTTCACATACATCTGCATCTGGCCGAGGTCCTGATGCGTGGCTTTGTCGAGCTTGAGGTCGATGATGACGTAGCAACGCAGGAGGCGATTGTAGAAGACGAGATCGACGAAGTAGTGGTCTTCATCGAAGGTGAATCGTTTCTGGCGTGCCTCGAAAAGGAAGCCTTTGCCGAGTTCGAGTAGAAAGTGCTCCAAGCGGTCGATGATGGCCTGTTCGAGGTCGGTTTCCGAGTAGCCGGATTTTTCTTCCAGGCCCAGGAACTCCAGCACCAGCGGCTCCTTCAGCATGTCCTCGGGCTTCATCATGACCTGCCCCTCCTTGGCCAATCGCCGGATGCCCGCTTTGTCCCGACTGAGCGCCAGCCGCTCGTAGAGGCAGGAGGCTTTCTGGCGCTTCAACTCCGGCACCGACCAGCCAGCGTTAGTTGCCTCGATCTCGTAGAAGCTGCGTTCATCCGGGTCTTTGATGGTGAGAAGCAGAACGTAGTGCGACCAGCTCAAGGTGAAGGGGTTTCCCAATTTCCCAATAGGCTGTTGGGAAATAGTAAGCGCTTCAGATTTGCCAGAAGGCTTCTGGCAAATCTTCGATGTCTCAGATTTTTCAGTCGCCGACTGAAAAATTTGTCCGCCGAGCAATTTACCAGAAGGCTTCTGGCAAATCGAAGAGACCTTGGGTTGCCACTCGATAAAGAAGGCTCGCATCGCCTGGAGGTTCGACCGCGAAAACCCTCTTCCAAACTCCTCCGTCAGCCTCGCGGACAGCTCCTTCAGCAGCTCCGTGCCATACGCCGCCCGCTTGGCTCCTTTCTGCTCGTGCTCGACGATGCGGCGACCGATTTCGTAGTTGGTCATCACCTGGAAGGTGTCCACGACACTAGCGACACCACGGCGGGCACTCTGGATGAGCTGGCGCACCTCGGTAAGCAGACCTTTGAGGCTGTCTGGCCTGGCTTTGGCCGTGGTGAGCAAGTTTTTGGAGGCGGACGGCTTTTTCATGAGGCGTGTCTGAGCTTGGTGAACAGGCCCTGCCTTTTCAAGGTGGAAGAAAGCAGCGAGTGGCAGTGGTTGCGTTCATACATGGGCAGACGGCGGCTTAGAACACCGGCATCATCTTCCACGCTTCGAGCGACTTCACGGTCATCTCGCCATCGCGGGTGAAGAGCTTCACGCCGAGGCTGTCCTTGCGAGCCGGATAAATGCGCTGCGTGAGGCATTGGCGCTCATTCACGAAAACTTCGAGAATGCTGCGATCGAGGAAAACTCGCACGCGAACGGGCTCGTCGGCCTTCAACGGCATCGGCGCGACTTGCTCGGTGATGTCCTTGAAGTTGCCTTCCGCGCCGGATTTCGTGAGTTCGGTGCGCAGAGTCTGTTTGGGCAACGAGAGCACGATGGGCGTTTGCTCTTTGCCATCGGGCGAACAGCGCACGGCGAGGCCAAACTCCTTTGCGCTGTCGGGTTCGATGATCAGGCGAAGCTCCAGGCTGTCGCCGCGGATGTCGTCGAGCGTGAGGTCGCGTGTGGCGCTCACTTTGAGGTCGGTGTGACGACGTTCGTCGTAGCGCAGGGATTCGAGTTCGGGCGCGGGTTCGATCTTCAACTCGCCATCGTCATGCAGCGAAAAGAGTCGCGGCAGCGTGGCTACGGAGCCCCAACCTTTGCTCGTGGCCCCTTTGCGAGCCTCGCGCACCCAGCCCCAGAAGATGCGGCGGCCTTTCGCATCGAGCAGCGTCTCCGGCGCGGCGAGATGACCGCCGGGCCAGTTCATTTTGCCATGTCGCTCCGGCGTGAAGCGCTCGGCCTTCGCGTCCCAGGTGCCAATGTAATACTGCGCCTGAAAATACGGCATGTGCGTGTGCATGAGCAGCATGTGCTTTCCCTGGCCGATGGGATAAAAATCCGGGCAGGCGCAGTCCTCGACCTCGGTGGTCCACTTGCGATCCGATTGGTAAAACGGGCCGCGGTATTCCCACTTCAGCAAGTCACGCGAGCGATACAGGCTCGTCGTGTCGCCCTCGAAGCCGGGGCGTTTGTTTTTGTTGCCGATGAGCGCGTAGTAGAGGTCGCCCTCCTTCCACGCGAAGGGATCAAAGATGACGACTTCCTCCGGCGCACCTTCGAGCTTGATGACCGGGTTCTCTTGGATCGGCTGCCATTCGATCAACTCGGGATCGTCCGCATTCACCGGCTTCGCGATGGCCGTGCCTTGGCCGGGAATGTGGTAGATCAGCGTCGGAACGTCCGCGCCGTCGATCATGTCGCCGCTGTAGAACCCTTTCGGCTGCGAGCCATCGAACACCGGCCGCAACGACGTGCCGCGATACACCCAGTGCACGAGATCCGCGCTGGAGGCATGCGTCCACTCCTTGCGATTCGTGCCGACATCGCCGCCGCTCAAAACCGTGGCCGCGTCCGGCGCGATGAGGCTCTGGAAAAACACATGGTAGCGACCCTTCCAAAATACCGTGCCGTTGATGTCATTCCACACGCCATCCGGCGTGCCGAGATGCCAGCGCGGACGCAAGGGATCGCTCTGAATCTGCTCCCGCAGTTCGCGAGCCGCGCGGAGTTTGTCCACGAGCTTCAAATCATCGCGCCCGGTGACCTTCTCGATCTCGCGCAGTCGACCCGTGTTCTTTTCCGCAATCGCCTTCGCTCCACCACTCAACGTCGCCACCTCCGCATCGCTCAAGGCCCGCGTCCACACCGCCGCATGATCCACCTGGCCGCGCATCGCCTTCCCGAGCGTGAAAGGCAGCTTGTTCTCCGCCCGCAAATGTCCCGCGACCTTCACCGAGCCCGCCGCCACGCCATCGACGAAGAGCAGCAGCTTCGCGCCATCGAATCGAGCGATCACATCATGCCATCCGCCCTTCGTGATGCTCTCCAACGGCACCGCCAGCCTTCCCGCGAGCCCCTTTTTCTCCTGCACGCCCAACTCAAAGCCCAGCTCGCCCTTGTTCACATGCAGATTGAACAAGGTCACCTCATGCCCGCCATGCCGAGCGAACACCTCGCCGCTCTTCCAAGCCTCACCACCACCCCGCACCCGCAGCAAAACCGTCATCGCTTCCCCCGCGATGCTCAGCGGCCCCTTCTCACCGATCACCTCCGTCAAAACGCCCCCCTCAAACACCGCCACCTTCCCATCGCCACCACGAGCAAGTGATTCGTCCCGCTCCTTGCCCTTCAACTCCACGCCGACCTTCACCGCGCCGTCGGCTTTCATCATGACACCACTCGAAGCCGCCAAGCCATCCAGCTGCAAAACCAGGACCGCGTCTTTGAAGATGTCCTTTGGCTCGAAGGCATGAGCGGTGAGCGAAAATGCGAGAGTGAGGCTGAAGAGGCGCGTGAGCATAAAAGGGTAATGAAAGCGGTTTTCAGTTCTTCTTGGAAATCGGCCACACCGACTTCAACTCATGCACATCGAGTGACACGATCTTCGCTTCACCGCCGGAGGCTGTGAGCTTCGGCGCGATGCGGGCTTCAGCATTCGGCATGTGCTGGAAGGCGCCGAACTTGAAGCCCTTGTCGGTGAAGATTTCGATAAGGCTGTGGTCGCTGAGGAGGCGGAGATCGAGGCGGCCTTCGCGGATGGGCATGGGCATGCTGGCTTTGCCGCTGGTGAGTTTTTGCTTCTTCACGTCGATGACGAAGGGCGTGCCGCGCAGGTCGAACGTGATCTCCGTGGCGGTGCCGACGTCGATGACGGCGTGGAGGTCGAAGAAAGGCGTCTGCACGTCGTGGAGCGGATCGCTTTGCGCATTCAGCACGCTTGCGGCGATGGCGTGATGCTTCGCGCGGAGCGTTTCGATCTCACGCACTGGCTGCCAGACGAGGCGCGGGCCGCGACCGGTGTTTCGCAGCGTGATTTCGCACGGGATGTTCATCATCTGCGCGAAGGGCATGCCGGGGAAAAAGTTGTCGCCCATCTTGGCCCAGCCTTGCTGCACGACGCGGCCATCGCGCATGTCGCTGTAGTTTTGACCAGCGTAGTAGGCGCTGCCATAGGGCCCGTGCAGCAAATCACTGGTGCGCGTGAAGTTCCGCCCGTCGAAGTCGCCCACGAAATACTCGCCGAGACCGCCGTGGACGATCCACTTCGTCTTCTCGGTGCCTTCGATCTTCATCGGGAAAAGATCCGGGCACTCCGCAAAGCCGATGACGCTGCCCTCGCGCTTCCACTGCTTCAAATCGGGCGAGGTGAAGAAGACGAACTCGCCTGATTTGCGCGTCGGGTCCTTCGGATCAATCGGCGGGAGCTTTTTGCCCTTCTCGGTGCAATGCAGGATCATGACCCAGAGCTGCGTGGGCTCGTGCCAGAAGACTTTGGGGTCACGATTGTTGTGCGCCACCTCCGGCAGCACCGGATTCCCCGCATACTTCGTCCATGTGCGACCGCGATCATTGCTGAAGGCGAGCCGTTGATCGCGCGGCGGTCCCGTGGCGGTGTAGATGAGCACGAGCGGCGGTTCTTTGCCCGTTTGGAAGCCCGTCGTGTTCTTCCAATCCACCACGCCCGAGCCGGAGAACATCATGCCCTCGCCCTCCGCATGAATCGCGATGGGCAGCTCCTCCCAGTGCAGGAAATCGCGGCTCACCGCATGCCCCCAGCTCTTGCTGCCGCTTTTCACGCCGTAGGGATGCAGTTGGTAAAACAGATGATGCTCGCCGTCGTAGTGCAGCAGGCCGTTCGGATCATTCAGCCGTCCGCGCATCGACGTAAAATGAAACTGCGGTCGCCACGTCTCCGCATACACCGGCACGCTCGTCTTGATTTCATCGCCACTCTCGATGGCAGCGATCACCGCTGCGGGGCCATGCAAAATCGCCGACTGTCCCTTCCACGCCGTGACATCGAGAAAGATATAAAATTCCGGCTTCTTCTCGCTCGTGAACTCAATCTCAAACTCCCGCACCTTCTTGCCTCCGACTTCCAGTTTCACGAGCTGTTTCGGTGCACCGTTGCACACCGGCAGATTCAGCAATCGCGCATCAAGCGTGAGCGAACGAGTGGCTTCCTCCTGTGCGTGAGCGTGGGCGAAGCACGAAAGAGCGATGAGAAGATGGCGAAGGTTCATGAACGATGGTTGGCGTGTTCAAGGACGGGCTGGCGGCGTCCAGAACGTGCCCTCGATGCCGCGATCCTCCTCGCGTGGGCCGTTGTAGTAATAGGCGGTGAAAAGCCTGCCATCCGGCCGCACGAGCGCACGCGGATAGCCGAGATCGCCATCGAAACCGTCATCGCGGATCACGATCTCGGGCTGCCAGGTTTTGCCTTCATCGACGCTGATGCGCGCACGGATGCCGGTGGGTTTCCGGCGGTGGCCATAGCTTACACAGAGACGGCCATCCGGCAGCAGGACGGTGGCAGGAGGATTGCCGCCGATGTTGCCCGTGACGGCACTCACATGCTGCCAGGTCTGGCCGAGATCATCGCTGCGCCAAAGCTGGATGTCAGCGTTGGGTTTGCCCATGCGGATGGTGGTGAGCAGGGCGCCGCTTTTCGTGCGCACCGTGCTCGGCATGATGGCAAAACCGCCCGGTTGTGGTTCTTCTCCGATGTAGGAGACGAGTTTCCATGTCACACCGCCGTCGGTCGTGCGTGCGCAAAAGACGCGACCTTCTTTGCCGTCGTTTTTCTTGCCGCAACTGCCAAACATGAGGCAACCGCGCGGCCCGAGCACGATGAGATCGGTTCGCGTGCAGATGCCTTCCACGCCTTCAACCGTGAACTTGAACGGCCCGCGCCAAGTCTTGCAGCGATCCGTGCTCGTGTAAAACCACGACGGCCCCGCATGCAGTCCGCCAAAGCGGAACATGAGCGCGAAGTCCGGTGCGGTGAAGTCGAGAGGCTCCGTCAGTGCTGTTGGCTTCGCTTCGGCTTTGTGATCGGCAAAGGGCAGGTTCTCCTCCGTCTTCCACGTCTTGCCGCCATCGAGACTGCGAGCCTGAATCTCATAACTCGGCTTGGTGCGGTCGATGCGATGATCGGTCGTCGTCGATTTATACCACGTCGAAGTGAAGCCCACGACCATCTCATCGCCCCACTGCCACAGCCCGTGATTCGCCGGCCAGCCGCCGTAGCGGTCCGGTTCCTTGTAAATGATCACATTCTCCCGCGATGCAGGACTGACTGTGGGCGCCGCAACGGTAAGCGAGCCGGGTTTGATGATTTCGAGCTTTTCATCACCGAAAACGAGCGAGCAAGTGGCGAAGAAGGAGAGTGTGAGGAGGGTTTTGTGCATGGTGGTTGAATCAAAAGGCTTTGGATTGGGCTTACAGCGTGAGTTTCCCGAATCGGATGGAGCGACGATGACGCTTCTCATCGCCGCTGTCCCACACGGCGCGATACTCGCCGGGAGCGATTTCGATGAGGGTGGGATAGGAGTTGTGGATGCCCGCGTCGAAGAAGGTGCGCTCGGCACTCCAGAGGCCGTTTGCGGGCTTCACTTTGTAGCGGAGCGCCATGCGGCTTCGCGCGGGGCCATCGTTATACACATAGAGCTGGCTGCCCGCCTGAGACTGGCCAAACCAAGCTTCTGAAACGGTGTTCCAAAGATCGGGCTCCTGTTTGGCGACGCTCCATGTCTGACCGCCGTCGGTGCTGGTGCTGGACCAAGCTCGTGGTGGATCGAGAGCGCCACCATCAGCCATACCGCCTTCTCTTCCTTCCGCAGATGTGCGCATGACCATCTTGAGGTGCTGCTGCTCATTGATGACCGCAATCTGGCCTTCATGAAGGAAGATTTTCCCAGGCTCAGGCTGCGGCACATAGCCACCGAGATGCCAGTCGAGCAGGCTGGTGCTGCGCAGCACAAAATGCTCGCGCTGACCGAGCGGATCGGCACGCTTCGTGTTGCGATGCGCGGGCAGCAGATAGACCGGCTGACCGTTTTCCATGATGCGCTGGATCTCGCCAAGGATGACGAGCGGACCAGTGTAGTGCATCGCCAGCTCGACCGGATTCCAAGAGCGACCGCCATCACCGCTGTAAGCAGCCGCGAGATGCGAATCCTCGCTGTCGGCGTAGTTCAGCGGGCAGCGCATGGCATAGCACCAGAGCACCTCCTGTCCCGGTGGCTTGAAGAGCACCGCATTGCAGTAACCGAACTGCATGGCCCCATGACGTTGTTCGTGATCAAAGATCGTGCTCGGGATGCTCCATGACTTCCCGTCATCACTGGAGATGACCGCGTCGATGCTGCCCATGTCCGTTTTGCCAGCGATGCCTTTTTGGTAAGCGACAACGAGATACTTCTCCTTCCACAGGGCGATGCTCGGCTGCCCCAGAAGCGCGGCTCGCGGCTCCTGATCGGCAGTGCGAATCACGCGAACGTCACGAACATCGCCCGTGGTTTGAGCGAAGGCTGTGGCAACAGTGAATAAGGCCGCAAGGAGGGTTTTGTGCATGGGCATGGTCGAAGAGTCGATTGGCAATCGACTGGTTTGGAGAGGATTCGGCTTCGATTATGGATCGAAGCTACTTCACTGCGGCCACTCGCCGTTGAGCATCGGCTTCGTGGTCAGCTTGGCGGGATCGAGGACGATGTGCTTCACCTTCTTCCGCTGCCAGGTGTAGGTGATGTGAACGAGGCCGTCCTTCGTCTGGATGATGGCGGGATAGCTGAACTCCTTCTTGGGTTCGTCTTCAAAGGTGAGCGCGGCTTCCCAAGTCTTGCCGTCCTTGCTCACGGCGAGGTTCAGCGGGCTGCGGCCGCGAGCGGTGTGGTTGTAAATCAGCAGATGACGACCATCGGCGAGCGTGACGGCATCGGTGCCGGAGTTGGGATTGGGCAGGTCGGTGAGTGAAATCTCGCCCCAGGTCTTGCCGGCGTCTTCGGAGGTGATTTGGAAGACTTTGCTCTGCCGTGTGCGGCCCACGGCTTGAATCTTGTCACCACCAAGGAAGAGAAGGCTCGGCTGAATGGCGCTGATCTTCAAACCATCGTGCAGCAACTCGGTGCGTGTCCATGTCTTGCCGAGATCTGAGGTGCGCTCGAAGTAGATGGCCCAGGCGCTGGGCTTCGTATCGGTCTCGTTGCTCGTGGGGCACAAAATATCGCCATTGGCGAGTTGGACGGGCTTGTTCTTGATCGGGCCGAAGATGCCTTTGGGCAGCTTTTGGGCCGCAGACCATGTTTTGCCGCCATCGGTGCTCGTTTTGAGCTCGCCCCACCACGTGCTCGGTGATGGGCCGACTTTGTAGAAGAGCATCAGCGGCGCGTCCTTCGGCTGAAACAGCACCGGATTCCATGTCGGATGCCGTGTGCCGTCGGGTTGCACGCCGTTTGCGGTTTCGACGCCTTCGGTCCATTTGCCATCGGGAAGCTGACGCGACACCCAGATGCACACATCCGGATTTTTCTCCGCCGTGCCGCCAAACCACGCCGTGACGAGCCCCGTGGGCGTTTCGGTGATCGTCGTCGCGTGGATCTGCGGGTAAGGTCCGGTGTCGTAGATGTACTCGGTGGTGAGGATAGCGGGATCAGCAGCTTGAAGGGACACCGCAGAGACAAGGAGAGCGCAGAGGAGCTTTTTCATGATGTGTGATTACAAGAGGCCGAGGTTGACGAGTCTTTCGCGGATGATCTCTCTTTCCGCATCGCGGAAGCGGTGGAAGGGCTCCGCCATGTGGTCTTCGCAGATGCCGAGGAGGCTGAGGCCGCATTTGATGCCTTTGATGATGGCACTCTTGTGCTTGCCGACGGTGTAGATGGCTCCGGCGAGTTTCATGACTTGAGCATGAAGCTCTCGCGTGCGTTGCAGGTCCTGCGCGGCGGCGGCTTGATACATCTCGACGTAGAGTTTGGGATGCAAATTGGCTCCACCATTGATGCCGCCGTGGCCGCCGAGCAGCACGGCCTCGGCAGTGAGTTCCTCAGGGCCGACGAGCACGCTCCAATCGGCGCGTTGCTTCGCGATCTCGATGAGGCGGTGGAAGTAGATCATGTCACACGAGCTGTCTTTGACGCCGCAGACTCCGGGCATGTCGAGAGCACGACGCACGAGGTCGAGTTCGAAGCTCACCTTCGTCAAACCGGGCATGTTGTAGAGAAACAACGGCAGCGGCATCTCGGCGACGAGGTCATGCACATACTCCAGCATCTCCGGCGGCGCGGCGGGGAAGTAATACGGCGGCGCGAGCACCACATGCGTTGCGCCGACCTCTGCGGAGTATTTGGCGAGGTTCACGCTTTCGGTGAAGGAGGTGTCTGTAATGCCGACAAGCACCGGGACGCGTCCTGCGGCCACTTTGCAGGCTCGTTCGATCAATTCACGACGCAGGCGGTAGCTCAGACTCGGACCTTCGCCCGTGGTGCCGAGCACGAAGAGGCCCGACACACCACCGCTGATGAGATGCTCGATGAGACGCTCCAAACCGGCGACGTCGAGGGTGTCGCGATCGCGCAAAGGGGAGACGAGGGGCGGAATGATGCCGCGGAGTGATTGGGACATGGCTTGGAAGGATAAAAGATGAAGGATCAAAGATAAATGAGCCTTCGCTGCTCATCCTTGGCAACGGCTTGACGATTCTTGATGAGCCTGACATGCTCCGCGCATGCCCGCCACCGACCAAGCTGACTATTTTTCCACGCAAGTGATGCGCACGCGACGCTTCTTCCTGCCCGCATGGCAGGAGCGACGCAGCGATGAGTCCATGCTTGGCCTCGTGGGCGGCGGCTGTGAATGGTGTGCGCCGGATTTCATCGTGGACCGGCAGGATTTCCCATTTTTGGCCTTTGAATTCGTCTCCCGCGGCAAAGGCAGCGCCACGCTGGCGAACCGCAAGCATGAGGTGGAGGCCGGGCACGCGTTCTTTTACGACTCCAGCATGCCGCATGTGATCCGCAGCTCGGCGGAGGAGCCGATGGTGAAGTATTTCTTCAACTTCACCGGTCCAAGAGCCGCCGCGTTGATGAGCGATCTTGACCTTGCCCCCGGCAGTGTGCTGCGTGTGGCGGATGCCTCGCGAGTGGTGAGCCTGCTCGAAGAAGTGATCGATCATGCGCTGCGCGGTGGTCGTTTTGGTCTGCGGGCAGCCTGCGCGGCGCTGGAGCATGCGTTGGTGCTTTGCGCGGACAGTCGCCAGCCCGCCACAACGAAGATGGACCCGGCTTACGCGACGTATCTGCGCTGCCGCGGTCATCTGCTGCGCAATTACCCCGTGCTCAACAGCATCGAACAGGCCGCGAAGGCCTGTCATGTGTCCGCGGCCTACTTCACACGGTTGTTTCAACGCTACGACAACGAGACGCCGCTGGCATGCCTGACGCGTCTGAAGCTCTCGCAAGCCGCCATCAAGCTGCGGCAGCCGGATGCGCTGGTGAAAAACGTGGCCGCCGAGCTCGGCTACAAGTCCGCCGCGCATTTTTCGCGGGCTTTCAAGGCCTGGAGCGGAAGATCGCCGCGTGGTGGTTGAGGTATCTGGAGGCTTGCGACGGCTCAGGCGGGATGGTACTCTCCGCTTATGAGCATCACCGCCACCGTCATCAACGACACGATCAAGCTGCCCGAAGGCGTTCATCTGGAGGACCAGACGGAGGTCTTGATCGTGCCTGCTCGAAAACCGCGGCAGGGGATGTTGAATCGCTACAAGGACTTCATCGGCACCGTCGGCAGCGGGATTGGAGACCTGGCTGACAACCACGACCATTACCTTTACGGCACACCCAAGCGGAAACCATGAAGTCCATTTTTTTGCCGACACTTGGTTCTTCATCGCATGGCTTGATCCTGATGATGCGAGGCACCAGGAAGCATTGGATTGGTTGGAGATGAGCAGTGACTTCATCATCACCACACGATGGGTACTGACAGAGCTAGGCAGTGTTTTAGAACCTCAGAATGGGTCGAAAATGCAGTTGTACCTGCGGTGAGCGTGGGGCATA
>NZ_JACSRD010000121.1 GCF_014879935.1 Prosthecobacter sp.
GACGCGCACGGACTCCTCCAGACCCTTGAGCGCACGCAGCAGGCGAAACTGATCGCGGGCATCGTCCGGCTGTTCGCCATCGAGAAGTGAGGGTCGGGAAAAACATGGCTGATCCGGACACGAGCGAGGGCCTGGCTGACGACGTTGTTCCCGAGCTTGCGCCCGCGCCCACCATCGTGCGCAGATTCGAGCCCGCGCCGTGGCATCGCCCTCGGAAGCAGCACATCAGGAAGCATCAGTGGAACCACGAGATCATTGAGCACATCGTGAAGAAGCGCGGAAAGATCAGCGGCGACGCTGTGCTGCGCGTGTTCGGCCTCCCATCCTCCGAATACCTCGACCTTCTCAGTATGCGGGACCTCTGCGACGAGTACGGCTTCACCGTTTCATATTTGGGCTTCAACTCGTCCTACAGGCCCGATACCGCCTCGGGGAGCGCGGAGGTGAGCATCGCCGTGGGCGGGTGATGCTTCAGACACTTTCACCATTCAACCCAAACCCAACTGATGAAACACATCCTTCTCTCCCTTGCGGTCGTTTTGACCGCATGCCGTCTCACCGCTGCTGAGTTTCCCGGTTTTGATTCCGACATCAATGCGGACCTCTGGCTCAAGCAGAACAGCAAGACTTACCAGAAGATGGCCTCCAATCTGGATGCGGACGGCGGCTATCTGCTGACCAAGGCCACCGCCACGGAGAACGGCAACTTTTACAACGCCCAAGGCCGTCGCTGCATCGGCATCCCTGCAGATCAGACTGGGGCCCGGCGGGTGTGCCATTTGATCCTCCATGTGGCCAACGCAACCCATGAAAGTGCGACCAAAGCTGTGGATGCCGAGTTGCGGGAAGGCGGGATCAAAAACGCAGACGAGTTTGCAGACCGGTTGTTTGACACTTTTTATCTCGCTCATGCCGAGCTTTACCAAGTGCTCGGGGAGCTGGATGCGAAATTGGGCAGGCTGCCCGCTGATGCGTTGAATTACTGGGGAGATCGCGGCGCACAAACCTACAGGGACCTCAAAATGCCCTCAAAGGCCGAGCTCAAGGCCACCCATCAGGCGACTCTGGACCACTGGCGCTCCTGGTTTGCCAAACAACGGAAGTGAACCTCACGCCATCTTCTTCTCCTCCGCGCATGAAATTGCCCCTCCTGACCGCTTCTCTGCTGGTGGTTTTCTCGTCTCTCGCCGCAGGCCAGACTGTCGAACTCATCCAGATGCCCCTGGCCGAACTTCAGGCCAGGGCAGACGCTGGTGATCCACCGGCACTCATCCAGCTCGGTCTGCGCCACAACCTCGGCATCGGTGCGCCGGAGAGCCTGAAAAAGACCCGGGAACTCATGGAGAAAGCGGCGGCAGCGGGAAGCGACACCGCCATCGCCATCTGCGCAGGCCGGGGCTGGGGCCGGGGGAAAGATGACAAGCTGGCCTTTGATAAATTCACGCAAGCCAGTGCCAGTGGTGACCTCACCGCCATCCGTAATCTGGCCCGCTGTTACCAGGACGGCAGTGGTTGCGAAAAGAATCCGGCGAGAGCCTTTGAGTTATTCCAAAAAGCGGCCGTCGCCGATGATCCTCTGGGGCTCTATTTCCTGGCTGAAGCCTATCGCAAGGGCACCGGGACGGAAAAGGATGACGCCAAATACACCGAGTTGCTGGAACAAGGGGCTGCCAAAAGCAGCGTGCTGAAGCAGGAACTGGCGGTCTGTTATCAGAAAGGGATCGGCTGCCTCAAGGACGATGCCCGCGCCGTGGAACTCCTCACCGAATCTGCCGAGGCAGGCTATGGCGTCGCCATGCGGCTGCTTGGCGCTCGCTATTGGAATGGAGATGGGGTGACGAAGGACATCGCCAAGGCCCATGAATGGTATTTGAAGGCCGGCGAAGCAGGGGATGGGCTGGCTCTCGTGTGGCTGGCCGGTAACTACCACTCAGGGAACGGTGTGGAAAAGAGCTTCGCCAAGCATGAGGAGTTCATGCTGAAAGCCGCTGAGAAGGACTACCCGGCAGCACTGACTTACTTGGGCGTCAGATACGAGAACGGGAATGGCGTGACCAAGGATCTCACCAAAGCCAATGAACTTTACCAGAAAGCCGGCGATCAGGGGGATGGCATGGCCTATCGCTACCTAGGCATCAACTATGCGAATGGCAACGGAGTGACCAAGGACCTGGCCCGTGCCAATGGACTCTACCGAAAGGCCGGTGAACTCGGGGATGGAGGGGGCTACAATTCCTTGGGCATTAACTATGTGAATGGGGCCGGTGTGGAGAAGGACTTGGCAAAGGCGTGCGAATACTACCGGAAGGCGGGGGAGCTGGGTGAGCCTCTTGGCTTCGTCAACTTGGGGGTCCACTACGAGAATGGAAGCGGCGTGGAGAAAGACCCGGTGAAGGCGAATGAGCATTACCAGAAAGCGATCGAGATGGGGAACACCACGGCGATGCGCTATCTGGCCAAAAATTTTGCGAACGGAGTTGGCGTAGCCAAGGATGTGGAGAAGGCCAAGGAACTTTATCTGCAGGCAGGGAAGCTGGGAGATGGGCTCGGATTTGGTGCCTTGGGAGATGCTCATCGGGGAGGAACTTGGCTGCCCAAGGACGATGCAAAAGCCTTCGGCTACTACGAAGCCGGGGTGGCGCTGAATGACCCGGACTGCATGTTAAACGCCGGCTGGTGTCTCGACACAGGCACTGGAACGCCCGCCGACAAGGCAAAGGGCAACGTATGGTATGCCAAAGCCGCCGAGAAAGGACACTTCTTGGCGATGAACAACCTGGGAGCAAATCTGCGCGATGGCGCAGGAATTGCCAAAGACTTGAACAAAGCCGTCGAGTGGCTCCAGAAGTCCGCCGATGGCGGCAATAGCTGGGGTCAGTGGAACCTGGGCAAGTGCTACAGCAGCGGGCGCGGCGTGAAAAAGGACATGGCGAAGGCGGTGGAACTCTTCACCAAGTCGAGTGCCCAAGACAATGCCGATGCAACCTTTGATCTAGCCACCTGCCATGAGAACGGTCTTGGCGTGAAGAAGGATAAGGCCAAAGCTCGCGAACTCTACGAGAAAGCCGCCAAGCTCGGCAATGCGAATGCCCAGCAGCGCCTCAAAGACCTCGGCCCCGCGCCGAAGAAGTCTGCTGCTGCAAAAGCACCCGATGAGCAGCCAAATGTCGTTGCAAGTACCCAAGCAACAAACGAGAAGGTCACGCAACTGCTCACCCAGGCCCGGAAGCAACTCGATCTGGAGCAGTTTGATACCTGCATCGAAAACGCCGGGGAGGCGATCTCGAACCTCGACAAGGCGAAGGAGTCCGACTGGATGCCTTGGTCGTTGGGCTACTCGATTCTTGGTGCGGCCCATTTTGGGAAAGGCGCTGATCCTGACCTTACCGATCATGCGATTGTGAGGCATCACTACCAGCGTGGCCTCAGCGCGATTGAGGCTGGCTTGATGTCAGCGGAAGGCAACTCCAAAGCATTGAAAGCGGCGCTGCCAGATCGCTATGCTCGACTGCTCGAGGTTAGGGCAACCATCAATGCCTCCTGGACGACCCTCAAAGGAGTGGACTCGTCCGACAAGAGCGAGCGTTGGGCGTCAGCAGCCAGGGACTGGGACGAAGCTTTGGAGACAGCGCAGTCTCCCTTGTTCAAAGCCAGCATCTACCGCACGATGGCAAAGGGCTACCTGCGAAAAGGGGTCCTGGAACACATCTCCCAGGTGTTTTCGGACGGCCTATTTTTTGCTGAGGAGGCCGTGCGTCTCTCTGACAACAACCCCGCTGGCAAACTGATACATAACCTGAGTAAATGGAGGTTGGCGTCTGGATTGGCGGCTCGCTGGCACCTCCAAGGGCAAACCAATGGCAATCACCCGGACTTGGTTCGTGCGGAAAAACTCGTTCGCGAAGCGCTTGGACCGCTGACCGAGCTTGCTCCTGGAACGGTGGATGAGAAAGCCTGCATCCAGGCCATTGCTGACTTTGATCGTGACCGTGTCGCTCGGAACTGGAACAGTTTTGCCCGCATCATGAACGGGCTCTCGTCCAGTGGCAGCTTCTCGGATTCCGACCGTGAGCGGACCCTCCGTGGCATGGCCGACGACAACTATCGCGCCCGCCAGGAGGGCAAACCGGAGCCTTATCCCGGTGTGCGCTGATCAATTTTCCGCTTACCAACCCTCAAGAAACATCCCCTGACATGAAACCAACGCTTCGTCTTCCATTTACACTCACTCTTGCTTCCTGCCTGCTTCTGTCCTCATGCGCCGAGATGAGTGGTCCGATGAGTGGTCCGCCCGGTCAACTTGGAATGGGCGTGAACCCTTTGAACTCGGTTGGGGCTGACCTGATGAACGCTGCGCTTGGTGGGGGCGGAGCATATCGCTCGCCTGGTTTTGGCGGAGTTCGAGTGCCGTCTCCGTATTACCGGGGGCTGGGTGGCAGCCGCAACACCGCAGCGTTCGTCAGCCTCGGTGCGATGATTGCACAAGGCATCTACAAGGCCAGCGTGGAGCAGCAACAGCAGGCAAGAGCCCACGCTAACCAGCAATTAGCGAGCAATAAGAGCATCATGAAGTCTGTGAGTTCCAGTAACGCCAAATTCATCGTGACCCCTGGAACGGTGCGTAACCAGGAGACTGGCGAAACCGCTCCCGCACTGATGAAAATGAAGCTCACCAAGAAGTCGGATGGGGGCTATCAAGCAGGCGATCCAAAACCCATTGAACCCGTGCGTGGGCGCAGTGGCGATATCGTCACTGCCGATGGAGATGCTGCTGTTTACCTTGCTCCTTGAAATTAATCTCTAACTTTAATGAAAACTTGCCGCCCGCTGCTCTTCTTCTCATTTCTGCTGCTTGCTTCATGCGCTGACTTTTCGGGAGGTGCGATCGATAGCGCCTTTGCATCTGCGGTTACGCGCAACAACGTCACTGGCGTGATGCGCACTTGCACTCCCCGAAATGCCGCAATGCCGATTCGGGGCATTCCGCCCATGGCCTATGCGGCAGGCCATGGAAATGAAGGCATGATCGATGTGCTCTACAACAATGGTGCCAGCATCCACGTGAGGAACCCCAGAGGACAGTCGCTGGCCTATCTCGCTGCCGCCAATGGCCATCGTTCCACCGCCGGCAAGCTCGTGAAGCTCGGATCAGGCACATCTGCTGATGTCGCCGAGGGGACGAGGCAGTATGATCAGAGGCGTCAGCAATTCTTGGCGGCCTCGCGCAGCAAATCCTCCCAGAGCCAGCGATCCAAGAGCACAAACTCCACCGGAGTAACAGGCAATCAGCTCCGGGAACGGTTCATGAAAGATTTTTTTTGGAACATAGGGCCGCCCAACCAGTGGTATCAGCAAGATGTGCCCCGCTATTGAGCATCCACTCGACCAACAGGGATCACAGCGATGAACACATGCCGCCCTGCATCTGACCTTTTCAGCACAGGGGGGGCTGTGTCTCGTGGTCGTCATCGCGGCTGCGTGCCTGTCGTCTTGTGCCCAAGACATGTGCGAGTTCATTGGCGAACATCACAAAAAGTGGGGTTTGCCTTCGTCTCTTCCCAGAATGCATCCATCGTCAACGTCAGTAAAACAGTCCGGCATTGAGGAGCGGCCGATCACCCCAGCTCCTCAATCGTGATCGTGAAGCGGTGGGGGCTGTCGGCGTTGCCGAGGGTGATTTGGTTTTCGCCGACTTTGAGCGGGCTGGAGATGAGGCCGCTGTCGAGCGAGACCTGGACGCCGTTCACCCAGGAGCCAAGCTTGCTGCCGCGGTCGCGGAGGATGAACTGGCCCTGCTCGAAGTCGATCTCGCAATGGTTGCGTGAGAGCTGGTAGGGGTGCTGTTCGTCAATGGAGAGATCGTTGCGGGCGAGCGCCGAGGTGGCGGTGTCGAAGTAGGCCCGGCCGATGCGGAAGGGGAGCTTGGTGATGGTTTTTTCCACCGGCGCGTGCTCGAATCCGGTCTCCTCGTAGCGGGAGCGGAGCTTCACGCGGAAGACGGGTTCCTTGGCCGGTTTCGCCTTGGGTGTCAGCGGGACGGTGGCGTTGGTGCTGGTGGTGAGCAGGAGGTCAGTCTTGCGGATGCGCTCGAACAAGGTGGCGAGATAGACCTGCAGACGGTCGCGGCGCTGGATGATCTGCTCTTCGAACTCGTTTTCCGCGATCGTTTCCACCGTCGTGTTTTCGAGCGCGGTGGCGGTGGCGGAACGGGGACGATCCATGATCATGCCCATTTCGCCAAAAATCTCGCCAGGGCCGATCTTGGCGAGCGATTGCGCGCCGTGGGAGGTGTTGAGGGTGATTTCGACGAGGCCGGTGACGATGAAGTAAGCCTCCTGGGATTTGTCGCCCTCACGGAAGATGACCTGACCACGGGTGAAATGTTCGGTTGCCATGAGGCGAGAGTACCGGGTGGCATTCTGAGGTCAAGCGTGCAGTCGGCAGGCTTTCCTTCAGAGGCGGCGGATGACCACGCTGCGGATGCGGGCATGCGTGGCGTAGCTGGCGAAGCCAAAGGGCATGCACTTCTCGATGTCGCCGGCCCTGAGGCCGAGTTTGTGCCCCTTGATGCTCACATTGACGAAGAGCTTGTCGTTGATCCAGGTTTTGATCTCCTCATCACGCACCTCGATGCGCACGCGATGCCACCGGTTGTTTTCGAAAAAGGCGTTGCCGCGGGTGTTGTTCTCGCTGGCGTCCATGTCGTCGATGCTGGAGATGCCGACGAGCGTGCCGCCCCAGCCGCCAACGACGAGCGAGAGGTGGGAATCGTTCACGGGGAAGGTGACGGTGCCGAAGAAGTCGTTTCCTTCGACTCGCATGGCTTCGTACTCGATGGCGTATCGGGTCAGTGGCAGAGCGGCGCTGTCCCAAGCGCCGAACCGGGCTCCTGTCATGGGCTGGCCGGGGCGCAGGGAGATTTCGCCCTGGTTGATCGTGACACCGCCTTCATCCTGAATGCCTGAAGCCTTCCATGCTGCGGAGTATTCGGGCGTGAGCAGCTTCCACTCGGCCCTCCGTTCCGGTGCGCAATGAGTGACCAGAAGACAAAAAAGGCAGAGCCACAGGGCCCTGCCTTCATTGCATGTGATGTCTGGTTTCATCAATTCTTCACATCGTAGCACGAGATGAGCTCCTGGTCGCGCAGGTAGAGCTTTCCGTTGCTGATGACGGGGTGGGTCCAGATGCGGCCGTCTTTGGCACGTTGGGAAGTCTGGGCCTCCAACTTGAAGCTGCTGACCATGTCCCAGCCTTTGTCCGACACTTTGACGAGCGCGATGGTGCCGTCGTTCTCCGCCTGGCAGTAGAGCATGCCGTCCGCGCTGGCCACCGCACCTTTGCCGATGCCCTTGTCCTGCCACACGATCTCACCGGTTTTGAAATCCTGGCAGGTCCAGCCGCCCTTGTCGCTGTGGCCGTAGAGCTTGCCATCGATCAAAATGACGCCGCCGTGATGGTTCTGCATGTCCGGGTTGGAATACACTTCCGTGACGCTGTTGCCATCGATCTTCACCGACTTGCTGCCGACCTTGTAGCCAGCAGTCACGTAAACTTGGCCGTCCTTGAAGATCGGCGTCGGAATCACGGCAACGGCACCTGGGAAATCGGTTTTCCACAGCACCTTGCCTTCCTTGGAGACGCTGACGATGCTCTTCATCAGGAGCTGCACATACTGGCGCTGGCCGCCATGATCGATCGGGATGATCGACGAGTATTGCGCGTTCTCGGTCACATCACTGGTCTGCCATTTCACCTTGCCCGTTTTGGCATCAATGCCGGCGATGGCACCCTTCGACCCGCCTGGAGTCACGATGACGAGGTCACCATCCACCAGCGGGGACTCGGTGTAGCCCCAGTTTTGCAACACACCGCCCAGGTCCTTGATGAGGCTGATGGACCACTCCTTCTTGCCGCTTTCAGCATCGGCGCAGACGAGGTCACCATTGCCGCCGAGGGCATACACCTTGCCGCCTGCGACCGTCGGGGTGCAGCGCGGGCCGTCACCCACTTGTTCTTGTAGATCGCGCCGACGGGCGACTCCCACACTTTCTTTCCCGTGGCGGTGTCGAGGCAGATCAGTTTCTCCTCCGCATCGTACAGTCCCATCGTGTAAAGTTTGCCACCGACGACCGCGAAGCCTGAGTAGCCGAGCCCGGCGTCTTCACTGACCCACACGCGTTTCGGGCCGCCGGAGGGCCACTTTTTGAGCAGACCGGTCTCCTGGGAGACGTCATCGCGGTTCGGGCCACGCCATTGTGGCCAGTCACCCGTGGCGGAGCCGCCGCTGCCGCCACCACCGAGCAGCGCCTGGTCGGCCTTGCTCAGACTGGCGACGGGAAGGGTCACGGTCGTGCCGTTTTCGCGTTTCAGGGTGACCTTGCCTCCCTGAACGCTGACGAGCTCGGCCTTGATCTCGTGGGCGCCGGAGGCGTCTTTCCAGACGCGGAGTTCAGCCTGCGCGGCCAGGGCGAGGCAAAGGGACAGGCATGCGGTGAGGGTGCGTTTCATTTTTGGATGTGGGCGGGTGAGGTGAACCGATCAAACGGATGATAACGACCGCCTTTTAGCGTGAACAGCTTTTTAGCTCCCCATTTCACGCAGCAGCGAGTCAACGGCTGCGCGGGAAGGCTGGCTTTTGAATGCATCATCTTCCAGCGCCTGCCGCAGCAGCCTGCGCGCTGCATCCGCGTTTCCGGCACGGCGCAGCATCTCGGCGCGATAGAGCCGCAGCCGCAGCAGGTCGGCCATGTCTCGCGTCATCGATTCGGCGTGTTCGAGCAGGTCGAGTGCCTCGGGCAGCTTCTGCTGCAGCGCCGAAAGCAGGGCGGTGAGCTCCAGCAGACGCGGGCTCTTGCGCTTCACGGCGAGTTCGGTGATGGCCGTCTTGATCCGTGAATCCGTTTCAGCCGCCATGCGCTGCACCATTCCTTGGTAGAGCGTGTAATCGCGATCATTGCCGTCGCCGAGCTTTGAGCCGATGCCTTTGCCAAACGGACGATACAGGGGATCGCCGAGCACCACATTCATCCAGGACAGCGCCGGTGTGGCGTTCCAGGCCGCCTCCCCCACGGTGAAGCCTTCCAGCAGGCGTTTGTTGAAAATGTCGAAATGCACCGTGAGCGACAGATACGGCTCAAACACGTTCCCAAACGTGACTGCGGCTCCGTGGGACAGCAGCGGCCCGGCCCAGGCCTGGTCATGGCTGCGGATGACGTGGGCGCTGAAGGAGTGCAGGTGGCAGGCGATGGCGCCGCGCTTGAAGCGAAACTCCGGCGAAGCCAGCGCACCCAGGATGTGGTCGGTGTACCAGCCGAAGTACAGGATGGTGTCCGGCAGCGGCCACGCCTCAGGCAGCACGGAGGCATGACGGTCGATGAAGACAGGGATGCCGGCCTGGCGGTAGCTGTCGGCGCTGCGTTTCAGCCAGTCCTCGCCTTCCTGATAAACACCTGACTTCTGCGCCTGATCGATCACCGCACGGCCCAGCAGGCCGGTTTGTTCCGCTGCGAGGGCGTCATCGATCATGCGCTTCACCGTGGCGTCATCGGGTCCGTCCAGCCGGCCGACCAGTAGCAGCCCGGTTGTGCTCTGCGACTGCGGAAAACGCGTCGGCTGGTTGAAATAGGGATTCCGCAGGCCTCCGTTGACCGGCGGCGTCGTCAGACCGAGCGTGGCCAGTTCCGAATCGACGCTGGCCTCGTCCTCCTGCGAAGGTTTCGGGTCTGCGGCGGTCCGGCGGATTTGAAACGGCACGCCACGCATCAAAACGAGCACACGCACGGTCGGAACGCTGGCCGCAGGCGCCAGAATGCCGTCGCCTGTGAGCGATTTCGCCGGATTCGGCGGCTCGCCGACCCACCAGCGCCGGGTTTGGAAGAGATCGTGCAAAGGCTGCCGCAACTGCGCATCGAACTCCGCCCGCGACATCGAATCTTCCTTCGTGCAGCGCAGGCCGATCACACGTTCCTGCGGGATGTGGCGTTTTTCCGCATAGTAGGCCGCCAGTTCGGCCGAGCCGGGAAAGTCCGGATTGAAGACAACGGCAGTCTCCGCCGCAGCATTCCAATCGGACACGAGCTGTGCGTGCAGAGGCACGCAGAAGACGAGGAAAAGCAGAATGACGAATGCCGAATGCCGAATGAGTGCCTCACCCGTGGGCGCACCGGCTCGGCCATTCGTCATTCTGCATTCGTCATTCGTCATTCTACGCCATCCATTCCAGCTTGAGACCATCATACGCAATGTTCACGCCGGCGGGCAGTTTCGGATCTTCGACCGCGTGCATGATCTCGCACTGGATGTGGGTGAACCAGGTCTGACGGGGGCGGATTTCACGCTGCACGGCCAGGGACTCCTCGAAACTCATGTGCGTGGGGTGCGGCGTGTGGCGCAGGGCGTCGATGATCAGCGTGTCCACGCCACGCAGCGCCTCCAGCGTCTGTGGCAGCAGCGTCTTGCAGTCCGGGATGTAGGCGCAGAGCTTTTTGCCACCGCGTTCAAAGAGGTAGCCGATCGTATCGACCTTGCCGTGCTGCACGGGCAGCGGCGTGACCTTCGTCTCGCCCAGGTGAAACGGGCCGTGGATCGGCTTCGGGAAAGGTTTGAGGTAGCCACGGTAGCGATTCTCGCCGTTGAAGGCGTAGATGAACATGCGCTCCAGCACGGACAGGCACTCCGCCGTCGCATAGACGGGCAGGAAATGATCCACTTCGATGGTGAAACGCCGCAGCTCATCAAAACCGGTCAGATGATCCATGTGCGGGTGCGTGAAGATCGCCGCGTCGATCTGGCGGATGTTTTCACGCAGGCATTGCGTGCGGAAATCCGGCCCCGTGTCCACCACCCAGGCCATCTCCGGCGTGCGGAGGTAAACCGAGCAGCGCAGCCGCTTGTCCTTCGGATCCGTACTCCGGCACACCGCACAGTCACAGCCTATCACCGGGATGCCGACAGAAGTGCCGGTGCCGAGGAAGGTGAGCTGCATTTGCATGGGGTTTCGATGTGGAATCCAGCAGGATTAGCCACGATTTGTGATCGTGGCAATGGATCTGCCGCCCCGTGTTTGAAAACCCCGCGCTTCGCCACCTGATGCTCATCAGGCCACGGTGTCCCAAGGAGCGGGGGACTCCGTCCCCCAAGGATGATCCATCGCGTGTGCGGTCAGTGGTCAGGCGACGACCCAGCAGTGTTCGGAGCGTCAGACTGTCCGTCCTGTCTGCTCACAAACAAGGTGGCCTCGTGCCGCAGAGCGGCGTTGCTTTTCAGGCCCAGCTTTTCTTTCATCCGTGTTTGGTTGGACTCCACCGTCTTGGACGAGATGCCGAGCTGTGCCGCCATTTCCTTTACGGCGCAGCCTCTGCCAAGCAGGTGGTAGATTTGCAGTTCCCTTTCGGAGAGCAGCCGTTCCGCACGGTGCTTTCCTTGGTTTTCAGGAAAGTCCAGGCCACCTGCAATGGCATCGCTGGCGCATGGGGCAATGTGTCTGCGTCCTTCCATCACGGCGGTCAGCGCCGCAAGCACCGACTCCTGCGAGTCCTGATGCGAGATGATTGCCCGTGCGCCGCATTGGAACGCGCGCTGAGCGGTCGCGGCGTTCAACGAACGGCTGAAGACAATGGTTTTCCCCGGGGGGGGCGCTGGCTTCCTTGAGGAACACAAAGCCTTCGCCATCCTCCATGGCCGGATCCACGATCACGATGTCGGGCTGGTGACGCGGCAGTAGGCTGCGTGCCCGTGCCAGCGTCGCCGAGTCGGCACAAACCTTCATTTCCGATCCGAGAACGATCATGTGGACCAGCCCCAGACGCACCACCGGCACAGGCTGGACGATGAGGATTTGCTTGCGGAAATGCTCCATGCGCTGCTTTTAGCTAAAAACGGCGGACGGTGTCAAGCCGTTGAATCTTGTGGCCGCTTGAGTGATTCACTCACAAAAATTCAGGGATTTGCCCGGCATGACAGGAGTGACGGCTTCGGGCTGAATCGCGGCGCTTTGAGCGTGGGATGAGCCTGCATTCTGAATTTTGGGAACAGACGCATTTATGAAAATAGCATTGATAGTCCTGATGTTTGCCCTCGTGATTGCGATGGCGTTCTTGGTGAGTGGGCCAGCCCAATCATTAGCAAAGCAATCGGTTCAAAGAAGCAAGCCAGTGGCCGCGCCGCCGTTGAAGGAGTCGGCAGGATCGGTGACGGCACCTTTGCTAACCACGGCGGCCGCAGTTTCGGCCCCGGCCCGCCGGTTGCTGCCGGTGACGAGTGGACAGACAGACGCACAGGGATTTGACGTGGTCGTCTGGCCTGAGGGCAGGCCGCACTATGAAGGTGAGCCAGTGGTGGCCCGGGTGACGACAGGATCGGACAACCGGAAGCTGCATCTGGAGGTCAACCAGATGGGGGAATTTCCGCGTGTGCAGGTCACGCCTGGGGAAAACATGAACGTCCGGCTGCAGTTCCAGACCTCAAAACCAGGCATGCCTGTGGCATTGACCGCACAAGATGGCGGCACGTTGGGGGAGGCGAAGATGAGCCAGCGTGTGATGTTGGATGACCAGCGGTCGGTCACCTTTGATTTCGCGGCTAGTGCCAACGTGGGAACGCATCGTGTCACGGTGGTCACGCCTGCCGGGGAGGTCAAGACCCTGGATTTCTGGGTGGGTGAACCCAACACCATGCGCACCACGGCCCAGCGCTGATTTTTCCTGAACCCTTTTCCAACACACACGCTATGAAACTGAATTCCTCCTGGTTGTTCCTGGCCGCGACAGCCGCCACGGCCTCGCTGTTGTATGCGGATGGCAATCCCTGTGCCAACCAGTCGCCCGGCGGGCCTGCTCAGCCGCCGGGCTGCACCGGCGGCTCGGGCGGCGGCGGCAGCAACAAACCCTGCCCCAATGACGATTCGAGCCCGCCGCCGAATGACTGCAACGGCACGAATTTCTTCAGCGCCTACAGCGGCAACGCGCACCGCCATGTCGTCGATCTCCGGGTGTTCGGCTCCGTCGGGGAGATGCCGCTGCATTTCGCGCGTTACAGCAACACGCGGCTGGCGCCCCAGGCGTCCAGTCAGGGGCGGTTTGGTCGCGAAGGGGTGTGGACGCACAATTACCAGTGGCACATGCGCAGCGGCGGGACTTCCGGCGAGGGGCAGCCGCAGTTGCGGGTGGGCACGCCCAGCGGCGCGGATTTGCTGTTTGTGCAGGACGTCACCGACGCGGCGCTGTGGGTGGGGACGGCGAACGCCAACTGGGAAATCCGGCAGAACGGCGCGGAGTTCGCCCTGCGCAACATGGGTGGCGAGGTTTACCGCTTTCAACAGCGCACGAACAGCAACAGCGGCGCGGTTTTTTACCGCATCGAGAGCATGGAAGATGTGAACGGCAACCAGTACGCCTTCACCTACAACAATGACAACGACACGCTGCTGCGGCAGGTGACAGACCCGACCGGGCGCTGGTTGAAGCTGACGTATTTGAACCAGGGCGGTTTTGCCCAGCAGCGGGTGACGCTGGGTTCGAGCCCCGCCGACACCACGACGGGCGAATGGCATGAAATCGCCGTGACGAACTCAACCGCCTGCCGGTTTCTGACCTTGTTTTATGCCAATGACTTCACCAACGACCCGGCCCTCCCGGTAGCGGAGCTGGAGTTCTACGACGAGAACGATCAGTTGATCACGGGGACGCCATTTGGCAGCGATCCGGTCTTCGCCACGGGAGAGGAGGCGGACAAGGCGTTCGATGGCAACACCGGGTCCTATTATCGTTACGCCTACATGCGCAACGGCTACGTCGGCATCGACGCGGGCACGGCACGGACCGTTTCCAAGATCCGCTATTTCATTCCTTCCGGCGTGGTGGCGGACGTGGCCAACGCCACGTTCATCGGCATGAACGAAATCAGCAGCTCGAACTGGGTGGTGAAGGAAGTTGAGGCCAGCGACGGACGCGGCGTGATCTACAATTACGACCTTTTCGAAGATGCCAGCACCTGGTTCCGCTGGGGCATCCTGACCTCCGTGACTTATCCCGACAGCAGCGTGGCGGTGTACTCCTACACCCAGGTGCATGAGTTCACACGGCCCATTCTTGAGCACAGCATCGACCCGCGCATCGTCGGCCAGGGCACCACGATGCAGTATGTGTTCGATTCCGACACGGCGCTGGGCTTCCTGCGCGAGGAGCGCAGCGGGCTGACGGGGGAGATGATCGCCGGCACGGATTTCATCAGCGCGCACAAGCCGCAGGCGGTGTACCCGAACGGCGCGGTGGTGAACTTCCAGTTCAACCTGACCAACGCCAACATGGCAAAGTTCACCGACGCGAACGGCGGCTCCACCTCCTGGACCTTTGCAGCCGGCGGCGCGGGCCATGTCGAAACTCGCAAGGATGCGCGTGGCAACACCACCAGCTACACACGCACCCCGCTGGGCAGCATGCTGTCGAAAACCTATCCTGACACCACGGTGGAGACGTGGACGCGGGATGACCGGGAACGCGTTCTGACGCACACGATCACCGGTCCTGGCATCCTGCCGCGCACCACGACTTACACCCGTGATGGCACCGGGCGGGTGACACGGATGGATCACGCGGACGGCACCTTTGAGACCTGGACTTATAATGCCTTCGGCCAGGTGTTGACGCACCAGCAGCGCAATGGCGGCGTGGAAACGAACGTGTATTCCACCACAGGCCAGCTCGTCAGCTTCAGCAATGCTGAAAGTGAAACCACGACTTACACCTACAACAGCCTCGACTTGGTGGCGAGCGTGACCGACCCGCGTGGCAACACCACTGGCTACACCTACAATGACCGGGGCCAGGTGACCCAGGTCACGCTTCCAGACACCAGCACCCAGGGTTTTGTCTATGACGACAATGGCAACCTGATCTCGCAGACCAACGAACTGGGTCACGTCTGGACCAGCACCTACGATGAGTTCAAGCGTCTCACCTCCACCACGGACCCGTTGAACCGCACCACCCTGGTCTCCTACGGTGAGCCGGGCGGCGGCTGCAGCGCCTGCAACACGGATGCCAAGCCCATCCTCATCACCCTGCCCTCGGGGCGGCAGCGGAAGTTTGGCTATGATCTGAAGTGGAATCTCATCACCCAGACGGAAGGCTTTGGAACGGCTGAGGCCGCCACGACCACCTATGGCTACGATGCCAGTGACAATGTGACCGCAGTCATGGACCCCCAGGGGAACACATCCACCATGAGCTACGACAACCGGGACCGACGTGTCTGGGTGAAGGACGCGTTGCTGCGCCGCACGGACTTCACTTACGATGCTGTGGGCAATGTGCTCACCCAGAAGCGCCCCGGCAACGTGCTGACCACCTTCAGCTACGACAGCATGAACCGCCGCCTCACCACGGTGGACCCCAAGTCCCAGACGACCAGCTTTCAGTACGATGCGGAAGGCAACCTGACCCACCTCATCGACGCCCGTGGCAACGATCACGTCCATGCCTACGATCTGGTGCACCGCCAGACGCAGCTCACTTATCCGGATGCCAGCTTCGAGACCTGGACTTACGACGACGCCGGGAATCGCCTGACCTACCGCACGCGCGCCGGGGAGGTCATGACAGCCAGTTTCGACAGCCGTGACCGTGAAACCGCGCAGACCTGGAGCAGCGGCGCACCCAATGTCAGCCGCAGTTTTGACGCGGCGGGCAGGCTGCTTTCCAGCAGCAATGGAAACACCACCACCAGCTACAGCTATGACAGTGCCAACCAGATGCTCACCGAGACCCAGGCCACGGCCGGTGCGCCTGCTGCCTGGACAGTGACCTACGCCTACAATGCGGACGGTCTGCGTCAGAGCGTGACCTATCCCGGCGGCGAGATCATCGAGACGACTTACACCGCCCGTAATCAGGTGGAAACCCTCTCCGCAGGCGGTCCGCCGCCTTTGGCCTCCTACAGCTACAACCTGGACGGCACTCTGGCGCAGAAGGCCCTGGAAAACGGCACCGTTGCCAGCTACGGCTATGACGTGGCCGATCAACTCCTCAACGTCACCCACACCCGGGGTGGCACCACCCTCCAGCAGCGTGGCTACACCTACAACACGCGCGGCCTGCGCACGGCCATGCAGGTCAACGGCGGGGCCTGGGATGTGTACGGCTATGACCTGACCGACCAGGTCACCAGCGTGAGGTACAGCGCTGCCAGCAGCACCGGCACCACGCCGGTGACCACGATGGCCTACACCTACGATGCGGTGGGCAACCGCACGCAGGTCAAGCGCACCGGAACCGGCCTGCCGACGCTCACCGATGTGTACACCACGGCCAACAGCGTGAACCAGTATCCGGCGGTGAACGCGTCCGCTGTGACCTACGACGCCAACGGCAACCTCACCAGCGCTCCGGCCAATGTGCAGCAGCAGAGCAGCGCGCAAAGCGCCAGTTATGATGCCAGCAACCGCCTGTTGAGCATCACCACCAGCAGCGGAACCGTCACGCAGGTGTATGACACGAAAAACCGCGTGGTCAGCCGCACGATCAGCGGCGTCACGACCTACCTCGTGTGGGATGGCTGGGACTTGATCGAGGAACGCGATGCCGCGGGCAATGAAATCCGCCGCTACGTGCATGGTGCCGTTGTGGATGAAATCCTCGCCATGATAGACACCGGCGGCGCGCATTACCACCATCATGACGCGCTGGGCAATGTCATTGCGCTGAGCGATGGCGCGGGTGTCTTGGAGGAAACCTACCGCTACGACGCGTTCGGCAAGGTGACGGTGACCAACGCTGGCACGAGCGCCACCAGCGACGCCTCGTTCTTCGGCAACCGTTTCCTCTACACCGGCCGCGAGTGGATCGCGGAGGCGGGATTGTATGACTACCGCAACCGCGTGTACTCGGCGGCGCTGGGAAGCTTCATGCAGACGGACCCGATCCTGTTTGAGGCGGGGGATGTGAATGTGTACAGGTATATAAATAATTGTCCAAACTCGGTAAGAGATCCCTTTGGCTTGAATCCTGGCTCCCCTTATTTGCCAGATCCAAATCAAAAGCCACCAGGATGGAATCCCAATTGGACAACAGGCAACGATAATCGTGGGCCGTTCTCACAAGACCCAAATGGTGGGCCCAAATGGTATCCCCATCCTGAAGACAGAGACCACTGGCCGCATTATGATTGCGAAAAGGGCGGTCGCTATCCAGACAAGTCACTAAAGCCTAAGCCAAATCAAAAGAAGCCTCCGTACGGCAAGCAATCGCCTACTAACCCATGGCAAAAGCCATCGACACCGCCAAAGCCGCCTACCTCGCCGCCTAAACCGCCAACAACACCGCCAACAACACCGCCAACGACACCGCC
>NZ_JACSRD010000083.1 GCF_014879935.1 Prosthecobacter sp.
TTCGTCATTCGTCATTCGTCATTCGTCATTCGTCATTCGTCATTCGTCATTCGTCATTCGTCATTCGTCCCTGATCCATGACCCTTCTCCTCATCACCGCCTGCCTTCTGCTCTCCTTCGTGCTCTCCGGGCTGGAGAGCGCGGTGCTGGCGGTCAGCCGTGTGCGCGTGCGCCATGCTGCGAATGAAGGTGATCACCGTGCCCGCGGCCTGCTGCCGCTGCTGGAGGATCGCGATGCGCTCATCGGCTGCATCACGGTGGCCAATCACATGACCAATCTCACCGCCTTCGTGCTCATCGCGCTGCCCGTGCTGCACAGCGCCAGCCGGTGGAACTACGCCATCGCCTTCGCCCTCACGCTGCCGCTCTTCCTCATCGGGCTGGAGGTGATGCCGAAGAAACTCTTCCGTCGTTACCCCTTCCGCTCCCTGCGCAGCGTCTCGCCGCTGGTGCACCTCGTCGGCCTCGCCTGCCCGCTGTTCCGTGCCTTTGCCACTGGCAGCAGCGGTCCTGAAAACGCCGGCACTCCCAGCGAGGCGCACCAGACCCGCGGACGTGATGACTTGAAGGCGCTCGCCAACGAACTCGCCGCGCAGAACCAGCTCTCCCCCATCGCCACGCATCTCATCGGACGGGTGCTCGACTACAAGAAGCTCACCGCCGCTGATGTGATGCAGCCCCTCACCCGCAGCGTCGCCCTCTCCGCCGAAATGCCCCTCAGCACCGCCCTCATCGTCGCCCGCGAGCAGAACTGCACCCTGCTGCCCGTGCTGGGGGAAAACGGCAGCTTCATCGGCGTCCTCGACACCGCCGGCCTGCCCGCCGTCATCCCGCCCGACCGCCTCGTGCGCCAGCACATGCGCACGCTCGACACCTTCCCCGCCGCCCTGCCAGCGCTCCATGCCCTGCAACGCATGCGCAAGCAGGGCCGCCGCCTCGCCCTCGTCATCGATGAGCGCCAGGCCCCGGTCGGCATTCTCACCGAAGAGCGCCTGCTCGAACCCCTGATGCGCTGAACCCGCCGGCACGCAGGCCCCGGCTCGTCACGCAATGCACGGTTGACGTCCTCCCTCATTACTCCAGCATCCTGCCGCCATGCACCGCCTCGTCTTCGCCACCTCGAACGCCCACAAGACCGAAGAAGTCGCCGCCATCCTCGGCAAGGCCTGGCAGGTCGAGGATCTGCGGACCCATCCCGGTGTCACGCTCGATGAGGAAACCGGCGAAACCTTTGAAGACAACGCCATCATCAAAGCCGTCAGCGGCAGCCGCCAGCTTCCCGGCGTGCTCGTTCTCGCCGATGACTCCGGGCTGCAGGTCGATGCCCTCGGCGGCGCCCCCGGCGTGCGCAGCGCCCGGTATGCCGGAGAAAACGCCACCGCCGCCGACAACCGCGCCAAGCTGATCCAGGAACTCAACAAAAAAGCCATGTATCGCCGGTTCAATGGCCGCTTCCACTGCTGCATGGTCCTCGCCCGGGATGGCCAGGTGCTCGAGACCACCCACGGCAGCGTCGAAGGCATCATCCTTCCTTATGAAGTCGGTGAAGGCGGCTTCGGTTACGATCCCCTCTTCGTCCCCCTCGGTTTCACCGACACCTTCGGCGTCCTCCCGCCGGAGACGAAGAACCAGCTCAGTCACCGTGCCCGCGCCCTCGCCGCCATGAAGACCCAACTCAAAGCCCTGGCATGACCGGCCTCACCCGACTGCTCACCGCCGTCCCGCTGCTCCTCCTCGCAGCCTGCGCCCACCAGCCTGTGGCAGAGCCTGCACAGCCGCCGCCCGCGCCTCCGGCAGCCGAAAGCCCCCCTGCCTCCGGCATCCCCGACACGCCGTCCACCTCATCCACGTGGACACCCATCTCCGGCTTCACCGGCCACCCGCTGGTGGGAAACGCCTCCGCCTTCGAATACACCGTCCGCCATCAGGACCGCACCTTCAGCCTCCAGGTCGTCGCCTTCGACAGCAGGGAACTCGACCTGCGCGTCATCGATCAGCCGGACGACTGGGCCGGTGGCGGCCACATCGCCGAAAGCCTGCGGGCCGCCGGTGCCGTCGCTGGCGTCAATGGCGGCTTCTTCACCCCCGCATTCGCGCCCCTCGGCCTCATGGTCGCCGATGGCCGCCGCACCGGCACCTGGCAGTCCAATCCCCTCCTCACCGGAGCCATCGTCGTCACCACCCATCCCCAGTTGCTCTGGAATGACGCGGTCCAGCCCGAGGCCGCGCATCAGCTCCTCCAAGCCGGCCCACGCCTTGTCGATGCCGCACGTCCCGTGCCCGGTCTCGATCACAGAAAAACCAGCACCCGCACCTTCATCGCCACCGACGGCGGTGATCAATGGGTGATCGGCCAGGTTGAAAACGCCACGCTCGCCGAGCTCGCCGAACTGCTCTCCACCCCCGGTTTGATGCCTGCGTTCAAAGTGCATCGTGCGTTGAACCTCGACGGCGGCCGCTCCTCCGCCATCTACTACCGCACCAATGATGGCCGCGAGCACACCCAGGCCGGCTGGAGCACCGTGCGCAACTACCTCGGCATCGTCCCCCGCTGAGATCTGAGCCGTGGGAGAGATGATCACGTCCTTTGATCGGCGCTCGCGCTTGGAGCTCTTCTCATTCGGCGACGACGAACAATGGTCAGCACGATCAACGCGAGACCTCCTACAAAGCCGCCGCCGTAACTGGTCCCATGAGCTGCCCATGCGGCCAGAAAGCGTGATCGCAGATGCGGTGTGATCTGCTGCCCGGTGAGATCCGCCAGGTGAACAGGATCTTGCGTGCGGGTCGCCAGCCACGCACAAACACCAGCGACGGCGGCCAAAGCAGCCATGAAGCCAAGCAGCCAGCCCATGCCGCGCCTGTGGTCGCGCCATTCCAGTTTCGGCCCCTGCCCAACGCGTGAAGCCAGGGCCAGAGGCAGGCCAAGTCCCAGACCAACCCACCAAGTGGCAACCACTCCCCAAAACAACCCCAGAACGGTGGGCGACTCCGACAGAATGAGCCGTGGGTGGGCGACGGTGAAGTACTCGATGCAAACGCGTGTCGTGATCTGATCGTGAATGATCCCATAAACGATGGCGCTGCCGATGGCGAACAAGACAATGCGGATGTACTTCATGGTTTGACCGGACGTTTCATTCCAGGCCGTGTTTGTAAACCTGTTTGGAAGTCGCGGAGCGACGAACGTGCCATAGCCCGGCCTTTCAAGGCCGGGAGCAGGAAACGGTGGCACGCCCCAAGGCATCCGGTGTCGCAGAGCGACACGCGAACCTGACGCGTCGGGAGGACGGGTTCGGGCGTCGCGCTGCGACGCGGGTCGTGGCTCAACGCGATCACCCGCATCCTCTCCCGGCCTTCAAAGGCCGGGCTACGAGACGGCTGCCGCTCTGCG
>NZ_JACSRD010000176.1 GCF_014879935.1 Prosthecobacter sp.
ATCCGTTATCCAACCCGTGAGTACAACTTCTTTCTCTCGCCTTTTGAGGTTTTAAAACACTGCCTAGACGGCTCTCATACCAATGAACGAGAGCGCGATGCAGCAGCCGCGCGATGGGTTCGCGGTCGGCGGTGGTGAGAGGGGTGAAGTCGATGGTTTCGCTCATGCGATGCGTTGAGGGTTAAGGGGGAAGCAGCAGGCAGTAGAATGGGGGCAGTAGAATTTTTGCATTTCTGTTTCTGCCTCTTCAATTCTACTGCCCCATTCTACTGCCTTCAATCACGGCTCAGACGACTTCCCAGCCTTTGCGATAGGTTTCCTTAATGAATGCATCCGCAGCGGGCAAGCCTACGGCCTTCATCGCGGGCGCATCCCATTCGATGGGCTTTTGCGTGCGCAGTGAGAGCAGACCCAGCAGCGCAATCTCCGTGAGATGCGCGGCGTAGGCGAAGGGACTCGTTGCAGGCTCGCCGCCTTTGCAGGCATTGATCCAGTCGAGATGATGACCATCGGATCGTTTGAGACGCGGCTCCGGTTTCTTGAAGCCCTCGCGCAGCGCGGCGGGATACAAGCGTGGCTGTCCACCACCGCCATCACATTGGATGACGCCTTTTTCGCCGATGAACAAACAACCGCGCCTCGGCAGCCTCACATCGCCCATCGCCTCCGGAGTGGGCGGCATCAGGCCGCCGTCATACCACGTCATGCGGATCTCTGGTCGCGTGCCCGCAGCCGGGAAGGTGTAGTAAATGAGCGAGCCATGCGGCGCGATCTCGCTGTCCATCTTGCCTGCCGCATGAGCTTCGATGCGAGAGGGGACGGGCAGGTCAAAGGCACGCACCGCCGTGTTCATGTCGTGGCAGGCGAAGTCGCCGATGCCCGTGCAGCCGAAGTCCCAGAAATCACGCCACGCGACAGGGAAGTAAGCCGGATGAAACGGACGCTCCTGACGCGGCCCGAGCCACAGGTCCCAATTCAGTCCCGCAGGCACCGCTGGCGTGTCGGTGGGACGTCCGGTGAGCGTGGGATTCCATCGACCCGCACCGACCCACACATGAATCTCACGCACCGCACCGATGGCCCCCGCCTGGATGTATTCGATGGTCTCACGCGTGCCGAGCGAGGAATGCCCCTGACTACCGAGTTGCGTGGCCACGCCAGTCTCCGCAGCCACTTTCGCCACATGACGCGCCTCCCAGATGTTGTGCGTGAGCGGCTTCTCACAATAAACATGCTTCCCGGCCCGCATCGCGACCACCGAGCAATACGCATGCAAATGATCCGGCGTGGCGATGAGCACCGCGTCGATGGCTTTCTCCTTCTCCAGCATCTCGCGGAAGTCGATGTAGTCCGCGCAGCGGAAGTTCGGCGTCTTCTCCGCATAGTGTTTCTCGATCTCCGCCTTCACCGGCAGCCGACCGCCCATGCCTTTGAAGTAAAAGTTCTCCAAACTGAACGACTCCGCCGGATCAGCCACCGCGATGATCTGGCATTGATCGACCGGGAAAAGATTCCGCACATTCGAGCGCCCCTGCCCGCCCGTGCCGATGATCGCAACATTCACTTTCTCACTCGGCGGCACAAATCGCGGCCCACCCAGCACATGCCGAGGCACGATGTTGAACGTGGTCACCGCTGCGGCGGCGGTTTTGAGAAAGTGTCGGCGTGAGGAGATCGGGGCGGGATTCATGCGGTGAAACGATACGCTGGTGGTGGCAAAACTCTTCGTCTCGCGAAGCAAAGTAGCCCTCTCGCTCCGCGAGAGGTGCCGACGAAGGAGAGATGGTGGAGCATGTTCATGGGTGTCAGTTCATGTGGAGGCGGCGTGAAGGATGTCGCGCACGCGCCAAAACTCGGCTGGTCGCAGATCATCGAGCACATGCAGTGCTCCAGCTTTTCGCAGGCGCTCCTTCCGATGGCCGACACCGATGAAGGGAATCCCCAGCCGCACGCAGGCCCGTAGATCCCACAGACCGTCGCCAACATACACGGCTTCATCCAGCGATCCGCCCGCCTCGGTCACAGCGGCGCGGATGATGTCGGCACGCGAGTAGTGCTCCGAGGAAGTCACGATGGGGATGTCCTCAAACGGAACGCCAGCGGCGCGGAGCTTGAAGGTGATCGACTCACGCCAGTCACCAGTGGCAATGGCAACGCGAAGTCCCGCTGCCTTCAATTCGTGCAGCAACGCCACAGCACCCTCAACTGCCGGGAAACATGCACGGTCTTCGCTGTGCGCGGACTTCAACCGGCGCAGGAAGCCTTCGGCAACCGCCTGTTCTTTGAGAAGACGCTCCTCATATTCGATGTCCGCCAGCGCCTGATGCACGAGGGCCTTGGCAGTGACTTCTTCGATGCGGTCGTAGAACTCACTGGTCAAAGCAAAGCCTGCCACCTCCAGAAACGCCGCCTCAAAACTCGCCCAGTCGGTCGGCTCTCCGCCGATCAAGGTGCCGTCGGCATCGAAGATGATCGTGCTTCGTGGGCGTGGATCAGAAAGCAGATGCTCAGTGATCATGAGGTAATGTTTTCCTGGATGCGCTTGCCCATGCTCACCCGCTGCTCAACAGCGTAGCCGAGTGATGCATAGAAGGCCGCCACCGACTCGTTGCCAGCCACGATCTGGAGATTGATCTTCATGCATCCCCTCTCGGTCAAAGCGCGCTCGGCGTGCGACACCAACAGCGATCCAATGCCCTGCATTCGATGCTCAGGATGCACCGCCACGGAGTAGATCCAGCCGCGATGGCCGTCGTAGCCGGCCATGATGGTGCCGATGACTTGGCTCGCGTTGAGGGCGACAAAGAACAACCCATCATCGGCCGCCAATTTCTTGTCGATGACCAGCGATGGCTCGTTGTGGGCCGATTCGTAGCCGAAGACGGCATTCCACAACGCGATGACTTGATCGCGATGAACTGGGTTGTCGAAGAGTGTGATCGTGGTGTTCATGTCAGTGTCCTTTGGCCGGAGATAAATCGCGCCGTGACGATCTTCCCATGGCGCACCTCGTAAATCGCCACCAGCTCGATCTTGCCCGTGCCATCCGGGAACGTGCGGGTCACTTCCTCATGGTCGATGACCACACTTCCCGTCACGGCGCGATGAATGAGCCGCGCGTGGAGATAGGGATCGCTCAAACGCGCGGTCATGCGCTCCCTCAACTGCGCGGCACCGCTGCACAGTAACGTATCAGGATACTCAAACTGCTGCACGTCCTCCGCATACGTCGCCATCAACCCCTCGACGTCGCGGGCGTTGTAGGCATCGAGCTGGCGCTGGACGATGGATTCGGGTGTTGAGGCTGACATAGAGTGCCGAGAGTATTCGTGATTACGAATGCCTCAAGCATCTGCGGGTACCCGAGAGCCCTCAGCTCATCTTGCAGAGCAAGATGGCTACTTTGCTGACGCGCGTTCGATGATCCTCGTGACATCCTCCTCAAGCAGAAAACCCTCTGTCTGGAGTTTCTTGGCAGCATCCGTGAGTCGCGAGAGATAGTCGGCAGGCGTCGGATAGCGTTCTTCGAGGGAGGGACGCGGGTCGCCGGTCTTTTCGCGTTCGGCTTTGGTTTTGGCGAAGGGGATGAACATGCCATCCAGCGGCGAGAGCATCGTTTCGGCACCGACTTGAGGGGAGCGGAGGTTCCAGCCGGTGTAGGTGCCGAGAGGGACGGCGATCTCGGGGAGCACGATGCCGCTAGTTTCATTGCCGTCGGCATTCACGGCGGGCACGAGCGTATGGAATGGCTTGCCGATTTTTGGCGGGATGATGTCGGCGATGCCTTCGCTTTGGAAACGCGGGCCGAAGTCGAGTCGCGGAGGCTGGTAGGCATGGGTGGGCAGGTTGTGGCCGGGAATCTTCGGAAACTGCGATTTCCAGGTGTCAAAGGACACGAGCGTTTGGTCGGCGAGACGCGGGTGACGGCTCGGCGGCGGTGCTTTTCCGCTTTTCACCCACTCGACGAGATGCGTGAGCATCGCACGCAGCACGGGGCCGCGATCATCGAGCGTGTTGCGCGGTTGCTGGCAGATGCCGGGTGTGCCGTCGCTCTTGCCGAGATGTTCGGCACCGGCCACGAGATACACACGCACGTCGTCGGGCAAGGTGAGGTCAGTTTTACCTTCGACATCGGTGTGCAGCAGCGAGGCAGCGCGGCTCCAGTATTCGGTGGAGGATTGCGTGAAGAGCATGCGCGGCGTGTGGCCGGACTTCCGCGAACGAGCGAGCGAGTCGCCGGACTCGCCGGTGATGGAATCGGTTTGCGGCAGCGGAGCGAGCGGGAAGAACTCGCTGCCGGAGAGATGGCCTTCGTGCTGCGTGCCATACTCCGTGCTCATGCGGAAGCGATGGTTGAACATGCCTTTGCCGGAGCCCGCGACGTGGATCAAGGCACCGTCAAAGACGATGCGGCCCTGCTCATCGCCATTCAGGCCTTCATAGAGGAAGTGATGAATGACACGGCCCGACTGCGAGATGCCGAAGACGCAGGCTTTTTGCAGCGCGTCGGCCAGCGGATTCGTTTTGGCATCGCCGTGACGAAAGAACGCCACGCAGTCACGCATCGCGGTGAGGCCGAGACCGGTCACGCGAGGCTCTTTGGCCGTGTAAACGAGGTCGTAGAGCCAGCCAGGCCGCAAACCGGCCTTCACATAGACGTGCGTGGCATCGGGAATGAGCTTCTCATTCTCCCAACGTCCAAACGCCCACTCCTCACGCGGCACCTCAATGCCATCCACGCCGCGATGCGGCCGCATCGTGAGCGTGGCGTCGGCATTGTCGAGACTCACGGATGGAAACGCAGCGCCGATGCCCCACGGGCTCCACGAGAAGGCCCGGCTGAAGACTTTCTCCGTGCTCGTGATCTCCAGATGCGCTTTGCCGGTGATCGTCTTGACATTGTCCGTCGCGATGGGGAGACCGCACAGCAGCCGCTGCGTGTCATCCGCCTGCACCTCCCCGTTCCAACCGCACCACAGCACGGAGAAACCCTGCTTCATGAGAAAGCCATGGCCGGCATGCGCCTCCGTTTTCGGATCGTTCGTGCGCTCGCCATCGTTGAAGGTCCACAGCGCCAGCATGTTGCCGCGATTGTTCACGTCGTAGAGCAGCACGCCGTTGCCCTTGGTCGCATCGACCGGCTTCAGCAGAAAGAAGTCCGTCCAACTCTCCACCATGCCGCGAGCATTGCGCGGAGCCCGCTGGAGGTCGCTGATGCGGGCGTTGGCCCCGTTCGCGGGCTCAGTCTCGATGAACATCCGGCCCTTGAGGCGCTCGTAGGCACCCGAGGGGCCGAAGGCTTTGCCTGCGGCAAACGAGGAGCGCTCGCTGATCTCGATGCGCGTCACCTCGGCATGAGCGAGAGTGGCCAGGCTGAAAATGAGGCTGAGTCGGAAATGGCGGAACATCATGGTCAAAGGCGGCTTGTCACGGCCAAGGCAGAGAACGTCTGGCCGGCAGGAGGCTTTCCTGCGTCCAGAATTGCCTCATTTGTTTTTCGATCCCCTCGAAACCAAGGAATGGTGAAACAGATCGGCCATCTCGATGCGTAGGTTTTTAGTCATGTCCCCGCGTCTCTTCTCACTGCTCTCCGTTTTTGCCGTCTCCTGCTCTGCACTGGCGCAGCAGGTCACGTTGCCGTTGCCGCGCCTGCTCACGATCATGCCGATGGGTGGCCAGGCCGGTCAGAATGTCGAAGTCACGATCACGGGAGAAAACATCGAGGATGTGACCGAGTTGACCTTCTCAACGCCGAAGATCACGGCAAAGCCGGTCGCCGGTGCCACGAACAAGTTCACCGTCAGCATCACCGCGGATGCGCCTGTCGGCGTTTACGATGCTCGCGTTATCTCGCGGCTCGGCGTGTCTTCGACGCGGGCCTTTTCGGTGAACAAGCTGCCGGAAGTCGTTCGCGCCAAAGCAAACAACACGCTCGAAACCGCCCTGCCGCTCGCGGTGGGCTCGATCTGCAACGCGACGATGACCAAACGCGCGGTGGACTTTTATTCGTTCCAGGGTGTGAAGGGCCAGCCTGTGGCGATAGATTGTGCCGCCGTCGGCATTGATTCGCGGCTCACGCCAGTCCTCATCCTCGCGGACGGCAAAGGGGCTGATCTCAAGGTGAACCGCACCGGTGGCATGATCGACTTCACGCCTCCCGCAGACGGCACTTACATCATCAAGGTCAGCGATCTCACCTACCAGGGTGGCGAACGCCACTTCTACCGTCTTGCCTTGCAAAAAGGTCCTGCCGAGCCGCAACCGCAGACACAGATGGTCAGCGCGATGTCCTGGCCGCCAGATGGACTCGCAGCCACGGCCGCGGCCAAGGAAACCGAGCCGAACAACAAGGAGGCACAGAAGATCGCTCTGCCCGCCGACATCAGCGGCGCATTCTTTCCGGCTGCGGATGTCGATACCTATGAGTTCGCCGCAAAGAAGGGCGAGACGTGGTGGGTGGAGGTTGCCAGCGAGCGCCTTGGCCTCAACACCGATCCCTTCGTGCTCGTGCAGCAGGTGAAGGACGGCAAATTCACCGATGTCGCTGAGCTCTACGACATCGCACCGCCGATGAAGGTCACTAGCAATGGCTATAGCTACGACGGCCCTCCCTACGATGCCGGCTCGCCGGACGTGCTCGGCAAATTCGAGGTCAAAGAAGACGGCACGTACCGCCTGCAGGTGCGTGACCTGTTCGGCGGCACACGCACCGACCCACACAACATCTACCGCCTCATTGTCCGCCAGGCCGCGCCGGATTTCTCGCTCGCCGCCTGGGCTGTGCACATGACGCTGCGCAATGGTGACCGCGCCTCACTGTCCAAACCGATGGCCCTGCGCCAGGGCGATGCGCGTGCGTTTGAGGTCGTCGTGCAGCGTCGCGATGGCTTCGATGGCGAGATCGAGATATCGATGGAAGGGCTGCCGCAGGGAGTGAGCGCCACGGGTTTGAAGATCGCCAAGGGCAAGACCTACGGCCATCTCATTCTCACCGCAGATGAAAAGGCGCCGCGTGGCTTTTCGCTCGCCAAAATCACCGGCAAGGCCGTCATCGGCGGCAAAGAAGTCGTGCGGCCGGTGCGGCTCGCGAGCATGGAATGGCCGGTGAAGGACGCGAAAGGCGAAATCCCCGCCCCGCGACTCGTTGCTGACATCCCCGTCTCGATCACCGACTCCGAACAAGCGCCGCTGACCATCTCCACGGCCGAAGACAAGGTCTTCGAGGCCAAGGCGGGAGAAACGCTGAAAATCCCCCTCAAGCTGACCTGGCGGAACGAGTTCAACGGCACCTCGATCAAAGTGAAGGCCTACGGCGAAGGTTTCAGCGCCATCAAGGAGTTCGACATCCCGATGAAGGCCGCCACGCACGAACTCGCCCTCAATCTGGCTGAGTTAAAGATCGCACCGGGCGATTACACCTTCGCTCTGCAAAGTCTGGGCATCTGCAAATACCGCTACAACCCTGCCGCCGTGCCTTTGGCGGAAGCCGAACAAAAGCAAGCTGAGGCTGCGCTGGCCTCTGCGGCAGCGGAAGCAAAAAAAATCGCCGCCACCGATGCCGAAGCAGCAAAAAAAGCCGCTGAGAAGCAAAAGCAGGCCGAAGCTGCCATGACAGCAGCGACGAGCAAGATGAAGTCGATCTCCACTGCCGCGAATCCCACGGACACGGTGGAGATCCTGATCTCGCAGCCGATCCGCGTGAGCGTGAAGCCGGCGGCCGTGACCACGGCGGCAAAGTGACGCGGGCTTCGAAGGCTCGCAGACAAGATAAACGTAAGCCGGAGCAAAGCCGGTGTGGTATCCGTCCGTGGATGCGGGGATTCGCCAAACCAAAAGCCTGAATCCCCATCGCGTGTGGCGTATGTATGCCACGCATGATTCGTCCCTCCGTCCTTTTTGTCGCTCTTGCCGCTGCTGCCGCCGCGGAGGAGCCGCTCAGCTTCAATCGCGACATCCGCCCGATCCTCTCGGAGAACTGCTTCGCGTGCCACGGCTTTGATTCGAAGAAGCGCGAGGCCGAGCTGCGGCTCGACACGCCGGAAGGTGCCTACACGGCGAAGGACGGCGCGTTTCCCATCAAACCGGGCGATCTGGCGAAGAGCGAGGTCTGGCAGCGCATCATCACGACCGACGAGGACGACCTCATGCCGCCGCCGAAGTCGCACAAGAAGCTCACGCAGAAGCAGAAGGACATGTTGAAGCTCTGGATCGAGCAAGGCGCACCGTATCAGAAGCACTGGGCGTTTGAAAAGCCGCTCGAAACGTCCGGCACGAGCATCGATGCGCTGCTCGCCGCGCGTCAGGCGAAGGACAAGCTCGCCTTCGCCGATGAAGCAGACAAAGAGACGCTCATCCGCCGCGTGTCGTTCACCCTCACCGGTCTGCCGCCGACGCTGGCGGAGGTGGATGCCTATTTAAAAGACGGCAACTACGAGGCGATGGTGGACCGCTACATGAAGTCGCCGCGCTTTGGCGAGGAGATGGCGCGGCATTGGCTGGATGTGGCGCGCTACGCGGACACGCACGGCCTCCATCTCGACAACGAGCGCAACATGTGGGCCTACCGCGACTGGGTGGTGCGGGCCTTCAATGAGAACCTGCCCTTCGATCAATTCACCGTGTGGCAGATCGCGGGCGACCAGCTCCCGAATGCCACGCGCGATCAACTCATCGCCACCGGCTTCTCGCGTTGCAATGTGACCACCAGCGAAGGCGGCGCGATCGACGAGGAATACCGCCATCTTTATGCGGTGGACCGCGCGGCGACGCTCACCACCGCGTGGCTCGGCCTCACGGGCGGCTGCGCGCAGTGTCACGATCACAAATACGATCCGCTCACCACGGAGGAGTTTTATTCGCTCTACGCCTTCTTCTACAGCAGCGCCGATCCGCCGATGGACAAGAACATCAACACCACCGAGCCCTACCTGCGCCTGCCGACGCCCGAGCAGCGAAAAGCACTCGAAGTCGCGACAAAGGCCGAGGCGGATGCTCTGAAGCAGCTCGAAGACTTCATCAAAGAGGTCGCTTACACGGACCCGGCGATGGTCAAACCCTCAGCGGCGGCACAGACGACCACTCAGGTGATCTTCGATGATGAATTCGCCCTCGGTTCCGAGACACGGAATACCACGCGCAATGCCAGCGCCTGGCTGAAGGAGCCTGCGTTCAGAGCAAAGTCAGGCCAGCGGGTGTTGCAGCTCAGCAACGGCCAGTTCAGCCAAGAGACCATCACGCCGACGCTTCAGCCGATCATTTTGGGTGATTCGCCACGAGTCAGCGCCTGGGTGCGGCTTGATCCGCTAAACACGCCGGGAGTGATTAGCATTGAGCTCAATGGCCGCCGCATTCTGTGGGGCGATGCCAAGGTCTTTGAAGCGACGACCTATGGAAAAGAAGATGCCGTCACCGCCGGTCCGCTGCCAAAGCCAGGCGTGTGGACTTTGCTGAGCTTTGATCCTGCCGCGCTCGGCCTGAAAGGGGGAGGTCGCATCAGCAGCATCGCCGTGCAGCAGGTCGGTGGCACGGTCGTGTGGGATTTGTGCGCCGTCACTAGCCAGATCTCGTCGTCGGCAGATTTGCTGGCGTCGTTCACGGCTTGGTGGAAAGCGGTGAGCGCGGGCAAAAAGCAGCCGACCGAGTTGCCTGGGGCGCTGGTGGGCACTCTGATGACTGATCCCGCCAAGCTGCGCCAAACCCGCCTAGCCGCCTTGAAGGCAAAATTGCCAAAGCTGGAAGCCAATCCGACACCTGAAGCCACTGCTGCCTTTGTCAAAAAGCAGGCCGATGCCGAACAAGAAGCCAGTGCTGCTGAGGTCAAAGAACGCGAGGCTTTGTTGCACTTCTACCTCGCCCGCATCGTCCACCCGCTCTCCGATGAACACGCCAACCACCGCACAGCTTGGGAGGTGGCACGAGTCACTCGTTCCGCGGCCGATTTGGCCATTCCGGGCACCTTCATCTTCCGTGATGAAGAAAAGCCGCGCGACACCTTCATCGCCATGCGCGGCGCCTACAACAAACTCGGCGACAAAGTCGAGCCCACCACGCCCGCCGCGTTTCATCCGCTGAAGAAAACGGGTGCTCGCGCCACGCGTCTCGATCTCGCGCAGTGGCTTGTGGCTCCTGAAAACCCGATGACGGCCCGAGTGACCGTGAATCGCTTCTGGCAGCAGGTTTTCGGCATCGGTTTGGCGAAGACGAGTCACGACTTCGGCTCCCAGGGCGAGCCTCCGAGCCATCCTGAGCTGCTCGATCATCTCGCGGTCACTTTTCAAAAGAGCGGCTGGAATGTGAAACAGCTCCTCAAAGAGTTTTTGATGACCAAAGCCTTCAAACAGGCCTCGCCTGTCGAATCGAACCTCCTCAGCCTCGATCCCGAAAACCGTCTGCTCGCCCGCGGGCCGCGTGTGCGGCTCGATGCCGAGCAGATCCGCGACAATGCGCTCTTCGTCAGCGGCCTCATCAATCTCGAAATGGGAGGTCGCGGCGTGCGCACCTACCAGCCGCCGAACATCTGGGAGCCCGTCGGCTATGGCGACAGCAACACGCGCTACTACCTGCAAGACCACGGTCCGTCCCTCTATCGCCGCAGCCTTTACAGCTTCCTCAAGCGCACCGCCCCGCCGCCCTTCATGAGCAACTTCGACGCGCCCAACCGCGAGCAAAGCTGCACCCGCCGCGAACGCAGCAACACCCCGATGCAAGCCCTCCAGCTCCTCAACGACGTCCAGCACTTCGAAACCGCGCGAGCGCTCGCCGAACGCGTCATCGCCGAAGGCGGCTCAGAAGACGAAAAACGCCTCCACTGGCTCTTCCGCATCGTTTTGAGCCGCAAACCGGACGCGAAGGAGTTTTCGATGCTCACCGCCGCCTTGGCGAAACAACGGGCGCTTTATCAAAAGAACCCACAAGCCGCCGAGAAAGCGATTTCGGCCGGAGAATCCACTCCGAAGAAAGTTGCCGCACCTGCTGAAACTGCCGCGTGGACCTTGATCGCGAATTTGGTGCTCAACCTCGATGAAACAGTCACCCGCAACTAACGCCACTGACTCACCACAGAGGTCACGGAGGAACACAGAGTTCTGATCTCTGTGCCTCTCTGTGAACTCTGTGGTTAATCCCAGCTCCCTTTTCTCATGAATCCTCTCTTTAAATCCCATCTCCTCCAAACGCGCCGTCAGTTCTTCGGCCATAGCGGCCTGCGCCTTGGCGGGCTCGGTTTGACGTATGCGATGGGCCGGGAGGCTTTCGCGGCGTCCAAAACGCAGGTGCATGAGCCGTTGCCGGGGCTACCGCACTTTGCGGCGAAGGCGAAGGCGGTCATTTACCTGCACATGAACGGTGGGCCGTCGCAGCTCGATACTTGGGATTACAAACCGGGCTTGCAGCAGTGGTATGACAAGGACCTTCCCCCGAGCGTGCAGGGCGGGCAGCGGCTGACGGGCATGACGAGCAAGCAGGCGCGTTTTCCGGTGGCTCCGAGCCTTTTCAAGTTCGCGCAGCATGGGCAGTGCGGGCGCTGGGTGAGCGAGTTGTTGCCGCACACGGCGAAGCACGTCGATGACATCGCTTTGATCAAAACGGTGCACACGAACGCGATCAACCACGACCCCGCGTGCACCTTTGTGATGACCGGACGCGAGGTGCCGGGCTTTGCGAGTCTCGGCTCGTGGCTGGCCTACGGTCTCGGCAGCGAGAGCAATGATCTGCCGGCCTTTGTGGTGCTAACGCCGACGTGGAGCGCGAAGGCGATGGCTCAGGCGCTTTTCACCCGCATGTGGAGCAGCGGCTTTTTGCCGAGCCAGTTCAGCGGTGTGGCGCTGCGTGCCGTGGGCGATCCGGTGCTCTATATTCAGAATCCCGATGGCGTCTCGCCTGCCAATCGTCGTGCGATGCTCGACACGCTGGCGCAGATGAACGCGCACAGCTTTGAGAAATTCGGTGATCCGGAGATCCAGGCGCGCATCTCGCAGTATGAGATGGCCTTCCGCATGCAGACGAGCGTGCCGGAGCTCGTCGATCTGAAATCCGAGAGCCAGGCCACGCTCGACATGTATGGCCCCGAGGTGCAGAAGCCGGGCACCTTTGCCGCAAGCGCCCTCCTCGCGCGTCGTCTCGTCGAACGCGGCACGCGCGTGGTGCAGGTGCTGCATCGCGGCTGGGACCAGCACGGCAATCTGCCGAGCGACATCCGCCTCCAATGCCGCGACACCGACCAGCCCATCGGCGCTCTTTTGACTGATCTCAAACAGCGCGGCCTGCTCGACAGCACGCTCGTCATTTGGGGCGGTGAATTTGGCCGCACGGTCTATTCGCAGGGCGGTCTCTCGCAGACGAACTACGGTCGCGATCATCATCCGCGGAATTTCTGCATGTGGATGGCCGGCGGCGGCATCAAAGGCGGCACCAGCTACGGCGAGAGCGATGACTTCAGCTACAACATCGCCACCGACCCCGCGCACCTGAACGACATCAACGCCACGATCTTAAACCAGTGCGGCATCGACCACGAGCGCCTCAGCTACAAATTCCAAGGGCTGGATGCACGACTGACCGGTGTGGAGAGGCAGCATCCGATCAAGGAGATCATCGGGTGAAACTTCATATCGTCATTTTTGCCGGATTGGTCGCAGTTGCAGGCTGCGGAAGAAAACCCGCCGCTACAGCGTGGCCTCTACCCGTTGTGAGGATCGAAGATGTGCCGGCACCCGCAACGGCCTCGGTCGTCGTCAAGAAGGGCTCGAATCTGCAAACCATCGCTACTGATGCTTATGGGCACGAGGACTTCAGTGGTTTCGTTGCGAGTTTGAACGGCATACCGGATCCTGCCTTGGTAATGGCGGGCAAGACGTTGCAGACCCCTTCCCTTGCTATCGGCATTCGAGATGCCGGGCTCGATCCGCTCTATCAGCCAGCCGTCAACGTGCTTGCCAAGACCTGGATGGATATCCGGTCATTTCTGCCCGAGTATGAGAAGCAGCGCCGCGTGAGTGGCGTGCGTGATGGCGGCACCTTTGTGCTCGGCCCGTCACTGAGAGACCAGATGCTGCGCTACGCGGATTCTATCGACGCAGCCTGCCACGTGCTTGAGTATCCGCATGCCAATCACACGGCTCCCAAGAGCACCCTTGGAAAGTTTTCAGGCTGCAGCGATTCGTTGCGTCGATTTGCTGGCGGACACGCGGACAGCAATGATTACGATACTTTTCTTCTCCAGAAAGGATTCGGTCATGGGTTCACCTATTTGCTGATCTGGATCAAGGCAGGCCATCGCTGATCAATGGCGCTAAACCGGCACTTGGCAGGAAGCTTTGGAGAGATAAACTCCACCCCATGTTCAAAGAGCACGATGACACTGGCGACAAGCTGGAGCACGCTTACTTCTGCTACCTGGCAGACAAGTTTGAGCGTGAGCCAGCGCTGCTGGACATTCCCCTCGAAACCATCTCCCGCTGGAGGAAGCGTGGGTCATGGGGGCTGGATCAGCTTGCCCGATGGGAAGGATTGATTGAGGCGGCCAAGCAATCTCGTGACGGGCTGCTCAAGCTGGTAGGCATCCTGCGAGCAGATGACGAGGACACACGCTTCTTCAAAGGCTTTGATCCGTTTCCTGGCGTGCTGGGCCCATCTGAAAAAAGGCAGTTCATATGCGCGTCGAGGCACTGAAACATCTGGCGAGTTCCGCGGCCGCTCTGGCTCCCGATTCGACCATTGTGGTTTTCGGTTCCGCATCCGTTTTCGCCACTTACCCGGAACTCGGCATCGAATGCGATCTTTACCGACAAACGAAAGATGCCGACTTCATCTTTGAGCCATGGGAGCAGAGCCTTGGCAAGGCGTTGAACAACGCTGTGGGCAAAGAGAGCCTGTTCTACGACCACTTTGGCTACTACGCGGACATCATCTCTCCCGCCGCCTTTGACTGCTTCCCGCCAGACTTCCGTGATCGTTTGGTGCCGCTGGAGGGCTGCCCGAGGGTGTTTGCGCTTGATCCGCATGACATGGCGGTGGCTAAGCTGTTTGCGGGGCGGCCGAAGGATGTGAGGTTGCTGGCCTTTCTGCTGGCAACGAAGCGGCTGGATGAGCAAAAGGTTCGCAAGCTGCTCTGGGACACGCCGATGGAGGAAAAGTGGATCGTGCGAACCCATCAGGTGCTGGAGCAGGCGGTGGCGGAGGCAAGGAAACCAGCGGCGTGACACGGTCAAGATAGTCGCACTGCTGCGCAAGCACGGCTCAGCCGTGCGAAGCCTTCGGCGAGAAGGGAGTGATGCGATGAACGTATTTCATCATCGCCGTCCGCAGGCGGTGCACACCCATGAAACGATTCCTTTTCACCGGACTCCTCGCGCTCGGATTCACACATGCCGGCGCGGCCACGGTCGATTTCGCTCGCGACATCAAGCCGATCTTCAACAAGCACTGCAATGCCTGTCACGGCGGGGTGAAGCACTCGGGGGATCTCTCGCTGGTGTATCACAACAAAGTGCTGGAACCGGCGAATTCGGGCGAGTTCCCCGTCGTGCCGGGTAAGCCGGAGAAGTCGGCCATCATCGCGCGGGTGACGACCTCGGACACGGACGAGATCATGCCGCCCCCGAAGCATGGGAAGCCTTTGTTGGAGAAAGAGGTCGCTTTGCTGCGGGAGTGGATCGCTCAGGGAGCGCCGTGGGATGAGCATTGGGCCTTCATGCCGCCGAAAGAACCAGCGAAGCCCTCGCTGAAGGAGGCAAAGTGGCCGAAGCAGCCGCTGGATGCCTTCGTTTTAGCCAAACTGGAGAAGGAAGGGCTTAAACCATCGCCGGAGGCTGAGGGGAGGCAGTGGCTGCGGCGCGTGACCTTTGATCTCACGGGCCTGCCACCGACGCCGGAAGACCTGCAGGCACTCGAAGTGATGCCGTATGAGATGATTGTGGACCGTTTGCTCAAATCGCCGGCCTTTGGCGAGCGCTGGGCGAGTGTGTGGCTTGATCTCGCGCGTTACGCGGACTCGCAGGGCTATGAGGCGGACAAGCCGCGCATCATCTGGCCGTATCGCGACTGGTTGGTGCGGGCGTTCAATGCGGACATGCCTTTTGACCAGTTCACGATCAAGCAGCTCGCCGGTGATCTGCTGCCGAAGGCCACGCTGGATGACCGGATCGCCACGGCGTTTCACCGGAACACGCCGACGAACTCCGAAGGTGGCACGGATGATGAAGAGTTCCGCGTCGTGGCCGTGGTGGACCGCATCGCGACGACGTGGCGCACGTTTCAAGGCGTGACCTTCAACTGCGTGCAGTGCCACTCGCATCCTTACGATCCCTTCGAGAACACCGAGTTCTACAACTACATGGCCTTCTTCAACACGCAGAAGGACTGGGACCTGCCGGAGGACGAGCCAAAGCTGCGCGTGCCGTTGAAGGAGGCAGACTTTGCGAAGGCGCAGCAGCTTGATTCACGACTGCTCGCGCTGCGCTCTGCGAAGGTGGCAGAGATGGAAAAGCGCTCTGCGGAGTCGAAATGGTCCGCGCTGGAGCCGTGTTGCGTGCAATCCTCCGGCCAAACAAAGCTCACGACGAAAAAAGCGGCCGATGGCGTGATGGATGTCGTCGCGGAGGGCACGGTGTCGCACTACTCGGTGTTCACGATTGATGCGCCGGTGCCGAAGGGCATGAAGAAGCTCACCGCGCTGAAGATGGATGCGCTGCCGCTCGATCCGGCGAAGGCGCAAAGCAGCGCAGAGCTGGGTTTTGTAGTTTCGCTGCTGCGGGCCATTGTGGTGACGCCAGAGACGGAGAAGGCTGTTTATGCCGCGACGAATGCTCCGCCGGAAAAGGAAGTGGATGTGGCCGTGGATGCCAGCGCGAAGAAAAAAGTCTCCTCGCCGCCCGCACCGAAGGGCGTGCCAAATCCGCCTGCACAGCCCGGCGAGATCACTTTCTCCTATGCGCTCGGCGATGAGGCTGATCCGGTGTTTGACGCACAAACGACGCTGAATGCCGACAAAGGCGGCTGGGGTGCGAATCCGCGCATGACACATGCGCGACGCCTCGTGCTCATTCCCTCGAAGCCTGTCGATCTGCCGCCGGGTGCGAAGCTGCGCATCCTGATGCGTCATGATGAAGGCGGCTTCGGCTACGCGCCGCTGGTGACGAATCGCAGCCGCTTCGCCATCAGCGACAGCGATGAGTGGACGAGCTACGCGACGAGCAAGGCCTTCGCGGATCGCGAAACGGAGCTGGCGAAGCTCGAAAAAGATCGCGCAGGCATCGCGAATGCCTTGATGCCCGTTTTGCAGGAGCAGGACCGTCATTTGCGCCGCGACACGGCCGTCTTCATGCGCGGCAACTGGCTCGACAAAGGCGACCACGTCACGCCAGCTATCCCGGCGGTGTTTGGACGGCTTCCTGAGTCGAAAGAGCCGCCGCGCCTCGCTTTGGCGAAATGGATGGTTTCGTCGAAGAACCCGCTCACCGCCCGTGTGGCCGTGAATCGCGTGTGGGAGCAGCTTTTCGGCCTCGGCCTCGTTGAGACGCTGGAGGACTTCGGCAGCAGCGGGCAGGCTCCGTCGAATCAAGCGCTGCTGGATCATCTCGCGGTGCGTTTTCAATCCGAACTCGGCTGGAGCATGAAGAAGCTGCTGCGTGAGATCGTGCTCAGCGCGACTTATCGTCAAGGCGCGAAGACAACGCCCGAACTGCGCGAGCGTGATCCACGCAATCGCCTGCTCGCCCGCGGGCCACGCACGCGACTCACCGCCGAGATGGTGCGTGACAATGCGCTCGCGGTCGCCGGAGTGCTCTCGCCGAAGATGTTTGGCCCGCCGGTGATGCCTGTGCAGCCGGACGGCATCTGGCGTGCGGCCCGCAGCGGCGCGAAATGGAAAAACGCCGAGGGAGAGGATGCGCACCGCCGCTCCATCTACACCTACTGGCGTCGTTCGAGCCCGTATCCGAGCAGTTTGACCTTCGATGCGCCAGATCGCCTGCTGTGCGCCGCGCGACGATCCACCACAAACACGCCGCTCCAGGCACTCGTCACGCTGAACGATCCCGTCTTCATCGAGGCTGCTGTGGCACTCGCGAAGCGTGTCGAGCCCTGCGGCGATCTCGCCAAGCAGATCACGCTGGCCTTTGAGCTCGCCACCGGCACGAATCCCTCCTCCGCCGATCTTCGCGACCTCACCGCGCTGCACGCCGCTGCTCTCACCGAATACAAAGCCGACGCCAAACTCGCCCAACCGCTCGGCGGCACGCCAGAGCAGGCTGCGATGGCCGTCGTCGCGAACGCGATCCTCAACCTCGACACCGTCCTCACTAAATGAACGCGCTCCACCACCTCCAGCACGACACGTTGCAGCAGTTCACGCGCCGGCATTTCCTCCAGAAGTGCGGCGTCGGCCTCGGAGGCGCGTGGATCGCGCAGCAGGGCCTCGGTGCCGAGCGCGATCCCGCGAGGCCGAATGCGGCGCAGTCGCCCGCGTTGCCTGCAAAGGCGAAACGCGTGATCTACATGCACATGTCCGGTGCGCCGAGCCAGCTCGAGCTTTTCGATTACAAGCCCGTGCTGCAGAAGCTCAACGGCAAGGACTGCCCGAAGGAGTTTCTCGAAGGCAAGCGCTTCGCCTTCATCCGCGGCACGCCGAAGCTGCTGGGGCCGTATTACCCCTTCCACCAGGAGAGAAAGACCGGCCAGTGGGTGAGTGACAAGCTCCCGCACTTCGAGTCCGTCATGGACAAGGTGTGCATCATCAAGTCGATGCAGACGGACCAGTTCAACCACGCGCCTGCACAGCTCCTCGCGCTCACGGGAAGTCAGAATCTCGGCCACGCCAGCATCGGTTCGTGGTCGCTCTACGGCCTCGGCAGCGAGAGTGAAAACATGCCTGGCTTTGTCGTGCTGCTCAGCGGCGGGCAGAATCCGGACGCGGGCAAGGCCGCGTGGGGCAGCGGCTTCCTGCCGAGCGTGTATCAGGGCGTGCAGTGCCGCAGCGAGGGCGATCCCGTTTTGTATCTCTCGAACCCGCCGGGCATCAATCGCCACCTGCGCGGCGGCGTGATCGACGCGGTGAAAAAGATCAACCAGCGTGCCTACGAGCAGCTCGGTGATGTGGAGACAGTCACGCGCATCGCGCAGTATGAGATGGCCTTTCGCATGCAGATGAGCGCCAGCGAGGCCATGGACATCACGCAGGAGCCGAAGCACATCCACGAGATGTATGGCACGGAGCCGGGCAAGGAGAGCTTCGCGAACAACTGCCTGCTCGCGCGGCGTCTCATCGAGCGCGGCGTGCGCTTTGTGCAGCTCTTTGACTGGGTATGGGACCACCACAGCGGCCTCGACGATGCCTTCCCGAAAAAGTGCCAGCAGGTGGACAAGCCGATGACCGCGCTGCTGCACGATCTGGAGCAGCGCGGCCTGCTGGAGGACACGCTCGTGGTGTGGGGCGGTGAGTTTGGCCGCACGCCGATGCAGGAAAACCGTGGCGGCGTCGCCGCGAAGTCCCCGGGCCGCGATCACCATGTCGATGCCTATTCCATCTGGATGGCCGGTGGTGGCATCAAAGGCGGCATCAGCCACGGCGAGACCGACGAAATCGGCTACAACGCCGTGCTAGACAAAGTGCAGGCCCGCGATCTCCACGCCACCATCCTCCACCAACTCGGCCTCGATCACCTCAAGCTCACCTACCCCTATCAAGGCCTCAACCAGCGCATCGTCGGCGTGAAGCCGTGCCGGGTGCTGAAGGAGATCCTGGCGTGATGTCGCTCAATCACCTCTTTTGTGCACCGTAGAGGTGGAAAGAACGCAGAGATCTTCTTTGGGCGGGCAGAACAACGCCACCGCGGCTTCATGGTGGCGAGGGCAACCATTCCGCGATCAGTTCATACAGCCCAAGGTCGTAGGCCTTGAGTTCATCATGGGTGTTGATCTGGTTGTGGATGCCGTTGGTTGGAATGGCTTCGAGGTTTGCATTGAACCAGCTCTGTACACCTTCGGCCCAGTATTCTTTGTGGTCCGTGGCGGCGTAAGTGCCCTTCCAGAGATCCGCCGCCATGGCCTCTTTGTAGGCCTTTTGCAGCTTTTGATCGAAACGTGAGTCCATGTCGTTGATGGCCATCAGGTGCAACGTGTGCGCGAACTCGTGCAGGAAGATGTTTTCTCCTTTGTAGCGGTCTCCGGGCAGTTTCAGGAGATTCTCCTCGGCCCCGGAGGTGGCCGGGCGTGCCGAGGTGGCCCCCACGCCACGTGCCCGCTTGTCCCAGTAGTCCTTGGGCGTGAGATCGCTGTGCTCAGGGATGTCGGTGGTCACTTCCGTGCTGGCCATGATGGCAGCCCTCACCTTGTTCTTCGCCAGGGTTTTGAGCATCTTGGGCTGCTTTGCCACCATCATGAGGATGATCTTTCGAGCCTCCAGCAGGGCGGCATCCGGCACCTTGCCGGAACTGACCACCGGAAAGTCCTCCACCATCACGCACTTCGCATAGAAGTCGGAGAGATTGAGGCGCTTGGGCACAGGAATGATCTCCGCTTCACCAGCCGTGGAGGGTATCTGGGAGGAAGTCGCGGGCGTTGAGGGCTTCCAGGTTTTCAGGTAGGCCTGATCCTCGACTGACAGCGTGCTGATGGCGACGGTGAACTGCTTTCGATCCGTTCGTTCTATGACGACCTTGTCACCGGTGATGGTGACCACCTTGGCTTTGATGACAATGCCAGCGGCATTCTTGAAATCACGCATGGTGTCCTGAGCCTGAGCTGCCGAGACGGCAAAGCCGAACAGGAAGGTGAGCGCGAAGTGAAGGATGGAATGACTTTTCACAGGGGCGGTTGGTGAAGGAGGATAACTATCCGATCTAACGCGAGAAGTCAGGCGATGTGTCAGTGGGTGAGCGGTTGGAGCTGGGGATATGAAACCGCCGTTTCTGCCTCAACGCCACATCTCCCGCAGAACCGGCTGGTTGCTGCGCAGGGGGTGATGCGACTGGTAGAGCTTCAGGCGTTTTTTGGATTCATTGGTCTCCTCGCTGTCCTTGGGAAGCGAGTCGAGATGGCGTTGTTCGAGCCTGATGGCTTCAGCGTAGGCCTGCGCCTCCGCATGAGCCGCAGCGTGAACAACAAGGACGCGATACATTGTGCCGTTGTCATCCCCGATTACGAGCCTAGCCAGTTGAAGAGCTTTTTGCCCGTCACGGATCGACGCATCAGGGCAGGTGGCCAACAGCCAGGCGAGGTCGAGAAAGTGCAAGGTGTAACCTGGAGTCGCCTGCATTCCCTTCTCATAGTCAGCGAGTGCGGCGCGATAATCTCCCTTGGCGTGGTGGGCACGTCCGCGAAGGTCAAAGTTCACTCCTTCTGGCGAGGACTTCACGGCGATGTCCAGATCAGCGATGGCTTCATCGTATCTGCCCATTTCATACAACGCCATGCTGCGAGCACGGCGAATGTTCTCGTTGGAAGGGGCAAGCCGCAAGGCTTCCTGGTAGCCTGTGAGTGCTTTCTCATATTGTTTGAGAGCTGCGCAGGCATTTGCCCGGTTCAGATGAAATCCCATCTCGCCTGGATGAATCTTGATCGCCTCATCATAGACATGGATTGCTTCCTCATAGTCGCCTCTGTCCCATTTGGCATTAGCCGCCTGGAGGAACTCTTTTTTCGTCTTTGGCGACCCTGAGAGCTTGTTGATCAGCTCGTATTCAAAGGACAAATCAGCGAATCGGCCATCTCCAATCTTTGTATTGGTCACAGTCAATACGCCCATCAGCCCGCGAGACGTTCTGAACAGGCATGACACCGGCCACTGGCCCTGAATGAGCGTCTTCTCGTCATTGGAAACCACCAGATCACTTGCCAGTTCCCGTGCGCGATCGGCGGAGAACCTCCATCGTAGGTCGGTGTCAGACCAAGCACTGAAAGCGCATTGATGGGGGCGGATGTAAAGCGTGTCAGCCTCTACGCGGACGCTGAAATCAAATCCACCTGCCGCATTGGCTTTTTCAAGGTCTGCCTTGATCTCCTCGTCCTTGGCTGCTCCTGCCTGACGGACTTCGAACACCTTGTTTCCTGCAAACTGGAAGTGCGGCTTTATTCCGGTTGCTGAGATACGGAGTGTTTTGCGGTTAGGGTCGCTAAACACAGGTTCGCTCTTTGAGTGCACCGTTGGATCTGTTGGCTCGCCTGAGCGATTCTCCACCTCCTTTGGCCGGGCTGTCGGCTGCGAATCGGAGTTCATTGAGGCCTGGGTGGCTACTTCGGCAGGCGTGAACCCAGCGCGGAAGGGGCCATGGATTTGGATCTTGCCATCACTGGTTAGCATCATCCTTGTTTCCCCAGGCTGGGCTACGAGTTGCTTGCCGGGGCCAGATGTGAGGCTCGGCAACTGGGTGAATAGGAGCTTGCCAGACTGGGCATTCCAACGGGCGTCGCCGCTGCTGACATGGGTTGGCTTGCCGTCAATGATAGGCTGCCCCTGATAGGTAACTGGGCCTGATGCTTCGATGTCGCCATTGGGCTTTCGCTCCACCCGATCCGCGAACAGAAAGCCTCTATCGAGAATCTCTACCGACTGACGACCTGTCCGAGGGGTAGGGGGAGCTGGCTCTCGTGCTGCAGGTTGTTCCATCACCGCCACCACAGCTTTCTCCTTTTGCATGGAATCGCTTCCAGCGGGAGCCCTGGAAGTGTCTGGCACTTTAGACTGCTTCGACCACTCGACATGAACCGCATTGGGCACAGGTGGCAACAAAGACGCCACGCCGCGGATGATGAAGAACAACGTAGCTACAATGATCAGGCTCCTAGTAATAATCGGCCACCAGCCACGCGGTTTGGCATTTGGTGGAGGCATTGCGGTTGTTTGTAGCAGGCTGGGATTAAGTCCCAACTTTCGGAGGATCAAGGCACTCCACATGAGCCAGACCGCGCCAGCCAGTGCAACGACGCTGGCTGGGAGCCAATAGGTATTCACGCTGCCCCTAATGGCACTTCTGACCACCATCTCTGCCTTTCCAGCCCCGGTGTAAAACATCGTCACTGCCCCAAGCGCACAAAGTCTGAACCAGCATTTGAACCACTGGACACTGCCTGTCGCCGCCCAAGATGCCGCATGTTTTCGCGCGAGGAGGAGGCCCGACCATTTCTCCAAGAACGCTCTAGATGGCCTCAATATCCAATACGCCAGCACCAGCACAATACCGCTGCCGAGCCATTCCTCCCAGCAAGGGCGAAGCCCATAAACCACAGCCCACACGATTGCGAACCACCACGGAGCAAGCAGAGCCATCGCTGCTTTGTTGGCGGTGATGACGTTCGAGGGCGCAGGAGCAGATTGATTGGAGTCAGCGGCCGCCGCCTCCACCTGCGTGCGAAACTCCGCCGCCGTGGCGAATCGCAGCTCGGGTGTCTTCTCCAAGGCTTTGAGCACGATCTCATCAATGCGGATGTCCACCTGCACGCGTTTCGAGGGCGGGGTGATGTCTTCCTTTGGACGCTCGCCAGTCAGCATTTCGTAAAGCACCACGCCGAGGCTGTATATGTCCGCGCGATGATCGGCGGTGCCGTTGGCTTGCTCGGGGGCCGCGTAGTCGGGGGTGCCGAGCGGGAACGTAGCCCGACTTTCCAAAGTCGGGTCTTCTACGGCCGAGGGAACGAACTCGGAAGTTCGTTCTACGATCTTCGCGATGCCGAAGTCGGCGATCTTTACCGTGCCCGCTTTGTCGATGAGCAGGTTCTCCGGCTTGATGTCGCGGTGGACGATGCCGTGGTCGTGGGCGCATTGCAGGGCTTCACAGACGGGCGGCACGATGCTGAGCGCTTCCTTCGGTGTGAGTCGCTTGGTTTGGAGCAATTGGCGGAGGTTCACGCCATCCACGAACTCCATGAGCAGGTAGTAGAAGCCGCCCGCCTGCCCGAAGTCATGTACACCGACGATATTCGGGTGATTCAGCACCGCGAGTGCATGAGCTTCCTTTTCAAACCGCGCGGCAAACTGCGGATCGTCCGCACGCTCCGGCGCGAGCAGTTTCAGAGCGACGAGGCGATTCAGCGACTTCTGCCGTGCCTTGTAAACCACGCCCATGCCGCCGCGGCCGAGGCATTCGAGGATTTCGAGCTGCGGGAAGCGGGGAGCGAGTTCTTCGGGCGTGAGCGGCGGTGCCGCAGGCGTGGCATCGTCAGGCTGGGTGGGCTGCATCAGCTCAGCCATGAGGTCTTTGGCCGAGAGCCCCTCCAGCAGGCCCTGAGGGCGTGCGGTGGAGTCCGTGGTGGTGGAAGAATCGCTCATGCCTGTGTTCTGATGAATCGACGGCGAATGCTTACACCCATTTTTATCCACCGAGTGCCTCAAAGAGGATTTGCATCTCGTCGGTCACGCTGACGTCATCCTCCAGAGTGCCGGCAATTTCCGTCTTCATGCACTGGCGGAGCTGCTTTTTCATGCGGTGCAAAGCCACACGGAAGGCTTCAATGCTCATCCCACAGGCCGTCGCCGCCGACCCCTGATCTCCGTAGGCCGAGTCTCCGGTGAGGAACGGCCGTGCCTGGTCAAAAAAGCGCACTTTGCCTCCCGACAGACATTCCGCACGCAGGGCCTCCAGGCTGCGCTCCAGCACCGTGAGCGCCCATTGACGGTCAAAAGCGGCATCAGGTGAGATCACGCTGCCGTCGCAAAACTCGGCCACGCTTTCCTCATCCATGGAGATGGTCTGCAAGCCTGCGCCCCGCTTCAAACTAAGCTGCATCTCCCGCTGGCGTGAGACAAAGTGCTTCACGGAACCGAGCAGATAGGAGCGAAACCGCCCCCGCTCCCGGTCCGCCGAGTCCATGCTGCCTCCTTGGAGCATCATGGCAAAAAACGCATGGCTCATGTCCCGCGCCGCGTCCGCATCCCGCAGCACATGACGGAGGTAAGCCACCACCGGCTCGTAGTAGGCATCGCAAAGGTCCGCGAGCGCCCGCCGCCCATCTTCCGAGTCCGCCTTGGCAAGGCAGACCCGCGTCCATCGGGTGGTGTGAAACGGCGAGGGCGGAGAGACGGGCATGGTGTGTCGGCTGATGCTGCCACAGATGCCTGACGTTTTGCACGGGAAACGTGACAGCAAAGTTTGCCGCCGCAGAAAGTCATCGGACGGATGGCACCAGCTTGGAGTCAAACTGAGAGCATCTGGTGGAAAAGACTGCATTGCTTGTCTTTTGCGATGCCGCGGCTGGAAGGGCGGGAAACCGGCGTTTTCTGCGCTGTCATCGTCAACCTAACGGACCCCAACATGAACACCCGCCGCCACTTCATGACTGGCCTCGCCGCCGTCTCCGCCATTCATGCGCGGACTGCGCTCGGCTCGCAGGCGAACAGCCGCGTCAAAGTCGGCCTCATCGGCTGCGGGCAGCGTGGGAACCTCATCGCGAACCTGTTTCGTCAAAACGGCTACTGCGAGGTCGCGGCGGCGGCGGATTACTTTCCTGATCGTGCCGAGGCCATCGCGAAGGAGCATCAATTTGGCCCGGAGCACACGCACAGCGGCCTGAAGTGCGCGGAGAACCTCATCGCGAAGGGCGGTGTGGATGCCGTGGCCATCATCAGCCCGCCGTGGTTTCATCCCGAGCAGGCAAAAGCCGCCGTGGAGGCCGGATTGCACGTCTATCTCGCCAAACCGATGGCTGTCGATGTGCCGGGCTGCCAGTCCGTCGAGGCGAGTGCTGCGAAAGCGAAAGAAAAGGGCCTCACCTTCCTCATCGACTTCCAGACGCGCACCGATCCGCATTTCATCGAGTGCATGCGCCGCGTGCATTCCGGTGTGATGGGCAGACTGGGGCACGGCGAGTCCTCGTATCACGCCGGACGCCTCGGCGCGAAGGGCGATGACAAGACCGCCGAGGGCCGCCTGCTGAACTGGGTCTTCCACAAAAACCTCTCAGGGGACATCATCGTGGAGCAAAACATCCACACGCTCGATGTCTTGAACTGGGCCATGAACAACGCCGCGCCCACCCGCGTCTCCGGCATGGCAGCTCGGCTCATCCGCACGGATGTCGGCGACAACAGCGACACCTACTCGCTCGTCTATGAATACCCCGGCGATATCGGCATCACCTTCAGCAGCCGCCAGTTTGAAAGCCGCAGCGGCGCACCCGGCGGCATCGTGAACCGCATGCACTATGAAAACGGTGCCCTGCTCACCGAATACGGCGGTCTCACCATGATCCGCGGGCCGAAGGAGGTGTATTACGCCGGTGGCAAAAGCCCCGGCATCTACAAGGATGGCATCATCGCAAACATCGCCACCTTCCAAAAGGCCATCGCGGCCAAGGACACCTCGAACAGCACCATCACGCCGAGCATTCGCAGCAATCTCATCGCCATCATGGGCCGCCTCACCGCCGAGCGGAAGACACCCGTCACCTGGGATGAACTCATGGCAAGCCCCGCGATGCCTGCGCCGGACCTGGGAGGTTTGCAGACGTAGTCCACGGCAGGCGGTTTGCATCCACTCCGGTGGGAATGTTGAACCTCCTCCTCGACTGCTCTAGTCTGCCGCATGGGCCAGTTTGAAATCATCGAGTTTTATCTCAGCCTCGTGCGCCGGGCGCAGGAGCGCGGCATCTGCTGCGCCATCACCAGCGGCATGGCCTGTGTCGCCTATGAGGTGGCGGATGCGACGAAGGACTGCGACCTGCTTTGCGATCCCGACATGGACCCGGCTTTTCTGGAGCTGCTCGCGGACAGCCCGCTCGGCGATTCTCCATGCCAGTACCGCGGCAATATCAGCCCACCGCTGGATGCCCGCTGGCATCGTGGCGGCTGGACGAGCCACTTCGAATGGCCAGGCACGGAGGCGTATCTGGATGTCTTCGGCATCGCACCACGCGCCCGCAGCCCGTGGCAGCAGGAGATGCAGCCGCCCTACGCCCACCCGCATGTCGTGGCGGACATGAAGCGCACCACCCGGGACAAGGACTGGCCGTTCATTTCCGCGCTCGGAGTCAAACTCGTCGAAAGCGGCGATCCTCGCGGCTGGCTGCACATTTATGATGAGGAGAGAATGAAGGATTTGAGGGCCAGACATCCCGACATCCCGGAATCGTTTCTCAAAGCACGTCCTTTGCTGCGGCTGTTGTTGGAGGATGCCTCTGCGCTGGCTCCTGCGCTCAGAATCGAGCGTCTATTCTGGGAGCAGTTGTCAAAACGACGTGTGAAGGAGTATGAGCATGCTTTGCGTCCCTATTTGGTCGCCGTCAGAAGAGCCTTGGTCGGGAAACAACTGTCCCTGATGGAAGACCACGCCTTGAGGGTGGCGTGCGCCGAGGAGCATCTCCCGCAGCGTCCGCTCAGCGCCTCTGCCCTCGATCACATGATCGCAGAGGCCCGCGAGGAGGCCGTGCGGTGGATGAATCCCGGATTGGAACGCTGGCTGCCGGATGTGATTCCGAATTTCTCTTTGCTCATTCCGGGACTACATTCCGTGCCATGAACTCAGTCCGTGAATCAGCTTCCAAACTAGATCCCTCCGTCTTCGAGGAGCACCTCCGCCGCCAGTTCGGCGACGAGATCGCCCGTGTGAGCAAGCTGCCGCTCATGGAGCGCTACCGCTACGTCGCCTGGATGATCGACAACGGGCGCAAGCATGGCGTGAAAAACAGCCGCGTGCCCCGCGGCGTCACGGAGTGAGGCCTCTTCACGCCGGCAGCATACAGAACAGCAACAGGAGGCCACCTTTCTGCCAGCCGCTCCGATGAAGCGGCTCCGCCACGCGCGTTTGAAGTCATCATCATGAAACGCCGCCGCTTTCTCCAAACCACCGCCGCACTCGCCGCCTGCGCCGCACAGGGGGCGGACAAGCCACGCATCCGCTTTGGGGCGTGCGATTGGACACTGAAACTCGCCACGAATCCCGACTCGCTCGATCTCGCCAAACGCATCGGCCTTGATGGCGTGCAGGTGGACTACGGCAGCGAACCCACCAGCAACGGCCTGCTGCCGCTCTTTGATGAGGCTTTGCAGGATCGCCTGCTGCAACGCGCCGCGGACACCGGCGTCGCCATTCCATCGCTCGCCATGGGCGTGCTGAACAAACACGGTCTGAAAAACTCGCCCGAGGCGCTGCGCTGGACGCTCGAAGGCGTGAAGGTGGTCAGGCGCATGAAGACGCCCGTCGTGCTGCTCGCCTTCTTCGGCAATGGCGACCTCCGCAACGACGACGCGGGCACTCAGGCCGTCGTTGCCGCGCTGAAAAAGCTCGCGCCGCTCGCTGCGGATGCCGGGATCACCTACGGCATCGAGTCGTGGTTGAAGGTGGATGCCTTGGAGCGCATCCTCGACGCGGTGAAGTCGCCCTTCATCCAGGTCTATTACGACGTCGGCAACATGCAGAAGGAAGGCGAGGACTATGCCGCCGCCATCCGCCGACTCGGTCGCGAGCGCATCTGCGAGACGCACGCCAAGGACTACGCCGACCTCTATGGCAAAGGCAGCACCGACTTCATCCAGGTGCGCGATGCTTTGCGGGACATCGATTACACCGGCTGGATGCATCTCGAAGGTGTCAAAGTCCCCAACGGCATCGAACAAGACATCGGCTACGATTTGAAATACCTGCGCGGTGTCTTCGGCTGATGGATGGCCGGACTCTCCCATTGGATCGAATTTTAGACAGCTGACCTCTGCACATGATTTGCGCGGCGTGGCTGCCGCGCTTCATTCAGCGTCCATACATGAGCAGCCCAGACACTCCATCCTCCGATCTTCCTGACATGCGCCGGCATTACACCCGCGCGATCCTCACACGGGAGTCGCTGCTTGCGGATCCCATCGTGCAGTTCGAGGCCTGGCTGAAGGACGCGGTGGATGAAAAGGTGATTGAACCGAATGCAATGACCCTGGCGACCGCATCACCCGATGGCCGTCCGCTGGTGCGCACGGTGCTGCTGAAGGCGCTCGACCAGCGGGGTTTCGTGTTCTTCACCAATCTCGAAAGCCGCAAAGCCGCGCATATCACGGCGAATCCGCACGTCTCGATGGTGTTTCCATGGCTAGCGCTGGAGCGGCAGGTCATCATCACCGGCACGGCGTCGCGCATTTCGACCGCGGAAACGCTGAAGTACTTCCTCAGCCGCCCGCGTGACAGCCAGATCGCCGCCTGGGCCTCGGCGCAGAGTCGCGCCATCTCGTCACGCAAGGTGCTGGAAATGGAGTGGGCGAAGATCAAGGCGAAGTTCAGCGCTGGCGAGGTGCCGCTGCCGTCCTTCTGGGGCGGTTTCCGCGTGGAACCGGCGACAATCGAGTTCTGGCAGGGCGGACCGCACCGGTTGCACGACCGGTTTCAATACACACGCGATGGGGACGGCGGGTGGAGTGTCGAGCGTCTCGCGCCATGAATTGACTGCTTGGAATGACGACACTGGCAGCGTTGGGCTGAATGGTTTCTGGATCTGGGACCGTAGGTTTCACTGATCCCGTTTCTCCAGTGAAAAAGCTCCTCCAGACCGCCCTTCTCATCAGCCCGGCCTTCGTTCTGGCCGACGATCTCGAGTTCTATCGCGATGTTTACCCCTTCCTGAAAGGGAACTGCATTTCGTGCCACAACAAGACGACCACGAAGGCCGATCTGAACATGGAGACGCCGGAACTGATGATCAAAGGCGGTGAGTCGGGGCCGTCGATCATCCCGGGCAAAAGCGCCGAGAGCCTGATCGTGGCCGCGTCGTTGCATGCGAAGGACATGGAGATGCCGCCGCCGAACAACAAATCGGGCGCGGTGAATCTCACGCCCGAGCAGATTGAAACGCTGAAGCTCTGGATCGACCAGGGAGCGAAAAGCACGAAGCCGCAGGAACGCACCATTGTGCTGCAGGCCTTTTCGGCGAGCGTCGATCCCATCTACTGCCTCGCCATTTCGAAGGATGGTCGTTACGCGGCCTGTGGGCGCTCAAATCGCATCTTTGTCTATGATCTCGCCACGCGTCAGCTGGTCGCGCAGGTCGGCGATCCAGCGGAGAAAAACGGAGCGGCACACCGTGCATTGGTGCAGTCGCTTTCCTTCAGCCCTGATGGCACGCGGCTCGCGAGCGGCAGCTATCGCGAAGTGAAGCTGTGGAAGCTCGACATGGCAAAACCGGCGGCGAATGCCCCGAAATCGTCGTCGTCACCAGCCAGCCCTGATTTGGTCAAGAAGATCGCAACAGCGGGCAAGGTGGTCATCTTGAGCAGTGCGATGTCGGCAGATGGCAAACAGGTCGCCATTGGCTGTGACGATGGCTCCGTGCGCATCTGGGATGTGGCGACGGTGAAGCCCGTGATCGAACTGCGCGGGAGTCTGGCCGCAGCAAAGAAGATGGCGGAATTTGACTGGACCATCGCAGCACAAACGCTGGAGCAGTCGTTTCAGAAGAGTGAGATCGCCCGGATCGAGTCCCAGGACAAGGCGCTCGACATCCTGCTTGGCAAGGCAAAGGAAGCCATCACCACGATGAGCAAAGTGCTGCCCGAGAAGCAGAAAGCCGTGCCGCCAACCACCGAGGCGAAGAACACCGCGCAAAAGGCAGTCGATGAATTGACCGCAAAACTTGCCGGCAAGAAGGACGTGGCCGTCGAGAAGGAACTCAAGACCGCGCAGGACAAGCTGATCACGGTCAAGATGACGGAGGTTTCCGCCCTGGCCGCCGTTTCCGCTGCCGAGAGCAACGTGAAGGATGCCGAAGACGATGTGAAACGCATCACGGCTTCAAAGGCGGCCAATGCAAAGGCTGTGGCGGCCGCCAATGCGGCCATCGCTGCTGCCAAGGCTGCCCAGGACAAGGCTGCGGCGGAACTCGTGGCATTGAAGCAGTCGCTGACCAAAAGCTCCGTCAAACCTGTCGCCGTGAGCTTCTCAGGCGCCTCCCAGCGGGTGGCCTCGATGTTTGAAGACGGCACGCTTCGCGTTTGGGCGGCGGCGACTGGCACACCGATCGAGGAGAGCGGAGCAAGCACGGCCACGACGACGATCACCTCCTCGCCCGATGGAACTTTCACCGCCAGCAAGTCAGTCACGCAAACGGCCGGCACGGCACCGCGGTGGACCCTGGAGCGCAAAATCGATCAAAAGGGTCTGTTTGCCGACCGTGTGAACGCCGTGCGTTTCAGCCCGGACGGGAAGACGCTCGCGACCGGCGGCGGCGAACTGTCACGCAGCGGGGACATCATTTTCTTCGACGTTGCGACCGGAAAAACCACGCAGACGTGGAAAGAGAAGCACAGCGACGTGGTGCTTTGCCTCGATTTCTCGCCCGACGGCAAGAAGCTGGCGTCCGGAGCCGCAGACAAGATCGTGCGCGTCTCGGAGACGGCCACGGGGAAGCAGTTGAACCTGCTCGAGGGCCACACGCATCACGTCACCAGCGTGGCTTTCCGCAATGACGGACGCGTGCTGGCCACCGCAGGCGCTGAAGGCACCGTGGTGACCTGGGACATGATCATTGGCGAGCGCAAGAAGAAGATCGAAGGCTGGACGAAGGAAGTGACCTCGCTGCAATTCATCGGCGCGACGAACCAGATCATCACCTCCGCTGGCGACAACCGCGTCCGCATCGTCAACGACGAGGGCACCGAGATCCGCAACATCACCGACCTCCCTGACTACATGCAGGCCGCCGTCAGCACACCAAATGGCGGCATGCTGATCGCCGGTGGCGAAGACAGCCTGCTGCGCGTGTGGGATGCCACAGGCAAGGCAGTGGCCTCGTTTGGCGCGAAGTAGGCCGCGCTCGACAATCCGGCGGCGTTCATGCTAAAACGGCGGCATGAACGGGCGAACGATTCTCTCTTGCTTGACCGCCATGGTGCTGGCGGGATCTCCTGTGCTCACCGCGGCACCCTACGTGGAGGACGTCGAGTTCCTGCTGCGTGAGTTTGAGGCGAAGGCCGGAGCTTTGATGAAGGTGAAAGGCATCGACTGGCCTGCGGTGGCGGAGGAATTCCGCCAGGAAGCCGCCAAAACAGCAACGGATGAGGCGCACCTGCGTCTGGTCGCCCGCCTGACGGGTTGTCTGCGGGACGGACATGCGGGTATCGTCAAATCGAAGATCCAGTGGCCGGATGAGTCGAAGGGACGGCGGTTCACCGGCCCACGCGTGGCATTGATGACCCTGCCGGACCGGGTGCTCGTGCGGGCCGCCTTCAAAGATGCGGCCGAAGCCGGACTGCATGCCGGCCAGGAAGTGACACGCATCGACGGCATCCCAGCGCTCACGTGGCTGACGAAGAAGGTGGAATCCCTGCGGGAGCGCGGCCAGGGCTTCTCCACGGAGCAGATGGCGCTCTATTCGGCCTGCCACTGGGGGCTGGCGGACTATGAGGGCACGCGCATCACTTTTGAGATCAAAGATGCCAAGGGCACCGTGCGCAGCATCGAACGCACCAGAAACGGCGGCCCGAACTACGCGCCGTTCGGGCCGCTGTTTCCGCCGGAGAATCTGCAGTACATCGGACGGCAGTCATATGGACGCACTCGCCACGGCCTCGGCTACATCCATCTGCGCGATGTGCCGGAGAATCTGCCCACGCAGTTGCAACAAATGATCGCCACGCTTGGCGAGGTGTCGGGATTGATCCTCGACATGCGGGCGAATGGAGGCGGCGGTTGCGACCACGAGGCGGTCTTCGGCCATTTTCTTGCCAAAGGGCAGCGCTGGCGGGGCTACGAGGGCAAGTATGACGGCGGCTACACCGGGCCGCTCGTGGTGATCGTGGATGCCGGCGTGCGTTCGGCAGGCGAGACGATCGCCGGCATGTTCAAGGAGGATGGCCGCGCCTACATGATCGGCGAATCGGCCACAGCGGGCATGTCGTCGCAGAAGGCGGAGGTGACCACGCCGAGCGGTCTCTTCACGATCCGCTTCTCAGTGGCCAGCAACAAGGGCCGCTTCAACGGCGGACGCGGGATCGAAGGCATCGGCGTGCCGCCACACGAAGTGGTTCTTCCTTCGGCACAGGATTTATTGTCTGACAAGGACACCCTCATTGAACACGCGGCCGGGCTGCTCAAGACCGGCTTTCCCAAAGGCGCGGTGCCTTATCAGGGCGTGAATTCACGCTGATCGGCCTCACAGTCGCAGATAAACATCCGGGCGGTGGCCCGTAGGTTTCACCGAATGTCCTCCATCATCCAGCCCCCTTCCCTCGTCCGCTGCGCAGGTCCGCTGACGCGCCGCAGTTTCATGCAGTTCGGTCTTTCCGGCATGGCGACGCTGAGCTGGCCCGGTTTGCTGAAACTGCGCGCTGAAAACGCTGCCAAGCCGAAATCGGAGCGCAAATCCATCATCATGGTCTGGCTGCCGGGCGGACAGTCGCACATCGACACCTACGATCCGAAGCCGGACGCGAGCAGCGAGTATCGCGGCCCCTTCAAAACGATCAGCACCAAGGTGCCGGGCACCATCTTCACGGAGCTGCTGCCGATGAACGCGAAGATCGCGGACAAGTTCACCATTGTGCGCTCCATGAACCAGTCGGCGGGTGGTCACCCGGCCGGAACGATGCAGATGTTCTCCGGCGACAAGGACACGCGCGACAAACCGAAGCCACGTCTCCCCGACTGGATGTCCGTGGCGCATTACCTGCGTGCCAAGGAAGGCGGTCGCGCCAATCCGCTGCCGAATTACATCGGCGTCCCTGCTGCATCGCCGGAATACTCCAGCCCAGCGTATCTCGGCGATGCCTACGCGCCCTTTGCCGTCAGTGATGATCCAAATCGTCCAAACTTCCAGGTGCCGAACATCGGTCTCGATGACGAAGCCGAGACCCGCCGTCTGAGCGACCGCCTCGCTCTCCGCCGCAGCCTCGACAAGATGGAGCGGGCCTTCGATCGCGAAGGCGAACTGGGTGCGCTGGATGAATTCGAAGCCCAGGCCGCCACGCTGCTCACGAATCCGAGAACGCGTGATGCTTTCGACCTCAGCAAGGAAGAACCGGCCACCCGCGACCGTTACGGCCGCAATCGCTGGGGCCAGCAGCTCCTGCTCGCCCGCCGTCTCGTCGAAGCCGGTGTGGAAATCGTCACCAGCAGCCTCAGCGGTCCGCTTTGCGGTCGCGTGAACAACTGGGACGACCACGCGGTTAACCAGCATCAGTTCGAGGCCCTGCGCTTCCGCATGCCCACGTATGACCGCTGCGTGTCAGCTTTGATCGAGGACATCTACGCCCGTGGCCTCGACAAAAAGGTGCTCGTCGTCGTTACGGGTGAATTTGGTCGCACGCCGAAGATCAGCTTCGATCGCAGCACTGGCGCGGGCGACGCCAGCGGCCCCACCGGCACCTTGCAACCCGGCCGCGACCACTGGCCGCGTGCCTTCACGAACGTCTGGGCTGGCGGCGGCATCCAGACCGGCGGCATCATCGGCGCCAGCGACAAACGCGGCGAAGACGTCGTCGAACGCCCCTGCAACGCTGCGGACTTCCTCGCGACGATCTATCACCACCTCGGCATCGACTACCAAAAGGTCACCATCAACGACCTCAACGGCCGTCCGGTGCACATCGTCGAGAACGGCCGGCCAATTGCCGAGCTGATCGCGTGATGGGATGATGACTCGTCTGTTCTGAACGCGTAGAAGGAGCCATGCAATCTCGCCTGGCTCTCTCACTTGCTTGTTCTCTCACCCTCGCGGTCGTTTCTGCGCAGGAGATCAAAGACGGCCAGTTCGCGGTCACTTCGAACTTGAGGGCCGGTGTGGCGAAGATCGACATCACACCACCCGATGCCGCAGAAACCAAGATTGCCGGTCATGTGCGCCAGGTCTCAGGCGTGCGCGATCCGTTGCGCGCCGGCGTCTTGATCCTCGACGATGGCGAAACAAAGGCCGCCATCGTCACCATGGACACCATTGGCGCGTGGGATGACATGGTAAAAGACGCACGCACGAAGATCGAGACCGAAACCGGCGTGCCCGCGGCAAACATCCTCATCGCAGCCTCCCACAATCACTCCGGGCCCGGTTATATCGAAAACATGCGCTGGGCGGCCGATTTGATCAAAAAGCTCGGCGCAGCGGCCAAGCAGGCCGCCAGCGCGATGAAACCGGTGAGCGTCGGCTACAGCGAGGACCGCATCAGTTTCGGCATCAACCGCCGCAAAACCTACGATGGCCGTGCGGTCGTCAGTTTGAACCCTGACGGGCCGAATGACCCGCGTGTGAAGGTCCTGCGCTTCGACGACGGCACCTCCCTCACGCCGCTGGCCGTCATCATGCATGCCGTCTGTCATCCCTGCTTCTTCACCTGGGGAGACAAAGGCTCGCAGCCGTATCCCAAAGGCTATCCCAGAATGAGTGCTGACTTTCCCGGCGAGGCGCAGACCTTTGTCGAGATGTGCTACGCGCAAAAAACGAGCGCCTTGTTCATGCAAGGCTGCGCGGGTGACATCCGGCCCAATCTACCCGGCTACCCTTATCGCTGCGCCGATGAAGCCGACATCCAGTGGGCTGGCCGCGATCTCGGCGGTGCCGTCGCTCGTGCGGCGTCCTTCAGCGTCACTCGCGAGCAACTGCGCAAACGCCAGACCTACTACCCGCTCCGCGTCGCCAGCGAAGTCATCGAGATTCCCGGCAAAGAAGGTCTCGTGCGCTCCGAACTCATGGCGATGAAGATCGGCCCCTTCCTCCTTCTTACCATGCCCGGCGAGCCGATGGTCGAATACGGCTTCAAACTCGAAAAGGCCATCGCAGACCGCGCCACGCCCATCATCATCGGCTACGCGAATGGAAACATCGGCTACATCGCCACCGCCGAGGCTCACACCGTCGGCGGTTACGAGCCGAACCTCTCTAAACTCAAGCCCGAGGCCGAGCCGATCATTTTGAAGAAGCTCGGTGAACTTGCCGATCGTGTCGTCGGTGATGTGTTTGCTTCCTTCTCCAAGCATCCCAAGGACATGCAAAAACGCGAGGCGGAAGAAAAGGCCCGTCTGGAATCCAAATCGGCCACTTCAACCCGCTAGACCCCGCTAGACCTCTCTTCTCTTCGCTCTCAGCCTTCTGCTCTCCGCCTTTCCATGAACCACCCGCTCGTCTCCTATCCCCAGCTTCCCGACACGCCCACGTCTCATCTGCCCTTCAGCCCTTGCGTGGTCGTTGGCGATCTCATTTTCGTCTCCGGCCAGGCTTCCGTGGATCAGCAGGGCAACATCGTGACCGACACCTTTGAAGGTGAGTTCCGCCGCAGCATCGAAAACGTGCGCAAGGTGCTCGAAGCCGCCGGCAGCGACCTCGCTCATGTCGTGCAGACGCGCAATTACGTGCGTGATGAGGCCGACTTGCCGCTCTACAACAAGCTCTACCGCGAATACTTCCCGCAGCCCTCGCCCGCACGCACCACCATCACGAACTGCCTGCCGCCCTCGCTCAAATACGAGGTCGAGGCCGTCGCCGTCCGCAAACCTCAGTGATCGCCATGAACCACGACGAAAGCGCCCGCCGGGCCTACTGGACGGAGCAGATGGAGGCGGGTTACGCCATCGTACAGAAGCTCATCAAGTTTCCCGTGAACGAGTGCGGTGAACGCTTCGCCTCGATCCCCGATGCCGCGGCCGCCGCAGGCGTGGAGATGCTGTTCTCCACCTCAAAGATCGCCGGCGATCTCGACCGCGTTTACTTCCTGCGCGAGAGCCTCGTGCGTGATGTCATCACCATCGGCCGCGAGATGAACGAGCGCGGCTGGATTTTGAAGATCGAGGACGGCTTCCGCTCGCTCGACATGCAGCGCCAGCTCGTGCGCAAGCCTTCTGTCTTTGACACCGTGCTCAAGAAGACCATGTGGGAGCTCGGCGGCCAGATTCCCACGCCGGAGATGATGTTCCGACGCGCCATCGTGCTGACGGCGAACATGCCGAAGATCGGCGCGCACATGTCCGGTTCAGCCATCGACATCTCCGTTTTCCATCGCGATGACGGCACGGAGGTCTGGCGCGGCCATCCCTATCTCGAAATGAGCGAATGCACGCCCATGCGTTCACCGTTCGTCGCGCCGGAGCATGTCGCCACACGTTTGGAAATCTGCGCGATGATGGAGAAGCACGGCTTCATCCACTTCCCGTTCGAGTTCTGGCACTTCGACAAGGACGATGCCGGCATGCACATCCTCACCGGCAATCCCGCGCCCTGTCACTTCGGCCCGGTGAACTGGGATCCGCGCACCAACGAGGTCACACCGGTCGAAAACCCACTCACGCTGCTCAATCCTCTGTCCGTCATCGAAAGCGAAATCGCGGCGGCCTTGGAGCGGGCAAAGAATTGAGATTGCGGAAACAACCAGGTCACACTCCGCCAGTCATCAACTCATCGAGATGCCGCTGCCGATACGCGGCGGGAGTCAGCCCCGTGTGGGCACGGAAGGCGCGGGTGAAGGCGCTCTGGTCGTAGAAGCCACATTCGAGGGCGATGGCTCCTGCGGTGTGATCCGTGGCGATGAGGTCCTGGCAGGCGGCATGGACACGCTGGCGGATGAGGTAGCGCATGGGAGGCTCGCCGAGCAGCTTGTGAAAAAGGCGGGTGAACTGCCGTTCCGACAGATGCGTGAGCGCGGCGAGCTGTTTCGTCTCGATGGGCTCGCGAAAGCGCGTGTGCAAATGGCGCAACGCCGGTTCCAACTGCTGGAAGGGTTGCGCCACGCCGCCAACTTCGTGCATGTCGTAGAGCACAAGGGCGACGCCGCAGATGTGTCCGCGCGTATCCCGCAGCGGTGAGACGGAGACGACATACCAGTTCAACGGGCCGCTGATGTCAGGCACCATTTGAGAGTAATAGGTGCGCGTCTTTCCGGTGCGCATCACACGCCGGTCCTCGTCCACGAAACTGGCCGCCAGCTCGCGCGGAAAGAAGTCACGGTCCATCTTGCCGAGCATCTGCCATTCATGCTCCAGGTTGAATATCTTCAGCGTGCGGGCGTTGGCACTGACGAAGCGGCTGTCCTTGTCCTTCGCCAGAAAAGCAATCATCGGCAATGTGGCAAAAAGCGCGGAAAGCTGCAGCCCCCCGCCCATGCGCTTGAGGAAAGCCTGCTGAAACTGCTGGGCTCGACGCTGTTCGCTCATGGCCGGAAAATACCAAAGGTTGACGCTCCCGGCCAATGCTTTGATCCTTCATGCGGCGTTATATTTGTCTCATGAAAAAGACTGCCGCCATCTTTGGAGCCAGCGGAAAGCTCGGTCGCCACGCGTTGGCGGTTCTGGCCCGGCGCGGGTTTGCGGCCAGAGCGCTCGTGCATCGCACGCCGTTGGCGGGCGGGAACATCTCCTCGGTGACCGGCAGCATCACGGATGCGAAGGCCGTGGACGAAACGGTGCGCGGCGCGGACATCGTGGTGCAGCTCGCCACCACGAAAGAGGACGCGGACACCTTCTTTGACGTGAGTGTGCGCGGCACTTTCAACATTCTCGAAGCCTGCCGCCGCCAGAACGTGAAGCAGTTCATCCTCTTCGGTGGCGATGCGGCGCAGGGCATCTGGTTTTATCCGCAGCCGGTTCCCATCGACGAAAATCATCCGCTCACGGCCTATCCAGGCTACTACGCCTTCTCCAAAGTGATGGAGGAGACGATGGCCGCGCAGTATGCGATTCAATATGGCGTGCCGATCACGGTGCTGCGCTCGTCGTGGGTGTTTGAGCACGACGATCTGTTGAATCACTTCTCGCTGCTCAACAACGTGAACCCAGCCGAGCCAGGTCACGGCTTTGGCGAAGTGAGCGAAGATGTGCTCGCGCTTGTGCGGGCCAAACAGGAGCGCATTCCCATCCTCACGGACGCGAACGGCGCGCCGCTGCGTCGGCACATCGTGCATGTCGATGACGTGATGCAGGCTTTTGATCGCATGATCGACAATCCGTCCGCATTCGGCCAGGCCTTCAACATCGCCGGGCCGTCGGCCTTCGATTACCGCGTCGCGGCGGATTACCTGTCCAAACAGCTCGGTGTGCCGACGGTGGAGATTCCGAACCCGAAGTATCACCCGTTTGAAATCAACATCACCCGTGCCCGCACGGTGCTCGGATACGCCCCGGAGAATGATTTCTTCCGCATGGCGGACCGTGCCATCGCCTCGCGCCAGTCATCCAGCCCATAAACAACCATGCGCCAGTTCCATCACATCGGTCTGCCGACGGACGAGAGTCATCCCGGCGAGTATTTCGTTGAAGACACCAAGGTGTGGGTCACAGACCCACGCAAACATCCCTACAAGGTCGAGTATCTGCGCTTTGAGCCGGATAGTCCTGTCACCGGCCCGGTGCGTGACCTGCCCCACGTCGCGTATCGCGTGGACGACATTCATGAAGCGATCAAGGGCGAGGATGTGATCCTCGAGCCCTTCCAGCCTTCGCCAAACTTCACCGTGGCCTTCATGCTGAAGGACGGTGCGGTCATCGAATACATGCAGTTCGAGAACGAAGACGATCTTCCCTGGAGGTAAAATTATGAACATCAAGGACAAGGTCATTCTGGTCACCGGCGGCACGTCGGGCATTGGCGAGGCGTGCAGTCGGCATTTCGCATCGCTCGGTGCGCGAGTGGTCATCGCATCGAATCAACAGGAACGCGGAGAAGCACTCGAAAAGGAGCTGCGCGCCGCTGGTCACGACGTTCGCTTCGTTTTCGCTGATGTGTCGCGAGAAGACAGCGTGAAGGCGATGGTGAAGAGCGCGCTGGATCACTACAGCCGAATCGACGGCGTGCATTGCAACGCCGGGGTCTGGGGCAAGGGGAAGGTCACGGAGTTTGATGACGCGGCGTGGGACAAACTCATGGGCGTGAACGTGAAGAGCGTGTTCTGGACCGCGAAACACGCCATCCCGGTGATGGAACAGCAAGGCCAGGGCGTGTTTCTCATCACGACCTCCGTGGCGGCGTTCATCGGCTTCCCGGCGCACGCGCTTTACTGCGCGTCGAAGGGCGCGCTCGAATCCCTGGTGCGCTGTCTTGCGGTGGATCACGCGGGCAAGGTGCGCGTCGTCGGCATCTGCCCCGGCACCATCGACACACCGATGCTCGCAGCGAGCTGCGAGGGCTGGGACAAACCCGTCGCCGAGCTTTACGCCGACGTCGCGCGCCGCATTCCAGCACGCCGCCTCGGCCAGCCCATAGACATCGCGCAGACCGCCGCTTTTCTCCTGAGCGACGATGCGGGCTACATCAATGCCACGTCCATCGTGCTCGATGGCGGCACGATGGCGCTGCCGCCGTGGTGAAGTGAATCATGACGAGAACCAGACGATGAAACCAGACCTCGCCAAATTTGAAAACGCGCTGCAACTCGGAGGCATTCGCACCGGCACGCTCGATTCGCCTGGCGCGGGCGGCGGTTGTGCGACGCGCGTGGCGTTTTTCGACACGGGCGCGGGTTTGCGTTTCACCGTCGCGCTGGATCGTGGCGGCGACATCGTGGACGCGAGCTTCAATCAGTTTGCGCTCGCCTGGCTCTCGCCGAATGGCCTCCTGCCGCCGAGTCCGGCGTATCACACGGGCATCGAGTGGCTGCGCGGCTGGGCGGGCGGACTGGTGACGACTTGCGGCCCGGAATACATGGGCGGTCCGCGCGAGGAGGATGGCGTGAGGACCTCGCTGCATGGCCGCTATTCCGGTCAGCCTGCGCGGATCGAGACTTTGCGAAATCCAGATCCGCATTTTGGCCGTCACGAAATGGAACTCGGCCTCGTGATTCGCGACTCGCGCTTCTTCGGGCCGGTGTTCGAGATTCGTCGCACGATCCGATGCACCCTTGGCGTGCCTGAGATTCACATCGAAGACGCTGTTACGAATCGCGGCGACATGCGCGCAGCGCATCACTGGCTCTACCATTGCAATCTCGGCTGGCCGCTGCTCGATCAGGGCGCGCGCTTTGTTTATCGCGGCAAGTCCGAATACTGGATCGTGCCTCCGCCGCCGGGGCAGGACATCGTGCAGCCGCTTTCTGCGGCGGCGATGAACAAGCTCAAGCGGGTGCCCGCTTCACTGCCCGAGCACGCGGGCATGGGCGAGCGCGGATTGATCGTGGACACGGCGGCGGAGCGCGATGGCTGGTGTCGCGTCGGCCTCATCAACGACAAGCTTAAGCTCGGCCTGGAGATCAGCTATCCGAAGAAGGCGCTGCCGCGCATGGCGAATTGGCAGCACTACGGTCCACGCGGCTCTTATGTCAGCGGCCTCGAACCGTTCTCCGGTTCCTTGCTGGGCAGCGCGCGTGACAAGCACAAGCTCGCGAAGCAGTTCGTCGAACCGGGCGAGACGAGAAACTACCAGCTCAAGCTCCGCGTGCTCGCGAGTGCCGGTGGTTTCGCCGCTCTGGGCAAATGCGACGGTCCCGTTCATCCCTGATATCCACCCTTACTCATCACACCATGAAAAAAGTGAAACACGGCATCCTCGGTCTCGGCTGGTTCGGCGAGAAGCATTGCGAAGCGCTTGCGGCGATTCCCAATGTCGAACTTTACGCGGTCTGCACGCGCAACTCCGAACGTCTGGCCGAAGTGGCAAAGAAGTTCGGCGCGAAGAAAATCTTCACCGACTACCACGCGATGCTCGCCGATCCTGAACTGGAGTCCGTGAGCATCACCACGATGTGGGATCAGCATGCCGCGCCCGCCGTCGCTGCGCTTCAAGCCGGGAAGCATGTCTTTTTGGAGAAGCCGATGGCTTCGACTGTCGCTGACTGTGACGCGATCGTGAGCGCAGCCAACGCCGCGAAGGGCTTCCTCATGGTCGGCCACATCTGTCGCTTCAATCCACGCTACGCCGCCGCGAAGCAGGAGATCGAGGCGGGGAAGATCGGCAGGATCATTTCGATGTATGCGCGACGGAATCTGCCCGCGTGGGTCGGTGCATCGGTGCTCGACAAAATCGGCCCGATCATCGGCGATGGCGTGCATGACACTGACTTGATGTTCTGGTTCAGCGGCTCACGCGCCGTGTCCGCGTATGCGCAGACGGTGCAGTTCCGCCAGCACGCCAATCCCGACCTCGGCCACGTCATGTATCGGCTGGAGAGCGGCGCGTCGTGCATTTTGGAGTCCGTGTGGTGCCTGCCGGACACGACGCCGTTTCAAATCGACGAGCGTCTCGAAATTGTCGGCACTGAGGGCTCGATCTCGATTCACGACACGCATCCGAATCTGATGATCGTGGACAGCAAAGGCACCCGCTGCCCCGACACGACCTACTGGCCCACGATCCACGGCCAACTGCGCGGCGCTTTGCGCGATGAACTCGCCTACTTTGTGAACTGCGTCGCCATCGGCGAGAAACCCACCGTCATCACGCCCGAGGAATCGCGCGAAGCTGTTCGCGCCTGCCTCGCCGCCGAAGAATCCGCCCGCACGGGTCAGGTGGTGAAAATTTGAAATCTCAACGCTCAAGAATTCTTTCCATGAAACCGAATCGCCGCCTCCTTTTCATCCCGACGATCACGGCTGCCAGTTGCAGTCTCTTCTTGTCCATCGTGGCGCTTCATGCCGCCGAACCGGCCAAGGGTGAGGCGAAACGAGCGGACCTCGGTGGTGGCGTGACGCTGGAGGTCATCTTCATACCGCCCGGCGAATTCATGATGGGCAGCACGCCGGAGGAAAAGCAGTGGGCTACGGGAATCGAAGGTGGCGCGCAGCCAGGGACGACGCGCGAGTCGTTCGAGGGCGAGCAACCGCGATTGACGCGCGTGAAGAACGGCTTCTGGATGGGCCGCACCGAGGTCAGCGTCGGACAGTTCCGGCGTTTCGTGGAAGAGTCCGGTTATGTGACCGATGCCGAAAAGCCCGGCGGAGAGACTCAGGTGTTCGATCCAGAATGGGATGGCTATCACGTCACGACGAAGGTCGTGCATCCGTGGAAATCAATGGCAGGCAAGAGCTGGCGTGATCCGAACTGGGGATTTCCGAACAAGGATGTCTTTCCCGTCGTGTGCGTGAGCTACAACGACATGAAGGCGTTTTGCCAATGGCTGACACAACAGGAAAGCAAAGCAGGCCGTTTGCCAGACGGCCTCGAATACCGTCTGCCCACGGAGGCGGAGTGGGAGCATGGATGCCGTGGTGGGAGCAAGGAGAGCCGCTATTTCTGGTGGGGAAATGAGATCGAGGAAGGCGAAGGCCGTCTGAACATCTCCAGCATGGATGTCCTGCCGGGCCGCACGAAAGCATGGCCGCTCGCCAAGGTGCCGTGGAGCGATGGTTTTCCTTTCATCTCACCCGTGAATCACTATGGCGAAAAGGGCCGCAATGGTTTCGGTCTGGCCGACATGTGCGGCGGCGTGTGGGAGTTTGTCATTGATCACTTCGACCCGAAGGGCGGGCACGAGGAGGTCTATTATGAAAATGCGGCACAACGCACCGTGTCACGCCCCGTGTGCCGGGGTGGAAACTACTTCGATGTTCCGGGAAACGCGCGCTGCGCCGTCCGGCTGGGAATCCGGAGCGTGACCTATTCCGACTCCCGCGACGGCTTCCGCATCTGCCTGGGCCGGCCAGTGCCCGGGAAATAGCCTGCATTTCTGCACACACCTTATGAAAAACCTGCTCCGCCTTCTTCTGTCACTGGCCTTCGTCGCCAGTGCTCACGCCGCCGACTGGCAGACGGTCCAAGTCCCCGGCAAACAAGATTTCACCGGCACCGCATGGCTGCGCGCCTGGGTGAAGGTGCATGACAGCTTCTTCGCGAAGCACGAGCGCAACTTGTTTGAAGAATCCGTCGGCGTGAACATCCGTGATCTCGCGGGCGCGCATGAAGTGTGGGTGAATGGGAGGAAGATCGGCACCGGCGGCGCATTTCCGCCGAACTACCAGAGCGCGGGAAGCACGCTCTTCCGCCACAAGGTTCCCGTCGGCACGCTGCGCAAGGGCGAGTGGAACGAAATCGCCATCCGAATGCATGTGACGTCCGGCCCTGGCGGCTTCCTCGGCGACGCGCCGTTCATCATGAACTACGAGCAGGAATGCATCTTCGAGGGCGAATGGGAATTCCGCGCCGACGATGACTACAAGCCGGGCGACGCGCTCGCACAAAAACCCGCGCGCGCGGCGTTCGACAGTTTCCACGAGTCGCAACGCGTGCTGGGCCGCACCGAGCAGGTGCATGGGCCGAAGCTGCCGCCGACGGAATCCGCGGCGAAGATGAACGCCTTCGATGGTCTCAAGGTTGATCTCGTGCTGAACGATCCACAGATCGCGCAACCCTTTCATTTCAGCTTTGACGAGCGCGGGCGCATCTGGGTGGCGCAGACGCGGCAGTATCCGTATCCAGCGGGCCTGACGATGCTGAGCCGCGACAAATACTACCGCGCGGTCTATGACAAGCAGCCCGTTGCGCCACCGAATCATGTTCACGGCGCGGACATCATCTCGGTCCACGAAGACACGGATGGCGACGGTGTTTACGACAAGCACAAGGTCTTCGCGGACGGCCTGAACATGGCAAATGCAGCCGTGCGCGGCCGCGGCGGCGTGTGGGTGATGCATGTGCCATATTTGATTTTCTATCCGGACCAGGACGGCGACGACGCGCCCGATGGTCCGCCCGTGACGCATCTCTCCGGCTTCGGATTTGAAGACACGCACGCACAGGCAAACGGCCTCGCGTGGGGACTCGATGGCTGGCTTTACGGCTGCCAGGGCAGCGGCACCTCCTGCCGCGTGCGCAGGCCCGGGCTCGATGCGCCGGATTCTCCCGGCGCGCATTTCGAGGGCTGCATGGTCTGGCGCTATCACCCGGAGACGCGCGCGTTTGAAATCTTCGCCGAAGGCGGGGGCAACACGTTTGGCGTCGAGATGGACGCGCAGGGCCGCGCCTACTCAGGCCACAACGGCGGCAACACGCGCGGCTGGCACTACATCCAGGGCGGCTTCTACCTCATGCAAGGCGTGACGCCCGGCAAGTTCGGCCCGCCGCGCAATCCGTATGCGTTTGGCGATCTGCCGATGATGGCCACGACCGATCCCGTCGTGCGCTTCACGCACTTCGGCGCGTTCGCCGACGGCAGCGCGATGCCGCCGGCGCTTGCGGGCATGTTGTTCGCCATCGATCCGCTGCACAATGAAGTCATCGCCAGCCAGCGCATCCCGCGCGGCTCGACGTTTGACACGAAGGATCACGGAGTGGTGGTGAAGAGCAGCGATGCTGCTTTCCGCCCCGTGTATATCGCGAACGCGCCCGACGGCTCGATGTTCGTCTCGGACATGTACGAGTTTTACATCGCGCACGGTCAGCATTACCAAAACCAGATCGATCCCACGACCGGACGCATTTACCGAATCGCGGGCAAGGATGCAAAGCTCGAGGCGGACATCAATCTCGCCGCAAAGAGCACGGAGCAGCTTGTCGCGCTGCTCGGCCATCCGAACAAATGGCATCGCCACATCGCCGTGCGTTTGCTTGGCGAGCGCAAGGATCCGAAGGCCGCGCCCGCGTTGAAGGCTGTGATCGCGAAGGACGCCGGTCTTGCCGCACTCAATGCGCTGTGGGCGCTGCATCAATCCAGCGGCCTCGACGATGCGACGGCGGTGCTCGCGCTGAAGCATGTGAATCCATCGGTGCGCTCGTGGGCCGCGCGTTTGCTCGGCGACGAATACGGCATCAACCGCAATCTCGGCCTGCCGCCCGCGCGCAAGGAAGCTCAATTGCTGCCGACCAATGTGTTCGATGCGCTCGTCGCGCAGGCCGCGGCGGAGAAGGATGCCGAGGTGCGCTCGCAGTTCGCCTGCACCGCGCGGCGCCTTGCCGACGTGCAGGCATTTCCGCTCGTCGGTGCCGTGATGGAGCACGACGAGGATGTGAACGATCCCTACATCCCGCTGCTCTGCTGGTGGGTGTTTGAGGCGCGCATTCCGTCTGCCACCAGCGAGGTGATGGACGTTTTCAAAACGCGCGCGCTGTGGGACGAGCCGCTTGTGATGCAACAGGTGCTGCCGCGTGTCGTGCGTCGTTTTGCCGTGGATGGGAAACGGCGGGAGCTGCTGCTCATCGCGCAACTCCTCAAGCTCGCGCCGGGAAAGGAGCAAGCCGCGCAGTTGCTCAAGGGATTTGAAGAAGCGTATCGCGGACGCGCCATGACCGGTCTGCCCGAGGAGTTGATCGCCGCGATGGCTTCGTCCGGCGGTGCATCGCTCGCGATTCGTCTGCGGCAAAGCGATGCCGCCGCCGTGAAGGAGGCGCTCGCCATCGTTAGCGACGCCAAAGCGAAACCCGAAGACCGCCTGCTTTACGCGCGCAGCTTCGGCGAAGTGCGCAGCGCCGATGCCGTGCCGGTGCTGCTAAAGGCCGCCACCACGGATCGCAGCACGGAATTGCGCAAGGCCGCCTTTGCCTCGCTCAGCGCGTATGACCAGGACAGCATCGCCACAGGCACGATCGAGTCTTTGCCCAAGCTCCCGGAAGATGCGCGCGCGGCGGCCTTCACGCTGCTTTCGAGTCGCGCGAAGTGGACGCAGTCGCTCATGGCAGGTTTGCAATCAGGCAAGCTCAGCCTCTCGCTCGTGCCGGGCGACATCGCGGATCATCTGCGCATGAACCGTGACAAAGCGATCAGCGAAGCGGCGGCGAAACTTTTCCCGAAAGCGACGACCACCGGCTACGATTTCAAGAAGAAGCTCGTGGACGTCGAGACGGCGTTGACGCGCGGCGCTGGCAATCCTTATCAAGGCGAGGCCACCTACATGCAGCGGTGCGCGAGCTGCCATAAACTCTTCTTTAAGGGCGGCGCCATCGGCCCCGAACTCACGACTTATCAGCGCGACAATCTCGGCACCATGATCATCAGCATCGTGAATCCCAACGCCGAGATTCGCGAGGGCTTCCAGTTCATCACGATCGAGACGAAGGACGGCCGCAGCATCGGCGGCTTCCAGGTGGATCGCGACAATCAAGTCACCGTGCTGCGCGGGCTCGACGGCCAGGATGTGACACTCGGCGCACAGGACATCAAAGCCGTCACTCCCATGGGCCGCAGCCTCATGCCCGAAGGATTGCTCGAAGGGCTCAGCGAGCAGCAGCTCCGCGATTTCTTCGCCTACCTCCGCATCTCGCATCCGATCACCAAGTAGCTCAACAATCATGAATACACTGCTCGACCGCCGCTCGTTTGTTTCCCGTTCCGCCGGTGCGCTCGCCGCGATGGCTGGCACTCCTCTGCTCGCTCAATCAGCGCCGCTGAAGCTCGGCATCATCTCTGCGGCGACGTATGCCCCCACTTACAATGACCCTGCCGCGCCGCGCATGCCCGGCTCGCATCACGGCACCGCGTTCTCCACCACGTTCAATGGTTGGGATGAGGAGAAGGCGAAGCAGCTCAAAGGCACCTTCGTCAAATCGGGCCGCAGGCTCGAAGGCGCACGCGTGGTGAAGATCTGGGATGTCGACAAAGCCGCCGCGCGCGCGCTGGCGGATGTCTGTGGCATCGAGACCGTGACCGACACGCCCGAGCAATGCTGCGATGGCGTGGATGCCGTGCTGATCGTCGATGACGGCAGCGGCGCGCAGTGGAAATGCGCGGAGCATCCACTGCGCAAAGGTGTGCCCACTTTCTGCGACAAACCGCTCGCCATGAACGCGCGCGAGGCCGCCGCAGTGGCAAAGCTCGCACGCGAGACCAAAACGCGCTTCATGTCCGCCAGCAGCCTGCGTTTCGTGCCCGACATCATCAAGCTGCGTGACGAACTGCCGCAACTCGGCGAGGTGCATCTCGCGAGCGTCATCTGCGGCAACGAACTCGTCTATTACGGCATCCACGCGCTCTCGATGGCCTACGCCGTGCTTGGCAAGGGAGCCGTGAGCGCCATCAACGTCGGCAAGCCCGGCGCGAACATCGCGCGGCTGCGCTTTGGCGGGAAGCGCGATGTCGTGCTCATGGTCGCCGACAAGGAAGTGATGCGTGGCGGCTACCAGATCAATCTCTACGGCGAGAAGGGCTGGCGAACGATCACGCCCGATTTGACGAACCTGTACGCCTACCTGCTGGAGGCATTCCTCGATCTCGTCATCACTGGCAAGGAAAGCGTGCCAATCGAGGAGGAGGTCGAGGTCATCGCCGCGCTCGAAGCCGCGAAACGCTCCCTCGAAATCGGACACGAGGTGAAGCTCAGCGAGGTGCTCGCGGACCTCTGATGATTTGATCCAGACAAACAATCCCATCCAACCCCAATCCAGCCATGAACCCAACCAGCCAAGCCCATCTCACTCGCCGTGATTTTTTCCAGCAAAGCGGCAAAGCCGTCGCCGCATCCGCACTGGCCGGGATCGCGATACCGCACGTTCATGCAGCCGGCAGCAATACCATTCAGCTTGCCATTGTCGGCTGTGGCGGGCGTGGCAGCGGTGCCATTGCCAATGCGATGGAGGCCGTCGGCAGCACCACAAAGCTCGTCGCCATGGCCGATCTGTATGACGACCGGTTGCAGCGGTCGCACACGGCTCTCTACGACAAGTTTCAAGAGCGCATTGACGTGCCCTCGGAGCGCCAGTTCATCGGCTTTGATGCCTTCAAGAAGGCCATCGACGTGCTCCGGCCCGGCTCGGGCGACATCGTTTTGCTCACCGGCTATGCGGGTTTCCGTCCGCAGCAGCTTGAGTATGCCGTGGAGCGTGGCGTGAATGTCTTCATGGAAAAATCCTTCGCCACCGACCCCGTTGGCGTGCGTCGCGTCATCGCCGCCGCCGAGACTGCTGAGAAAAAGGGCTTGAAGATCGCAGCGGGGCTCATGTGCCGTCATTCGCCGAACCGCGAGGAACTCATCCGCCGCCTCCGCGCCGGTGAGCTGGGCGATCTGCAATACACCCGCGCCTACCGCATGGGACCGGTGGGGCCGCTCGGGCCGAAGCCTGCGGAGAAAAGCGAGCTGGAGTGGCAGTTGCGCAACTTCACAAAGTTCTACTGGGTCTGCGGCGGTCTTTGGGCGGAGATGGACATCCATCAGATCGACGAGCTTTGCTGGCTGCACGATGCGCTGCCCGTCTCCGCACAGGGTGTGTGCGGACGAGTCGCGAACAGCCAGGATTGCAGCCAGAACCTCGATGCCTTCAATGTCGAGTGGACCTTCCCCAACGGCACGCGGGCCATGCACACCGTGCGCTACATCTCGAACACTCAGAGCCAATTCGCCACCTATGTGCATGGCAGTAAGAAGGCCGTGCAGTTCTCCGGCAACACGCATGCCGCCGATGTGGAGATCTACAAAGACCAGAACACCAACCGCAGGAACATCGAATGGCGCGCGCCGAAGGAAAAGCACACCGTGTGGCAAAACCAATGGAATGACTTCCTGGAGGCGATCCGCACGAACAAGCCCTTTAACCAGGCAAAGCGTGCCGCGCATTCCAACCTCGCCGCCATCATGGGCCGCGCCGCCATGCACATGGGACGCAGCGTGACATGGGAAGAGGCGCTCGCGTCGAAGTTCGAATGGTTCCCCGGCATCGATCAGCTCACATATGAGAGCGAGCCGCCGATCAAGTCCGATGACAAAGGCCGCTACCCTGTGCCCGTGCCCGGTCAGTGGACGGAGATTTGATTGATCCAATCACCAACCATTCATGAACCTGATCGACCTCAACAACCGCAACGCCATCGTCACCGGAGGCGCGCGCGGCATTGGCCGCGCCATCGCCGAACGTCTTCTCGCCTCCGGCGCTCGTGTCTCGCTGTGGGATGTGGACGCGGCGGCGCTCGCGCAGGCTTCGGCGGAGATGGGGACGCCGGACACGGTGCATACCGCCACGGTGAACCTCGCTGATCTCACCTCCGTCCAAGCAGCAACCGAGGCCACGGTAAAGGCCTTTGGAAAGCTCGACATCCTCGTGAACAACGCCGGCATCACCGGTGGTAACGCGAAGACTTGGGAGATTGATGCCGCTGACTGGCAGCGAGTGATGGACATCAATCTTAACGGCCCGTTCTACTGCTGCCGCAGCGTCGTCCCTCATCTGCTGAAGAACGGCTACGGCCGCATTGTCAGCATCGCTTCCATCGCCGGAAAGGAAGGCAATCCGAATGCCGCGCACTACAGCGCCTCGAAAGCCGGCGTCATCGCACTGACCAAATCGCTCGGCAAGGAACTCGCTACCTCGAATATCACCGTCAACGCCGTCACGCCCGCCGTCATCGCCACGGACATCCTCGCGCAGATGCAGCAGTCGCACATCGACTACATGCTCTCGAAGATTCCCATGGGCCGCTTTGGCAAAAAGGAGGAAGCCGCCGCGCTCGTCGCCTGGCTCTGCTCCGAAGACTGCTCTTTCACCACCGCCGCTGTCTTCGATCTCTCCGGCGGTCGCGCGACTTACTGAACTCAAGCACTCGCATGTAAAGCGAGCCGCAACCGCAAACTGAGTGGTGCCAGTCCGTATTCCAATTCTCCATGCACCGATCCCTTCTCCTTTTTCTCCTCCCCTTCGCCGCCCTCGCCCAGTCCGGCCCGCCGCCAAAGGCCCCCGTCGTCCCCACCGACCTCGCGCCACAGATCGAGACGCTGAAGCCCGGCGTGAAGATGACGCTGCTTGCCGAGCACCCCGCGCTCGTCACGCCCACGGGCATCGATGTGGATGAGAAAGGCCGCATCTGGCTCGCCGCGTGCCACACGCACTTCCGGCCGGAAGGTTACGAAGGCCCGCAGCATGACGAGATTCTCGTTTTCGATGCCGACGGCAAAAACCGGCGCGTCTTTTACAACAAAACCGATGCCACCATGCATGTCGAGGTCGGCCCCGATGGCTGGATCTACCTCGCGGAGCGCGATCGTGTGCTGCGCGTGAAGGACAGCGATGGAGACGGTGTTGGCGACACGGAAGAAAACCTCGCCACGCTCGACACCGTGGCCGATTACCCGCACAACGGCCTCAGCGGCATGGCGTGGCATCCGGATGGCGGCCTCGTCTTCTCGCTCGGCGAAAACTTCGGCAAAGACTGGACTCTCACCGGCACCGATGGCGCCAAGGTGAGCGGTCGCGGTGAAGGCGGCGTCTTCCGCTGCACCGCCGATGGCAAAGGCCTGCGCCGCATCGCCCGCGGCTTCTGGAATCCCTTTGGCCTGCTCGTGCGTGCCGATGGCGAAATCTTCGCTGCGGAAAACGATCCCGGCAGTCGTCCGCCGTGCCGTTTGCTGAACATCGTCGAAGGCGCGGACTATGGCTTCCAATGGGTCTATGGCAGCGCGCCGGTGCATCCCTTCGTCGCGTGGAATGGCGAGCTGCGCGGCACGCTCGGCATGGTGCATCCGAGTGGTGAAGGCCCCTGCGCCGTCGTGGAGCTCGGCGGCGGTGTCATGATCCCGAGTTGGAGTGATCACAGCATCGATTACTTCCCGCTCACGCGAAAAGGCGCGGGCTACACCTCCGAGCGCATCCCGCTCGTAAAAGGCAGCGACTTCTTCCGCCCCGTTTGCATGGCCCAAGGCCCAGATGGCGCGTTTTACCTCACCGACTGGGTTTTCAGCTCCTACCCGATTCATGGCCGCGGACGCTTGTGGAAACTCGAAATCGAAAAACAGCCCTGGATCGCCAAAAAGCAGCCCGAAACGCCCGAAGCCGCTCTCGCCAAAGAACTCCGCGAAGGTCGCGAAACACCCGAAGTGGCCGAATTACTCCAACTCGCCCGTGGAAGCGACAAATACCTCGCCGACGCCGCTTTGACCGCGCTTTCGAGATCCAAACTGAGCATCGAAGCCGTGAAAGCACTCACGCCTCAAGATCGCGTGTGGGCCTTCGTCGCGATGCGTCGTGCTGATTTGAGTGATGCGAAATGGGTGCGTGCTTTTTTCGACGATTCCGATTCCGAAATGCGCTTCGAGTGCCTGCGCTGGATCGCCGATGCCGTGCTGAAAAACTTTCAGCCGCAGGTCGAGGCCATGCTCAGCGATTCAAAGCTCGACTTCCGCCTCTTCGAAGCCGTGCTCGCCACCTGGAACACGCTGCGCGGCGAACCCGGTGCCGGCGTCACCAACCCCGAAGTGCTCGTCGAGCGCATCACCGATCCCAAAACGCCCGCCCGCCTCAAAGGCTACGCGTTGCGCCTCGCGCCGCCGACGCACAAAGCCCTCACACTCGAACTCCTGCGCGACTTCGCGAACAGCGACGATGAAGTCCTCCAACTCGAAGCCGTGCGCACCCTCGCCGCTCGCCGCGCCAGCGCCGACATCGCCGCCGATGACAAACGCAGCCCGCAACTCCGCGCCGAGGCCATCCTCGGCACCGACGACACCGCGCTGCTGCAAAAACTCGCCCAAAGCGACAACGCCATCATCCGCGATGAAGCGCAGCGTGCTCTTCCACGCTCTCTCACCATCAACCGGACCGCATTCGACGACACCGCCGCCTGGCTCAAACTCCTCGAAGGCCAAAGCGATGCCGAGACTGGCCGCCGCATCTTCTTCAATAGCAAGGTCGCTCTGTGCTCGTCCTGCCATCGCCACAGCGGTCGCGGCAACGTCGTCGGTCCCGATTTGACCCTCATCGCCCAGCAGGGCGACCGCGCCGCCATCCTCCGCTCCATCCTTGAGCCGCATCGCGAGGTCGCGCCGCAGTTTTATCCCTCCGTCGTCGAACTCAAAGACGGCACCACCTTCACCGGCATCCTGCTGCGCTCCTCCAGCACCGAAGTCTTCCGCGACCTCACCGGCAAAGAAAAATCCTTCCCCGAAGCTGACATCGTCAAACGCACCGAACTCCGCACCTCGCTGATGCCGCCCGGTTTGGTGATGTCACTAACGAACGAAGAACTGCGTGACCTGCTGGCTTTTTTGACGGCTCGCTGACAGCCATCACAAGACTTGATCCCATGAGCGGCGGCAGTTAGTCTTCTTTCATGACACTTCAGATTCCAGACTCACTCGCCACGCAGTCCGGTTGTGGACCGCAGGACATGCTTTTTGGACTCGCCATCGGCTTGTTCATGGATGGTCGGCTCACGCTCGGGCAGGCTGGGAGTGCTCTTGGGCTGTCGAAGCCGCAGTTTGTGGATTTGCTGGGACAGCGTGGCATCCCGATGCCTTATGATGTGGACGACCTTGAAAGCGATCTCAAGACGCTCGACAAGCTCTTCCCCAATCAACCTGCGATGCCCGCCTGAGCCGTGATCGTCGTCAGTGACACCACCGCGCTCACGACGCTGATGAAGGCCGGGCTGGAGTCTTTGCTGCAGCGCTTGTTTGGCACGGTGGTCATTCCCGAGATGGTGGCCACTGAGTTGCGGCAGTTTCACGACAGCATTCCGGAGTGGTGCGAGATCCACTACATCCACGAGCATCCGCTGCTGCCTGTCGTTTCGCAATCCATCGACGCTGGTGAGGCCGAGGCCATCTGCCTGGCCTTGGAGTTGAACGCCGCCGCGATCCTCCTTGATGACCGCAAAGGCAAACGCGAAGCGGAAACCCGTGGTCTATCATGCCTGGGGCTGCCCGCCGTGCTGCTCGAAGCAAAGCGGCAAGGTCTGATCTCCTCTCTTCAAGTCGCTCTCGACCTGCTGCACGAACGAGGCAATTACCGGCTCAAAGCTCACACTCGTGAAGCATTGCTGCGATCTGTGGGTGAGCTCACTTGATTGGTGAAATGCCGGCTTGATGCACGTTTTTGGGTGACAGATGAAAACACTTCTTTTCCTCATCGCCGCCCTCGGAGCCGCCGCACAGGAACCTGCGCAGCCTGCCGAGTTTGAGCATGCGGGCGTCACGGCGGCTTGGAAGGCTTACGCGGAGGTTTTGAGCTTTGGAAGAGGTCAGACGCTCGCGTTGCTCGATGATGGCTGCACGATGTCGCGACCGGAATGGCAGGGGGACAAGGTGAAGGTCACTTACGACGCGGTGGATGGTGACAACGATCCGAAACATGAGGGCAAAGGCTACCATGGCAGCACGATTGGCATCCCTTCATCGGTGAATCACGGCGGCAAGCGGGGCGTGGCCTACAACAACCAGCTCGCCATCGTGCGCAGTCTCGAATGCTGTCACTGCAAGGTCGCGGACAGCGTTTCGCTGGCCAAAGCGCTGCAATGGGTGATCGATCATCATGCGGAGCATCGCATCACGACGGTGAATCTCGCGCCAGTGGATGATCAGGAGCACGCAGAGCCCGTGCCGACCGAAATCGACGCCAAACTCGCGAAACTCCGCGAGCTCGGCATCTGGGTGAGTGCTCCGGCGGGCAATCACCACTTCACGAAAGGCATCTCGTGGCCTGCGAGCCAGCCGAACTGCTTCGCCATCGGCGCGGTGAAGCCGGGGAAGGATATCGTCACGCTCGACCGCAGTGCCAAAATCGATCTTCTCGTGCCTGCACTCGCCACCAGCAGCTCAAACGCCATCCTCTGCGGCTCCGCGATGATCCTGCGCGAGGCGATCGAGAAAAGCGGCTACGACTGGAAACCGCACGGTCCCGATCTCGCGAGTGCGATGATGAAAATCTTCCAAACAACCGGCGTGGAGGTGAAGGACGAGAAAAGCGGTCTCAGCTTCCGTCGGCTCGATTTGATGGCGGCGCTGAAACACGTCATGGCACGATGACAAGAACATCTGTCAGACAAAGAGAGCCCTGTTCGTTCCAGCCACGCCCATGAAAAAGTCGCTTCTATTGCTCTTCCTTCTCCCTCTGTCCGCTATCGCCGCCATTGAATCCCCGGAGGATGTGAAGCGGCGTGAGGCGATTCCTTTCGGCGGTGACTTCAAACCGAACCCGAAAGTCGGCGCGTTTGTCGTCGTGGGGCATGGGGCGCGCATTTTTTGGTGTCGAAGGACGATGGCAAAACGTGGACGCAGAGCTTTTTCGCCGCGCCAGGGGCCGATCACGGGCCGTGGGCCACGAAGGCGGTCGCGTACACGGGTGGAGTGTTCGTCGTGCCCGTCGGCTGGGGGGCGCCGACAATTTATCTGGCCTCCGATGACGCGCTGAACTGGCGTCACCTCACGAAAGGCACCACGCAACTGCCGGAGGGTAAGGGCGATGCTCGCGTGATGCCCGGAACCTGGGGCATCGCGGCCGGAAAAGGCACCTTCGTCGGCAGCGGCTACATGACCTTCTGCGCCACGAGCGATCTCGGGCAGAGCTTCACCTCCTTCGGCATGTGGGGCGCGTTCAAAGGCGATCCGCGTGGCAAATTGAGCACGCATCACGTCGGCGCGGTGTATTGCGGCGATGCCAGCGGACGCTTCCTCGCGCTCGGTGACAATCGCGGCGACTCCGGCGCGAAGTTTGGCAACCTCTTCGCCAGCGATGACCTCGGCAAGACGTGGAAATGGCTCGCGCCGAAGAGTCTCGATGCCTCCACCGGTCGCGGTGAAATGCTCTGCAACGGCCGCCTGCTCGTCATGACCGACAAGGACGCCGCGAACGCCTGCACCAGCACCGACGCCGGAGAAACCTGGACCGGCCCGCACGCCACCGGCACGCAACGCGCGAGTTTGAGCGTCGTGGGCAACGAGTTCTGGCTCTGCGGCAAAAAATCCCGCGCCAGCACCGACGGCCAAACCTGGCGCGACCTCCCCGCCACCGTGCCTGAAGGCAAAGTCATCGCCAGCGACTCTGGAACGCTCATCAGCATCCAGACGCAGCGCACGAACATCCAACGCAGCATCGACGGCGGCAAAACCTGGCAGGAAGTGCATCAATACACGCCCCCTGACATCAAAGGTGGCGCTCAAGGCCTGCGTGCCGGCGCTTGGGGCTTGGCGGCTCCGTGAGAGCCATCACTTGGACTGCGGCAGCCTGCTGCCGCTTTTCCGAGACAGCCCTGCTGCCGTCAAAGTCTCCCGGCTCCCGAAAAACACCCCACGCTGGCGCAAAGGCGATAGCCCCTGAGTCATCGAAGCCCAAGACACGCCCGACGGCCAGCAGGCTGGCCTGCCGAAAGCGGCAGCAGGCTGCCGCAGTCCAAGGAGTCCATGGAGTCCAAGGAATCCCACGAGGTCCGCAGTCCGCGTTGCCACGGTCGAGGGCTGGACTATCCTCGCGGCCATGTCGTGCGCACCTCACGCTCTCTGCCTGCTCCTGCTCGCCGCCCCGGCGCTGCACGGCGCGGAGGTGACGACCTCTTTCAGCCAGACGGGCACGAACACGCAGGTCAACTTCCTCCTCACCAACAACGACCCCGGCGCGATCTACAACAGCGCCGAGCTGCGCCTGGAGGCCACCCTCGCGCCCGTGGTCGATGCCATCCTGCGCTACAAACCCGGCTACACCCCACGCGCCCAGGTGCTCGCGGCCATCAGCGTCACCATCCAGCAGCCACCCTCGGGGGAGGTTTACAGCGGATGGAGCAGCTCGCTCTCCAGCAGCACGGGGGTGATCAGTTTGACGAACAATGGCTTACTCCCTGACATCACCTACACCACCTGGCAAAACACCCTCGCAAACGCCGCGCAGGACCTCATGACGGTGACGCTGAACCTCGGCGGGATGCTCGACTTCGATGGCGACTCGCAGCTCGACGCCGCGGAGCGCCTGCTGACCCTGCCGCCGCTCACCGCCGCCCCAGACGAGGCCAGCGCGGGGTTTCATGCATACGAAGGTGGTATCACCGGTGCGTCTGCCGCCGTGAATCGCTTCGCGGTGGCCGGGGCGTGGGTGGAGCGGGCGCGGGCCGCCGCCGCGCAGGGCGTGCAGCGCAGCGGCAGCAATGCCACGCTGAGCTGGCAGGCCCAGCACAGC
>NZ_JACSRD010000071.1 GCF_014879935.1 Prosthecobacter sp.
GGCCAGGATCAGCGCCCCGGCGCTGACGGCATGATGGGAGGCATGGGCGCGATACGCCTTCTGGGGACGGAGATCGAGTTCGCGTCCGAATACTGCGGTGAACCGGCCGCTCCGGTGGCTGCGGGGGCCGTGTTTGTGTTGGATAGCTGTGTGACGGGTGCCACTGGCGCCCCAGCCAGCCCGGGAGCACCGACCGCCCCGATGGCGTTTGGCACGCCGCGTGGTCCAGGCACGCCCGTGGTCGCGGGAACTGCGGGCGGCAGCCTGCCGTCTTGAGGCTGCCGTGGCATGGGGATGGTGCCTGGCGCGGCAGGCACCGGGCCAGGAACGCCGGGGCGTTTGCCCGCTGCGGCACCTGGTGCACCCGGGGGTGCCGTGGATGCGAGAGCCTTCACATATTCCGTGTCGTAGTTCAGCACGGCCCGCTCATTGCCCATCCAGATCTCAGCGGTGATGTTCTGGCGTGAAGCACCGAGCTGAACCTCCCCCAGCCTCCACCCTTGCTTGGATTCCGTCCCTTTCCGCAGCGGGAAACGCTCCCGCGTCTTGGTGTTCACGATCACCACGGTGGGATTGGCCTTGTCACCGTAGCAGGAGGCCACCGCCAGATCCTTGGCAAAGGGATTGTCCGGTGCCGCGACGGGGGCTGTCTCAAGTGTGAAGGGATTCCGCGCCCAGTCGGCCTCGTAGCGCTTGGCGTCATAGCGCTCGGGCACCTGGAAGGTGTCCTGGGCGCCCACGCAGCGCAGGCCTAGCATCAGAATCAGCAGCACTCGCTTCATGAACTCGTTTCTTCCTGAGATTTGGCATGCGCAGGCACCATCAGGCGGCGGAAGCGCACTTTGGCGACCACCAGGGCCGGATCAGCGTTGTCGGCGGTCATTTGCAACTGGGGCACCGAGCAAAAGGCATCGGGCGACTGGATTTCGTGCATCCAACGAAACACAGAGGAGAATGTTCCGCGCACCGTCAAGGTCACGCCGACGTCGTGATGGAACGCCCCTGCCACAGACTCGTGCAACTGCTGTTTCTGAACGGTGAGCGAGTGCTTGGCCGCTGATTTGAGCAAGGCGTCCAGCAGTGATTCGCTCGCTTGATTCTCGCTCGCCATCTCAGGCTGGCTGGCATCCAGCCACGCGAGCCTTTGCTGCCACAAATCAGCCTCTGCCAGCAGCGCATCCGCTTCCATCTGGCGCAGGCGCAGGCCGTTTTCCTTCCGTTCCACGCCATGCTGCATCTGCAGCAGCCGCTGGGAAAGAATGGCCCCGCCGCACAGCGCGGCCACGGCTCCCAGCACGATCAGCATGCGCCGTTCACTGGCTTTCATGCGGCACCTCCCCGTTGGATTTTCCTTCTGCGGTGAATTCTGCGCGATTGTCCTCCCGGATCGCCGGGACGGGCACGGTCCAGTCATACCGGCTCAAAGCAGCCGACGATGCCAGCCGGTCGCGGAAGCCGAGCGCGTGGTTCACGCTCGTGGCTTCGCCTTTGATGATCAGCCGCGTGTCATCCACCTGGAACTCGCGCAGACGCACGCCCTTTTCCGGCAGCAGCGTCACGATCTGGTGGAAAAGCTCCACAGGATACAAATCAGGATTCAAGGCCGCCTCCAGATCCAGCCAGCGCGACTGCGCCTCGCGGACCTGGGCGATTTGCGGCTGCACTGCCTCCAGTTTGGCCTCGGCTTGCTGCACGCGCGAGTCACGCCAGGCCAGTCGTCCCCACCAGGCGCCGAAAAAGCTGAGGAAAACCAGCGCCAGAGCGGCCAGCAGCATCATCTGCCGTTGTTTCTGCCGGTCGCCGCGTCTCCGCTGCGCCACGCTGGAGGGAAGGAGGTGCGAACGCCGCTTCGGCAGCCGGGGGCTGGGCCGCGGCTCCTTGAGCACCGATGCCTCGGTGAACACGCAGGCCAGTTGCGGCACGAAATCCGTCTCACAATGCGTCCAGACGCGGATGGAAGACACCTCCTGGGCAAAACCATGGACTTGCAGCGCGGCGAACAGGTCGCGGATCTCCAGCGCCGCATCCGCGTCGAGCTGGCGTGAGGCCAGGGCGGTGAGGTGCAGCAGCTCAGGCCCGCGCGTCAAGGCAACGATGTGGCGCCCGAGCTCGGTCCAGATGGCGATGCCGTTCGCAGGAAGCGGCAGCATCAGAGCCGAGGGCTCGAAAGTCTCCCCATGGAAGGAATTCAGCGCAGGTTCGCCTGCTTCAGGCGAGAAGCCGACCGTTGCGACGAGGAGACGCTGGTCCTGCTTCGTGACAGGCCAGTGCATCCACGTGCGGCTGTCGCCTTCGGCCGAAAGACCCAGCGCTTCCCAACGCAACGCCACGGCGGTGTCCTGCGATTCGTCAATGCCGGCACTCCAAAACGGTGCGCTGTCGAAAAGGATCGATTCGATCCCCATGACGCCGCCGGAGGCATGGGTCTCTTGTTTCCACACTCCTTCCGGATTGCAGGACCAGAACTCGCGCTCCATCTCGCCGGGGAAGCACAGCACCGTGTTGCGGGACGGCTTGCTCATGACTCCGGCACCTCCTCGCGTGGGAGTTCACCCGGCAGTTCCACCCATTCGGCGATCTGTGATCCGCCCTGGCCGCCGCTGGTCACCACCTCGATCACATAGGTGGATTCAGCGGCGAAGCCCACGCTTGTCACCTGGCGCGTTGGTCCCTGCAAGGTCAGCAGTGGCTGCACCGGCGTCCAGTCACCATCGCCCACCCCGAGCAGGGCACGTGCCTCGTCCAACGATTGGAGCGGCGTGTCGTCCTCGGTGTCGCGGATCTGGTCCAGGCCGTTGCGTTGTTCGACGAGCCGCTCCGCCTGCGTCGGCATGGCACCGGTCACGGCCGCGATGACGGGCGCTTCGGCCGCGTTCAGGTCTAGCTGGCCGCTGCTTCTCAAAGTGAACCATTTGCGCCAGTCGGGCATCGTCGCCGCCAGTTCGGCCATGCGCGGCACCTGTCCAACCTCGTCCAGCGAGTTGAAAAGCCGGTTCAGCGGCACGACGGCCGGCCTCATTTGCTGATAGTCGAGCTTCTCCGCGCTGTCGGGGCGGCGTTTGACGTCATCGGCATCCGTCCAGTCGATCAAGATGGCGGCAAGGCCCTGCGCATCGGCGATGGAAAGCCCCCAGGCCTCAAACACACGCTCCAGCACCAGCGTCTGCTGCTCGGCCAGCAGTTTGTTGAGGTTCAGCTTCGATTCAGCGGTCGTCAGACGGGCTTCAAAACGCTCGATCTCTGAAACCTTCCGCCGCAGCAGCGGATCGGCGGCCTTGATCATCGGATGCACCGCCACCGCCACCCCCATCTCCGCCAGCTCATGCGCACGCATCAGACCGAGACGCGCGGCCTGGGTCTCGCCATGCTGGTTGGTGACAAAAGCCGTGTTCACGATCAGAAACGACAGCAACGCCACCACGCAAAGCACCACGAGCAGGACGGAGCCTTTCGGTGATGCTGGATGGATGGGGCCGGTCATGAAGCGAGGATATTACACTGAGAGAGCACCGGAAGCAGATTTTTTGAAATAATTCTTGAAGCAATATATGGAAACCGTATCGCTCGCGCTACGAAGCGCACGGCTTGAATCAACGTTTCACCAGAGATGAACAAGCATCACGGCCGGCGTCCTCAAGCCACAATTTCGCAACCAATTGCTGCTGTAACGTCGCCGGTTGTGAAGTTTGGGAGGTTGAATTGAGCCGCTCCACTTGCAACTTTGTTCCATGGTCATGACTTCCATCCTCGCAAACAGCGCACGTTCCGTCGGTGTGGCCGAGGCAGATCTGGAGGCGGCCAGCAGCATGGCGGCGGCCGGAGGCATCTCGCCTGTGCTCGCCTTGATCGAGAATGGTGCGGTCGATGAACGCGCTTTCACCAAGGATCTGGCCGGACAACTCGGCTGGAGCTGGATCGAGACGCCGCAGCCGGAACCGGACGACATGGCGGAGCTCAAGCGCATGATTCCGGCCCGTTTCGCCGTGCGGCACCAGGTGTTTCCCGTGGGCTTTGATCGCGCGGGGGAGAGCACCGCGCCGCACAAGCTCGTGCTGGTCTGCCATGATCCCTGCGACCTCCTGGCCCGCCAGGCGGTGGCCAGACACTCAGAACTCCCCGTCCGCTGGTGTCTCACGCCGCGAACGGAGCTGCTTAATGCCATCCAGCAACTCTACGGAGTCGGCGCCGACACTTTCGACGCCCTCATCGCCTCGCGCGGTGGTTCCGCGGACGATCTGCACCTTCGCGATGAGGCGAACATCATCGATGGCGAGGACGAGGACGCCTCCGTGGTGAAATTCGTCAATCAGATCATCCGCGAGGCGCTGGCGCAGAAAGCCACGGACATCCACGTCGAGCCGCAGCCGGACAGCCTGCGCATCCGCTACCGGATCGACGGCTTCCTGCATGAGATTCCCGTCCCGGAGAACATCAAACAGCTCCAGGCGGCGGTGATTGCGCGCATCAAGGTGATGAGCAAGCTCGACATCGCCGAGAAGCGCCTGCCGCAGGACGGACGCATCCATTTGAAGGCCGAGGGTCAATCCATCGACGTGCGCGTGGCCTGCATTCCGAGTGTGGAAGGCGAATCAATGAGCTTGCGTCTCCTCGGGCAGGAACGCTTCACCCTGGATCGTCTTGGATTGAGCGAGGGGCACCGGCAAAAGATCGAAAACCTGCTCGCGAAGCCGAACGGCATCGTGCTGGTCACCGGTCCGACCGGTTCCGGGAAATCCACCACGCTCTACACCTTCCTTTCGCAGCTCAACAGCATCCACCGCCGCATCGTCACGATCGAAGACCCGGTCGAAAACAAGCTGCCCGGCGTGGTCCAGATCGCGGTGAAGTCGGAAATCGGGCTCACCTTCGCCAGCGGCCTGCGCAGCATCCTGCGTGGCGATCCGAATGTGGTCATGGTGGGGGAAATTCGCGATCTGGAGACGGCGGAGATCGCGGTCCGGGCCTCGTTGACAGGCCACCTTGTGTTTTCGACGCTTCACACCAACGACGCCATCGGCGGCATCACCCGTTTGATCGAAATGGGGGTGAAGCCCTTCCTCGTCAGCTCCTCCGTTCGCGCATTCCTCGCCCAACGTCTCGTGCGCTGCCTGTGCGGCAGTTGCAAGACGCCTGCCAAGTACACGAACGCGGACCTCGCCAAGCTCGGCTTCATGGAGGCGAAGGGGAAAAAGCTGTTCCAGGCCACGGCGGGCGGCTGCCAGCAGTGCCGTGGCACCGGCTACTCCGGACGCGTCGCTCTTTACGAGATCGCCATAATGACTCCGGCGATGCAGACGCTCGTCTCCCAGCGGGCGATGGATGCCGAGCTGCAAACCCAGGCGCGAAAGGACGGATTCACCACCATGCGCGAATACGGCCTGCAGAAGGCCCTGGATGGCGTCACCACGCTCGATGAAGTTTCCCGTGTGACCAGTGAGGAGGTCGAGTGATGCCCGCGTTCGCCTACCAAGCGCTTTCCGCCGACGGATCGGTCAAATCCGGCTCCATCGAGGCCGCGGACCGCGGTGACGCCGTGCGTTTGCTCGCACGGCGTGGTTTGCAGGCACGTTCGATCCAGTCACAGTCGGCGGAGCAGGGAAAGAAGGTCGAGGCCGCGGCTGACACCACGCTGCGCCTGACGAAGGCGGACGTGATCCGCTTCACCGAGGACATGGGGGACCTCCTCGCCTCCGGTTTGCAGGTGGAGCAGGCTTTGCAGGCGATGGAGAACCGCAGCGCTTCGAAGCTGGGAACGCTGGCAAAGCAAGTGCGTGACCGCGTGCGTGATGGCGTGCCTCTTTCCGCCGCGCTGCGTCAGGCATCGAGCACCTTCGACGAGTTGTATTGCAACATGATCGCCGCAGGTGAGAACAGCGGCGCATTGGATGAAATCATGGACCGTCAGGCCCGCCATCTGCGGCTGATGGAGTCCGTTCAGGCCAAAGTTACCGGCGCGTTGATTTATCCCGCCTTCCTCATCGTCTCCGGCGGAGCGCTGGCCATCATCATGGTCACCTACTTGCTGCCGAAGCTGGCGACGCTCCTCACCGGCACTGGCAAACAGCCGCCGCTGGTCATCCGCTTCAGTCTCGGGCTGTCGGACGTGCTGCGGAACTGGTGGTGGCTCATCCTGATCCTTCTGGGCGTGCTGGTGCTCGTTCTGTTCGCCGTCTGGAAGACGCCTGCTTTTCAAAGGCAGTGGCACCGTCTCCTCATCGGCATTCCGGGCATCCGTGATGTCAGCCGCGCACGCTTTGAGCTGCAGTTCTTCGAGACGCTCGGCAGTCTGTTGCGCGGCGGGGTTCCATTGCTGCCGGCGCTCGAACTGGTGCGCCGCGCGGTCAAAAACGTGCATCTGCGCCATGCCTTGACCCAGGCGGAGGCGATGGTGAGGGACGGCGGCTCCCTGTCCAATGCCATGCGCAAGACCGGCGCGCTCGAATCCCAGGCCGTGGATGTCATCCGCATCGGCGAGGACACAGGCCACCTCGCCGAGGTGCTCGGAAAGGCGGCCACGCGCATGGACACGCAGCTTTCCCGCGTCATCGAACGCGTCACGGCGCTCATCCAGCCCGTGCTGCTCCTGTTGATGGCCGCCCTTGTCGGCAGCCTCGTCTGGAGCATGATCAACATTGTCTTTTCCACCCTCAGCCAGCTCAACCGTTGATTTCCACCACCATGAAACACATCCGCACGCACCACTCCGCCCGCCAGGCGTTCACCCTCCTCGAAATGATGGTCGTCCTGCTCATCATCGCACTCATCATCGGCAGCGTCGCCGTCATGGTGCAGGGGATCGAAGGCAATGCGCAGACCGTCACCACCGGCGGCAAGATCAAGGCGCTCGAAACAGCGCTCACCTCCTACAAGATCGCCAATCTGACCTATCCCACGCAGCAGCAGGGCCTGGAGGCCCTCGTGACACGCCCCACCGCCGAGCCGCGCCCGCGTCGCTGGAGCGCGCAGGTGAAGGCCGATGCGCTGGTGGACCCGTGGGGCCGCAAGCTGGCCTATCGCAACCCGGGCAAGCACAACCCCGGCGGCTACGACGTCTTCTCGCTGGGTGCGGATGGTGTGGAAAACACCGAGGACGACATCGGCAACTGGTGACGCCATGAAACGCGCCGCCGCATTCACCCTGCTGGAGATGATCGTGGTGCTCGCCATCGCGGCACTCATCATCGGCATCAGCGCGGGGGCGGTGGTCCGGATGGCGGAGGAGAATGAGATGCATCAGGCCGCCAGCACTGCGGAACGCGTGCTGATGGAGGCCATGACCCGCACGCTGAAAACTTCCCGCCAGCAAGAGGTCAGGCTTCAAGAGCTGGCCGCCGGGATGAAACTCACCGTGCAACGGGTCGGCTACGATGAATTCGAGCCTGCCGACGAACAACGTCTGTGGCTGCGTCCCGGCGGCTTGTGCGAGCCTCTCACACTCCGCTGGCAGCGTGGTTCGGCGTGGGTGAGCGCCACGCTCGATCCGCTGACGGGCGGCTTTGCCCAAATGGAGGAGTACTTTTGAAAAAGAGCGGCTTCACCCTCCTCGAAACCTTGCTGGCACTCATGGTGTTCAGCCTTGCGGTCGTCGCCCTCGTCGAAGCCGTCAATCAGCTCGGCAACACCACGCTCAACATGCGGCGTGAGGGTGAGGTGCGTGAGAGGCTGCGATCACTGCTGCTGGAAAACACCCGCCTGCCCATGCCGACCTCGTTGCAGGCCGACACTCAGAAGGTCGAGGAAGGGGATGTGTTGTTCACCATCGTCCGCAAGCCGCTGACCGGGCTGGCAAACCGTGACGGTGCGGAGTTGCAGGGGCTTTTCGCCGTTCGTGTCATGGCCGAGTGGCGGGAAGGCACCGAAGCACAGCAGGCCGTGGCGGAGACATGGGTTTTCCCGCCGCTGTTCCAATCGCAGGGACGGTGATGCCATGAGACACCTCGCGCACAAGCATCGCCCTCAAGGCTTCACCTTGCTCGAAGTCGTCATCGTCATGTTCATCGTGGCCTTGCTGATGGCGGGCGTGCACTCCATTGCCCAGGGGACTCTCACCCTGGCCGACGACGTGCGCCGTGCGCAACGTCATGATGCCAGAAAGCAGGCCTTCGTGCACTTCGGCCGCCAGCTTTTCGCCACGCTGTCTCCGCGGAGCGCCGTGAACATGAAAACCACGCAGGAAGGCGTGCAATACGTCAGTTCGCTCGAAGTGCGCGCCGTTTCCTCGCCCTTTGACGGCCGCCCCGATCAAATCGTCACGTTGTTCACCGAACCCGCCGTCGGCGGCGGCCTCCGGCTCATGCTCGAAGTCCGGCCCAAGGAGGATGATCAGCAGGGCCTCAAGGTCATGCTGTTCGAAGACATCGCCACCTGTGAATGGCGGGCCTTTGACACGAATTCCGCGCAGTGGGTGCCGTCCTGGGCCGAGCCGGTGGAGGAGCAGGCGCTGCATCGTCATCCGCAACTTCTCGAACTCAACATCGCCAGCACCAGCGGCATTTCTGACCGCCTCGTGTTCTGGCTGCCGCCGAGCACGCTTCCCGCCCTCACACCCGCCGTGCCGCCGAACGGTGCGCCCGCAGTGGTGGCCCCGGGAACGGTGGTCGCTCCGCCGACGGTGACCGTGCCGCCTCTTCAGAACTGAGGCGGAAGCGTTGTTTGACAAAGTCATGCCGGCAGGCCCTAGGTCCGCGCTCTTCGCCATCCGCCATGCCAATCCGTCGCCTGATCACTGTCCTGACCGCGCTTGTTTTGTTTTCATCTGCCGTGTTTGCGGAGGAAGTCGATCAAGCCGTGCGGGACGCCACCTTGGTGAAGCTTCATGAAACAGCGCCGGATTTCGCCTGCCGGATGATGGATGGCAGGGAGTTCAAGCTTTCTGCCATGCGTGGCAAGGTCGTGGTGCTCTACTTCTTCGCCAGCAGCGTGCCCTTCAGCTTCACGGAGATGCGCTATCTGGAGACTGAGGTGCTTCAAAAGCTGGGCAGGCGGGATGATCTGGCCATTCTCTGCATCGCACGCGGCCACACGCGTGAGGAAGTGGTCACGATGGCCGGTGAGAAGAAGCTGGCACTGCCGATGGCGGCGGATCCGCAGCAGGAGTGTTACCAGCGCTACTTTTCGAAGTTTGTCCCACGCACTGTCGTGGTGCGCAGGGACGGCACGGTGGTTCATCTCGCCAGCGGTTACCGCGAGCATGACGGCATCGTGGAGCTGCGGGAGGTGCTGCGCCGCGAACTCGCCGCCAAGAGGCCGTGAACGGCGCCAAAGTTACAGATTGTTAACCGCAAACCGCTTCGTCCGGCGGGAAGACTTGATAAACGGCCATGCGTCGCCGCCTCGTCGTGAGGCTGCGGCTGCCCTCTTTGTCCAATGGCCGCCGACCACCCGATGAATCCTGTCTCCGCACGTCGTGAAGCCGTGCGCGCGAGTCATGGGCACGAGGGGTTCGAGGCGTGTCCAAATCGTAACCACCGAGCGTTGGCGGCTCACGTGCCTTCCAGCTACCGCAGCTTCGCCGGTCAATGGCGATGATGGTTCTGAATCTCCTCAGCGCGATCATTCACTCAAACAACCGACACCACACCAAACACATGCAGATCAAAACCAAACACCTTCTCACCATGCTCGTCGTGGCTGGGATGTCCGTGGCAGCCTTCCCCGCGAACGCCGCCACCATCACATTCGGTGACTTGCTCATCGGCTTCCGCGTCACTGGCGGTCAGGGAGCAGGCACGGACCTCGTCGTCCGTGCAGGTGACACTGTCACCAATGGCGGCAACGCCACCACCTTCCGTGACGCCACCTCCAGCATCTCCTCCGTGGTGGATGTCGGGGCGGAGCTCACGTCGCTCTACGGTGCCAACTGGGCGGATCGCTCGGATCTGTCCTGGAGCATCGTGGGTGTGCGCAGCAACTCCAACACCGGGTCTGGTGCCGCCACCAATGCAGGCGGCGATCCCGGCCGTACGAACTACGTCTCCGTGGCAGAGGGCGGCGCGGTTCCGGAACTCACCAGTGGCACGGCTCGTGGCAACACGGCCAATGCGATCAATGCCATCAACGGTTTGTTCTCCGGCACGGCGGACAATGGTCTCGGTTCCGCCGAGGCTGTCAGCCTGGCTTCGAGCACGCTGGGCGGCTGGACCGAGCAGATCAACAGCAACTACTTCGCGGTCGGCACCTCGATTGAAGCATCATCTGCCAGCGGCATTGATGCGACCGGTCTGGATCTCTACCGCATCCTGCACCTGAACACTGGAGCCACACCCACTGGCACCATCGGCGTCGGTTCCTATGAAGGCACCTTCTCGATCAGCAGCGCCGGTGTGGTCTCCTTCGATGTCGGAGCAGTGCCTGAGCCGAGCCGCATGCTCCTCGCGGGCATCGGCTTTGCCAGCCTGATGTTCCGCCGCCGCCGTCGTTCCGTCGCCTGAATCGAAGGCGTCATTCCCTGACATTCCTTTGTCCGTTCATTCCATAAGTTTTCTGAAATCATGAAGTCCCTTCTCAAATATTCCGCCATCGCGCTGGCCCTGTTCACGGCCCAGCAGACCTCCGCCGTTGACATCGTGGTCACCGGTTCCACCGCCTTCCGCAGCAGCACGCACAACGCCATCATCAACATGATGGGCGGTGCTCCGAGCGTTCGCATCGCCCACAGCCATGCCTCCAGCCTCTCCAGCGCCAACCAGTCCACCTTCAAAGGCAGCATCCCCGGCATCACCGGTGATGTTTATGTCTTCTGTTCCTGGTCCGGTTCGGCCACCGGCGTGATCGCCGTCGCGGGCACCACTCCGGTGTCCGTCGTTCCGGCGGCCACGGTGGATGCCGTGACTCTTGGCACCACCCAGGCCGGAGCTGCTGCCAGCACCACCAAGACTCCACGCATCGCGTTCTCGGATGTGTACAAGGAGTCCACCAGCGCCGCCAGCGCGTCGCTCACGAACCAGAACATGGCCGTGATCCCGTTCCGCTTCCTGCGTAACCGCGTCGATGCGGGTGATCCCAATGGCAACAACGCCGCCATCGCCCAGTTCACCAACGTCACTGCCCAGCACTTCCGTGCGGTCTATGGCAACAGCTCGCAGCCGCTGAGCCTGTTCACCGGTGACCCGAACCATTTCACCCTGGTGCTGCCGATGGGCCGCGACAACGGCTCCGGAACCCGCATCACCGTGATGGCTGAGACGAAGTACGGCATCGGCACTCCCGTTGTGCAGTGGAAAGGCCTTTCCACCACCGGTTCGGCAGGCAGCGGCACGCTCAACAGCGCCCAGATCTGGGCTGTGGGAGACGGCACCGGCTCCACGCTGGCTGGCAACGGCGGCTACTCCAGCGGTGGCACCCTCGTGACCAACCTCGGTCTCACCTCCAACAACTTCACCGGATACGACTCCGATGGCGTCACTGAGGCGATCGGACCTGGTGAGGAAGTCATCATCCTCGGCTATGCCGGTCTCTCCGATGCCAGCGCGGCGATCACAAGTGGTGCCATCGCATTGAAATACGAAGGCTTCGACTACTCTGCCGCTGCCGTGCAGAACGGCCAGTACACGCTGTGGGGCTACCTGCACGCTTACTACCCCACGCTGAACGCGGACGAGACCACCTTCAAGAACGCTGTGGCCACGCAGTTCTCCAACGCCGGCACCCTTGGTTCCAATGGCATCACTCTGAGCAGCATGAATGTCAGCCGCCAGACGGACGGCGCTGTCGTCGGCCCGTGATCGGCCAGCTATCATCGGGATCATGCCTGAAGGCGGATGACATCTGCTGAAGGGAGCGAATCCGGTGGCAACCATCAACGCTGGTGCTGGCGGGCGACCGCCAGCACCAGTTCGTTTGTCAAAGAGACACCCAACCACATGAAAACACTGCTGACAGACCGCCTCGCAAGACTCTGGCCGCTTTGGCTGGCGCTGTCAGTGGCGCTCAATTTCCTCGCTGGAGGGCTCTGGGTGCTGCGGGATCAAAGCCAGGTCACAACCGTCCCTGCGGCCGTTTCAGTGCCTCCGGCCGTTGCTCCGGCGGAGATGCCCGCCGTCAAGGTGGAGGCGAAATCAGAGCCGCTTCACTGGCGGCAGCTTGATGCGCCTGACTTTCCGGGTTTCGTCGCGAATCTGCGCGCGATCGGTTGTCCTGAGGCGACGATCCGGGACATCGTCACCGGAGAACTGAGGGAGATCTACAGTCTGCGGAGAACGGATGGAGTTCCCGTGCAGGATCAATCATCCAAGCCGAGTTTCTCTGAGTACTCGCCGGAGGACCGGAACTCACCGGATGTGCCTGAGCCAGCGGAGATCCAACGCATGCTCGTCCAGTTGCTGGAGCCGGTGCCGGCCGCGAGCGCCGCCGTCACGGCTGCGCCCACGCTGGCGGCAACCCCCGTCACGAATTCAACCACCGCCAGCAACGTGGCGGACATTCCGGCTGCTTTCCTCGTGGGCAATGCCCCTGGGCAGTCAGTGGCAGGTACCACTGAGCTCGCCACCACCGTGAATGACCCGAATCTGCATCCGGAGACAGCGGAGCAATTGAACCGCATGCGGAATGACTTCGCTGAGGCTGTGGCCGCCGATGATGACGGAGCTCGCGGCAACTTCTACTCGTCTGCCTCGGCTGGCATGGCTTCAGTCTCGCCAGGTGACTACTATCGCCGCTGGCTCAAGGCCAAGCGCGACAGCGATGAGGCGTTTTCGTCCCTTTATGGCGGCGACGCATTGATCAGTGCGCAGCAGCAGGGCCTCATCGAGGCGTCCGCGCAGCAGTATGCCAAATGAACGAATTGAGCAGCCTGTGCCGCGGGTGATGTGGCGGCAGTGCAACGAACTCGTTGCAAAAAAGCCTGCGGTGATGCTGCTGACGTGCGCAGGCGTCACGGATTCGTCACATCGTGTGACTTGAGGGCATGGGGCCGGAAGGGAAGAGAGACGCACTCTCACTTCGCTTCATCACATGCTTCTGCGGACTCGCAATCAGCGCCCACAAACCCCATTTGAAGCACCCAGACGGTCCTTCTGGCGTCTGTGTGGAAAGATGGCGTTTCTTCTGGGTGTCGCAGGCCCCGCGATGGGCCAGACACCGCCTGCGGCAGGCGCCGAAGCACAGCCGGTGACCGCTGTGTCACAGCTCGGCAGCTTGTACATCCGCGAGTATCGCGTGCGTGGGAATCACATCCTCAAAGCGGTGGACATTGAGGAAGCGGTGTATCCTTTCATGGGCCCGGGCCGGTCTGAGAACGACATCGAGCAGGCCAGGCTCGCGCTCGAGAAGGCCTACAAGGCCCAGGGCTACCAGACGGTCTATGTCGAGCTGCCGCAGCAGACAGGCGCACGCGGTGTGATCTATTTCAATGTCGTCGAGGCCACGGTGGGCCGTCTCCGCGTGAATGGCTCGCGCTATTTCCTGCCCAGCAAGATCAAGGAGCGCGCGCCCTCCATGGCGGAGGGCACGGTGCCGAATTTCAACGAGGTCACGAAGGACATCATGGCGCTCAACCGCTGGCGTGACCGCAAGATCACGCCGGAGCTGAAGGCGGGCGTGGTTCCCGGCACCGTGGACATCGATCTGAACGTGGAGGACAAGCTGCCGCTGCATGGCAGCCTGGAACTGAACAACCAGCACAACGCCAACACGGTGCCGCTGCGGCTCAATGGATCGATCAGCTACAGCAATCTGTGGCAGCTCGGTCATACGATGGGCCTCAGCTTCCAGGTGGCGCCGGAAAAGGCCTCCGATGGCACGGTTTACTCGGGCTATTACATGTTCCCGGTTGAGAGCGTGGACGGATTGAACGTCATGCTGACGGGAGCATTGCAGGACAGCAGCATCTCCACTCTTGGCGGCGGAACGGTCATCGGGAAGGGCAACATCTACGGCTTCCGCCTGATGAAGACGCTGCCTGCGGAGTCCGGCTTCTTCCACTCGCTGAGTTTCGGCATGGACTACAAGGACTTCGTCCAGGACGTGAACGCGGCGGGCGCGGTGGTCTCCTCTCCGATCACCTATTATCCCTTCACGTTGTCGTATTCGGCTGGGAAAGTGGCTGAGCGGTCCTTCACCGAGTTCAATGCCGCGCTGGTGTTTCATTTCAGCGGCATGGGCGACTCGCAGGCGCAGTTCGCCGCGCGGCGCTTCAATGCGAAGGATAATTTCTTCTACTTGCGTGGTGATCTGTCGCACACGCACGATCTGCCGGGCGGTTTGCAGCTTTACACGCGCATCCAGGGCCAGGCAGCGCCTCAACCGCTGATCAACACCGAGCAGATCGCCGGCGGCGGTCAGAACACCGTGCGCGGTTACCTCGTGGCGACCCAGCTCGGTGATTCCGGCATGTTCGGCTCCCTCGAATTGCGCAGCCCGTCCTTCATCGGCGGTGGTCCCAAGGACAAGGAGAACGAATGGCGCGTCTATGGCTTCATCGATGGCGGCAAGCTCTTCGTGAATTCCACGCTGCCCGGCGAGGAGCGCACGCACGACCTCGCCAGCGTCGGTCTCGGCACACGCTTTCGCTATCTCGATCACATCACCGGCTCGCTCGACATGGGCCTGCCTCTGGTCACGCAGCCGAACGCCATCGCCCACGACATCTACTTCTTCTTCCGTCTGGGCGTCGAGTTCTGACCCTCCCATTTCGCACCCCATCATCTGCCAATGCGCCTCCCCAAACCACGCTTCCTGTCCGTCCTGTTTCTCGCCTTGAGCGCCCAGCTTTTGGGCGTCGTCAGCTCGCATGCCGAGGAGAAAAACTGGTGGAATCCTGCCTGGACGATCCGCAAGAAGATCGACATCGACACCACCGGCAAAGGCGTGGCCATCGCCGAGCCGATCGGCACCACCGCCGTGCTCGTGCGGCTGCATGAGGGCGTGTTCAGCTTCATGTCCTCGAAGGAAGACGGCAGCGATCTGCGCTTCACCGCGGATGACCACAAGACGGTCCTCAAACATCACGTGGAGAAGTGGGATTCGCTCCTCAATGAAGCCTACGTCTGGGTGCAGGTGCCTGACCTCAAACCCGCCGCAGCCACCACGATCTGGCTCTACTACGGCAACACCACCGAGGCGGTGACCGCTGATCCTTCCAAGGAAACCTACGATGAGAACACAGCGCTCGTTTATCACTTCGCCGACGCATCGAAGGCCGGCACAGACTCCTCCGCCACCGGTGCGAATGCGGAAGGCACGCCTCCGCCAGCCGCAGGATCGCTGATCGGCGGTGGTCTCCGCGTGTTCGGCCAGGCACCGATCAAAGTCGCCTCTCCGCCGCTGCCCGAGTGGGTGCCTGGAGCGCCTTTGACGGTCTCGGTGTGGGTCAAACCCAGCGCCTTGCAGCCGAACGCGGTCATCCTGAGCCGTCGTGATGGTGCGAACGCCTTCATCCTCGGTCTCGACAACGGCGTGCCGTTTGTGGAGGTCAACAAGCAGCGCAGCAGCGCGGGAGCGCCCGTGGCGGCCGGTGGCTGGCATCACATCGCTGCTGTGGCCGATGCCGGGGCCGTCACGGTCTATCTCGACGGCAAATCGTACGGTGCTGTCACCGCAGCCATGCCTTCGCTCAAGACTCCGGTGGAGATCGACAAGGACAGCTCGCCCGCTGCGGCCAGCCTGACCGGCTTCACCGGCGAACTCGACGAGTTGCAGATCGCGAAGACCGCGCGTCCGGCCGGATTCATCCACTTTGCCGCCATCAATCAAGGAACCACGGCCGATGCCGCGAAGCTGGCCGTGGTCGGCTCCGACGAGGCCTCGGATCACGAGGAGGAGGGGGAGATCATGAAGCATCTCACCCTCATCACGGACATCTCCAAGGACCTCACGTTTGACGGCTGGGTCGTCATCTTCCTCTGCACGGTTCTGGCGGTGGTCGGCTGGGTCATCGCCGTGGGGAAGGTGATGTATCTCAACACGATCGAGAAGGCGTCGAAGGAATTCCTCAAGCGCTGGGAGAAAATCTCCTCCGACCTCACGGCCATCGACACCGAGGATGCGGAGAGCGTGAAGACCCTCGGCGGAACGGTCAGCAACAAGGTGCAGAAGCTCATGCGCAAATCGCCGCTGTATCAGCTCTACCACCTCGGCTCCGACGAGATTCAGAGCCGCATGAAGGCCATCCGCAAGGTGTCCTTCAATCCCAAGGAGGAAGCCGAGGAGAAGAAGGTCATCCCGGGCGGATTGTCCGGCCGCTCCATCCAGGCGATCAAGGCCGCGCTGCATGGCGGCATGGTGCGCGAGGTGCAGAAGCTCAATGGCAAGCTCGTCTTCCTCACCATCGGCATCGCGGGCGGTCCTTACCTGGGCCTGCTCGGCACGGTGATCGGGGTGATGATCACCTTCGCGGTTATCGCGAAGAGTGGCGAGGTGGAGGTGAACTCGATTGCTCCAGGTATCGCGGGCGCTCTTCTCGCCACGGTTGCAGGCCTGGCCGTCGCCATCCCGGCGCTGTTCATCTACTCCTACCTCAGCTCACGCATCAAGGACGTGGTCACCAACATGGAGACCTTCATCGACGAGTTCATCGCGAAGATGGCCGAGCTTTACAAAGAATAACCACACACCGTCATGCAGGCTGACAACAAGAGCTACGACGACATCAACGTCACGCCCATGGTGGATCTCTACCTGGTGCTGCTGCTGATCTTCATCATCATGACGACGGCCGGCGTGCAGGGCATCAAGGTGAATCTGCCACGTGGCGGCCCCGCCTCCTCCAAGCCCATCGAGGGGCCGAAGATGCAGGCCATCACGGTGAACAATGAGGGCAAGATCTTCCTCAACACCATCCCGGTCACGCTCGATGAACTGTCGAGCAAGCTGGAATCGCTCAAGTCGAGCTCGCCTGACTTCCCGGTCGTCATCCGCGGCGACAGTGCCTCGCAATACCAGGGCATCATGGATGTCCTCAATGTCGTCGGCCGCCTTGGCATCACCAACATCGGCCTGGCCACCCAGGCCCGGAAATAAACCCGCGCATTCAATCATGAAACCCACGTACATCGAAGACGAAGACGAGCCCGGCTTCCTCAAGCGCAACCTCGTCACGATCCTCCTCGGCGGCCTCGCGCTCGCTGGCGGCGGCTACTTCTACCTCAATCACAAGCCCTCCAAGGCGGCTCCCAAAAAGAAGATGGACATGGTGATGGTCAGCATCGCCATGCCGCCGCCCCCACCTCCGCCTCCGCCGCCCCCGAAGAAGGAGGAGCCGCCCCCGGAGGAGGAAAAGGAGGAGGAAA
>NZ_JACSRD010000256.1 GCF_014879935.1 Prosthecobacter sp.
CATCCGTTATCCAACCCGTGAGTACAACTTCTTTCTCTCGCCTTTTGAGGTTTTAAAACACTGCCTAGGGAATGCGCTTCTTCAGAATTCTCTCAATTCCAGTAGCGTTGATACGAAACCGAACCAGTTCGGAGCTAGCACAAAAATAGTCAGAGATGTCGGTGCGGTTCATCTGGTTCTTTGCAGCCCAGAAAAGGCAGTCTTTTGGTAGATGAAGAGTGAAGCCAAGAGTTTCGGCCTGCAATTCTTTCTCGGGACAATAGCGGCGAACAGGCAAACCGCCGATTATTTCAACATCGTCGGGATCATGTTCACACAATTCATGACTAATCTCGTGGAAGACGTTGCTCTCCTTGCGCTGCTCCGAATGGGTTGGATTGTTGATGATGAGGTGGTTATGGGGCTGTTCGGCCTTCAATAGAACTGCCGACCATCGGTTCTTGCCATGGACGATCAACTCTTGCAGATGCTCCTCGGGTATATCCGTAATGTCGTGCGGCGTTCGAATACTCATCTTCAGCTTCTTCGCCAACTGCGCTGCTGGCATACGCTGATGCGGCCGAAAATTCATGGAAGAACGGACAAGGGCAACCAATTTGTCCACGTCTGTTTTGAAGCCTCTCCCAAGGCGCAAGTTGAAGTCTATTCCCAAAGCTGAGCGCATTTAATCTGTGTCGAATTTCCCAGCGTTGATGTCCCGATAGGCAAGCTCTATCATTGTAGTTAATGCCTTTGCTGTCTCTGGAGATAGCGTCCGATCCGCACGCAGATAGGCACATATGCGTTCGGGCGATGTAATGTCCGTCGAGCTTGTTTTTTTTGCGTGGTCCGTCTGGAAGTCTTCCGGTGAAACGTTGAGCCATCGACAGAGCTTCATGAAGGTCTCTAGGTCTGGAACGTTTCCATTCTCGATTCGAGACAGGGTCGGAGCGCTAACTCCGCCAATTTCTGCTGCGACCTCACGAAGTGGACGTCCGTTCCGTTTCTTCGAAATCAACACGGCGAGTCGTTTCAGATCAGTGGCTTGTGACATGGTTGCTTGGTTGTTTCATTTGTGAATCAGTAAAATAACTGCAACAATTCTCTTGCACAGCTCGCGCTTCCGTGATTTGTAATGCAAGTGAAATGGTTTCACGAACGCAATAAGGCCACGCTCTGGCCCACAAAACAAGAAAAATATGCCAAAGAATCAACATGTTGTTCCCGCCAAGACTGGCTGGGGTGTCAAAGGGGCGGGAAACGCCCACTTCAGTTCCATTCATGGAACCCAAGCCGATGCCGTCGTCGCAGCACGACAAATCGCAATCAATCAACGCAGTGAACTCTTCGTTCATGGCCGGAATGGCCAAATTCGAGAGCGCAACTCATTTGGCAATGACGCCTTCCCACCACGCGGGTGAATGAACCTCCACCATATCCAAAAACAGTTTAACCATCGTAATTATGAATTCTAATCCGCAAAACTTAACTGATGCCGTCAGGTGCACTCCAAAAGACGATAGTGAACCATCACAAGGCCAACTCGACGTCAACACGCAAAGTGGTCACCGTCTAGGTGTTGAATCAAGTCACCATCTGTTGATCTCTGACGAGAGCTTCCAGTTCCACCCCTTCCGCACCTCGGATCGCAAGATCACAGGCGCACAGGTTGCCGAATTGGCAGGGAAGCACCCCGTCACTGATTTCGTGGTTCTGAAACACCTCAAGACTCACGAACTCGAAAGCCTGCGCCCGACGGAATTGGCCGATCTCGGCGAGGATGGCATCGAGCGCTTCTTTGTGATCCAGAGTGGCGAAATCTACCGGTTCACCGTCGAAGGTCTGAGCATGGAATGGCCACGCGGCTCTATCCGCTGCTCCAACGTGAAGTTCCTGGCGGGCATTCCGGCGGATGAATGCCTGGTCCTCGACGTAGGCGACTGCAAACGCGTGCTCGAAGACGACGACATGATCGAACTCAAGTGCCCTGGGGTTGAGGAACTGCGGATTCGCAAGGGGCCAAAGACTGTCACCGTGAAATACGGTGATAAAGAGTTCACTCTCCAGCGCCGAGAATACACCACTGAGGAACTGATGAAGGAGTTTGGCGTGCCCGCTGGCTACCGGCTTGATCTCATCAGCAAGGACGGCGAGTTCCGCGAGCTGAAGCCGGGGGAAAAGATCAAGGTCAAGGACTGCATGGAGTTCTCATCCCACGTCCCAACAGGTCAATCGTCATGAGCACTGATGCCGACAAACTCGCCGCCCTGAAGTCACACTGGCCTGAGGCGGAGCTGGTTCCTGCTGACGGACGGACGTATGTCCACCTGCCGAACCTCAAGGTGACGGCAGGAGCCAGCCCCAAAACCGTAGCAGCTTTGCTTCGCCCTTGGGCGAACGGCGACGGTTACTCAACGAGACTGTTCTTCTCTGAGAAGTTCACCACCAAGGGCAACAACTGGAACGTGTTTACCATTGCTGGTCGAACCTGGCATGCCTGCTCATGGAACGGTGTTCCCGAAACGCTCCCCTGGCTCCAAATGACGGCCAATCATCTCGCGCCACTGCTATGAAGGTCACATTGAAAATACAAGGAACGCTCTTGGACGCCATGCGTGCCGATCTCGAACGACGTCATGAATTCGCATACGAGCGCGTGGGTTTCATGCTGGCTGCTGCGACTCAGACGGCGTCTGGCCTCATGCTGATGGTTCAAGACTACCACCCGGTGGCTGACGACGACTATGAGCAGAGCCACACCGTGGGTGCCCAAATCGGCTCAGACGCGATGCGGAAGGCAATTCAAGCGGCTTACCGTCCGAGTCGAACATTGCTGCACGTCCATACCCATCACGGGCGGGGCACGCCGCACTTCAGCGGAGTTGATCTCCGCAGCGCAGACAAGTTTGTGCCAAGCTTCTTCAATCCGATCCCGAAGATGCCACACGGCTTGATCGTGCTCAGCGACGACTCGGCAGCAGGAAAGCTTTGGCTTGGTGCTAATGGAGAGCAGACGGTCATTTCGCAGTTCATTCGCGTTGGAGCACCCTACTGGAGGGCTTGGGCATCAAGATGAGCCGCCAAGATCGCCAAAGCTTCCTCGGAAGCGACAGTGAACAGACTTTACGGGAACTCTGTGTGGGGATCGTGGGTCTCGGTGGCGGAGGATCGCATGTGGTCCAGCAACTGGCGCACATCGGTATTGGTCGATTTGTGCTCGTTGATCCCGACACCATCAGTCTAACCAATCTGAATCGTCTCGTCGGAGGAACGCTTGCTGATGTCGAAGCCAACCTGCCCAAGATCGAAATCGCTAAGCGCATCATCCGATCACTGAATCGAGACGCCGCCATCTCCGAACATCAATGTCACTGGCAGGAAGCACTCGAAGCGCTGAAAGACTGCGATGTGATTATCGGTGGGCTGGACAGCGTTCGTGCGAAAGATGAGCTGGATGCGTTCACCCGCAGGTTCCTCATCCCCTACATCGACATGGGAATGGATGTTCACGAAACGAGCCCATCGAGGTATCTCGTGGCAGGACAAGTCGTCCTCACCGGACCCGGCCAGCCATGCTTGCGGTGTCTGGGAGTGGTGACCGAGGATGCGCTGCTCCAAGAAGCAAAGAACTACGGGGCGGCGGGTGGCAAACCTCAAGTCGTGTGGCCCAATGGCGCACTGGCATCGGGAGCGGTCGGCCTTCTGATGCAACTCGTCACCCCATGGAACGAGAACCCCATCGAATCCGCCGTCCTAGAGTATGATGGAAACCTGCACACACTGGTGCATGGCCAGCGCCACAAGCGAATGCTAGGCAAGCCATGCAAACACCATCCTCAAACTGACTTGGGCGATCCGTTCTTCGACATTCGGCATATAAGAGCACCAAAAACGCCAGATAATGTGGAGCGGCCCGAAGGTTCGGCTACCTCAGCCAATTCAAGCAGCAGCAAGCGCTCATGGTGGGCTCGTCTGTTTAGCTGGTCTTGTGTCTAGTGAATGGACGCTCCTTGGGTAGCTCTTCGGATAAACAAGCAGATTGGCGAGACCGCATCCGAAGCTTGAGTAGCGCTCTGCGTTGAGGCAGTTACAACTCATCATGCGATCCCACTCCCCGCGCTTCTGCTTCCTCACCACCCTTTTCACCGCCGCCGCGTGCAGCCTCAGCGCCGAAGCGACCACCATCGGCCTGAACGCCAATCAGATGTCCATCGCCACGGGGCAGCCTTCGTTGGTGCTGATGTCGAGCGGTTCCACGCATGTCCCGGTGTGGTCGTTGTCGGGCGGGACGGTGGGGCAGTCGGTGGCGGGTGTGGTGACGGGGCTTCCGAGCGATTGCGTGGCGGTGAAGGTGGAGATTGTCGTGACGACGACGGACGAGACGACGAGTGCGGAGTTTCAGGATGTGTATCGCGTGCATCTTTCGCAGATGGTGGACGGTGCGTCGTTCACGGAGCGGTATGCGCTCGGCAAAACGGTGCGCACAGCGCTGCCTGCCGCGCCGTTTCACTCGCGGACCATCGTTTTGGAGTCCTTTTACGAAGTGGTGCCCGATGCGCCGCTCACGGTCCGCATTCAGCGGGAGCCGGGTGATCCTGGCGACACGTTCACCAAGCCCACCGGCCTGGCCGCGGTGAAGGTGACGCCTTTGAAGACCCTGCCGAAGCCCCACGTCGTGCAGGACGTGCCCGGCTACAATTCATGGCCGATGCTTCAGGCCATCGGCGGAAAACTCGTGTGCGTCTATGGTCGCGGCAAAGGCCACACCATCGCCAGTGATGATCGCGCTTTGTATGCACGCACTTCGACGGACGGCGGCATAACATGGACCGCCGAAACCGTGGTCGCTGATGCGAAGGACTACGGCGAGGTCGCAGTCGGCAAAGGGCTCGACTCCACCGGCGCGATGCTGCTCTGGGTGCGACGCATTGGAAAAGGCGAATGGCATCACGATCTCTACCGCAGCACCGACGGGATCACCTTCACACTCATCGCGACGCCGACTCTCGCCGTAAGACCGATGCAGATCACCGATGTTTTCAGCGTGCCAAAAGTCGGACTCATGGCCCTGTGGTTCGGCGGCGATTACAGCGACAAGCCCACGCAATCCTGGGGCACAGTGACCAGCAGCGACGACGGCAAAACGTGGACGCAAACCCCTGTCGAATCCGGCTTGCTGAAACCCGACTGGCCGACCGAACCCGCTGCGGTTTACCTCGGCGATGGCAGAATCCTCGCCATCGCGCGAACGGAGACGGGTCCCGCGCAATTCCAGATCGTCTCCACCGACTACGGAGCCACTTGGAAGCGCACTCAAACCAACATCAGCGATGTCACCGCCTCCACACCGAGCCTCGTCCTCGATTCGAAGACCGGACTCTTGAGCAACTACTACTATGAACGCGGCCGCGGCATCCTCCGCCGCCGCGTCGTCGATCCAAGCCGTGTGTTTGACCATCCGCTGAGTTGGCCCGGCTCCGAAGCAGTGGCCACGGGTAGCAAAGTCACCTACGATGCAGGCAACGCGAACGCCACCGTGATTGGGGACACACACTTCGTCTCGTTTTACTCCGGCAAGGCACCCGACACATCGGTTGTCGTCTCGGAGATCGCGGCACCAGCAGCCAAAAGGTAATCCATGGCCCTCATGAAAGCCGTCTTCCCTTTTCTCCTGCTCACGACAGCCGCTGCGCTCGCCCAAGAACCCACCGCGCCGCCAAGCAGCAAGATCCCGCCGCAGCCGCGTGAGTCTTGGAGTGGCATCAAGATCAAGGCCGATGACAAACCTGCCTTTCCCGAGCCGCCCGCAGGCTGGGACATCAAACGCGACGGCATCCCGCATGGGAAGCTGGTGATGATCAGCTACGACTCCAAAACGGTCGGCACGCGGCGGAAGATGAATGTTTACACGCCGCCGGGCTACTCGACGGAGAAGAAGTATCCAGTGCTTTATCTGCTGCATGGCATTGGCGGCGATGAGACGGAGTGGGCACGCTACGCGCAGCCGGAGATCCTGCTCGACAACCTCATCGCCGACGGCAAAGCGCGGCCGATGATCATCGTCATGCCAAACGGCCGCGCTCAAAAAGACGACCGACCCATCGGCGACATCTTCGCGCACATCCCCGCTTTCCTCGTCTTCGAGCGCGATCTGCTTGATGACATCATCCCCACCATCGAATCACGCTACAGCGTGCAGAGCGACCGCGAGCACCGCGCCCTCGCCGGACTCTCCATGGGCGGCGGACAGACGATGAACATCGGTTTCGCCCACCTCGATCGTTTCGGCTGGCTCGGCGCCTTTTCCTCCGGCCCCAACGCCAAACGGATCGAGGACCTCCTGCCCGATCCCGCTGCTGCCAAACCACTCAAACTCCTCTGGCTCTCCTGCGGCAGCCGCGACGGCCTGCTTCACGTCAGCCAGGAGTTGCACGCCGAAATGACCGCCAAAAACGTGCCGCACATCTGGCATGTGACCGACCATGCCCACGACGCGCCCGAATGGAAACAGGCGCTGTATTGGTTCGTGCAGAAGCTCGCTTTTGATTGAGTAAAAAGCGGCTGCGGCTTCAGCCGCATCTGAGAAGGCTTACGACACATCTTGATTCGGCTAAAGCCGAAGCCACTTTCTCGCCATGCCGCGCCTGCTTTTTGCTCTCTTCCTCATCTCCAGCACCTTTGCTGCCGAGCCGATTCAGGAAACCTTCGGCACTGACTTCGATGCGAAGCGCTTCCTGACGCCGATCCCAAACAAAAACACCAGCGTGCGCGATGGCGTGCTGTGGACGCATGGCTCCAGCGGAGGCAAGTATCCGCCGATGGTCTATCTGCCGGTCGAGGGAAAGGACCTCACGATCTCCTTTCGCTATCGCCATCTCGCGGCGGGCGGATGGTTATGGTTCTTCGTCGATGGCGACGATGGTTTCGGCAGCGAGGACCACATGCTGCGCGTCAAACTGCTCCGCGAAGGCGTGCAGCTCGAAGTCGATGCGCACTCGAAAGACCCGCAGCACCCGCTGCTGCAAAAGAACCGTGCGCCAGACAAGAAAAGCGGCGCTTACCGGCTGAACGAGGTCTTTCCGCTCGAAAAAGTCGATCTGACCGCCAACACCTGGCGCGAGGTGAAACTCGTCTTCCGCGGCGAGGTTGTCATCATCAGCGTGGATGGCCAAACATGGTCCCAAACGCTGTCACGACCCAATTTCAACGCCGCGAAGCGCAAACTCCTCTGGATGCAAAACGGCGGCGAGGCCGGCATCGAGCTGGATGACATCCAGGTGACGGCAACGACGCCGTGAAGCACGCTTAACCGGCCGAAATGGCTCCTGAACCCAACCCGTGTCTGCGGCGGCGCAGCAGAAGAGGGAGCAGTCCGAGCATGAGCAGAAGCACACGGCCAGGTTCGGGCACGATGGCGATCACGCCGCTGGTGGTGAAGCGACTGATGTCCCAGTAGAGCCCGCCGGAAAGTTCGGGGAGGTCGAATTGAAGACCGTTGTCATCCGCCCCAGTGCGGTAGTTGATCCCCGCATCGAATCCGCTGAAGTCGGCGTCCACGGCGGAACTCCAGTCGAGCAGATTGAAGATCTGGCCGCTGCTGGCGGTGAAATTTTCCGGACGCACGAGGAGCGAGGCGTCCCAGACGAGGGCGGAACCAGCGCCACCGTCAAACACGAGCAAATCGTGCGTGCCGGAGCCAAGTCCGCTGAAGGAGTCGAGGTAGCTGTTGTAATCGACACTGCCGATGGCGTGGCCGCCGAAGGTGGGATCAGTGGCGTTGGCAGTCTGGACATCGAGAACGACACTGGAGCCGGACTGGAGGTCGAAAAGAGCTCCTGTGGAGGCGCTCTGCACGCCCAGCGTGCCCATGTCAGAGGACAGCGTGCCGTTCCCGGCATGCAGGCTGGCATCGGCGGCGAGTGTGAAGCTCGATCCGGCGACTGTGCCGGAGCCCAGCAACGTCGCATTTGCAGACACTGAGACAGCGCCCGTGCCGGTGCTGCCGCCCACCGCGATCATGAGCGATCCGGCATTCACCTGCGTGGTGCCGCTGTAGGTGTTGGCGGCGGTGAATTCGAGCCGGCCGACGCCTTCCTTGACGACGCCACCCGTGCCGCTGAGCTGCCCGGTGAGACGCGCATCCACGTTGGTGCTGCTCGTGCCATCCGCGACTTCGATGCGACGCTCGCGTGAGCCGAGATTGATCGCATTTTGAAACTCGACCGTGTGCGTGGAGTGGGCCGAGCCGAGCATGAAGGAGTAGTTGTTGTCGCCACCGGGGCCGCTGAGAAAGCCGCTCGATCCCCAGGTGAGCGCCGCCGCGGTGCCGACTCCGCCGAGCGCCACGACACGATCCGCGCCGTGGGCGCTGAAGCCGCCGTTGCCGATGAGCGCCACCTGACCCGTCGAGGTGCCTGAAACCCGGCTGAAGTCACCGCTGGCCGCGCCATTCAAATCGGCGCCGAGCTCCAGCACGCCGCCGCCATAGATGCGGATGAGGTTGTTGCTGTAATCACGGTCGCCGCCGGCCATGCGGAAGACAGTGCCCGCGACGTAGAGGTCGTTGGGATTCGCAGCATTCGTGTAATGGATGAGCCCGGGACCCGATGCGATGACCGTCTGGGCCGAGAGGCTGAGGCCGAGCGTGGCGGTGCCGCTGCTGTAGTTCGCGATGTAAAACGATCCGCCCGAAACCACCCCGGAACCGATGATGGCGGCGTCATTCGAGCCGGAGATGAGAACCGAGCGGCCGTTGCCACTGACGCTGATGTTGCTCGAACCCATGTCGAGCGTGACGTCGCCGGCGGCGGTGTCGATCTGCAAGGTCTGGAAGCTGAGCGCCGCCGTGCGGACGAGGTCCGACGACAGCACGTAGTTCGTGGTGGAGGAGGAATTGCTGGCGGTGAGGGCCGTGCCGCCCGTGTAGCGGACAATCTCGTTGCTGGCGTTGTAAGTGGCGAATCCGGTGCCGGAATCGTCCTGCACGTAAGTCGTGGCACGGTTGTTGTTGGTGCCAATAAGGACGCCGTTGGTGACGGCCGCGCCGGAGAGCGTGTTGGCGACGAGCGTGCCGCCGCCGCTCAGGTCGATCAAGAACGGCGTGTAACCCACGACGGTGAAGGTGCCGGTGGTGACCGTGGTACCATCCTGGATGCGGATCACGCCGGTGGTGTAGTTCGGATCGGCATGGACTTCGGTGATCGCCCCGATGGTGGCGGTGGTCGCGTTGGCAATGACGAGCGTGCCGCCGTTCATGACGATCGTGGAGTTCACGCTCAACGGCGAACCGGCGGTGTAGTCGGCCACCAGCGTGCCATTGCTGAGGGTGGTGCTGCCTGAATGAGTGTTGGTGCCGGAAAGCGTCTGCGTTCCAGCGCCGATCTTGGTGAGCGCGACCAGGCCGAGGGCCGTGCCACCCGAGTTGTCCACAATATTGCCCGCATAGGTGCCGGAGCCGTGATTGACGCCCACGGTGAGCGTGCGCGTGGCCGCAGTGGCGCTCTCATTGGCAATGACCGCGGCGACGGTGCCAGCGCTGCCGTTCAGGGCGTTGATCGTGGTGCTGATGTTGTTCAGATCCAGCTTTCCGGCGGTGCTGGCACCGCCGTTGAGGGTGACGTTGCCGCCAGCCAGGGCGGTGGAGTTGCTGATCTGCAGCACGCCCTCATTGACCGTGATTCCGCCAGTGAAGCGGTTGGCCTGCGAGAGCGTCAGGATTCCCGCGCCGTTCTTCACGAGCGCGAGATTGCCGGTGATGATGCCGCCGTAGGTGATCGTGGAGGTTTCGTTGATGGTCAGGGTGGAAAGCGTGCGGCTGCTGTTGGTGAGTTCCGCGTTGGCTCCCGTGCTGCCCTCGTTGCGCAGGCTGGCGACGGTTTGATTGAAGCCGTTCATGTCCACGCCGGCGTATTCGGCGTTGTTGGAGCTGGTGAAATGAATGTCCAGCGCCGTGGCGGTGGGCAGCGCGTTGTCGATGCCCAGGATGACCTTGCCGCGCACGATTTCCGTCTGCCCATCCCAGGTGTTTCCGCTGCCGGAGAGGATCAAGCCTCCCGTGCCCGTGAGTTCGCCGCTCAAACGCACATCGAAGCTGTTCGCGCCGTCAGAAATGGTGCCGCTGATGGTCAGCGTGCCTCCTTCCTGCACGCCGATGCGTGCCTGGTTCGCACCGAGGATCACATTGCCGGCCCATTCCGCGGTGGCGTTCACCGCTGCCTGCAGACCGCCGCGATTGGTGGTGGGCGAACCATCGCCCGTGGTGCCGGTGGTGGTCGAGATCGTGATCGTCTCGCCAGTCACGACGACCCCGTCGGCCAGTTCGACCTGCGCCGCGCCGGACACGGAGGTGGCACCGGCCGTGGAGCCGAGCGCCGTGTTGGAAAGGAGACGAACAATGCCGGCGGTGACATTCATCGCGCCCGTGTGGGTGTTGTCGCCGGAAAGAGCGACCACGCTGGAGTTCGACTTGGTTAGCGTGCCGGATCCCGAAATCACACCGGACAGCGTGAGCGTCTGCGAACCGCCCAGGGTGGAAGATGCCGAGACGAGCACATCGTTCGCCACCGTCCGCGCCGCGCCATCCGCCTGCAAGGTGCCGCCGCTGAGCGTGAGATTTCCCGTGCCAAGCGCTGCATCGTTCCCCACCGCAAGGGTGCCACCGGAGAGAATCACACCGCCATCGAAGGAGTTCGCCTGCGTCAGCCTCAAGGTGCCTGCGCCGCTCTTCACCAGCCCTGCGGGACTGCCACCCACGCTGTTGCTGATCACGCCGGAGATGATGGCGGTGTTCGCATCCACGCGGATGCCACGGGTGGAGCCGTTCAAATCGATGCCGTTTTGGAAACTGAGCGATGCCGTGGCGCTGGATGCGTTCAGCAGCAGGACACCGGGATTGAACGAGGCAGAGCCCCACTGCACGGTCGCGCCGGAGCCGCCGAGATTCACCGTCAGCGCCGTCGAGGCCGCGCTGAAGCCCGTGGTGCCGCCGATCAGAGACACTTCGCCCGCCGCACTGCCCAGGGCGCGGCTGAATGTGGCCGCAGTCGATTGAAACACGCCGCCATTCAGCACCAGGGCCGAATTGGAAGACAGGCCGGTGCCGTCCGCCGCCTGGAGCACGCCTTCATTCACCCGCGTGCTGCCGGTGTGGCTGTTCGTGCCTGAAAGCACCAGCGTGCCGCCGCCCGCCTTGATCAACGTGGTGGCAGAGGTGTTGTCCACGATGTTCGAGGCGATCTCCAGGCTCCCGGCCGTATTGTACTGGGCCACCACGAGTTCGCCGCCCGCAGGCCCGCGCAATTCGCCGCCGGTGATGATGGACGCATTCGCTCCGACGCCCGCCGTGACGAGCACCATGCCGGAATCAACCGTGTGTGTGCCTGCCAGGGTGATGGTGAAGGCACCGGCGGTGTTGAAGCGCAGCGCGTTGATGGTTTCCGCCGCGAAGGCCGCCGGATTGCTGCCGGTGACATCCATCGAGGCACCATGGGTCCAGGTGTCCGTCCCCGTGGGCACCCAGCCGGAGTAGGCTGTCAGCACGCCGGATTGCGCGGCGATCAGATCCGTGCCGTTGAGGATCGCGCCGACGAGCAGGCCGCCGCTCACATTGCCAGTGCCGGAAGGCACGTTGGTGAACACGATGCTGGCACCGCCCGCTGGATTCTGCACAAAGTTCACCGTGCCGGCAGTGTGCGTGTAGGGGCCGGCCCCGGTGAAGGTCAGCGTGGCCGTGGTGCCGGCAGCGGCGCTCACGTTCACCGTGTTCGATCCGCCGTTGATGGTGACACCGGCCAGCTCCTGCGTGTGTGAACCAGCGGCCGCCGTCATGTGATTGAAGGTTCCGCCGGCGAGCGTGAGCGCGGCCGCGGTGTTGATGCGATTCGTGGCACCGTTGTTGTTCACGGCCGTCGGACTGCCGTTCTGGAACACGCCGCCATTGTTGATGACGATGCCGCTGGTGCCGGAAAGACCACCGGCCGAGCCTGCCACGCTCAAAGTGCCGCCCGACACCGTAGTGGTGCCGGTGTAGGCGCCCACGGCCGTGAATTGCAGGAGTCCCGTACCCGTCTTGATCAGGCTGCCGCCCGCGCCGCTGACGATGACGCCGATGGTGGTCGTTCCTCCGGTCAAGATGTCGAAGGTGCGTGTCGCGGAGCCGATTTCGAGCAGCGGCTGCACGGTCGAGGAGCTGTTCGTCACGATGTTGTTGGACCCGCTGCCGAAGAAGTCGCCGTTCAGGTTCAAAATCGTGCCCGCATCACCCACGTTCATGGTGATCGTGCGCCCGAGCATCGTCAGGCCGCCCGCGCCGATCGTCAGGGACGTGCGCGGATTCCCCGCGCCATTGCTGCCGCCAATGAGGATGTCAGCGCCCGAGAGCACCACGCTGCCCACGTTCCAGCTCGCGGGATTGGCGCTCCCAGAATTGCTGTTGATGACGAGCTGGCCGCCACCCGCCAGCGTGAGTGCCCCGGTGATCTCGACATGGCCGGTGTTCCCGCTGCTGGCCAGGTTGCCGAAGTTCTGGGTGAAGAAGGCGATCCTTTCGTCCGTGTTCCATGCCGTCATCGTGCCGCCATTCAGCGTGATGCCCGCCGTGTCGGCGATTTGATTGGAGGCGCTCAGTTGCAGCACGCCGCCGGCGTTCACGATGATGTTGCCGGCCACCGCGGTCACACCGGCGGTTTTGTTGAGGGCGAGCGTCCCGCCATTGATCGTGGTGTCGCCGGTGTAGGTGTTGGCCTCGCCGCCATTGAACACCAGGCTGCCGGCGCCGCTCTTGATCACCGATGCAGTCGTGGCGGCACCGTTTTGAATCACCGGGCTGATGGTCAGGGTGGCGCCCGTGTTGAAAGTCCGGCTCACCACGCCTGCTGTCCCGCTGAGGCTCACATATGGCAGCAATCCGGTGCCGGTCTCGCGGTCGATGAAGGAGGACGCGCCGCTGGTGGTCACATCGCCGTTCAGCACGAGCTCGCTGCCGCTGGTGCCCGCGCCGAGGTGAATGCGGCTGCCATCCATGGACAGACCGCCCGCGCCGATGGTCAGCGTGGTGCGGTTCGCCAGGGAGCCGCCGTTCCCGAAAACCGTGAAGCCGTTCGCAACGGCCGTGGAGGAGGCCACGCCGCTCATGCCCACAAGGCTGAGGCTGCCATAGGTCTGCTTCGAGCCGCTGTTGCCCACGAACACCTTGTTTTCTCCTGCGATGAAGCTCACCACGCCGATGTCCCAGACCGAGTTGGCGCCGGCATTGAATGTGCCCCCGCTGATGGTGAGCGCTGCGAGCGTCTGCGTCACCGTCGTTGCGGTAGCGTTCGGCCCGGTGCCGTTGAACGCGCTCGCCGCGCCGTTGAGGATCACGCTGGAGCTGGCGGCGATCTGGTTCGTCCCGCCGGAGAATGTCACCACGCCGCCGGTGCTGATGGTCAAATCACCCGCCAGCGCGCTGACGTTGCCGGACTTGGCGAGGTGCACACGTCCGGCGTTCACCGACAGCAGGCCCGTGCTCGTGTTGGCGGCGGAGCCACTGAGGGTCAGTTGCGCGGTGCCTTCCTTCGACCACGCCGTGCTTCCCGCGAGAACGGTGGAAATCATCGCCCCCGCATTCGCGGTGATCACGGAACCCGACAACGTCAAAGGTCCGCTGCCACCCAGCGTGTAGCTGCCGCTGGCAGCCGCATTGAACGTGAGGCCGCCGACGATGACCCCGCCGTTCGCGGTGCTCAGCGTGATCGTGCCCGCCGCCGAACCGGCCGCGGAGCCAAACACGGCATCGCTGCCATTCACCCAGGTCTGGTTCTGCAGGTTCTGCGTCTGGTTGAACCAGTTCGGCAGACCCGCCGTCCATGTGCCCGTGCCATCCTGGGCACCGTCAGGCCCTGTCTGCGTGTCCCACACGAGCACATCCGCCCGCAATGAGGCCAGGAACGCTGGCAGCAGGAAGGTCGCGACAAACAAACGGTGAATGCCGCTGCGGCGGCAGGAGAAGAAGGAACAAGGCATGCGTGGGGTACAGTTGCCGGGAGAAGCGCCTGCTAAAGACACCAAAACCTGCGGTTCTCAAGCCACAGGCTCGTAAAACAGCCGTCGCTGTGGCGCTCACCGCCTCAAGTCCCTGATGCTCCTGCATTCCCCACTGAAAACCCTCTTCAGACCTTTTGCGTTTTCCATTTCCCACGCCGGAACAGATGCCAGCTCCACATCGCCAGCAGTGAATACGCGACGGGCACGGAAATCACCGCGCCCACGGCCCCGAAACCGAGTGTCTTTGATAGCAGCCACGCGATCGGGATCTGACCGGCCCACAGGCACATGAAATTCAGCCGCGCCGGCGTCCACGTGTCGCCGGAGCCGTTGAACGCCGCTTCAAAACACATCCCCGCCGCGTAGAGCGGAAACGCCAGGCTCACGATCCACAACGACTGTGTTCCAAACACCAGCACCTGCCCTTCCGCGTTGAAGAAGCCGATCAAGGGGCCCGCGCACACCACAAACAGCACCCCCACCCCGCTCAACACCAGCACGTTGAACTTCGTCGCCATCCACACCGCCGCCTCCGCACGCTCCGGCTTCTGCGCTCCGAGATTCTGCCCCACCAGCGTAGCCCCGGCATTCGCCAGCCCCCACGCCGGCATCAGCGCGAAGGTCACGATGCGGATGGCGATGGTGTAACCCGCCAGGGCCGTGCTGCCGAACATCGCCAGGATCTTGAACAAGCCCACCCAGCTCGTCGTGCTGATGAGGAACTGCGCCACGCCGCTGCCGGATTTGCTCAACACCGTGCCGATCACTTCACGCACCGGCTTGAAATGCTCACGCCGCACCTTGATGCGGCTGTGATGCCCCGCCAGGTGCCAGAGCTGGTAAATCACGCCCACGCCGCGTCCGATGTTCGTCGCCACCGCCGCGCCGGTGACGCCCATCTCCGGGAAAATCCACCAGCCGAACACGAAGCACGGCCCCAGGACGATGTTCAGCCCGTTCGCCAGCCACAGCGTCCGCATGGCGATCACCGCGTCTCCCGCGCCACGAAAGATCGCATTGATCAGGAAGATCAGAAACACCGTGGCATTCCCACCCAGCATGATCCGGGCAAAGTCGCCCCCCAGTCGCACCACCGCCTCCTCCGCGCCCATGAGACGCAGGATGTCCGGCGCGAGCCAGCCCAGCACCACGCCGATGAGGACCGAGACGACGACACCCAGCACCACGATCTGCCCCGCCGCCTGCGCGGCCAGTTCTGGCTCCTTTTCGCCGATGCGGCGCGACACGATGGCCGTCGCCGCGATGGAGATGCCGATCGCCACCGCATAGATCAGCGTCATCACCGACTCCGTGATGCCCACCACCGCCACCGCCTCCTTCCCCAGCCTCGACACCCAGAACACATCCGCCACGGCGAAGAGCGACTCCATCATCATCTCCAGCACCATCGGCACCGCCAGCAGCACCACCGCCCGGTTCAGCGGCAGCGCCGTGTAATCATGCTCCTCCCCCCGCAACGACTGCGCCACGCTGCGCCAGAACCCGGCACTCACCACAGAACTGGAGGATTCATCACTCATTCATCATCAAATTCATTCCCTCCGCCCCCCTCATCATTCCGTCATTCGTCATTCCCTCTCACCCCACCCTTCCCTCATCAACATCAATGTAATGCGCGATCGTCTGGATGTCATCGCGGTCCGCCAGCCCACCATCCGCCTTCCGCTTCGCCAGGATCGCGCTGATGTGGTCATTCCAGCCCAGCGTCTTCACGTAGTGGTTCCAGATCAGCTTCTCGTTGTCATTCAGCTTCCGGCTGCGCTCCTCGCACCAGTGCAGGATCTCCTCATCGCTGCCGCCTTCCAGCACACGCGCCTTCAGCTCGCCGTAGTCGATGTGCAGGAAGTCCACCAGCGCCCCGTCGCTGCCTTTGCCGAGGTTTGCATGCAGGTCCTCCCACAGTCTCCCGGCCGCCTGCAGCCGGATCTTGCCCGTCATGCGCGGGAAGTATTTCAAACCGCAGGTCTCATCGAGCGGACTGCAAGGAAGCGTGGCGGGATCAGGTTTGGCGGACATGCCGCGCATTGGAGCCGCTCACGCTGAAACCGCAAACGAATCACCGGTCTTTTCCCATCCACAACGCAAAGGCCATTGACCGCCTTGATGGCGTCCTGATACAACGACGCGCACCATGACTCCGAACTCACGCCGGCACTTTCTTCAATCCACGCTGTCTCTCTCCTCACTGCTCCTGCCCGGTGCGATCATGGCACAGTCCGCCGGCAAGAAGGGCGGCAAAAAAGGCTATGCGACTGGACTCAAGTCGGCGCAGCAAGCCAAAGCCGTGACCGACTTGAAGGTGAAGTGGATCTACAACTGGACCGCGAAGCGGCCCGCTGGTCTTCCCGAAGGCGTTGAATGGGTGCCGATGGTCTTCAAGGACAACGAAAGCCAGTTCGCGGCACGCGCCGTGGATGAAATCCGCGCGGATGCGGCGAACAAGCCCTCCGCCGTGCTCGGCTTCAACGAACCAGAAGGCAAAGACCAAGGTAACATGACCGTCGAGCAGGCATTGGCAGCCTGGCCGAAGCTCGAAGAGCTCAAGCTGCCGCTGGGCAGCCCGGCGGGCGTGCATGCCGACAGCCCGTGGATGCAGGCCTTCATGAAGGAGGCGCTGCAGCGCAAATACCGCATCGATTTCATCACCATCCACTGGTATGGCGGCCCGACGGCCTCGCAGCTCACATCACACCTCGACAAGATCGCCCGACTCTACAAACGGCCGCTGTGGATCACCGAATTCTGCCCCGCCGACTGGACCGCCACCAAGACCGGCAAAAACCAGCACGCGGAGAAAGACGTGCTCCGCTTCATCAAAGACGCGCTGCCACGGCTGGAGCGCTCGAACGATGTGGAACGCTACGCCTGGTTCGGCACCGCCCCGGGCAACACGCCCACCGGCTGCTCCGCTCTCTGCGATGCCAGCGGCGCCCTCACCAAGCTCGGCGAGGCCTACGCGGAGGTTTGAGCCCACCTGAGCTTCTCAATCGGGATCTCCGCCATCTCGGCGCTGTTAGGCCGCTCGCTCAAGGCCAATGCGTAACCTGGCTGGTTTGGTTCTTCGAATTTATCGGTCAAGTTTTTGCACCCCGTTTCCGCCGAGTAGAGCCAGCGGTTGCCCGCTGGCTCCCTCACAGACCCGGACGTGCGGGACTACCGCATCC
>NZ_JACSRD010000157.1 GCF_014879935.1 Prosthecobacter sp.
CTGCTCGCTTTCGCCGCTGTCATCGATTGGATGCAGCCGCTCAAGAGGTTTTAAAACACTGCCTAGGCTTTAGCCGATCTGGGAGAGAGGTCGAAGAGTCGCCTAAAGGCTGGACTCCAACGAGTGTTATCGGCGCTCAGCGGTGGTTAACGGCGTGACTGGATCGACCACGCGTCGGTTTTGAAGCTCGTTGATGCGGCAGGTGGGGAGTTTGGGCAGGACGTATTTCGCGAAGAGATCGCACTCGTCGAGGTGCGGGTAGCCGCTGAGGACGAAGGCGCGCATGCCCATGTCCATGTAGCGGTTCAGTTTGGCGAGCACTTGATCGGGATCGCCGACGATGGCGCTGGCGCAGCCGCTTCGGGCGAGGCCGATGCCGCTCCAGAGATGGTCTTCGATGTAGAGATCCTTGCTTTGAGCGCGGAGTTCATCCTGACGGAGCACACCGAGGCTTTTGCTGTCCTGCGAGCGGGCTTTGATCTCCGCGCCTTTCGCGGCATCGAGCTTCGAAATGAGTCGATCTGCGGCGGCGCGGGCTTCAGCCTCCGTTTCGCGCACAATGACGTGGCTGCGAAATCCGAAGTCGATCTTGCGGCCGTATCCGGCGGCTTTCTCGGACATCACGCGCATCGTTTCGGCAATGCGATCCTCCGTTTCCGGCCACATGAGGAAGACATCGCAATGCTTCGCACACAAATCCTGCGCGGCAGGCGAAATGCCGCCGAAATACATCAGCGGGCCACCGTTCTGCTGATAAGGCTTCGCGGGTTCAGTGGTGGGCAGCGAGATGTCGTAGAACTTGCCTTTGAACTCATACGGACCATCCGTGCGCCAGAGGCCTTGGAGGATTTGAATGATCTCGCTGGAGCGGTCGTAGCGCGTTTGATTGTCCTCCTTGATGCCCGGCATGTCGGAGGAGATGATGTTGATGGTGAGGCGGCCTTTGAGGATGTGATCGAGCGTGGATAGCGCCCGCGCGAGCATCGGCGGCCACACCTCGCCCATGCGCAGGGCCACGAGGAGATTGATCTGCTGGGTCTGCGGTGCCATCGCTGACGCAAAGGCCAGCGCGTCCTGCCCGGCGATCCAGCCGGAGGGCAGCAGGATGTTTTGATAACCCAGCGCATCCGCCTTCCTCACGATGTCACCACAGTGCTCGTAGCTGCTGCGGATGCTGCCGTCAGGCACGCCGAGGAACTCGTAATCATCAGAGCAAATGGCGGAGAACCAGGCCACTTCACATTGGCGGCCTTCGGTGCGGATGGAGATGGGGGGCATGGCGGTGGATGGGGTTGAGTGAACGCGGAAATGAGCCGCTTGCTTTATATATTGCAGTATTGGAATATGTGACAAGACTTTTGTTTTCCAGCCTGCCATGAACGCTACCTCTTCGCCCCACATCGTCATCCTCGGAGGTGGCTACAGCGGCACGCTCGTCGCGGTGAACCTCGTCCGGCTCGCCGCAAAGCCACCGCGCATCACGATCATCAATGCGCATCGCCCTGCGGGTCGCGGTGTGGCCTACGGCACGCGGCGCATGGAGCATCTGCTGAATGTGGCCGCGCGAAACATGTCCGCCTTTCCCGATCAGCCGGATCATTTCGTGAACTGGCTGCGCACCCGCGCCGAATACGACCTCGTGCCCGATTACGAACTTCGTGAGCGCTTCATCCCTCGCATGATTTACGGCGATTACCTCAAATCGCTCGCCCATCACCACCTCAACGAAGTCAATCATGTCAAAGGCGAGGCCATCGACATTCAAAACGACGGCACCATCACGCTCGCCGATGGCAGCGAGCTCAAAGCCGACCGCATCGTGCTCGCGACCGGCAACGAAGCACCTGCCGACCTGCTGGGCGCGGAATCGCTCGCCGCGCATCCCGCGTGGGCGGGCAATCCGTGGCTGCCGTGGCATGAAAAACTACCGCCGGACACCGGCACGATCATCCTGCTCGGCACCGGCTTGACCACCGTCGATGCCATCATCACGCTGCGAGCGCTCGGATGGCTCGGACGCATCCACGCCGTGTCGCGGCATGGCTGGCTGCCGAACGCTCACTTCCGCGGCATCGACTACCCCGATTTCCCACCCGCCGAGGTCGATCTGGCCGATCTCGGCCTCGAAAAGCTCGTCACGCTCATGGAGCACCATTGCGCCCGTTTGCGCGAGATGGGTGCAAATCCAGCCATCATCGTGGACAAGATGCGACCGCACACGCAGCGCATCTGGCAGCGCTTCACCTTGGAGGAAAAGAAAACCTTCGCGCGGCATCACGCCGCGCGTTGGAACATCCTTCGGCATCGCATCGCGCCGGAAATCCACGCGCAGATCGCCAGCGCCCAACTCACCGGCCAGCTCCAAATCCACGCCGCGAACATCGAACGCGTCGAAAGCGCCGGAGAGCGCGTCCGCGTGCTTTTGAGCGATCAAAAGCATCTCGAAGGCGATCTCGTCCTCAACGCCACCGGCCCGCAAACGCACTTCACCGCCACGAAATCCGTTTTGCTGCAAAACCTGCTCCGCCGTGGCCTCATCACTCCCGACGACATGGAAATGGGCATCCGCATCCAGCCCGACCACACCATCGTCGATCGCGAAGGCAATCCCTCGCCCCATCTCATCGCTCTCGGCCCTCTTTTACGCGGCACCTACTGGGAAACCATCGCCGTCCCCGAACTCCGCGGCCAAGCTAAACGCGTCGCCGAGACCCTCCTCGGCCTCGGCACCAGCACCGAATCTCAACCCGTGATGATGGAGTTCATGATTTGAGGCTGACAGCAAATGGGGGCAGAAAAATGTTTCTGCTATTTTGCTGCCCCCATTTTTCTGTCAGTAAATCATCCGACCCTCGACTGCCTCATACCTTTCATGCGCAATCCCGAAGACCAGCGTCATCTCCTCGCCCAGGCCGTGCTGCATGTGCGCAGCCAGCGAGCCACCTCGCGGCGCACGCTGGCGGATGTGATGCGTCTTTCGCCGACGACGGCCGGTCAGTATGCAGACCAACTCATCGCCAGCGGCCACCTGAACGAAAACGGCCTCGAAAAAGGCCCCATGGGCCGGCCGAAGCGCTCGCTCACCACGAATGCCGACGCTGGATGGTTCGCAGGCATCGAGTTCAACGCGGAGCGCATCCAAGGCGTGCGCGTCGATTTCTCCGGCGCGAAGACCGACAGCCGGATCATCAGCCTGCCCGAGGCCGTGACGCCGAAAGCCGTCATCGCCGAGATCAGCAAACTCATCACCGCCCTCGCCAAAAGTGCCACCGGGTCGCTGCTCGGCATCGGTGTCGGCGTCCCGGGCATCGTCGATCCCATCGCCGGCATCGCTCGTGACTACGCCTTCATCGAAGGCTGGAAGGATGTGCCGCTCGCCCAGCAACTGCACGACAAACACCACGTCACCGTCACGCTCGACAACAACCTCCGCGCCATCGCGCTCGCCGAGCGCTGGTTCGGCGGCGCGGCCGAACTCGCCGACTACGTCGTTCTCGGCCCGCGCAGCGGATTCGGCATCGCCATCGTCATCGGCGGTCGCATCGTCACCGGCACCGAGCACGCCGCGGGCGAAATCGGCCGCTGGCCATGGCCCGATGGCGGCGAGTTGCACGACGCCCTTTCTTCCCCCGCCGTCTGGCGACGTCTCGCCGGCAAAACCAAACGCGCCAGCCTCCCCGCCGATCTCCACAGCGCCCTCGCCGCCTTTGCCGAACAACGCGACGAAGCCCGCGCCGCCATCATCGCCGACTACGCCCGCGTCCTCGGCAGCCTTCATCTCCTTCTCGACACCCACAGCTACTTCCTCCACGGCCCCCTCACCGCCCTCGGCGATGCCTTTTGCACCGACATCAGCAGCAGCATCGCCTCGCTTGCTCCTTCACTCCAAAACAAACCTCTTCGCCTGCTGCGCTCCCAACTCGGCGACGACGCCGGTGCTCTCGGTGCGGCGAGCCTCGCGATGGAAACTTGGATGCCGTGACGCCCGACGAGGACGCGAGAAATGATGCGTGGAACCAGGGAAATCGACGCGTCGCGACGCCTGGAGCGTCCGCTTGACCGAACACCACCCCGCGCAAATACCGAGGAGCGATCATTGAATCCGGATCGAATACAGATCCGCGTCCTTCAGCGTGAAACGCAGTCGCACCGGCTTTCCAGCGAGCGAGCTGACATCGGTGCCGTTTTTCCAGACCACGGTGCGTTCGAGCGAATCGCCAAAGTGCTCCTCGCAGTCGCTCAAAGTGAAGCCGGGGATCGCCTTGCTATTCGCGTCCTGGATTTCGACCTTCACGCCACCGGCAGCGGAGGTGGCGAAGTTCATCGTGAGGGCTTTGCCGGTGAAGGTGAGCGGCTTGGTGATGAGTTCGCCGCCGCTCATCGGTGCATGGATGGAGACGAAGCCATCCAGGCGCAGCGTGTAGCGGCGCAGTTCGCTGCTTTTGCCGGTCCAGTAGCTCTCGGTGGCGTAGAGGCTGAGTTCGTTCGGTGCGCCTTCCATGGACGACTTGGTCTCCACCGGATGCCACGCGATGTATTGATGGCCGTAGTTCCAGGTGCCGGGCCGCTCGATGCCGGGCGGGAGGAAGGCTTCGTTCCAGCGTTTGAAGGTCGCTCCATCGCGGCTGGCCATGAAGAGACCTTCGGTGACGACCATGCCGTAGCGGTCGCTGGCTTTGCTGCGCCATTCGCGATGCTCGCGTTCCGGCAGCGCCCGCATGCTCTCGGACCAGCCACGCTCGAGGTAACGTGTGGGAAAGCCGATCAGCACATGCGGCGCTCGATGATACGGCTTCACCTGGTTCGTGTAGAGCGCCTCGCCGGGTGAATCGACATAGCGGAGGTCCTGCTGGTTTTCCCAAGTGATAAAATCCTTCGAGGTGGCCGTGCGGATGGCGCGGAGGCCGGAGGGCTTCCAGTTCTTCTCGTCGGTGGTGCCTTCGGTGAAGTAGCGCCAGTAGGCGCGATACAAACCGGCCTGCGCATCCCAAAACGCGAGGTTTTGCGAATCGAACGCCCCATCCGTGATCACTGGCGCATCGGCCATCGGCGACCAGCGGAGGCCGTCGGGCGATTGCAGCGCAAGGAGGCCTTTCGGCGAGTTCGAGCGCACGATGGCCTTGTATCTCGACTCGGGCGGCGCGGCGGGGTTTTCGTCTTTGAAGACCGCGGGATGCCCGCCATCGGGATTCACCTTCCCCATCTTGCCATGCGGGATGACGATGTTGTTCGCCTTCGAGCCTTTGAATTCGTGCAGGCCGAGCTCCGGCTTCCGCCAATGAATGCCGTCATCGCTTTCCGCGTAGCAGGTGAAGAGCGGATGCTCGCCCGTGTTCACCTTTCCCGGCGCGGTGACCGTGAGCTGCCACGACTTGTAATACATGCGGTATTTGTCGCCGTCCTTGAAGACGCTGTGATAGCCGCTGCCGCTGCCTTCCCACGGCGCATCATGGGTGATGGCGATCTCCTGCGGCTGCGGATGATGCAGGCGCTGCTCGGCCTTGCCGGTCATCTTTTCGATCAGGAAGTCATCCACGAACAACTCACGTCTCGAACCGATGGCGATGGGATCAGCGGCGAAGGATGAAACGGTCAGGAGAGCAAAGAGGAGCTGCTTCATGACAGCACTACGCAGACAGATGGTAAAATAATGGCGGGTAAAATGATGTTCTGAAGGAATCCTGCTTCCTCATCATTTTACCCTTCATCATTCTACCCGCCTCATGCCCGCCCTTTCCCGCACCGAAGACCCCACGCCGCAGAGCCGCTGCCGTTTCGCGTTGAAGTGGTGCGACATCACGCCGCCAGCGGACATCTACCACCGCATGTGGGGCGCGGCGAAGCATGAACGCGCCACCGGCATCCACCGGCCGCTGCGGGCCACCGTGACTGTCTTTGCGCCGATGGAAGGCAGCGAGCGGCAAATCCTGCTCACGCTCGATCATTGCGTGATGGGAGCCACCGAGCATGCGAACCTCGTCGCGCAGGCCGCGGAGATCGGCGGCGTGGCGAAGGAGGAGATTCTCGTCGTCTTCTCGCACACGCATGGCGCGGGCTTGATGGGCCTGGATCGGGCGAATCTGCCCGGCGGCGATCTCATTCCGCCGTATTTGCATTCACTCGGCGAAAAAGCGGGCGCTTTGATCCGCGATGCCATCGCGTCGCTCCAGCCTGCGGGCATCGTGTATGGCCTTGGGAGGTGCTCGCTGGCCACTCATCGCGATTTTTGGGACGGAAAGCAGTTCGTGTGCGGTCACAATCCCGGCGTGCCTGCGGACGATACCGTCATCGTCGCCCGCGTGACTGATGACCATGGCAAAATGCTCGCCAGCATCGTGAACTACGCCTGCCACCCCACCACGCTCGCGTGGGAAAACACGCTCATTAGCCCCGACTACATCGGCGCCATGCGTGAACTCGTCGAACGCGACACCGGCGCTCCCTGTTTATTCCTGCAAGGTGCCAGCGGCGAACTCGGCCCGCGCGAAGGCTTCGTCGGCGACACCGCCGTGGCGGATCGCAACGGCCGCGAGCTCGGTTACGCCGCTCTTTCAGCCCTCACCGCCCTTCCCGCCGCCGGGACGACGTTCGTCTATGCCGGCCCCGTCGTCTCCGGAGCCACGCTCGGCTCGTGGAAGCATCAAAGCATCGATCTCGCCGAAAAGGCCGCCTGGAAGCTCCAACGCTGGCACGAGCCGCTGAAGTATCGCCCTGGCCAGCCCACGTCCGAACAGATCCAAAACGACCTCGCCAATCTCCAACGCGACGAAGCCGCCGCCCGCACCGCAGGCGATGAAACCCGCGCCGCCGACCTCCGAGCCCTCGCCGAACGCAAAACCCGCCTCCTCCATCGCCTCAAGCAGCTCCCGCCGGGCGACACCTACCCGCTGCAAGTCGCCATCTGGCACCTCGGAGACGCCACCTGGCTCGGCGTCCAAGGCGAAAGCTACTCCCTCCTCCAAACCGAACTCCGCCGCCGCTTCCCCGATAAAATTATCATCGTCGCCACCATCGCTGCCGACTGGGGTGCCTCGTATCTGCCACCGCGTGAGCTTTACGACACCGGCATCTACCAGGAAAGCATCGCCATCGTCGCCGCGGGGAGTCTGGAACAACTCATCGAATCCATCACACAGCGAATTTCCATTTCTTAACCGCTAATCAGACGCTGATAAGACGCTAATGGATTTATCAGCGTCCCATTAGCGTCTTATCAGCGGTTCAAAACCTGTCCTCTCACTCCATGAAAATCACCGCCATCGAAACCCTCGTCTGCCATGCCCGGATGCGAAACTGGGTCTTTGTCAAAGTCGTCACCGACCAGCCCGGCCTCATCGGCTGGGGTGAGGCGACGCTGGAATGGCACACGCGCAGCATCGTCGGTGCCATTGAAGACATGTCGCACTTGCTCATCGGTGAGGACCCGACGCGGGTGGAATACCTCTGGCAGATGATGTATCGGCAGCACTTCTGGCACGGGCACGGCATCGTGCGGGCCACAGCCATCGCGGGCATCGACCTCGCGCTGTGGGACATCGTCGGCAAGGTGGCGAACATGCCGCTCTCGAAGGTCTTTGGCGGCCCGGTGCGTGATTGGGTGCGCACCTACTGCCATCTCGGCGGCGGGAAGATGGAGGACTTTTATCAAACGCCTGCCGACAACGCGAAACGCTTCGCCGAGCTCGCTCAACAAGCCGTGGCGGATGGTTACACGGCCTTCAAAAGCATGGCGGTGCCCAGCACGATGCCCATCGAAGGCATGAAACCCGTCCGTGCCGCTGCCGCCGCCGTCGCGGCCATGCGCGAGGCCGTGGGGCCGGACATCGACATCATGGTCGATTGCCATGCGCGGCCCTCGCCGGCCATGGGAATGAAGTTTGGCAAGGCGCTCGATGATTTCGGACTCTACTTCTTCGAGGAGCCCTGCTGGCCGGAGGCTGTGGATGGCCTGGCGAAGATCAACGCCGCGCTCACCACGCCCGTGGCCAGCGGCGAGCGCGTGACGAACCTGGAGGCCTTCAAAGACATGTTCGAGAAGCGAGCCGTCGAGATCTGCCAGCTCGACATCACCCACTGCGGAGGCCTCAGCGCCGCGAAACGCATCGCCGCTCTCGCGGAGGCGCATCGCATCGCCATGGCCCCGCACAATCCGCAGGGTCCGGTGAGCACTGCCGCGTCACTCGAGTTCGGCTTCTCACAGCCGAGCTACATCATCTGCGAAACCGTGCACAACGACGTGCCGTGGCGACAGGACGTGGTCGAGGAAGGCTTCGTCATCGAGAAAGAAGGCCGCATCGTCCGCCCGAACACGAAGCCAGGTCTCGGCATCACGATCAATGAAGCCGAGGTGAAGAAGCATCCTTTCCAGCAGGAGATCGTCCTGCGCGAATTCAGCCCGGATGGTGGCGTGACGGATTGGTGAACCGCGTGGAAATGCCTGTTTGATCTGGCACGTGCGAGCGTTTGAATGGCGCAATCATGGCCACTCCCATCCGCGTCACCATCTGGAACGAATTCGTGCACGAACGTCAAAACCCGGCGGTGGCGGCCATCTATCCGAAAGGCATTCATGGGCTGCTGGCGGAGGTATTGAGCACGCAGGGCGATCTCATCATCCGCACCGCCACGCTGGATGAGCCGGAGCAGGGCGTGTCGCAGTCGGTTCTCGACGAAACGGATGTGCTGCTGTGGTGGGGCCATGCGGCGCATGATCAGGTGCTGGATGAAACGGTGACGCGGGTGCAGCAGCGGGTGCTCGCGGGAATGGGGCTGATCGTGCTGCATTCCGGGCACTGGTCGAGGGTCTTCAAGCGGCTCATGGGCACCAGTTGCGCGTTGTGCTGGCGTGAGGCCGGCGAGCGTGAGCGTGTGTGGGTGGTGAATCCCGGGCATCCGATCGCCGCAGGCATCGGCGACTGCATCGAGATCGGGCAATCGGAGATGTATGGCGAGCCCTTTGGCATTCCGACGCCCGACGAGCTGATCTTTGTCTCCTGGTTTCAAGGCGGCGAGGTCTTCCGCAGCGGAGCGACGTGGACACGCGGCAGCGGTCGCATCTTCTACTTCAGCCCGGGCCACGAGGTGTATCCGATCTACCATCACCCGGATGTGCAGCGCGTCATCGCCAACGGCATCCGCTGGGCATCTCCGCAGGGCTCACCAGCCAGCACACCGCGTCACGTGCCGGTCGATCAGGCACGGGAAAAGATCGAGCTGCGCGGCGGCACGGTGCATGTCGAGGATGGAAAGCTCGCGGGGCAGTGAGGGGCGAGCTCCCTGCTCGTCCAGCCTCGTGTGCCCTCACTGCGCAAGGTTCCGCAGCACTTCCAGCGCCTTGGCTTCAAACATCTTCTGCCACTCGGGAGCCACGATCACATCGCAGTCCTCCTGCGCATAGCCGGGGTTGCGCCGTTGCTGCTCGGTGGCGGTGTACCAAATATAGCCGTTTGTATAGCCAGAAACGTGAGCGTTGGCATCCTGCGCAGCTTTTTTGATGTTCAGGCCGACCTGCACGGTGACCTCGCCGGGAAAGGTGACGAGCTTGAAGGCTCCGACGCGGAGACCGCAGACTTCGGCATCCAACGTGGGGCTGTTCGCGGCTTGGGTCTCAGCGAGATGCTTTTTGAGCAAGGCGAGGTTCGCGTTCAGCCGCGTGAGCTTTTCCATGATGGCGAGATTGCCGAGGTAGGCCTCGACGAGCGCTTTGTTGTCGGAATCGAGCTGCTGGAGGGGCTTCGCGTTGTCGAGATAGCCCTGCGCATAGTGCGAAGGCATGTCGGGGAAGATTTTGTGCTGCAGGAGCAGCGGCAGGAAGGTCTTGAAATTGATGTTCGTGGGCTTCAGACCCGCCACGAGGGCCTTTTGCTCGCTTTCGATGTTTTCGATGCGTTTTTCAAAATCGGCGGCGCGGGGCAGTTGGAGCACTTCGCGGCTGATTTTCAGCGTGGCATCGTTTTGCGGCTCAAATCGACGCATCGCGGCCAAAACGCTCGCACCGAGCATCGTGCCGAGCGGCTCGGCATCGGCAGGGCGGCTCACTTCTTTGTAATGCACCGGATTGATGTCGCCGCCGCAGCCTTGGACGAAGAACGCCATCGCGCCGGTGGCCTCTTCAATGACTTTGGAGGCAAAGCCGGGATAGTCGGCCGAGTTGCCCTTGCTCGGCGGATTCATGATCGGATGGCAGGCGAACTGATACACGATGGCCAACGGCGTGCCGTCCGCGCGATCGAGCCGCAGCAGGCCTATCTGCGGATCAATCGGCCCGGTGCTCACGACGTCCTCATCACGCGGCATCGAGTAGGCGCGGCGCATGTCGATCTGCGTGCCGTCTTTGAGGAACATGCGGCGGTTTTCGCTGATGCGGCTCTCGCTGCCGGCTCCGGCACTCACTTTGACGGGCACGAGGTTCTTCGCGGCCTCTTTGACGGCCTGCACGACGAGTTGCTGCAAATCCGTGCGCACAACGCCATGGCAGTGGCTGGCATTGATGATGACCTCGTCCGCGAGATCGCCGAGTTCCTGGCGCACATTCGCGAGAAAGCCGTTTCCGATGCGCCCGATGCCGCCGATGGCGACCGCATCGACGGTGACGAGCACCGCGGTGGTCTCGCCGCTCTTCAATACGAGCGCCTTGGCAAAACACGGATCATTCACCGGCACCGTGCGGTCTGTGATGTCCACCTTCGCGATGCCGGCGAGGATTTGCGCGTGCAGTGGCAGTGCGAAAAGAAGAAGAGCGAGAAGGACACGAGGCATGGCACGAAACTATACGGGATGGCTTCGCCCGACTTCTCCGGTCTAATCTGCCAGGTCCGCCTGTTTCGTATCCGGCGCCCACCAGATGACGATGAATCCCAGCGCGTAGATCAACGCACAGATCGATCCGACTCGTGGGTAATCGCCTCCGAGCGCCTTGAACAGAAATCCTGCGGCCAGGACGCCAAAGGCGGTGGCGAAGCGGCCTGAATTGTAGGCCAGGCCGCTGCCGGTGGCGCGAACCCGTGTGGGGAACAGCTCCGGCAGGTACAGCGCGAGCCAGCCGAAGAACAGCGTGGCGACGAAACCCTGGGCAAACACGACGGCATGAAACCCGGGCTGCAGTGGCGCCGTGAGCTGGAACATGGCGAGCGTGATCGCAACCGTGCCGATGCTGATGAGGCAGTAGCTGAGCCTGCGGCCGATCCAACTGGCCAGTTGAGCACCAGCGAAACTGCCCAGCATGGCACCCAGCGCCCACCAGCCCTGCGTGGCCGCCTTGTAGCCCAGATTCGCAGCCCCAGCCACCTTGTCAGACCATGGAATCATCCACTTGCTGGCCGACCACGCGCCGATCATCGGGATGGAGCTGATGAGAATGCCGATGATCGTGAAATGAACAAGCTGTGGCTGGAACAGCGCGCGCAGCGGCGTCACTGGCGCTTTCACGGTGCCGCGTGTGGCGAGCCATTTCGGCGACTCCGGCAGCGCCAGGAGCACGAACAGGCCCAGGAGCACCGGTGCGCCGGCGAATTGAAACAGCCAGCGCCATGAATCGGCCGTGACCGGCCACTGACGGGCGAATTGGGAGAGCAGCAGGATGCCGGCATTCAGCCCGGCCATCATCGCCCCGGACACCAGCGGACGTGAAGCTGCGGCCCAGCATTCGGACACCAGCGCGATGCCATTCGGCCATAATCCACCGACACCCAGCCCGACCAGAAAGCGCAAGGCCAGCATCTGCCACTGATCCTGCACGTAAGCGCCCAGTGCCGCGAACACCGAGTAGAACAGAATGCACACGCCCATCGCACGAGTGCGGCCGATGCGATCCCCCAGACCCCCGAAGACGATGCCGCCGATGGCCGCGCCGAGCATCAGCGCCGCGGTGAAACGCGCAAACCATTCGCCGCCGAGCTCTGGCGTGAACGAACTGCCGAGCAGGCTCTTTGACACCGAAAGCGATGCCACGGGCATGAGTCCGAGCTCGACCCCGTCAAAGACGAGGGCCAGGAAGCTGGTGATGAGGACGAGATAGCGTTGGCTGGCGCTCATGGTTTCATGTTCCAAGTTCATGTTTCACGATGACTCCGTCGTCGCATCGGCGGGCTTCTTGAAACTTGCAACCCGGGCCTTGAAACTCTCGGCGTAAGCCGAGATCACCGCGCTGTTGTCCGCCTCGCCAAAGCCCAGCGACTCGGCCTTTTCGAGGAGCTGCCGGTGAGTCTCCGTCAACGGCAGCGGAATGCCGCTCGCAGCGAGCATGAGGCGCACGTCCTTCAAATGCTGCGAGAGCCTGGCCTGCGGCGTGAAGCCGCCGCTGATCATCTTTTCACCCTTCGTGTCCATGATGCGCGAGTAGGCCATGCTGCGGCGCATGACGTCGAGTGCGTGCGTCAGATCGAGGTCGAGCTGCTGTGCAAACACCAATCCTTCCGCCAGGGCGGCACGATTGAGGCCGAGGACGAGGTTCGTGACGAGCTTCATCTTTGCGCCACTGCCACAGGGGCCGACATGGACGACATCGCGGGCCAGTTGAGCGAGGACACTGCGACAACGCTCAAACACAACCGCGTCACCCCCCACCATGAGGAGCACGTCGCGCTGTTGAAGCTGCGCACTGCTGCCAGAAACGGTCGCATCGAGGTAATGCACGCCTTTGACTGCCAGTTCGGCGCCGAGCGCGGTCATGTCATTTGGATCGCCCGTCGTGGTGTCGATGATGATCTGTCCCTGGCTCAGCTTCGCATCGCGCAAGACGCTGCGAACGATGTCGGAGTTCGGCAGACAGAGAAAAACCACCCCGCATGCGCCAAACACGTCGTTTGCGGTCGCGGCGTTGACGCATCGTGCCGCATCCACATCCCAGCCACGGGCTGCGCCGGTCATCTTCATCACGGCGGAACCCATCAGGCCCATGCCGATGATGCCGGTGGTCGTGTCGACGGCTCCGTTCATGGCTTGCTAAGCTCCATGAATTTCGCGGCAAAGCGGCTGCCGATCTCGTTTTGCGCGGCGGTGTCGAAATGGACGCTGTCGCCGATGTGGGTCTTTAAATCGCGGGCATCGACGCAGGCGGTGTGGGGGACGGTTTGGGGCAGGGCGAGTTGGATGTCGTTCATCGCTTTGAGATTCGAGAGCGTCGGCTCTTCCTTGATTTCGCCGATGGTGCAGGCGATGAAGGGCATATCTGCCTGCGCGAGGTCGGTGCGGAAGGCTTCGATCATGGCGCGGAGGCGCTCGGCGTGCAGGGGGAGTTCCTGGGCGTTCGCGTTGGCCTCGCCTTGCAGCCAGAGGATGCCGCGGAGGCGGGCTTTGACCGGCGCGGTGGTTTGCAGGGCGAGTTGGGCGCGGCGCAGGGCGTCGTCGTAAAGCTTCGCGCCTTTCTGCCAGAGCTTGATGGAGGATCCGCCGACGGCGCAGGGCACGAGGCCGATGGCGGCGGTTTTGTCCTGCGCAGCGAGCACCTCGGCAAAGGCGAGTCCAGGGCCGACACCAGCGTTGTCGTGGCCTTGGAAGGTCTTCGCGTCGCCCGTGAGATGCAGCGGATGCCGTGCGAGATACCACTGGTCGTCCATCTTGTGCATCATGACGATGCGCGGGTCGTTTTTCGGCTCCTCCGGCATGAATCCGCGGCCTTTCATGTTCGACTGTCCGCACAGCAGCCACAGATCGAGATGCGTCGCGCCCTCCGGCAGCTTCGTGATGTCCACGCTGACCAACGGCGGCTTCGTCGGTGGCGGTGTGTTGGCTTTCTTGGCCTTCGCCGCCTTTTGGGCGAAGAGCGGAGAGCTGAGGGCGAGGAGACAGAGAAGGAAAACGCGGCGCATGGTGCGTGAACGGGACGCAGCCGTGGTTATTGCCTGCGGTGTTGTCGGTTTCGTGCCTGAAGTTCCGCGCCGTTTTCAGGCACCAAATCAACATTTGGTCAATTTGGTGCCGAACTTCGTCAGAACGAAGAGGTAGGCAGTAGAATGGGGGCAGAAGAATGGATTCATTATTCTGCCGCCCCCATTCTACTGCCATTAAACGGGTGTGGGCTGTGATGGAACTTCACTCAAAGAGATCGAGTTGATCTGGATGAGAAGTCGGTTTGGCAGGAGGTTTGGATGCAGGCTGCGCAGGCACATTGGTGGGTTTCTTGGTCTTGGGACGCTCTTTGCGTTTCTCGGCACGTTCCTGGGCTTTAACGGTGAACTTCCGCAGGTTGGCGAGCATGCGCATGATCTCTGACTTCTCGCCGTCGAGCATGTCGTTCAGGTCCTGAACGGCAGGAGAGTCAGGCTCCAGTTCCTCCAGCATGTCGCGATAGCCTTTGGCGACCTCAGGTTGACCAAGCAGGATCTTCGCGCGGGCGCTGAGGTAGGCCCAGTGACGGATTTCCGAAATGTGGAAGACTTTTCGATCTGGATAAAGTGTGCTGATGGAATGTCCTGGCACGAACAGCAGAGCCGCAGCCTCATCCACCTTGGCACGGTCCAGCAACAAGTCCGCCAGCGTGGTGCGAGCAAAGAAATAGCCCGGCATGTCGCGGAACATTTGCTCACACAGGCTCAAAGCCTCGTCCCGCTCTGCCTGCGAGCCATCGCGCAGGGCGTTGATGAGCCAGTTTCGGAAGCACGGCACCTCTGGATGACGGGCGGACATCTCACGCAGCTCTGGCACGAGCTTTTTCGCATTTTTCTGCATGAGAGGGAAGATCTTCTCCATGCGGTCTCGCGTCGCCTTCGGCAAGGCGTCCACCGCCGGATCAGGCATGACATCCCAGGTGATCTCGAAGTTCATGAGGTGGTAAACCTCCGGCGGCTGGTCCTGGCGCGTTTTGCCGCTCACCGGGCGCTCGGCCATGCGCTTGAGCAGGCCTTTGCCGTGGTCCGGGTTTCGATTGGGTTTGCGGCGTTTTGCCATGCGTGTCGATAAAAGGATGCAGTCAGGAGGTCAAGCCACTCGTGGCAGGTGACCAGGATGTATCTTGTGACAAGCCAAGTTCCGCAAACGCATCGCAGCCAGCATCGTCGATGAGGTGCGGGAGAAATTGCGCCGCCTGAAGCTCCCGAAAGGCCAGTCCGTCCGCACCGGCCTCATCTACTGCGGCGAACTCGATCCCGAAATCGACGGCCGGGATGATTTCGACTTTCTGGTGCCTGCGGAGAAGCTGATGACGAGGAAGGTCTATGGTTGAGCGTTCGAACCAAACAATGACGCGAACTTTGCAATCAGACCAATTACCAAAGTAATGATGCCGAGCAGCGAATACACCCAGTGCTCTTTCAGGAAGATCACAAGATCCTTGGGGGATGAACCATAAATGTCTCTCCAACGATAGTTGGTGACTAAAGTGCCGGCGTTCGCCTTGCTGATTATTGCCTCGAATGTATCGACTTTGCGCAATGTTGAACGGTGAACAGACACAAAATCCCCTTTAGCTGCAGCCTCGACTTCTTCCGGTCCTGACAAAAAGCCCAGATCAGTGATTTGGTTGCGAGCCATCAACGAAGGTAGCCGAGGATGTTCTATGTAGTTTGGACCATAAATATCGACCAAGCAGCGTGAAAGGTCGAAGAGGCTTGCTGGATCAAGTTCGTTTGGGTCTATGCCTTGAGTTCGGCAACGATGGTAAATCGCTGGAAAACCGTAGTTGCTGTCTCGCATGTTCCAATGGACCCAAGTGTATCCGCCATGATGCTTTGTCATGAAGGAGTTGAATTGAGACAGGAGCTCGTTTTCGAGTTCCTGGATCTTGGCCTTAACATCTGCACTGGGAACACGGAGTCTTTCCGCACATTGATGTATCGAAAACGACTCCGTTTGCGCCGAATCAAGGTTTCTTACAGCAATTGAGGTCACTCTTGCTGATGTGCCGTCGGGCCTGTTCGCGAAGTCTTCGCTTGCATAGTGGATAAGCAGAACGCGTCGCTTATCAGCAACCAGCTGCGTTAGCTTTTTCAGCGCTTCGGATCGCTTTTTTGCAAGTGTAGACATGTCCTGATCAAGTTTGGCTTTTCCAATCCAACTACGATGAACAAATGCCTTTTGGCATCTGATTAGTTTCGGATGCCCGAATCAATGGAGAGCTGCTTAATCCTTCCCTCAAACTTCCCTTTCGCGGTGTAACTCGCCACGAGTACTTTGTTGTCGTGGCCGAGGCAGAAGTCTTCTTTGGGCTGACTGCGGATGAGGCCTTGGCTGGTGGCGGTGATGAGGGCGTTTTGATCGAGCTGGAGGGTGAGCTGGCCTTTTTGGCCGAGGGTGGCGGTGATGCGGTGGGGTTGGTTGTCGGCGGGGTAGTCGGTCTGGGCGGTGGTGAGGGTTTTGCCGTGGCGGATGGCCCAGATGAGTTTGCCGCCGCTGAGATGGAGCGCGTAGCCAGTGCTGGCGCCGCCGTGGGCGATGAGGATGGCATCGCGCTGCGCGGTGGTGAGTTCGCAGGTGAGCGTGAAAGGCTTTTCGGCGATTTGTGGGGACTTTTCGGCATCGAGGGTATCGCCGGGCTTCAGGGACTCAAGCGAGACCGCTGAGGCACCGGTCTGCTTCTTCTCGCCGCGCTTTTTTCCGCGTCCGCCATCTTCCGAGGGATAGAGCGTGACAGGATTTTCGACCTCGCCAGCTGGGCGGCGGCTTTTGGGGGCGTTGCCGCCGATTTCAGCGGTCATGGTGGCGGCGAGTGAGGTGAGTTTCGCGACGATGTCGGGATGCTGCGCGGCGAGGTTGGTGCGTTCGCCGATTTCTTGGTCGAGGTTGTAAAGGCGTGGGTTCACGTTTGCGTCGCTGGCGGCGTCTTTGCCCATGGATTCCGGCTGCGTCATGAGCGCGAGCTTCCAAGGCCCTTGGCGCACGGCCTGGAGGTTGTAGCTGGAGAAGTAGTAGTGTGCTTCGCGTGGCGAGTCTTTGCTTTGACCAAAGAGCAGCGGGGAGAGGTCGCGACCGTCGAGCACGGGCTGCGCGGGCACCTCGGCTCCGGCGATTTTCAGGCAGGTGGGATGCACGTCGATGGTGCCGGCGACGGCATCGCACACGCTGCCGGGCGCGATCTTGCCAGGCCACCACGCGAGCGTGGGGACGCGCACGCCGCCTTCCCAGGTGGTGCCTTTGCCGCCGCGCAAGGGGCCAGCGCTGCCGCCATCGGGGCCTTTGATGAGCCAGGGGCCGTTGTCGCTGGTGAAGATGACGAGCGTGTTCGTGTCGAGCTGCAGCTCGCGCAACGTGTCGAACACGCGACCGACGCTGGCATCGACCTCCTGCACCCAGTCGCCAAAGCGACCGTTTTGCGAGCTGCCCTGGAAGGCTTTGCCGGGATGGATGGGCGTGTGCACGGCGGTGTGCGGGAAGTAGAGGAAGAAGGGCTTCTCTTTGCTGCCGCGGATGAACTTCACGGCCTCGTCGGTGTAAATTTCCTCGATGCGATCCTGGTCCGCCTCGTCGAGCAGGCGCTCCACTTTGTCATCGCGCACGAGCGGCACGACGCGTCGGCCGTCCACGCTCGCGGTTTTGAGCATGTCATTGGAATACGGGATGCCGAGGTAGTGATCAAAGCCCTGCTTCGTGGGCAAAAACGCCGGCTGGTCGCCGAGGTGCCACTTGCCGATGCACTGCGTGGCGTAGCCGAGCGGCCGGAGGCGGTCGGCGATGGTGTGCTCCTGCGGATGCAGCCCGTTCTTCGCCCCCGGCGGATAAACGCCCGGCACGGAAACGCGTGCGCCATAGCACCCGGTCATGATCTGCGCCCGCGACACGCTGCACACCGGCGCCGCGTAAAACGACGTGAGCTTCATCCCCTCCCGCGCCATGCGGTCAAGATGCGGCGTCTTTTGCTTCGTGGCACCAAAAGGACCGATGTCGCCGTAGCCGAGGTCGTCGATGAAGTGGATGATGATGTTCGGCTGCGAAGCAGCGGCGCAGAGCGAAGAGCTGAGGGCGAAGAGGCAGAGGAGGAGGCGCATGGGGCTGTGTGAACGAAAGAAGCCATGAAAACCTTCACACAGGAGGATTGACGTTCGGCTCAGGTGAGCCTAAATTTTGTCTCAAATGGCAAAAACACTCACCAGACCGAAATCGAATCCTAGAGCCACCGGCGCTAGGAAGCTGGCCGTTCGGAAAGCACCGCCGACAGCCACGAAGAAGACCTTTGAAGGCATTGTCGATGCCTGCGTGCGCGTCCCGAATGGGAAGAATGCCTTCCAAGTGCTCTCACCTGCACATTTGATCCCGCTTTTGAAGGCTGGTCTGCCCGTGCAGGAACTGAACGAACTCCAAGGCTATCTTGCCATGCCGTTGGACAAGCTGGTGCCAATGCTCGGCATCTCGAAAGCCACGCTGCACCGCCGAAAAAGCTCCGGTCGGCTCGATATCGCGGAGTCGGACCGCGTGGTGCGTTATGCGCGGCTGCTTGGCCGTGCCGCTGTCGTGATGGAGTCGTTGGAGAATGGACGTCGCTGGCTTGCCTCGCCTCAGGTAGGGCTCGGCGGCGAAGTGCCGTTGAGCTTTGCGCAAACCGAAGTCGGCGCCCGCGAGGTGGAGGACCTGCTCGGTCGTATCGAATACGGTGTTTACTCATGAAACGACGTGCCTGGCGCATCGTGAAGGCCAAGCACGCCACCACCGCCTTCGATGGCGAGGGGGCCTGGCTCTTCGGAGGCCGGTGGAACTCTCCCGGCACCCGGATGATCTACACCAGCGCCACACTGTCTTTGGCAGCGCTCGAAAGCCTCGTTCACCTCAGCCCGCCAGTCCTCTTCAAGTATGCGGCCATTCCGGTCGAGTTTGACGAAGCGCTGATCGAAACACTGCCACCCTCCGCTTTGCCCACCGACTGGACCGCCGAGCCGCCGTCACCCTCGACCAAGATCATCGGCGACCGCTGGGTGAAAGAAGCCCGCTCCGCCGTCCTCGAAGTCCCCAGCGTGATCATCAACACAGAGCCGAACTACCTGCTCGATCCGGCGCACCGAGACTTCAAGAAGGTGCGAATTGGGAAACCGGTGCCGTTTGCCTTTGATTCGAGGTTGTTGTGAGCGAGTCGGCGCAAGCAAAGTAGCCATCTCGCTCCGCGAGATGAGCCATGCGCTCCGCCATATCGCGAGCCATCGAACGATCAACACGCCTCGTTTCTACGGCAGCCCTCACCTCCTCTCGACGAAGCGAGATGGCTACTTTGCTTTGCTCCAAAGACGCGCTTGGTCTGCTCGCAGGCCAGCTTTGAGTGGATTTTGCGCGATGTAGTCACGCAAACGCCGAAACTGGCCTTCGTGCCGCACGAGGTAATCAAAGGCGTCCTGCTGCCAAAACCGGCCTTGAGTGCCAAGACGACGATTGATCTGCCGGGCGGTGAAATGCTTCCACGAATCGCATTGTTCGACCATCGCAGCCTTATCAGGAAACGTGGCGAGCAAATGGACGTGATTCGGCATGATGACGAAGTCGAGCATCTCATAACGATCACCATCGAAGTGCAGCAAGCTGTTTGAGACGAGGTCTGCGATCTCGTTTTGAGCGAGAACACACGCGCCATGCCCCGAATCGAGCGCCTCATGCCAGCGGGTGGTGAATCGGTCGTGGTATTCGACCATCAAATCGGGAGGAAGTTCTTGGACCCGCATCTTCCAGCCCTTTTGCGTGGGATCGATGCCGTGGATGTCCAGCCAGTGATTTCGATCCGCCCGCCAGCGTTCGAGAACATCCCGCGCCATCGAGTCGGATGTGCGCCAAGTGATGAAGACCACACAACCATCCTGCGCCCAGTGCGGTAATCTCCGCTGGGTGATGAGCAGTTGGTCATGCGGGTCGAAGAAACGCATGTCGCGATGCTATGACGCTCACAAAATGGCACAAGCAAAGTAGCCATCTTGCTCCGCAAGATGAGCACAAGGCTGGCGCAGACACGAACAGCTTCCGAAACTCGGCAACGCTTGGCGTGGCATAACGCTCGGCTCATCTCGACGGAGCGAGATGGCTACTTTGCTTCGCCCAAGGCGGTGCTTGGAGACAGCGGCTTCTCTGGTCTCCAGTTGATTCGGAGCCGGGTTGTTCCACGATAGGGCCAACTGGTTGCCACGCATGAGAACATCCACTCCCGCCGACACGGTCGTTTTGATCCATGGACTCGGACGCACGCATCGAAGCATGTGGATGGTGGGCTTGTGGCTGAGGTTTTGCGGTTTCCGCGTGGCGAGCATTGGCTACCCGTCACGCTGCGTGTCGATCACGGAGGCGGTGGAGCAGCATCTGGTGCCGGCGCTGGCGAAGCTGGAGATCGAAGAAAACTCACGGGTGCATTTCGTGACGCACTCGCTCGGCGGCATTGTGTTTCGCGCGTGGGCGGCCAGGCGTGATCCGGCGTTTCCATTCGGTCGCGCCGTGCTGCTGGCACCGCCGAATCAAGGCAGCCAGATCATCGACGAATTGCGTCAATCGCGCTGGGTGCGCTGGCTGCTGGGCCCGGTTTCCGCCGAACTCGGGACGGATGCGGAGAGCACACCGAACAGGCTCGGTCCACTGCCACCGGAGACCGGGGTGATCATGGGAAACAAGGACACGCTGCCCATTTTCCGGCATCTTCTCGGCGCTGAATCGGATGGTGTCGTGACCATCACCAGCTCTCACGGTGATGGGGAGTCGGACTTCATTCTGCTGCCGGCGAATCATGCCACGATCATCCTGCATCCGGCGGTTTTCCGGGCGGTGAGCCGGTTTCTGCGGACGGGCGGCTTTGCGGAGGCGTGAATCAGCTCAGGGCGCGGCCAGCTTCGTGACGACGTGGCTCATGTAGGGGAAGAGCTGCTTCTTCCGGCTGACGACGCCGGGCATGTCATAAACGTGCTCCTTCGCGAGCGGGTAGTCGATGGCGTTGATGACGCGCTGATCACCGGCGACGAGCAACACGCTGTGATGGCGGGTAATGTCAGTGACCATGAGGCAGGCGAAGTGCAGGTTATGCTTCGCCAGCAGGGCCTGAAGCGCCGCCTGGAGGTCGTTTTCACGCTTCCAGAACTCGTCCAGGCCGAGCTCCTCGATCTGGCTGATGCTGATGTGCCAGCCGTTTTCCTCGAAGACCTTGCGGTCGCTCTCCAAGGCGCGGTCGGGGGTGTTTTCGCGTAGCATGGAGCCGGCGGCGAAGAAGTCCTTCACGAACTGGGCGCTGTCGATGCCGCCGATGCCCGCCAGCCAGGCGAGGATGTCCTTGTCCGTCTCGGTGGTGGTGGGGCTGGTGAGGTGCAGCGTGTCGGAAATGATGCCGGCGCAGAGGCAGATGGCCGTGCCTTTGTCAGGCGCGGCCTTTTGCATGCGGTACATGATGCCGACGATGGTCGAAGTGCTGCCGACGGGCTCGTTGAGGAAGCGGATGGGCTCCTTGGTGCGCAGATTGCCACTGAGACGATGGTGGTCGATGACCTCGAGGATCTCCGCCTCGTCGGCACCTGTGACGGCCTGGGCGAACTCGTTGTGATCGACAAGCACGAGCTTCATGCGCGGCAGGTCGATGAGGTCAGACTTGGAGAACACGCCGAGCAGCTTGTGCGTCTCCTCATCCACCACGGGAAACAGGGCCTGATGCGAGTGCTGGACAGCGGGCACGATCTCCAGCAACGGAGTGCGCGAGGTGAAGGAGAGGAACTCGTGCGTCAGCGCTTCGCCGATGGGGCGGGAGAAACGCAGAAGCTGCGAGGTGCTGGCCGTGTCGTAGGGGGAGTAGATGACAGCGACACCTTTCTCCGCAGCACGGGACAGAATGCTGGTGGCCGCCTTGAACTTGCCCGTGATGATGAGGCAGCGCACGCCCATCTCGACCGCGAGTTCGTGAATCTCCGGCCTGTCGCCAGTGATGACGACGACGCTTTCCGCGGCGAATTGCTGCGCCCGTTTCCGCGTGGTTTCGAGACTGGAGGCCGCGACGACGAGCACTAGGTCCTGCAGCGCCTCAGGCTCCGGGGCCGTTCCACCCAGGATGCCGTCGAGCGCGTTGACGATGTTCAGCAGGCTGGTGCGGACCTCGCGATTGGCGGCGGCGGTCTTTTCATTCGTCTGGGCCGGCAGGAACAATTGCGCCAGCTCCTGGATGGACGGCATGCCGAGCAGGCGGCCTTCCGGATCCACGACCGGGATGGCACGGAAGTTGTGGTCCATCATCATGCGATAGACCGAGAGGAAGGTCTGATGCGGAGACGCGGTGAAAACATCCCTGCGGCAGATCGTGGCGGCGGTGGGCCGCACGTCGAGCAGGAGCTTTGGCGCGGCGACACCGGCGGTTTGCAGCACCCAGTTGGTGCGCACGCTCACCTCGCCACAGCACGCGGCCTCGGCCTTCATTTTGCGCACGTCGCGCAGGAAGGCCGCATAACCGATGGCGGAGCAGATCGCGTCCGTGTCAGGATTGCGGTGGCCAATGACGTGGACGGTGTCCGGCGAGCTGAGCTGCCGCGTCGAAGACGAGATGCGAACGGTGTTTTCAGCGGGACGCATTCGTCACTGGGGGCTCAGATTCGTCTCCAACCACGGCTCACGCAAAGCCAAGCGCCGTGATGCGCTCATGCACCGCGTCCTTGTTTTCGAGCAACTCGGCGATCGGATCCCACTGGCCGGAGGTGAGGGCCTCGTGGGCCGTCGATGGCAGCGTGATGGCGATCTCCTGGTCTTCGAAGAACACTTTGCCAGCCGCGAGATCGACAGTGACTTCGAGCTGCGGATTGCGCTCGATCTCCTTGGCGAGCACCTGGATGTCAGCACCGCTGGCGCACACGCACGGGATGCCGAGCGTCGTGCAGTTGCCGAAAAAGATCTCCGCGAAGCTCTCCGCGATCACAGCACGGATGCCGAAGCGATACAGCGCCTGCGGGGCGTGCTCACGGGAGCTGCCGCAGCCAAAGTTCGTGCCGGAGAGCAGAATGTTCGCGCCTTGGAAGCGCGGATCATCGAGCGGGTGGCCGGTGGGCTTGCCTTCCTTGTCAAAACGGGCGTCGTAGAATGCGAACTCGCCCAGCCCGTCGAACGTCACGCATTTCATGAAGCGTGCGGGGATGATGCGGTCGGTGTCGATGTCCGAACCGGGCACATAAACGCCGCGGCCGGCAACTTGGGTGATTTTTGCGAGAGCCATGAGGGCGGCGATACTAGCGGAATTCAGCGTGAGGGCAAATGCGCATCTCAACGGCTTTGCGCCTCGATTCCGGCCTTCCGTGCACGCTCGGCGAGGTAGTTCGTGTCGCTCAGGAGCTGGCGGTAGCTTTCCAGCCAGTTCAGCGTGCCCTCGCGGTTCATCGCCTTCGCCTGGCCGGCCCAGAGGTAGGCAAATTCAGCCTCCTCGAACTTCCGCAGCCGGTGGTAATGCATGCCCAGGGCGAGACGCGGCTCCTCATAGAGCGGCGCCAGCACCAGGGCGCGCTGGATCGCCAGCAGCGCGGCGTCATTCTTCCCGGCGGCATCGAGCGCATCGGCCAGCGCCACCTGATACAGGTTATTCCACGGGTTCAAGGCGGTCGCGCGGGTCAATTCGATCACTGAAGCGTCGATGATGCGACGGCGCTCGGCCTCGGGTTTGTCCGGCTTGTAGGAATCCATCAGCGCGAGTCCGTGCTGATAGGCCAGGACGGCGTTGCGCGGATCGTTTCCGGTCGCGTGCTCCAGATTGCGCAGGGCTAGCGCTGTTTCGCCGCGCTTGTTCTGCACCTGGGCGATGCCCGCGTGTGCATCCGCGATGCCAAAGGTCGCCGCCCCGTAGATCATCGCCGCCGAAGCGGCCAGCATGACCACTTTCATCACGAAGCGCAGGCCCCAGACGCGGCGGGATTTGAACACCTCGCTCTCAATGCCCGGATTGGCGAGCAGCCCCAGGATGATCGCCCCCAGAATCGCCGTGACTGGCACATGGCCGTGGAATTCGAACACCGCATGCACCAGCGTGGCCACCAGCGCCGCAGTGCCACCGAGCGTGAGCGCGAGGGTGTTGCTCGACAGCATGCCGGTGGCCGGGAACTTCTCCGCCGCAAACCAGCGCAGGTAGCGGATGCCATTGATCAGATGAGCGATGATCACCAGCGCCAGCAGCACAAGCCCGGCCCAGCCGTAGTCCGCGAGCGTTTGCAGGTATTCGTTGTGGGCAAAGAGGGCGTCCCCAGCCTGGGCCGAGGTCTCCGGATCGCGATGCGTGATGCTGCCCTCGTAAAACATCCGCGCTCCTGCCCCGATCCACGGCGATTCCGCATGCTGGGCCAGTGCGGCACGCCAGATGTGCGTGCGCATGTCATCACCCATCGGCGTGGTGAGCTGGCGGGTGAGCAGCGAGTCTTCATTCACCTTGTAAAGCGCCCCTCCGGCGGCTCCGGCGACGAGAATGAGCGCCAGCAGCAGCCATTTGAACAACGGACGCCGCGTCCGCCACACGATCCAGAACGTGAGCACCACCATCACGAGTCCGCCGACCGCAAAACCCAGCATCGCCGCCCGGCTGACGGTCAAACCCACGCCAGCGAGCATCGCCAGAATGCCAAACCCCAGCAGCAATCGCGACGCGATGTGAATCCGGGCGAAAAGCATCACGCCTGCCGACAGAAAGGCCGAGAACGAAAGGAAGGCCGCGAGGTGGTTCGGATTGTTGAAGAAGCCGCCGATTCGGCCCGCCGGGAACGAGCGTGAGAAGCCCGGAACGAGGTGGAAATCCCAGCGTCCTTTGAAGTTCAGCCAGCCAGCGGTCAAATTCCCCGCCACCAGCACCAGCAGCACGCACACCACGCCCAGACGCCACTTCGGGTGACTCGCCGCCGTCACGGTCATCAGGTAAGCCACAAAGCAGGCCAGCAGGATCGCCCCATCCTCCCGCGCATACACTTCCACCGGCGAAACCCACGCGCGCCAGCCCACATAGCCCGCCAGCGCGAGCACCGTCAGCAAACACCAGTCGCTGGGTTGAAAACTCACCCGCAGCTTCCAACGCAGCACCGCCAGCAAGCCCGCCAGCCCGATCAACGCGCACCCCGGCCAGAAAAACAGCAGCCGCGTCTCCGTGCCGAGCAAACCCGTCACGAAGAGACCGAGGAGGAAAAGGATGAGCGCCAGTTTCTGCATCAGCCGGAAAGCTCACCGCGTCCGCAGGAAAGCGCAAGCGCCCCGTAGGCCGGATGTGTTTGGCGCGTTGCACATCGTCTTCCCGCAGAGTTCTCTTCGCCAAACTATCCGGCTTTGAAAGCGGCCGCGTGGTCGCACACCTCCAAACCAGCCGGATAGTCCGGCGCAGAGAACTCTTTTTGCTTGCGGCGTTCAGTGCGCCGAACACATCCGGCCTACAACTCCATGTCTTGGCCCATTCCAGAGCAGATTCCGCTGCCGGAGAACTTCAAGGGGTTTGATCCTGAGAGTCCGCTGACACGCGATTTTGAGACCTATGAGCGCCATCTGCCGCACTGGCGGGTTCCGGGACGGTGCTATTTCGTGACATTCCGGCTGAGGGATTCCATCCCGGCAGAAATCTGGGCGGCGATGAAGGCGGAGGCGAGACAATGGGAGCAGCGTCTCGCCCAGGGCGGCTTGAGCACCGACGAATGGGCCGCATGGCAGGATTTCCAGCAAGTTCAGCTCCGCAAAATTGAGCAGGTGCTTGATGAAGGCCGCGGAGAGTGCCTGCTGCGACTTGCGGAACATCGCGAGGTCATTGTCGAGGCGCTGCATCACTTTGACGGCAGCCGTTGCGACATACTGGCTTATGTCATCATGCCCAACCACGTCCACGTGCTGTGCCACCCCATGGACGGACACTCATTGGAAAACCTGACCCGTTCGTGGAAACGTCACAGTGCCGACCACATTCATCGGCGGCTGGGCAGATCAGGTTCGCTTTGGCAGGACGAGAGCTTTGACCGCATCATTTGTGATGAGGAGCATTATCGGCGCGTGGTGCGCTACATCGCCAGAAATCCTTCGAAGGCTGGCCTGCCTGCGGCAGATGCAACCGTGTGGCTGCACCCCAAGATCGTTGCAGCGAACGCCGGAATGTAGGCCGGATGTGTTTGGCGCGTTGCACATCGTCTTCCCGCAGAGTTCTCTTTGCCAAACTATCCGGCTCTGACAGCGGCCGCGTGGTCGCACACCTCCAAACCAGCCGGATAGTTCGGCGGAGAATGCATGAGTGTCAGCGTGGTTTGTGGCGCCGAACACATCCGGCCTACAGCGCCAGCGGCTGGTCCTCGCCGATGACCTTCACTTCGAGCTCCAAGGTCACACCGCGCTCTTCGAGGGCCTTTTCTTTGATCTTGGCGATCAAATCAAGCACTTCGCGGGCGGTGACGCCGCCTTCGTTGACGATGAAGTTGCCGTGGACGGCCGAAACGACGGCGTTGCCCACGCGGGTGCCTTTGAGGCCGAGGTCATCGACGAGTTTGCCCGCGCCGCAGAGTTCGGGATTTTTGAAAATGCAGCCGGCGCTGGCTCCGATGGGCTGGCTGGTGCGGCGTTTCACGCGGCTGGCTTCCAAACCGGCATCAATTTGAGCCTGTGTGGCCGGTTTGCCCTCCAACACGGCTCCCACGATGTAACGCTCCTCAAACTCCGGGACGCTGCGGTAGTGATGCACGATGTCAGCGAGCGGTTTTTCCTGAATCCTGCCATCCGTGGCGATGAAGCGCACGCTGACGACATGGTCGAACATCTCCGCGCCCATGGCTCCGGCGTTCATGCGCAAAGCACCGCCGAGATTGCCGGGAACGCCTTCCATCCATTCGAGACCACCGATGCCGGCATTTCGAGCGGCGCTGGCGATCTTTTTTAGGCGAGCACCGACACCGACGATGAGGCGCATGCCTTCGGCTTTCACGTCTTCAAACTCACCTTTGCTCGGATGAATCACCGCGCCGCGGATGCCGCCGTCTTTGACGAGCAAATTCGAGCCGCGACCGATCACCCGGATCGGCACGGAACTCGAGCGAAGGTAACGCACGATCTCCGCGAAGGCCTCGACGGTGCGTGGCTCGATCCAATACTGCGCAGGGCCGCCGATGAGGAAGGTGGTGTGGCGGTTCATCGGTTCGTAAAGCCTCGCTGCGCCGCCGCCATGCGCTTCGAGGATGCTGGTGAGCCTTTCGAGCACTGGCAGATCGCGTGCGATGCAGCGGCCGACTTCGTGGACATTGCCTGCACCGAGCGTGATGAGCAGATCGCCGGGGCGCAACGCATTGCCGACCTTGTCGCGGGCAATCGGCATCGTTGGCGTGCTGCCGGTCTTCGTTCGTAGTTCGGGCTTCAGCCCGCTCTGGTGCGCAATCACCTCTTCCAAAATGGTTTCGCCGCTCACACCCGGCAGCGGTTTCTCGCTCGCCGGATACACGTCGGTGATGAACAACTCGTTCACATCATCAAAACTGGCTCCGAACTCCTTCTTGAGCAATTGCGTGCGGCTGAAGCGATGCGGTTGGAAGAGGCAGACGATGCGTTTGGCATTCACCCCCTTCGCGGTGGCCAGTGTGGCGGCGATTTCGCTCGGATGATGGCCGTAGTCATCGACGACGGTGAATTGCTCGCCGCTGTGGCGGATCTCGAAACGGCGTTTCGCACCGCGGAAGGTCTTCAAGGCATGCTGGATGGCCTCAAACGTCACGCCGCACTTGGTGGCGAGCGCGATGGCAGCGAGGGCGTTGCTAACGTTGTGCTTGCCGGGAATGCCAAGCGTGGCCACGCCGAGCAGTTGCTCGTTTTGATACACCTCGAACTCGGAGTGATCCGGGCGCATCGTGAGGATGTTTGCGGAAAAATCGTGCTCGCGGCTCCAGCCGTAGCTGACGCCATGTGATCCGGCGCAGACTTCGGTGGCGACGGGATCTTCAGCGCAGTAAACCCAATGACCGGGCGTCTGGCTCAAAAGCTGGCGGAAGACGGCTTTGATGGCCTCGATGCCGTCGTAGAAGTCGAGATGCTCGGGCTCGATGTTGAGCACGATGGCGTGCTGCGGGTGAAAATTGACGAGCGTGCCATCGCTCTCATCGCCTTCGGCCACAAAAAGCTCGCCTTCGGTATCCCAGTGCGCATTCGAGCCAAGAATCGGAATCTCCGCGCCGACGTAGTGGCTTGGCTTGAGGCCGCCTTGACGCAAAACGTGCGCCGTCACAGCTGAAGTGGTGGTTTTGCCGTGTGTTCCGCAAACGACGACGCCTTTCTTGTTCGCCATCACGGCGGCGAGAGCCTCGGCGCGACGCACCAGCGGGATGCCCTGCTTGTAAGCGGCTTCGTAGGCGATGTTGCCGGGCTTGATGGCGCTGGAGAAGATCACCATGTCGCAATCCTCGACTTCCTTCTCGGTGTGACCGTGGAAGAATTGCAGGCCGAGCTTTTGCAGGCGCTCCGTCTCGAGCGTCGTGGCCTTGTCCGAGCCGCTGACCTTGTGGCCGAGACCGAGAAGCAGCAGCGCGAGTCCGCTCATGCCAGAACCAGCGACCCCGATGAGGTCGATGCGCATGGGATGACGGCTTTCTTTGAGGAGGCTGAGGACGGCGTGGGTCATGAACGGAGGGGAAAGGGCGGGAAAACTAGGCGGGATTGCGCAGGGGAGCAAGAAACCGCCGGTCCACCTCCTCGAATCCTGATGGATTTTTGTCTTCGCCAGTCTGCTGGCTTCTGCTCAAGATCGGTCGGCAAGAATCAACCTCCCGAAAATGAAACCCGACATCCAAATCATCCCGAAGCTGTGGACCACGATCCCCGAAGCGATCCGCAACCGCGTAGGCCGTGAACCCGGCCCGCAACGTGCCATGCTGGAGGAGGAGCACCTGCTCATCATCCTTCATCAGATTCCGGGTCCCGATGATGCCTCCCGCCGCCCGGCCCTGTTCTGGCGTCAGCCGGACGGCACATGGAAATCCAGCCCTGATGCAGGCGGTCATCTCGCCTTGCAGAATCACCTGGCTTCCTTCTCGGCACGGCTTGATGAGCTCGACAAGGCGGAGCACATCGCGCAGACGGCGACGGAGTATCACAAGGTGCTCGAAGCCATCGCGCCGGTGCTGCGTTCCTCCCGTGGCCTGCATCGGGCGCTGCAGCAGGCGCGTGAATTTGTGAAGGCGGACCGTGACTTGATCAATCTGCGCGACCAAGCCGCCAGCATTGAGCGCAACGCGGAGCTGCTGCTGCAGGATGCACAGTTCGGCCTGAACTTCACCGTGGCCAAGCAGGCCGAGGCGCAGGCTCAAAGCGCCCAGCGCATGGCCAACACCTCCCACCGCCTGAATGTGCTCGCGGCGCTGTTTTTGCCCCTGACGGCGCTCACCGGCCTTTTCAGCATGTCAATTCGCGGCCCCTTGGAAGACAAACCGGTGAACTTCTGGCTCATCGCCGTCATTGGCGTGCTGGTGGGCATGGTGATGAGTTCCGTCGTCGTGGCGCGGCGGTGAATGGCTGATTCCGGCCGGGCTCGTGACCATGCTGGCATTCCGTCCGGAGTTCATGTTTCTTTGCCCATGCGCCGCTGGAAAGCCATCTTGATCACCTTGCCCGCCCTCGCGGCTGCCGGTTGGTGGGGTGTTCCATGGCTGGTGCCTCTGCCAGAGGCCTTGTTGAAGCCGGCGACGTCCTCCACCCGCTATCTCGCCCGCGATGGCACGCCGCTGCGGCATCTGCTGGATGAAAACGGCCACCGCTCGGCTCCTCCCGTGACCTTCGCGGAGATTCCACAGCCGTTGGTGCACGCGCTGCTCGCCGCGGAGGACAAACGCTTCTTCTCGCACGGGGGCATCGACCTGTTCGCCATCGCCCGTGCGGTGCGGGACAACGCACGCAGCGGGCGCGTCGTCTCCGGCGCCTCGACAGTTCATCAGCAGCTCATCAAAAACACCACGCCGGGCACCGGGAAGCGCACGCTGTGGGTCAAGCTCGTCGAAGCGCTCCGGGCGCGGCATCTCGCGATGTCGTGGAGTCATGATGAGGTGTTCGCGGCTTATGTTAACCGCATCTCCTTTGGCAATCTCATGACGGGAGCCGCGACGGCGGCCTCCGGCTACTTCCACAAGCCCCTGGGTGATCTCACGCCTGCCGAATGCGCGCTGCTGGCCGCGCTGCCACAATCCCCGGCCCGCTTGAATCCGTTTCGCAATCTGAACGCCGTCCTGCCACGCCAGCGCCGCATCCTTGACCAAATGCACGCGCTCGGCTGGCTCAGTGACGAGCAGCATCGCGTCGCCTTGGACCAAAGCATCGTGCTGCAACGCTTCAGCGGCGGTTTCGAGGCTCCACATGCCGTGGAGATGCTTCGCGGCGAAGCCCGCAGCTCCACCATTCGCACCACGCTGGACGCGACATTGCAGCAACACGTCGAAACGATCATCGCGCAGCGATTGGAAGCGCTGAAAGGCCGTCACGTGAGCCATGGTGCGGTCGTCGTGATCGAAAACGCGACCGGTGCCGTGCTCGCGCTCGCGGGTTCGCGTGATTTCTTCGCCAGCGACGGCGGCCAGCTCAATGGTGCCTGGGCGCCGCATTCACCGGGTTCGGCGATGAAGCCGTTCACGTATGAGATCGCCTTCGAACGCGGCGCGATGCCTGCGAGCATCGTCGCCGATCTGCCGATCGAATTCACCACCACCACCAGCGGCACCTACCGGCCTGAAAACTACTCGCTGCGCAGCTACGGGCCGATGACGTATCGCAACGCGCTCGGCAATTCGCTCAACATCTCCGCCGTGCGCGTGCTCGACTCCATCGGCGGTGCGGAAACCCTGCTGCCGCGCCTGCGCGAGCTCGGACTGACCACGCTCACCGAGGACGCCGCGCATTACGGTCTCGGCCTCACCATTGGCAATGCCTCCGTGCGACTCATCGAACTCGCCAACGCCTACGCCTGCCTCGCGCGCCTCGGTCGTTTCAAGCCGTGGACGCTGCGCGCCGAGGCTCCCGCCGTCGAAGAACGTCGCCTGCTCGGCGAAAACGAATCGTGGCTCGTCGCCGACATCCTCAGCGACAACCAGGCGCGCGAGATGTCCTTCGGCAGTCACTCGGTTTTGCGTCTGCCATTCAAATGCGCGGTCAAGACGGGGACCAGTTCCACCTTTCGCGACAACTGGACGCTCGGTTACACGCCCGAGTTCACCGTCGGCGTGTGGGTCGGCAATTTCGACAACACACCGATGCAGGATGTCAGCGGCGTCACCGGCGCCGGGCCGATTTTCCGCGATGTGATGCTGCATCTGCATGAAAAGCATCCCGCCACGTGGTTTGAACGTCCCGCGGCCGTCACGCACGCGCGCATCGATCCGCGCACCGGCAGACGCCTCACACCGCAGACCCCGCCCGCGCGTGTGAGCCGCGAGGAGTACTTCGTCGGCGGAAAAATGCCGCCTATCGCGCAAGCTGCCGACTACGACACCCGCGGCCGTGCCATCCTGCCGCGTGAATACGCCGAATGGGTGCGGAGCAGCGCCAACTGGCTGGGCGATCTCGTCACCACCGCCGAAACCGACGCACGGCCGATGCTGCGCATCACCCATCCGATCCCCGGCACCGTCGTCATCCTCGATCCCGACATCCGCAATCACGGCAACCGCCTCCTCCTCCAGTCCGCCGGCGCCATGGAACCGCACTGGAGTTCCAAAACCATCGAACTCCGCAAAGAGGCCGATCACACCTTCGCCATCCTCAAACCTGGCCGCCACGAGATCGAAGTGCATGATGAAGCGAGCGGTTTGAGTGCGAAGACCTTCGTGATTGTGCAGGAGGAGTAGCACTGGAACCACCGGCCGATTGACGAGAGGCACTCTGTTCCGCGAGCTGGAGACGGGCCGCGCGAACAGAGCGCGACAACCATGCACGTAAGAGTCTGAGGCGGCCCATCACTTCGGCGCATCCGGGGATGCGGGGAACGGCGATCCATTCATGGACAAACCCCTACCAACCATGAAACACACTCTGTTCGCCCTCATCACCGCCGCCGCTGTCTGCGTGGCGGGTTGCAACAAGGAAAAGCAGGCCATCGATGATCGTGCCGATGCCAAGAAGGAAGCCCTGGAGCAGCAGAAGGATGCTGCCGAGGAGGCCGCACGACGCGCCAAGGAACAGGCGGACATCGACGCCAAGATGACCAAGGCCAACATCGAAGCCAATACCGAGGCCGTGCAGGCCCAGCTCGATGCCGAGAAGAAACGCGCCGACGCCGAGGCGGAAGCCGCGAAGGCGAAGGTCGATGTGAAGAACCCGTGAGCATCGTCCGGCCGTGCGACAACGCCCTCCCGCTCTGGCAGGAGGGCGTTGTTCGTACGGCGTTCATGCCGAACGGGCGCACAACGAGCCGCTGCTCAGGGAGAGATGCGAGTTACTCGTCAACGACGGTCCTTTTCCGCCGCCTGCGAAGGGTGAAGAGGTTCGGTGAGCGGCAGGATCCACGCGGCAGGTCGCAGAGTCCTCGGTTCGGCAGCAAGATCGACCGTCGGATCGATCAACCTCTGTGGACGACGGCCATTGAGCGAAACGTGGACGTCGCCGCGGACCTGCACCCGGTCGTGGCCTGCATTGCGACTCACCGCCGCCAAATAGTGGCTGAACTGCAGGATCATGTCGGGATGCGTGGCCATTTTCTCCACCTGTCGCAGCGTCAGGTGCGCCGCAGGTTCGACCGTCCAGCTTTGACCCGTAACCGTGTCGGTGACGTGGAAACGGGCCACGCCTTGCTTCGAACGCAGTTTCATATGCCAGGAAAAGCGGTGCCCCTGCTCGGTCCAGTGCACGACGCCTGGATAAGCAAAGTGGCGCAAGGGCATGAGCATCTGAAACAGGAGGTAGATCGACAGGAGGCCCGCAATCACGCGATGTCGGCGGGTGATCGTCACAGTCGTCGGCGACGATGACGCGGCGGGTGGTTCAAGCCCTGCGCAGGCGAGCAGGCGGCGCGGCACTGCCGGCGGGAAGAAGATGACTGTGGCCGCCAGCATCAGCCATGGAAAGATGCCGATGCTGAAGAGCCTGGCATTGAGCAGGTGAAAGAGGACCGCGCCGGCAAAAGCCATGGCACGTGTGCGACGCCACAGCAGCAGCGGAACGATGAGGAGATCGAGCAGCAGACCGCCGATGACGAAAAAGTACACCATCCATTCCTCCTGGAACCACCGTCCGATGAGCGGGAAGTCCATGCGCCGCGCCAGCCACAGGCGCATCGGCTCGCCCTGCAGCCAGTCGGCGTTGAGTTTGGCGATGCCCCCGAAGAAATACGGAATGCCGATCTGCGCCCGCAGCAGCCAGAGAGCCCACGCAGGAGCCACGCTGGAGCGCAGCTTCGGTCGCAGCCAGGCATCGACTGAGACCGCACGTTCCGCCGGAACGAAGATGAGCACAAAGCTGATGAGGCAGATCAGATAGAAGTGGTTCAGATAGCGGACTTCATCGAGCAGGAACACATACGTGAAGCCGGCAAAGAACAGCGCGGCTGCGATGCGGTAACAAAACCCCGCCACGATGCAGGCGGACAGCAAGCCCAGCGCAAAGAAATGCATCTGCATGCCGGCGCCTGGCCAGGGTTTCACCCACTCGAAGCCATAGTAAGTGAAGTGAAAGGTCGGAGCGCTGTAGAAGCTGCTGATCCAGCCGTTTTGAAAGTAGCGGCACACCTCCCAGAGCATCACGGCACCGAAAATGATGCGCACATACACGAGCGGGGCGATGTCCACGGGCGCAAAGAGCCGCTGCAGCAGAGACGGGGCGCGTGCCGGAGACTTGGGGGCCGAAACAGCCGGCTGCAGGCCGACGATTGAGCTTTGAGTGCCGTCGAAAGTGGTCATGCGCTGCCCTCACTTCGCAGCCGCCCTCGGCTGAGGCCGGAAATGATTCAACCATCGCCGGATTGACCGGAGCGATGGTTGAAACGGGGTCACACGAGGCACGGATTCATCGGCCCTGCGAGGCCGGGTCAGTTGTCGTCGTCATCGTCATCCTCGTCGCCATGTTTGGTCACGACGACGCGGCTGATCACGCGATTCGAGCCGTCCATGGTGTAGTGCACACGCACAGGCACGCCGACCTTGATCTGCGCGGCGGCCTGCTCGGCAGGAATGACAGCGCCGGTTTCGGTGACGTAGGTGACGCTGGGACCGTAGGTGTAGGTGACGGGGCCGGAGGTTTCCTTCACCACGAAGGTGGTGCCGGGAACGAACTGGGTGATGGTGCCATCAGCCGTGGTGGTGGTCGTGGTGACCACGGATTGCTGCTGGGCGGCAGCCGTGCCTGCGGCGATCAGCGTGCAGGCCAGGAGCAAGGTGAGGTATTTCATAGGGGGCGGGGTTTGGTTTGTTTGTGTGTGAGGTATCCATCAGATGATGGGGAAAACAGATCGCACCCACCTCTGAATCCGGTTCGTGCGTGCTCATCAGGACGCGGCCCGATTCCTTCCTCACGTCTTCCCACGACCTGCGGCGGGCACAGCGGCGATTCCTGCGTGTGATGTCATTCAAGGTGTTCGCCAACAAAGCGAAGGACGCGGCCCTGCAACGCATGGCGGCATGGGTCGCCAACCGCTTTCACCTGCACCGGCTGGGGAAGGTGACCACGCTCCGGCTGGACAGCGTGGCGCAGGAGGTCTTTGTCATCGTGGAGCTGCACGGTGAGGCCAGCCCGGTGGAAATGACGGTGCGCTATCGCATTCTCAGCCCGACACAGATCGAGGTGACGGACGTCCAGGCCTCACGCGAATGGATGACGGCGTTTGCGAACGACGTGCTGCCGCCGGAGCGAAAGCGCTTCGACGTGTCGTCGATGGTCACCAAGGCGCTCAGGCACCTGTGAATCATGTTTGAGGCGGCCTGCAAGAGGCGCTCACGAAGAACGACCACGGATCACGCGGTAAACCAGCAGCACCAGCACGGCACCGACCACCGAGGCGATGAAGCCCACCGGCTCCCCTTCGCCATACCATCCGGCGGCACGGCCGAGAAAGCCGGCCAACATGGCTCCGACGACGCCCAGGAGCATCGTGACGAGACAACCGCCAGGATCGCGGCCGGGGGTGAGGAATTTGGCCACAGCGCCCACGATGAGGCCGATGATGAGCATCCACAAGAAGGTCATAAGCGGAGAGGTTTGAGGGTTACCCTCTCAAATCGCACTTCAGGCCAAATCTGGCGGTGCCATGCGATCCCGGCACAAAAAACCGGTGCCACGCTCTCACGCGGCACCGGTTTGGGGATCAGGATGTGCTCAGTCGGCCGGCCTCAGGCTTTCGCCTTGGCTTTCTTGCCGTTTTTGTCGGCGGCCTTCGGGCGCTCAGGCGGGCTGAGCGGCTCCGGAGCGGCTTCCGGCGGGAACTGGATGAGCGGGAAGGGATTCGCCTGCGGTTCCATGGCGTATTCGCGATCCTTGAACTGGCCGGCCTTCGGCACGGGATAGTTGCCGTCCTTGTCGGCGACGAGCGGCGGCGGGCCATCCATCGTGAGTTTGTCCGCGTTCGGGGAGAACTCAAAGGCGCTGTTGATGTAATCATTGTAGCGCACCACCTGGCCGGTGTGGGCGGCGGCGCGGCCCATGGCGGTGGTGACGCTGGATTTGATGCCGCGCTCGACCTCGTTGTAGGGCTTGTCGTTGGTGATGGCCTCGATGAGGTCCTGCCACTCCAGGTCATACGGATTCGGCTCCGGCTGCTTGCCGCGCCAGATGATGTTGGAGCGCACCATATTCTGGCCCTTGAAGGTCATGGCCTTCGAGGGGAAGTGGCCGGCGGTGGAGACGATGGCGCTGCCCTTGGTGCCGTGGACCTGCGTGGCGAACTGCGTGTGCACATTCAACTGTGTGCGGCCTTCGAGGTAAAGCTTCGCGCCGTCCTTGAAGGTGTACTCGCAGGAGTAGTGGTCGAAGTTTTGATCGACATTGTCGCCACGGTCGGTGCGGCCGCCGCTGGCCTGAACTTCGACGGGCCAGTCGTTCTTCATCCAGCAGGCTTCGTCGATGTTGTGGATGTTGAAGTCGCTGAAGCCACCGCCGGAGGCCCAGAGGAAGCTGTGGAAGTTTTTGATCTGCCAGAGCAGCTCGTTCGGGTGCGCGTTCGGGTCACGACGCGGGGTGAAGACGCTGCCGATGACGCCCTGCATGCGGTAGGCACGCATGAGCATGAGATCGCCGATTTCGCCGTCCTGGATGCGGTTGAAGAGCTCCCCACGCACGCGGCAGTGGCGGCACATGAGGCCGACGCCGACTTTCAGATTCTTCTTCTTCGCCTCTTCATTCAGCGCGAGCAGGCGGCGGGCGGTGGGGCCGTCGGTGCAGATCGGCTTTTCCATGAAGACGTTCACGCCCTTGTCGATGGCATACTTGTAATGCACCCAGCGGAAGGCCACAGGCGTGGTGAAGATGGCCACATCGCCTTTGCGCAGGCTGTCGATGGCGTTCTTGTAGGCGTCGAAGCCGATGAACTTGGAGTCCTCCGACACAGACATGCGGTCCGGGTGCTTCTTGCTGAGGTTTTCAAAGCTGGCGTCGAGGCGGTCTTTGGAAACGTCCGCCATCGCGACGAGGCGGGTCACGCGGGATTGCACGCCCATCGCATTGCTGGCGGCACCGGTGCCACGGCCGCCACAGCCGATCAGCGCGGCTTTGATCTCATCGCTGCCGGCGGCATGCACGTGAGGGAGGGTGATGCCGGAGAGGACCGACAGGCCGGCGACGGTCTTGGTGGTGGTGGAGAGAAAATCGCGACGGCAGAGGTTGGATTCGAAATCGGTGTTCATGAGGAGCGCTCATGTACGTTCACGCCTCTCCCAAGCTTGCCGGAGAATCAATCCGCAGTGGATCTTGCCAAAGATCAGCCCAGCATGCCGCCACGGGCGGAAATCTCCGAAAACGCCCGGGAAAGCGCGTCATTCAGCTCGCGCAGCGTCGCTTGCTCCAGCTCAGGATCGAGCGCGGTGATGTGCGTCGGAGGCAGAACGACCGCCTCATGCTCATGTTTGACGCCGTTGCCGTTCACCGGAGCTGCCGGAACTTCTGAGACCAATGGGGTGACAGCGACCGGCGTGGAGACAGGCGCGGGCAAGGCCAGGGCCTGGGCCGGCGGAGTTGAAGAAGCCGCCTGTGTTGGCTGGGGAGCTTGAAACAGGGTGGCCATCGAGGCGTTGTAGGCAGGCTCGTCCGGCTGCATCGCCGCCCGGAGCTGCCTCAAGCTGTTGAGCTGGGTCTCAATCTGCGCGTTGAACCAGTCCCGGGTACGCTGAATCTCATCCACCAAGGCGGCCAGTTCCTGGGCGAGGTGCTCTCCCGAACGGGCTGCGGGGGCGTTGGACGGGGGAAAGCTGGCGGTGAGTGACGGGAAGCTCATGCAGAGCCAAATCTATTAAAATTTCCATAGAATATCAAGCCTTGTTCATCCTCAAGGCCGTGGAATTTCAAAATTTCTGGAAGGACGTGGAAGTCGCCCGCTACTTCTTCTTTTTCGCCTTCCCCAACCGTTTCTGCACCAGCGGCCAGTCGGGATCTTCCGTGCGGGAGGCCTTCATCAGAGCTTCCACCTTCGCCACGAGGTCCGGCTTCTCCGCCGCGAGGTTGTGGGCCTCGCCCGCATCGGTTTTGAGGTCGTACAGCTCAATGGGTGCCTCCGGGCCGTTGCGCACTGCCTTCCAGTCGCCAAACCGGACCGCCTGGAGGGAGGTCCCCTCGTGCAGCTCCCAGTAAAAGTGATCGCGCTTCGGTGCGGGACCGCCTTTGAGGAAGGAAACCAGCGAAACGCCGTCCGTTTTGCACTCCGCGGGAACCGAGGTCCCAACCAGCTCGGCAGCGGTGGGCAGAAAATCCCAGAACGCCCATGGTTCGTCGGTCACGCGGCCAGCAGGCACCTTTCCAGGCCAGCGAGCCAGCGCTGCCTGGCGCAAAGCCCCTTCGTACAGGCCCCGTTTGAAGCCGCGCAGGCCGTTGGACGCCTGGTCGAACAGCCTTCCGACCTCGGACTTCGGGTCGAAGGACGAGCCGTTGTCACCCGCGAGCATGACGAGGGTTTGCTCGTCGATTTTGAGCTCCTTGAGCAGCGAAAGCAGGCGGCCGACATGGGTGTCGAGCCGGGTGACCATGGCGGCGTAATTCTTCTGTGTTTCCGTCCACGGCTTGTCCTTGTACACGCCCTGATCGTCGATCTCGAAGCGGCCGTGCGGCAGCGTGATGGAATAGTAGAGGAAGAACGGCCGGTCCCTGTTTGCGCGGACGAATTTCAGCGTCTCGTCAGCGATCAGGTTCTGCGCATACGTTTTGCCGACTCCTTTGCCGTCGTTTCCCGGCAGTTCGATGCGCTGGTCGTCATTATAGAGATAGGCGGGGAAGTAGCTGTGGGCGTGGCGCTGGCAGTTGTAGCCAAAGAAGTGATCGAAACCGAGCTTCAGCGGGCTGCCGGTGGTGTCGAACATGCCCATGCCCCATTTTCCGCAGCAGGCCGTGACGTAGCCGGCGTTTTTGAGGATCTTCGCCACGGTGATGGTGCCTGCTGGCAGCGGTTTCTGGCCCTCCGGCTGGATTTCGCGGTTGGCACGGATGGGGCAATGACCGGTGTGCAAACCCGTCATCAAGGTCGAGCGTGAGGGAGCGCAGACGCTCGTGCCGCAGTAGCCTTGCAGGTAGCGCGTGCCCTCCTGGGCCATGCGGTCGAGATTCGGCGTCTGGATGAGCTTCTGGCCGTAGCAGCCGAGGTCCCCCTGCGCGAGGTCGTCGCTGAGGATGAAGATGAGGTTCGGTTTGTCGGCAGCCGCAGCAGCGGAAAGCGCGAAGCCAGTGACGACGAGGGCGATGAGGCGGATCATGGGCGCAGTGGAACGATGCGCCGCAGGCGGCTCGCTCACAAAAAAGCGGCCCGGAATCGCTTCCGGGCCGCTGAATGGGGGTTTTGGGTTTTGAAGCGCGAGGTGGGTTGGGTCACCTCGCGATCAAAAGGGGCGGAACGAGTTCGAAAACCCGTTCTACGGCATTACATCATGCCGCCGTGGTCGTGGCTGTGGCCGGCGTCTGCCTTCTCCTCTTTCGGGATGTCGGCGATGAGGCACTCGGTGGTCAGCAGGAGACCGGAGATGGAAGCGGCGTGCTGGAGGGCGCTGCGGGTCACCTTGGCGGGGTCAACGACGCCGGCCTTGATGAGGTCGGTGTATTCGCCGGTGGCCACGTTGTAACCTTCGTTGCCCTTGCCCTTCTTCACCTGGGACACCACGAGGGCGCCTTCGACGCCGGCGTTGGCAGCCAGCTGGCGGAGAGGAGCTTCGATGGCACGCTTCACGATGTCAGCGCCGGTGGCTTCGTCGCCAGTCAGACCCAGGTCGCCCAGGGCTGCGGTGGCACGGATGAGAGCGACACCACCGCCAGGGACGATGCCTTCTTCCACGGCCGCACGGGTGGCGTGCAGGGCGTCTTCGACGCGGGCTTTCTTTTCCTTCATCTCCGTTTCGGTGGCAGCACCGACGTTGATGACGGCCACGCCGCCGGCGAGCTTCGCAAGGCGCTCCTGGAGCTTCTCACGGTCGTAATCGCTGGTGGTTTCGGCGATCTGGTTCTTGATCTGGGAAACGCGTCCGGCGATGGCGTCGGAGGAGCCTTCGCCCTCGACGATGACGGTGTTTTCCTTGCCGATGGTGATGCGCTTGGCACGGCCGAGGTCGGAAAGCTCGATGTTCTCAAGCTTGATGCCGAGGTCTTCGGTGATGCAACGGCCGCCGGTGAGGATGGCGATGTCTTCGAGCATGGCCTTGCGGCGGTCGCCGAAGCCAGGGGCCTTGACGGCGACGATGTTGAGGGTGCCGCGCAGCTTGTTCACCACGAGGGTGGCAAGGGCTTCACCTTCGACGTCTTCCGCGATGATGAGGAGGGGCTTGCCGGAGCGGGCGACCTTCTCAAGCAGGGGCAGCATGTCCTTGAGGTTGCTGACCTTCTTCTCGTTGATGAGGATGTAGGCGTTCTCGAGGTTGCACTCCATCGTCTCCGGATTGGTGACGAAGTAGGGGGAGAGGTAGCCCTTGTCGAACTGCATGCCTTCCACGACTTCGAGGGTCGTTTCGATGCTCTTGGCTTCTTCGACGGTGATGGTGCCTTCCTTGCCGACCTTGTCCATGGCCTCGGCGATGATGTTGCCGATGCTGGCGTCCCAGTTGGCGGAGACGGTGGCGACCTGGGCCACGTCCTTGCTGTCCTTCACCGGGGTGGAGATTTCCTTCAGCTTGGCAACGATGGCCTCAGTGGCCTTCAGGATGCCGCGCTGCAGGGAGGTCGGGTTCGCACCAGCGGTGACGTTGCGGAGGCCTTCGCTGTAGATGGCTTCGGCAAGCACGGTGGCGGTGGTGGTACCGTCGCCAGCGATGTCGGAGGTCTTGGAGGAGACTTCCTTGATGAGCTGGGCGCCCATGTTTTCATAGGGATCAGGAAGTTCGATTTCCTTGGCCACGGTGACACCGTCCTTGGTGATCGTGGGGGAGCCGAATTTCTTCTCGAGGATGACGTTGCGGCCGGAAGGGCCGAGCGTGGCCTTCACGGCCTTGGCGAGCTTGGTGACGCCGCGGAGCAGCGCCTGACGGGCGTTTTCGTCAAAGTTGAGTTGTTTAGCCATATCTGGGTGTGTGCTGAGTTAGGGGTTCTGGTGGGGGGGATTAGCCAATGATGCCGAGGATGTCGGTCTCGTTGATGATGAGGAGGTCGTCGCCGGCCACCTTGACTTCGGTGCCGCCGTACTTGGAGATGAGGACCTTGTCGCCCTTCTTCACGGTGAAGAGGGTGCTGACGTCCTTGCCTTCGTCATCCTTGCCGGTGCCGAGGGCGAGAACTTCAGCTTCCTGGGGTTTTTCCTTGGCGGTGTCGGGGAGGAAGATGCCGCCAGCGGTCTTTTCTTCGCTGGAGGAACGCTTCACGAGGACGCGACGGCCGAGCGGTGTGATGGTGTTAGCCATAGTTGGTCTGCTTTATGCTTTGAGGGTTGTGGTTCTGGTTTGGTTTCGGGTTGTCTGCCCGGCCTGCTGTCACACAAGGTTGGGTGTGGCGGCTGGCCGGGCGGAAAGGGGTGCTAGATGAAAAGGGAGTCGGGGAGGTTGCGGAGCGGGGAATGACGAAATCCGAATGACGAATGTCGGATGAATGTCGAAGCCGGAAGCACGAATGGTGTGCGCTCGATGGGCTTCATAAGTGGTTCGGTTTTCGTCATTGGGGCTTCGTTCGTCATTCTGGTTTCTGGTTTCGTCATTCCGCCGCCGGTCAATCAGGCTGATCTGCCTTCGTTGCGGTGGCGGCGGGAGCGGCCGGATTGGAAAGGATGGCGACGCCGTTCGGGGCGCGTTCGAGGCCCCCGTAACTGATGTCGGGAGTCGCCTCCCCGATCTCACCGACGAGGAAGGCGACGAGTTGCTGCGGGTCTTCGGAAAGCGTCGCCTGGAGCATCCGGCTGGTGCGGGCCTTGTCGTAGCCTTTGATGTCGAGATCGAGCCGCGCCGCGCCTTCCAGGCCTTTCACCTGCGCCGCCAGATCCACGCTGCCATTGATGCGCTGCTGCAGCGCCTTGTCCTGGGCGAGTTTGCCGAGGAGGTTGCGCAGTTTCGTGTTCACCTCCGGCACGTTGAGGAGGTCGGCGGCGGTTTTGCCGGGATACTTCTCGATGATGTCGTCGGCTTCGCGTTGGAGATCGCCTGCGCTGGCTGGCGCCGGGGCCGTGCCGGTCAGAGCATTCGTGATCTCGGCCTCGATGCGTGTGTCCGACACGGTGGCGGCCGGCTTGGCCGGTGTTTCGGCTGCTTTGGCAGGTTCCGTGGCTTTTTTGCCGCAGGAGGCGAGCGCCAGAGCTGCGACGATGAGGAGCGTGTTTGTCTTCATGCGGCGCGGGGGGCGATGGCGGCGTTGGAAATTTCGCGCAAGGCGGTGCGGATCGCCTGCTCGAAGGTTTGGAAGGACTCGAACTGGGGCTGCACGCCGACCATGGTGAGACTGTCCCCCATGGTCTCCAGACGGCCGATCACATACCACTGGTCGTTGCTCTGGTTGGCGATGAGCGACTGCAGGTATTCGATCTCCAGTTTCTTGTTCGTGATCTGGTCGTTGGTGTCGGAACTCTGGTTGGTGAACTCCACCAACGGCTGGCGGCAAAGCAGGATGCCATAGGCCCGGTTCGCCGCGAGAGAGCAGGTGATGACGTACTTCGCCTGCGCTTCGACGAGGATGTGGGAAGGATCGGTGCCGCTGATGGCCAGCTCCGTGTCGGACAAACGGGCGCTGACTCCCATCGGATCACGCTTGATGCGGAAACCCTCCGCCTCAGTCAGACCTGCGAAGCACTCGACGATCTGCGACAGGTAGCGCCTCCGGCGCTCCAGCAGCAACTCGTCGTATCGATGGAGAAGCCTTTTGGCCTCCCCATCGAGTGCAGACAGTTCCTTGAGGGCTTCCAAACTCATCGGGAATCAGAGCGTCACATTGGTGATCATGCAGTGGAGAAAATGGAGCGCCGACAGCATCGGCGCTCCTGAATGGCGCGAGGGTTACTTGTCCTTGTCCACGACTTCGAAGTCGGCATCGACGACCTTGCCTTTGTCTTGGCTCTTCGGCTCGGCGGAGGCGACATCGGGGCCGGCGGCGCCCATGTCGGGCATGCCACCGGGGGCTCCGGCTCCTGCGGCGGCAGCGGCCTGATAAGCAGCGGCGAAGAGTTTTTCGATCTCTTCGGTCTGCGACTTCATCGCGTCGGTGTCGTTGGCTTCGATGGCGGACTTCAGCGTGGCGAGCTTGTCCTTGATAGGCGTGAGCTGCTCGGCGGGGACCTTGCCTTCCCACTCCTTCAGGGTCTTCTCGATCTCGTAGCTGAGGCTGTCGGCCTTGTTCTTGACCTCGACGCCTTCCTTGCGCTTGCGGTCTTCCTCGGCGTGCTCCTCGGCATCGCGCTTGGCCTTCTCGATTTCGTCCTGGCTGAGGCCGGAGCTGCCCTGGATGGAGATTTTCTGCTCCTTGCCGGTGGTTTTTTCCTTCGCGGAGACGTGGAGGATGCCGTTCGCGTCGATGTCAAAGGTGACCTCGATCTGCGGCACGCCGCGCGGCATCGGCGGGATGCCGTCGAGCTTGAAGGTGCCGAGCGTTTTGTTGTCGCGGGACATTGGACGCTCGCCCTGGAGGACGACGATTTCGACGCCAGGCTGCTGATCGGCGTAGGTGGAGAAGATTTGTGAGTGCTTCTTCGGGATGGTCGTGTTGCGGGCGATCATCGGCGTGGCGACGCCGCCGGCGGTCTCGATGGCGAGCGTGAGCGGCGTCACGTCGAGCAGGAGCACGTCCTTCACATCGCCCTTCAAAACGCCGCCCTGGATGGCTGCGCCGATGGCGACGACTTCGTCCGGGTTCACGCCCTGATGCGGATCTTTGCCAGCGAGCTTCTTCGCGGTCTCGACGACCTTTGGCATGCGGGTCATGCCGCCGACGAGAACGAGCTCGTCGATCTTCGATGCGTCCAGTTTGGCCGCGGCGAGGCAATCACGCACGGGCTTCATGGTGCGCTCAAAGAGACTGTCGCAGAGCTGCTCCATCTTCGCCCGCGTGAGCGTCTTCATGATGTGCTTCGGCCCGGTGGCGTCGGCGGTGATGAAGGGCAGATTGATGTCGTAGCTCTGGCTCGAGCTGAGGGCGATCTTCGCCTTCTCCGCCTCTTCTTTGATGCGCTGAAGAGCGTCCGGCTGGCCGCTGAGGTCGATGCCGCTGTCGGATTTGAACTCGTTCACGATCCAGGTGATGAGCGTGTTGTCCCAGTCGTCGCCGCCGAGATGCGTGTCGCCGTCCGTGGCGAGCACTTCGAAGACGCCGTCGCCGATTTCGAGCACGCTGATGTCAAAGGTGCCGCCGCCGAGGTCATACACGGCGATCTTTTCATCGCTCTTCGACTCCAGGCCGTAGGCCAACGAAGCCGCGGTGGGCTCATTGATGATGCGGCGCACGTTCAGGCCGGCGATCTCGCCCGCGGCCTTCGTGGCGTTGCGCTGGCTGTCGTTGAAGTAGGCCGGCACGGTGATGACGGCCTCGGTGATCGTTTCACCCAGCTTCGCCTCGGCGTCAGCCTTCAGCTTCGAGAGGATCATCGCGCTGACTTCCTGCGGGGAGTAGGTCTTCGTCTCGCCGCCGACTTCGACCTGCACATGCGCGTCGCCATTGCTGGCGGGAACGATCTTGTAAGGCATGCGCTTGTCCGCCTCGGTGAGTTCCGCGAACTTGCGGCCCATGAGGCGCTTCACGGAGAAGACGGTGTTGCGCGGGTTCGTGACGGCCTGGCGCTTCGCGGCCTGACCGACGACACGCTCGCCGCTCTTCGTGAATGCGACGACGGAGGGCGTGGTGCGTGCGCCTTCCGAATTTTCGAGGACCACGGCCTTGCCGCCTTCGAGGACGGCCATGCAGGAGTTCGTGGTGCCGAGGTCAATGCCGAGGATTTTGCTCATGATGGTTGGTTTGGGGGGAAAGGTTGAACTGAGGGATTTGGTGGCCTTTCCATGGCTAGAGCCGTGCCAAGTGGGTTCTTGGAGGCTGGAGTCATTGATTCGCAAGGGATGCAGCGTTTTGATGGACCCATACGCCAAAGTGCCAACGGCCCCAGAAACCGCCCAAAGTGCCAGCAAATGGCACAATTGGGCTGTCACTTGGCACTTTGGGCTGATTCGAAGCAGTTTGTGCCACAGCGCGTGTTTCGAGCCGAACCAAGACTTCCCGGGCAAGCTCCAACGAGCCATTTCCGCTTGGCGAGACTTTGTGAAAAGATTCACAATCTGATTGCCGCTCCTTCGCACGGGGCGTAATTCTCGCTGCCCAAATCCCCTCACGCCCATGGTAGCCCCTGCAGACGCCACCCTCGCCGCCTACGACTCGAAGGTCGAGGGCAATGTCATTTTCACGAAGCTCGACGCCGCCATCAACTGGATGCGCAAGAACTCCATGTGGCCGATGCCGATGGGCCTGGCCTGCTGCGCGATCGAAATGATGGCCGCCGCGTGCAGCCGCTACGATTTGAGCCGCTTTGGCGCCGAGGTGATGCGCTTTTCCCCCCGCCAAGCCGACGTCATGATCGTGGCTGGCACCGTGACCTACAAGATGGCCCTCGCCGTGAAGCGCATCTGGGATCAGATGCCCGCGCCGAAGTGGTGCATCGCCATGGGCGCCTGCGCCAGCAGCGGCGGGATGTATCGCAGCTACGCCGTGCTCCAGGGCATCGACCAGCTCATCCCGGTGGACGTTTACATCTCCGGCTGCCCTCCGCGCCCCGAGGCGCTGCTCGAGGGCCTGATGCGCCTCCAGCACAAGATCGAAACCGAGCATTCTTTTGTTGAGCAGAAGAAGGAGCTGATCGCCGAACTCACCGCTTAATTTTTCGACGCCATGAACGCCGCCCAGATGGTTGAAGCCTTGAAGCAGAAATTCGGCTCCGCCGTGCTCGAAACGAAGGAATTCCGCGGCGAGCAGACGCTCGTCGTCACGCTCGAAAGCGCGAAGCCGCTGCTGAAATACTGCCGCGACGAACTGGCCTTCGACTACCTCGTGGATGTCTCCAGCCTCGACTACATGGGCAAGGAGCCACGTTTTGAGATGGTGTATGAGATCTACGGTTACGGGCACCACCAGCACCTTCGCGTGCGGGCCGCCGTGGCCGAGGATGTGGAAGTCCCCACCGTCAGCGACCTCTGGCCGACCGCCGACTGGCATGAGCGCGAGGTGTACGACATGATGGGCATCAAATTCAGCGGCCACCCGGATCTGCGCCGCATCCTGATGTGGGAAGGCTATCCCTTCTTCCCGCTGCGGAAGGACTTCCCGCTCGAAGGCAAGCCCAGCGACATGCCTGAAGTGGGCTTCACCAAAGTCGCCCCGATGGCCGACGGCCCCTTCGTCACCAGCGCCGGCACGCACGACACCGTCGCCCGCGAGCCGCGCTCCCGCCGCCCGGTGGAGTGACATTCCTTTCAGCCTACGGAAGACACGGAAACCCGCAGAACGTCAGTTTGCCGTTTGGTCTGCGTGTTCCGCAGGCAGGAAAGAGCCGCCACGATCAACCGTTCCCGTTTTCCTTCATCATGACACGCACCCACCTCACCACCGCACTCGGTCTGGCGCTCGCCACGGCCGCCTTTTCCGCTGAATCCTCCGATTGGGCCAAGTTCCGCGGCCCGGCGGGCGATGGCACCGTTCCCGCCCTTTCCGGCGCCAAATGGAGCCTCAAGGAAGTCTGGAAATCACCCACCAACCTCGGTTTCAGCAGCTTTGCCGTCGCAGGTGGCAAGGCTTACACGCTCGTCACCGGGGAGAGCGATGGCAATACGGGCGAGATGCTCCTCTGCCTTGATGAAAAGACAGGCAAGCAGCTCTGGAGCAAGCCGCTGAGTGTCATCGCCAAATACGATGGCGGCGGCGACGCCGGCACCCCTGACAACAAAGGCGGCGACGGCTCCCGCAGCACGCCCGTGATCAACGGCGGCAAGGTCTATGTCATCGACTCCATGCTCAGCGTCTTCTGCTTCGACGCGGAATCCGGCAGCCAGGTGTGGAATCACGATGTCATGAAGGACAACGCCGGTGTGCAGATCAAATGGCACAATGCAGCCTCCCCGCTCATCGATGGCGATGTGCTCATGCTCGCCGGCGGCGGGGAAGGCCAGGCGCTCATCGGCTTGAACAAAAACACCGGCAAAGTCCTGTGGAAAGGCGAGGACGACAAGATGACCCACGCCACGCCGATCCTGGCGGACATCCTTGGCGTTCACCAGGCGGTCTTTTTCACCCAGAAAGGTCTCGTCGGCGTGAATCCAAAGGACGGCGACGTGCTCTGGCGTGCCGACTTCCCCTACAAGGTCAGCACCGCCGCCTCGCCAGTCGTGTTCGAAGACATCGTGTATTGCAGCGCCGGCTACGGCGTGGGCGCCGGTGCCTTCAAGCTCAGCAAAAAAGGCAGCAAACTCTCCGCCGAGCAGATCTGGCGTCGTGAAAACGAATGCTTCAACCACTGGAGCACCCCCGTCGTGAAGGACGGCTACCTCTACGGCATGTTCAGCTTCAAGGAATACGGCAAAGGCCCGCTCGCCTGCGTGGACATCCGCACGGGCAAGGACATGTGGAAGGAAGAAGGCTTTGGCCCCGGCCAGGTCATCCTCGTCGGCGACAAGGTCGTCGCCACCAGTGACAAGGGCGAAATCGTCGTCGCCGAGGCCAATCCGGAGAAGTACAAGGAAGTCGCCCGCAAGGACGTGCTCGACGGCAAGGTCTGGAGCTATCCGATCCTCGCCAACGGCAAAATCTTCGCCCGCAGCACGGTCGAAGGCGTCTGCCTTGAGGTGAACTGAGCCTGTCCCGCGAACCAGTCCGATTTCAAGAAGCCCGGAGCCGCAAAACTCCGGGCTTTTTCGTGCCGGTGGCCGCCCGGCGGTGATTTGACTCCGCAGGGGCGCGCAGCCTTGACGCCTCCGGCCCTCTGGCCGACTCTCGCCGTTCTCCCCCGGCATGAAGCAGTGGCTGTCACGATTGAACCAGGCCTGGCAAAAGGCGCGCGAACTCCCCTATGTGGGGCGCAGTTTGTTTGTGCTCGGCCTCCTGGTCCTGGCGGTCGCCATGTTTTTCGGCTGGCATCACACCCATCCGGATGATGTGGCCGGGGCGGCCATCCAGCAGGCGCAGATGGCGCAGATGGCGGTACCGGGGAGCATCGTGGTGCTCGCACGCATCCTGCCTTACCTCAATCTGTGGGTCTCCATCGGCGTGCCGTTGCTGCTGATCGTGATCTGGCGGCGGTGGGGGAATCTCACCCGCCTGATGGCGCCGGTCAGCATCGCCTCAGTATCCGTCGCTCTGTGGGCGATCACTAGCGAGCTGGTCGATTACATCGCTCATTCGCACATGACGGAGATGGGCGAGCCGCCCGCGCCGGTCGCGTTTGCCTTCAAGCTCGTCTTCATCGCCGTCGCCGTGGGTTCCTTGCCCTTGGCGCTTCAGTACTATCGCAAAACGCCGATTCTGGAGAACTACACGCTGCGCACCTTCCTCCATCCGCTGATCTTCTGCTTCGTCGCCTTCTGCTCGCTGTGGATCATCATGGACCTGCTCGACAACCTGAAGGACTTCCAGCAGGCGAAGACCAGCTTTGGCGATCTGCTCGGCTTCTACGTGGCGCTGCTGCCCTACATCTACGTCACCATCATGCCAGTGGCCCTGCTTCTGGCTGTGCTGTATGCCCTCACGCGCATGTCACGCGCCAACGAGCTCATCTCCATGCTCGGCTTCGGCCGCAGCCTTGCCCAGGTGCTGCGCCCGATCTTTCTCTGCACTCTTTATGTCTCCGTGCTGAGCATGGCGGCGAACTACTACTGGGCGCCACGTGCCGAGGGCAATCGCAAGGCCATCGTCCGCGCCCTGAGCGAGAAGGGAAAGGACTCCATCATGGCCTCGGCCATCATGTTCCGGAACGAGCAGACACGCCGCACCTGGTATGCCGCCACCTTCCCCTTTTCCCTGCGTGGCGGCCATGAGCGCATGCACGGCGTGCAGGTGCGTGAGGAAAACGCGGATGGCAGCCCGGCGCGCACCATCCTCGCGCCTTCGGCCTCCTGGTCGCCGGGTGGCGGATGGCGGTTCTTCGACGGCCAGGAGATGATCTATGAAAAGGGCAGCGTCGTCGCGATGCGCCCGTTTCCGGCCCTCGCAGACGGGCAGAAGGTGCTTGAGGCGCCGGAGATCGAGGAAACGCCCTGGGGCATCGTCAGTTACGCCCTGCGGGCCGATTTCATGAGCGTGCCGGAGCTGGTGTCCTACCTCCATGCGCATCCGAAGGCCGCGGACGACAAGCTCGCCCCCTTCCGCACGCACCTGTGGCATCGTTTTGCCCTGCCGTGGCAGATGGTGGCTCTCGTACTCGTCGCCGCGCCGCTGGGGGTCGCTTACTCGCGTCGCGGCGCCGTCGGCGGCATCGCGGGCAGTGTCTTCATCTTCTTCATCTTCATGTTCGTCGGGAATCTCTTCCTGAACCTCGGCAAAGGCGGGCACCTTCCGCCCTGGCTCACGGTCTGGATGCCTCATGTGCTCTTCGGTGCCTTCGGCTGGATGCTTTTCCGTTACCGCTCAGCCAACCGCGACCTGCCGACCCTCAAATCCCTGTTCAAAAAGGCGCCTGCGAGCATCCAGCGTCCACGCAACCGCAGCGATGCCGCCGCAGCCTCCGGCATGGCGTGAACTTGACGCTTGAAACTTCCCGCCTGGAACTCATAGACACTTAGATGCAGCAAAACTGGTCCATCCGCAGCCGCGCTCACGAGTGTGCCCTCACCGGCCGTCCCTTTGAGGATGGCGAGAGCTTCCACACCGCGATCTACTTCGATCCCGGGGAAAACGGCTACGTTCGCCGTGATGTCTGCGCCGAGGCGTGGAAACAGGAGGTTCAGGACCGCAAGCCGGTCGCTTCCTGGCGGACCATTTATCAAAAAGTCATCGCCGAGGCGAAGCCCGAAATCGCTCCCAAGGCAAGTGCGCAGGAACTGCTGCAGCGTTTCATTGAGGAAGGCGATCCGATGACGGAAAACGCCCGTTACATCCTCGCCCTCATGCTGGAGCGGAAGCGCCAGATCGTGCAGACCGCCGAGAAGGAAGTCGATGGCGCGAAGATGCTCTTCTACGAGAACAAAAAGACCGGCGAGATCTTCATCGTGCGAGATCCCGAGCTGCGTCTCGACGAAGTCGCCCAGATTCAGGAGGAAGTCGCCACCATCCTCGCCTTCGGCGGTCCCGCCGTCGAAGCCGCGAAAGCCGTGGGCGTCACCTTGACCGTCGATGGCGTCGTCCCGGCCGAAGAACCGAAGCCCGAAGGCGAACCAGCAGCCGAATCCACCGACGAACCAGCTCCGGAGACCCCGGCAGAAGCCGAGGTTTCATCCGACAGCGAGGAATCCGAGCCCTCCGAGCCTGCGGAAACCGAATCCGTCGCAGAAGAACCCACCGAGTCCACCGAAGCCGACGCTGCTTGATCCCGCATCACTTATCCCTCATCCCCGATCCCATGTCCCTCCAGCAAGACCGCGAAGAACTCCGCCAGATTTTGAAATCGAAGTCCGTGAAGACGGGCAAATTCACCCTCGCCTCCGGCAAGGAGAGCGATCTCTATGTCGATTGCCGCGTCACCACGCTCGATTCGCGAGGCGCGGTGCTCGTCGGCCGTGTGCTGCATGACCTGCTGCGGAAGGAAGAGGCGAAACGCGGCCTCAGCATCGGCTCCCTCGGCGGTTTGACCATGGGTGCGGACCCCATCACGCTGGCCGTGGCCATGAGTTCCAGCATGGCGGGTGACACACCGCCTGTGCAGGCCTTTGTCGTGCGCAAGGAGCCGAAAGGCCACGGCCGCGGCAAGCGCATCGAGGGCAACTTCATCGCCGGGCAGCCCGTCGTCGTCGTCGATGACGTCATCACCACGGGCGGTTCCACGTTGAAGGCCATCGAAGCCATCGAGCAGGAAGGCGGCAAGGTCGCCTTCGCCCTCATCCTCGTCGATCGCGACGAAGGCGGCCGCGACGCCATCGAAAGCGCCGGCTACCCCGTCGTCGCCGCCTTCACCCGGGCCGACCTGGTGTGATGCCATGCGGCGCCCTCCTCCACCGGGCTTGTCTCCGCATTCTCCGAACTGGCGGCTTGCGCTCACCGGCTGCCCTTGTGCTAGCATGCCGGTGATGAAACTTCGTCATTTCCTCCTCCTCGGCACCGCCCTGATCGCAGCGTGCGGCAAGACATCCGACAAACCTGCCGCCAAAGGCGCCATTGGCGTGTCACTGCTCACCCTGCAGAACCCGTTCTTCAAAGTGATCGGCGACAACATCACCGCCGAGGCGGCGAAGAGTGGTTATGACACGCTCGTGGTCAGCGCGGACAACGATGTGGCCCGCCAGAGCAACCAGGTGAAGGATTTCATTGTGAAAAAGGCCGCTGCGATCGTGCTGAGCCCGGCGGATTCGAAGGCGATCGTGCCGGTTATCCAGGAGGCAAACGCAGCAGGCATTCCCGTCTTCACCGTCGATGTGCCGTGCAACGAGCCCGGCGTGAAGATCGTGACGCAGGTGGCCACGGACAACTTCGGCGGCGGCAAGGAGGCCGGCAAAGCGATGATCGAGGCGCTCAAAGGCCAGGGTGGCAAGATCGGTGTGCTCGATCTGAAGGCCGTCGAGTCCTGCATCCTGCGCGTGAAGGGATTCAAGGAGGTGATCGACGCGCACAACGCGACGGCAACACTAAAGATCGAGATCGTCAGCGAACTCGACGGCGGCGGCGCGAAGGACAAGGGCTACAAGGCGGCGGAAGACATGCTGCAGGCGCATCCCGATCTCGTCGGCATCTTTGCCATCAATGATCCCTCCGCGCTCGGCGCTCGTGGAGCGCTCGAAAAAGCCGGGAAGGCCGACAAGGTCGTCATCATTGGCTTTGACGGCCAGCCGGAGGGCAAGCAGGCCATCAAGGACGGCAAGATTTACGCCGATCCCATCCAGTTTCCCGAAAAGATGGGCGTCGAGGTCGTTCGCGCTTTCATCCGGCACTCAAAAGGCGAGGAGTTGCCGCCGCAGATGCTCATTCCGACGAGTTTGTACCGTCAAAGCGATGGCGCGGCCGATGCATCGCTGAAATAGTCTCATCCTGATTGGTCATGAAGCCGCTTATCCTTCTCGCCTCGCTCCTCCTTGGCATCGCCGTCGTTCCGGCGGCTGAACCACGACCAGCATCCGAATTCACCACCACGGACCCGAAGAAGGTGAAGATCCTGGAGGATTCGTCGCTGGAGAAAGAGCCGGAGATCGACCACTTCAGGCACCTGTGCCCCGGACTCGGCGGCTATCAGGTGATCCACGAAGGCGGCGACCTGCGGAGCTGGATCAACCTCGTTTACGACGGCCGGAAGACCGACCTGATGAACGACACCCTCACCGCCTGCCCCGGCCAGTTCCCGGCGAAGGCCAACCACGTCGTGCAATGGCGTGGATTCCGCCGGGGCGATGCGTTTGTGCCTTATGCGGTCATCTTCCGCATGGCCTCCTCCAGCGACGATGAGAAGCAGTCGATCCTGGAGACGCTGATCGTGATCAAGCTCGACAAGGAGAAGACGCGAGTCGTCGGCCATGTCGCGGCGAAAGAAGGAAACACCAAGGCGGAGGCGCTGGCGGACAAGCTGTGCAAGCCATGAACACGGACTCCGGCACTTCATGGTCCCGCCGCCGCGTGATGACCGCCGCTCTGGCCGGTTTCGGCTGCCGCGTGGCCGCTGAGGAAGGCGGTCTGCCACACGTGCGCATCCTGTTCCTCGGGAACAGCTACACGGCAGGCCACAGCGTTCCCGCCATGGTGGGGGAGGTGCTGCTTTCGTCCCAGGTTCTCGCGCCGCACATCGGCAGCTACTTGCAGAGCAGCTACCGGCTGGCGCAACACGCCGCCGATCCGGATGCGCTGAAGCTGCTGAAGCAGGGCGCCGACGATGGCAGGCCCTGGGATGTGCTCGTGGTGCAGGAGCAGAGCATCCTGTCTTCTGTCGCCGCCGTGAATGAGGAAGCGCGGCAGATGATGAACGAGGGTTTCACCAAGCTCGTGGCGCTGGCCCTGGAGGCGAACCCGAAGATGCTCATCGTCGATTTCCAGGTCTGGGCACGGCATGCGAGGCTGTGGAAAGAGCAATCGCGTGAGGCTCTGAGCACCGGCAGGACTCCGGCCGAGGCGCACACGCGCATCCGGCTCGCCAATGCCCGTGCCGCGCAGGCTGCCCGGGAAAAGCATCCAGGGGCCAGCATTCTCGTCAGCCCCGTCGGGGATTTCTGGTGGCTCGTGGCCGACACCTACCCGGCGCTGCCGCTTTACTCCGATGACGGCACGCATCCCGACATGCTCGGCGCCATTCTCACCGCTCTCATCATCGCCGGAACCATCGGCGGCCGTGCGGTCATTGAGAACTCCACCTGGATCGGCGAATGCCCCTTCGACCAGGTCGAGCGTGTGAAGAAAGTGCTGCTCGACCATCCCGAAGTGTTCAAGAACGCAGGGAAGTGAATGAGAATGCGACATCCTCGGCCAGCCATCCTCTTTTCGTGACCAAACAAGCCGTCCTCGACCAGTTTCGCGCCGTGCTGAATGCCGAGCTCGCCTCGCTGACGCGGGCGGCACATGATTCGTTTGCAGCAGCCACCGATCCAGACAGCAAAGCGGAGAACAAATACGACACGCGCACCCTGGAGGCCTCGTATGTCGCTCGTGGTCAGGCGAAACGCGTGGCGGAGCTTCGCGAAGCCGTCCAGGCCTTTGCCGCCATGTCAGGCAATGCGTTGGAGCCAGGCGCGGCGGTCACTGTGGGAGCGCTGGTGACTTTGGAAACGCCGGAAGAGCTGGCGCACTATTTCCTCGGCCCGTTCGCCGGCGGCACGGAGATCGTGCATGAGCGCCAGGAGGTCGTGGTCATCACGCCTGCGTCACCGTTGGGACAGAAGCTCGTCGGCAGACGTGAGGGTGAGTCGATCGCCTTGCGTCCCGGCGTCACCGCCAGGGTGGCCGCGGTGGTTTGAGATTACGAGCAGTCACAGCCGCAGCATTCGATGCCGTCGCCGTCGCAGGGATTGCAGTCGCACATCGATCCGCCGCCACGGCCGGGTTTGCAGCAGCGGAAGATGTCGCAGCACCCGCTGCAGTCGCAGTCGCAGCAATCGCATCGATCACAGCAGCGGTCGCGCTGCCGTTCCGTGCGCTCCAGAGGAGACTGCGGGTGCTGGCGTCGCGTGGCCTTGCCTTTGCCACTGCCGGACACCTGCCTCACCCGCTGCTCCGCCCCTTCGATAAGGACTGAATTGAGCAGATCGCGGTGCCTGCGCAGCGGAAGCTGAAGAAAGGCGGCCCGCAGCCGCTGCAATGCGGCCTCCAACATCGGCAACACGGCCTCACGCCGGCCATTGATGTCTGGAAAGGCATGCAGCGGATTGAACTGGCCGCGCTTCCGGTCACGGTACCAGTCATCCCAGGCATCGTGGGCGTAAATGAGAAAGCCGAGGCTTTCGCCAAGCTCGCTCAAAGCAGCCCGGGACTGCGGCACGGCACAAACCTCTGCCAGATGGCCGACGATCTCGCCATAGGCGGCGCTCGTCGGCCGTGAACAGGCCTGAAGATCACGGGAGCTGCCTTCGATGTCATTTTGCCCTGCCACCCAGCCACGCACCTCCTTCACAGGAAAGCGCCACGCGTGGAGCAGCCCGAGAGCCCTTGAGATCGATCCATCGGCCAGCCGCCCTCCGACGTTCGCGGCCAGCCGCCGCCAGCCGCGTTCGTCTTGCACATCGTCATCAATCTTGGCGCTGAGGCCGCAGATCGTGATGGCAGCGGCGTATTGCAGCACCGGACTGTCTGCCACGAGATCGCGTGGAGTGGCGAAACGATTGCAGCACGTCGTGCGCTCGAATGAGGGCGGATCACCGGTCAAAGCCGAGCCCAGCAACGCGAGGAAGGTGCTGTCGCGATTCACCAGCCAGCGGCCCCAGGCACCGTAATCACGATGCAGACCGGTGCCCAGGCCGCAGAAGTGCGCGCGGTAAAGGGCACCGGCTTTTTCACAACACATCGCAGGACCCGGGAGATAGCCGAACATGGGCCGATGATGTGGAGCCGATGCAACTCCGCGAGCGGATTATGCGCTGGCACGACCGCGATTCGTCCGAGCGCGATGAATGACGGCCAGGACGAGCCCGATCACCAGCCAGCACATGCCGAGCAGCACGATGGCCCATTTAAGCCGCGAAGCCGCCCCGGCGATCATCAATGTGCCTGTTTGGATGGTGTTGGTGACGACGATCTGACGCAGACCGTGGTTCTCCACCAGATCGAGAACGCCTGCCAGCAGTTGCGCCGCCGCCAGCCATCGCGCGAACGCCGGAGCCCCAGGCCACAGATGGCCCCACGCATCTCCGGCGCACCAGCACAGCAGACATAGAAGCGGCGCATAACAGCAGATGAACCACGTGTCCATTTCAAGGTGCGTCAGCAGCGCCTTGCGCCGCTAAGCTTGATGTCGAGTTCGGCTCCGCGCTGCACAAGGACAACGAAATCCTCGTCGAGGCCAAAACGGCGAACGATCCCGATGACCAACCGCGCTCCAAAGCCAAGGGCGAGAGCTACAACCGCACCTACGCGGCCTCATCGCGGCCCGCGGCCGATTTCACCGATTACACGATCGCCGATGATGCCATCGCCACGCTGGAGCAATTCAAGGCGCGG
>NZ_JACSRD010000051.1 GCF_014879935.1 Prosthecobacter sp.
TCGTGTTTGAAAACGTGCAGGAAAGTCGCAGCGCGACGACCGTGGCGTGGCCCGGCCTTTCAAGGCCGGGAAGATGGGAGAGCGCAGGACTTTGCCAGCAAAGGTGTGTCGCAGAGCGACACACGGACCCACGGCTGACCCAAGCACGGGTTCGAGCGTCGCGCTGCGACGCGGGCTGCGGCTGGCGGCATGACTCGTGCAAGGCCTCCCGGCCTTGAAAGGCCGGGCAACGAGACCGTTGCCGCTCTGCGGCACAGGGAAAGTGAGAGGGAGGATTTCAAACACGGCGTGGTGGTGCGTGCCAGCTAGTGGGTATTGGGGCCATTCCTGGCCCCTTCCGGACGGGGCCAGAATGCCCCGATGACAGGATGCGGCCTGACATGACTGATGGAAGGCACCTCTAGAGCATGAAGCCGAGGTCGGAGGAGGAAAAACGCGACAAGTTCGGGAAGATGGCGGCCATGTCGCTGCCGGAGACGCCGAACCACTTCGCCAGCGTGGCGGAATGCTGGTCCACGGCCAGGGTGGGGATCCAGCGGCCGGTGCCGGTGTCGTCCGGGCCGTTGATGGCGAGGGCGGGCAGGTGACCGTAGGTCTGGCCGCCTTTGACGGCACCGCCCATGACGAAGTGGTGGGAGCCCCAGCCGTGGTCACTGCCCTGGCTGTTGGTGGGGAAGGTGCGGCTGAAGTCGCTGGCGGTAAAGGTGGTGACGCTGTTGGCGACGCCGAGCTGCTCCATGGCCCGCTGGAAGGCGAACATGCACTCGCTGATGTCGTTGAGCAGATTGGCGTGGGTGCCGGTGGTGGTGTTGAGATTGGGTGTGAGGGTGACCTGGGCGGTGTGCGTGTCGAAACCGCCGGTGGAGCAGAAGAAGATCTGCCGCTTCATGTCAAAGGCCGTGGGACCACGTGCCTGGATGATGCGGGCGATCATTTTCAACTGGTTGCCCAGGCTGGAGGTGGGGAACGGGGTGTTCCAGACCCAGGTGCCGCCCTGGGCGGCCTCGTTGGTGGCGGCGATGCTGCTGTTGAGCAGATCGCCGGTGACGATGGCGTTGCTGAGCACGTCCCGATACGCTCCCCGCTGAAGATTGACGGAACTGGTGGCCATGAGATCGCGCATGGCCTTCACCCGGGTGCCGGTACCGCTCATGAGGGTGCCGCCGCTGAGGACCACGGCCCCGGCGGTGGAGACGTGATACTGGGCGATGAGATTGCCGATCTCGAAGGTGTTGTTGCCATTGAGCGACACGGACATGGAGATTTTGCCGGTGGGATTGGCATTGGCATTGAGGATGTCGGCGATGCGGCCGCCCCAGCCGGTGAGCGGCGGCTGGTCGGGGATGGAGGTCATCCACTGCGTGACCTGGTCGCTGTGGGAGAAGATCTGCGGCGGGCGATAGAAGGTGGGGTTGGCCAGGTATTGGGCGCGGGTGGTCGGACGCACGAGCGTGCCGACGTTGAACACGGGAGCGAGCTTGCCTTCGCCAAAGAGCGTCTGCATTTCGACGCAGGAGGGATGGAAGCCGTAGGTGTGGCCGTCGGCATCCTGGAAGGCGGGATCGCCGCCGTTTGGACCGGTGCGCAGAGGCAGGAGGGAGGTGGAGGGCAGGGCCAGATTGCCACGGATGGCGGTGTACTCGTTGTAGGCGGTGTTGTCGGAGGGGACGATCCAGTTGTTGGCGTCATTGCCGCCGGCCATGAAGAGGCAGACCAGCGCCCGGTAGTCCGTGAAGGTCTGGGAGGCCATGGCGGAGCTGACCAGCCGCAGGTCACGCAAGGTGCCGCCGATGGCGGTGGCGCCGAGGCCGGCGTAGGCGGTGTTCCGCAGGAAGCGGCGGCGGGTGTTGATGATTTGGGGCGCTTGGGTGGTGCTCATGGTGGTTCAGCGCTGGATGGTGAAGTCGGGACTGGTGAGGATCAGGTGCAGGAGGCTGCGGATGCGGTCCCTGCGGTTCGTGTTCGTGGGCGTCGTGGTGCCCTGATTGTAAGTGACCACGGACACATGCGCATTGGTCAGACCGGAGGCGTTCGGTGCGGCGGTGCAGTTCACCGGATTCGCGTTCGTTGTGAGTCCTCCCCCGTCCAGCCGGAAGGTGGTGGGACTGAGCACTGTGACGCCGCGTATCGTGGTGGTGTTGTTCAATGTTGAGGAAAAAGTGCCGTTCGTCACACTGCTGATGCAGACGGTGTCACCCGTGTTCAAGTTGTGCGGAATGGTGGTGGTCACCGTGCAGGGGCTGGCCACGGAAATGGACGAGATCGGCGTGGCGATGAAGTTCTTGATGACGAGCTTCGCCTGGTCGGACAACTGGCCGGACATGAGCAGCGTGTCCATCTGGTCGATGAGCGCGTCGAGGTTCTGGTTGTGCGTCCACGGCACGCTGGTGCTGGCGGGATTGCCGAGGGCGTTGTTGGCGGCGTTGCCGGTCATCCAGAATTCGAAGTTCATCACCAGCGCGTTGCCGCCGTTGTTGAAGCTGCTCATGGTGTCCAGCCCGCTGGCGAAGATGCCGTTGTAGAGATAATTCGCCTGGCGGATGACGGTGGTCTCCGCCGTCTCCTGGAATTCCGGGGTGGTGATGCCCTGGGAGGCCAGAGCGCCGGGGTATTTGTATTCCGGCAGGTAGAAGTTGAACACCGTGGGCGAGTTCAGCGGCGACTGCTCCAGATCCAGCGTCGTGTTGTTCATCGCAAAGGTGCTCGGGCGTGAGCCGACATTCCCGCTGCGGGTGAGCGGCAGCGATTTGAGCGGGAACTGATAAACGCTGTTGTTCCCCTGATTGGTGCCGAGATTGGTGCCCGAAGCGGGTGCCAGGAAGGTCCAGGTATTCAGATCCACCACGCTTTCGACGGTGACGACCATGTCCACAGGCTGCGGATTGCTGCCGGAGGTGAAGTTGAGCTGCACCTGGTCGCCAGGATTGAGCTCGTGGTTGAAGTTCGTGTCCATGGTCACGCGGCGGTCGTTCGGCGCAGCGAGACCGGAAGCGGCTGTGGTGAAGCTCCCGGGCGTGAAGCGCGGAATGATGCAGTTGCCCGTGCGGGCGCTGGCGGAGGTGTTCGCCACCGTGAAGGTGAAGGTGCCATTCGTTCCCGTTTCCGCACTGGCGGAGGTGAGCGTGTAAACGAGGCTGTCCACCGCCACATCGTTGTTCGCGGCACCGTCGCGGAACTCCACGAAGACTTTGTGGCCGTTTTGCAGCCAGTGGTTGCTCATGGTGACGGTGCAGGTGGTGGAATTGGCTGGAATGCTGTAGGTGCCCGTGGCCCAGCCGTTCGCGGTGGTGGTCAGCGTGTTGGTGCCGGTCCTCGCCACGGAGTAAGTGCCAATCCACGGTGCCGGAGTGCCGGTGGTGAAGTCCAGGAACTGATTGCTGGTGCCGGAGAAGCCATGCGGGGTGGAAGTGGTGATGGTGATCAACCGCGGATCGCTGTTGGTGCTGCTTTGGGTGTAGGTGCCAGTCCAGCCGTTCTTGCGGAAGGCACGGGCGGCGGCGGCCACACGCATCACAGGCTCGCGCTGCTTGCCGAAGGCGGGCTTGTCGATCATGTCCGGGCTGCGGGCCTCGTAATCGAGCAAGATGGCCTTGATGACCGCCTTCATGTCGCCACGGACGCCGGAGCCGTTGTCGTTGAACTTCTGCACCACGCGGTAGAGGTAATCGCGCGATGGATGGCTGGTGACGAGGCGCTGGATCAACTGACGGCAGATGAAGGGGCCGACGTTCGGATGATTGAAGAGCTGGTCGTGGGACACGTCGAGCTCAGCGGCCGGGAGCGCCTTGTAAGCCGGATCTTCCTGCTGGGCGGAGATGTGGGTGGCATACGGATCGAGCGGCTGGCCGGCCAGCGTGCGCAAGCCGGGCAGGACCTCGTTGTTGAGCAGCCGTTTCGGCCCGGTGAAGTGGCGGGCGGGCACCTCGCGCATCTGGCGGGTCCAGTTTGTCGGCGCATTCAATGCTGTGCGGAAGGCGCCGTCGTAGCCGTAGTCCCAGCCCGTGAAGACGTGGGCGAAGCCGATGATCTCGCGCTGGGTGTAGGTGTCGATCGGGGATTCCTTCGCGCTGAGCATGAGGGTGCCGTCCGGCCACATGCGGTAGAGGCCGATCGAGAAGAGCTGCTTGATCTCGCGCGCGTAGTTTTCATTCGGGATGCGACCCACGGTCTGGTCCGGCTTGTCGTTGCGCAGCATGTCCAGATAGCGGCCCATCGTCGGGGTCAGCGTGGTGCCTTCGAGGATGTCCCGGAAGTTGCCGAAGGCATTCTGCAGCAGCACGTCGTAGAAGTAGGAAAGCGAGAGCGCGTTGTTATCCAGCGGCCCCTGGGCGGAGACGACGTGGATTTCGCTCAACGCGAAGGCGATGCGCTGGCGCAACTGGTCATTACCGGTGATGGAGTTCCGCCACCAGGAGTTGAAGGTGAGGGTCTCCTCATACGCGCCGCCCTGGGCGCTGGCCTGCTCCGTGCGAATGACCTCCGGCAGGTGCGGCGTGGCCGCTTTGGTGAACTGATCATCGATCCAGGCCTCGTAACTGGCCATTCCCTGCAGGGCCTGGATGTCGCTGAGGTTCGGCCCGAAGGTGGCCTGCGTGAGGAAGCGGGCGGCGGCGGCGGCATCGGTGTGATCATCCGTCCACGAGGGCGGGGGCGGCGGCGGCGTGAAGGTGCGGGAGCCGTTCGACAGCGTGTAATTGCCGCGGATCTCGCCATTCGGATACAAGGCCGTGTGCAGATTGATGTAGGCCTTGCCCTGTTTGATCAGCTCGCGGATATCGGCGGCGGAGAGGGTGCCGGCGGCCTGGATGTTCCATTTGTGGCTGCCATCTGGCTGCGGTCCATCCCCTGGCAGCGGTTCCGTGCCATCGTAGATGATGTCCGAGGGGTGCGTGAGGTAGGGATCGGCGTGCACGTGCCAGTCCGTCAGCGGTCCGGTGAGTCCGCTGTGGTTGAAAGTCACGTAGGCCACGGTTTCGTCCTCGCTCAGCCGCAGGGTGGCTGTGCCGACGCCGTTCGTTTCCGCCCCGCCCTGGGCCAGCATGGTGGCGACATACAGTGTGCCTGAGGACGATCCCGGAGCCGGCGGCTCATACGCGGAAAGCACGTAGCCAGGCACGATTTCGGCCGGTGCAGCCTCATTTTCACCCGGTTTCGACCAGCCGACGGCCAGATTGTCGCCCGCACCGGCTCCCGCCTTGTGCAGGATCTCGAAGTAGTAGCGTTTCCCCTGCTCCAGTGCCAGCCAGGGCGATTTCTGGCCGGGCTCGGCATTCCAGGTCTGCGGCGTGGTGCTGCCGGTCGCCACGGAGGCGCGTTTGAAGGCATTGATCGAGTCGTCGTCGTTCGAGATCCACAGCTCGGCGCTGTTGCTGGCGGCGATCCAGAAGTAGTAGTTCCCCGTGACCGGAGCGGTGATGTAGCCGCGGATGCGCGCCCCGTAATTGTCGCCCGCGTCCGTCGGTGCCTGGAGTGAGGTGAGCTGGCTGGTGCTGCTGGGCACGCTGCTGGTGGGAATGGCGGCCACGGTCGTGCCCGTCACGCCGTCCCACTGCTCACGCACCACGGTGCCGCCGGCGTCCTCAACGTGCAGATTGATCAGCGAATTGCTGGTGCCGTTCGCATCGGTGATGGTGATGAGAATCTGGTAGTCGCCCGCGGCATTCGCCGGCGGTGTGCCGCTCAGAACACCGCCGCTGTAGGTCAGCCAGGGCGGAACGCCGCTCAGGTTCACGGCGGCTCCGTTGCTCACAGCCACCGGAATGATCACCTGTCCGCCGACCAGCGCGGCCACATCGGTGGCGCTCACATGGGCGGCTGGAGAGAGCGGGGCTTCAGACGGATAGAGGCGCTCCGTGGGGATGATCTGCTTTGGCTGGCTGGGGCTGAACCACGACAGCTTGCAGCGGGAGAAACCGCCGTTCTCCCAGAAGTCGAGCCGGATGTCATACTTGGTGCCGCCGATCATCGGCAGCCGCACGTAGCGTTCATTGCCGTTGGAGGACCAGTCTTTGAGCGGCTTGCTGACGAAATCGAAGTTGATGCTGCCCAGGCTGTTGTTCGCATAGCGGCCCGCAGGGTGATTGACCACGAAGGCCCCCGTCAACGAAGCAGGCACCTGCCCCGCACCGGAGCCGATCGGCACATCGATGCCGATCATCGCGATGGAACCCGTGCCCGTCGTGAATCCAGTGCCGTAACTGACGGTGAACGTCGTCGCGGTGACAGCGGTGATTGCTTTGGAGGTGTAAACCTGCCCGCTCAAGTTCCCACTGGTCGGATCCACCAGCACATTCTGCCCGATCTGAAAGGCGTTCGCCGGGAGTCCCAGTGCGGAGTAATCGATCACCGCGTTTCCATTCGTCGATGTGTAGCTGTAGGTGCCCGTGCCAGCCACATACACCGCCGTCACCGGGCGGTTGCTGATGTCGCTCACGTTGATGTTGCCGGAACCCGATGGGAACAGGCCCGCGCCGATGTTCACGGTGAAGGTGGTCGCGGTGGCCGCGATGATCTCATACGGGATCTGGCCCTGGTTCACGTTTCCCGTCGTCGGATCGATCTCCACCGTCTCCCCGACGGCGAAACTGCCTGCGGCGATGTTGGTGAGGTTGGAATAGTTCACGACCAGCAGCCCGGTGGCGGTGTCATAGGTGTAGGTGCTGCCGTTGGCGTTGGTAAGGCTTCCGCTGGATGGATCAAGCCGCACCGTCTCCCCCACCGCCACACTGCCCAGCTTCAAAATCGCGTTGGCGTGGTTCACGATCGTGTTTCCCGTGGCGCTGTCATAAATGTAAGTGCTGCCACCGGAGTTGGCAGACGGAAACATCTTCAACTCCTGAAGCTGGCCGTTGACCCACAGGGTGCAGCCGTCATCCGCCTGCACGACAAAGGTGTAGTCCTCCGTAAACTGCGGCTGCACCTGCCCGGTCCACCGCACGGTGAAGGTGTCGGGATTGATCAGGGTGGAATCAGGCGTGCCGGTGCCCCACAGGCCGTTGTTGCTGGCGGTCACCGCCGCGTCCACGCCGATGCGCACAGGCGTGTTCGAGAAAGTCGTGTTGGAGAAGGTCTTGTTGTAAACACCGGTCGAAGTGCTCGTCGCACGGCCTTCGAGGAAGCAACTGGTGCCCGTGGTGACGCTCGACGGAAGATTCGTGCCGGTGATCGGAATGGTGAAGGTGGTCGCGGTCACGCCGGAGACCGTGTAGGCGCCACTGTAGCCGGCCAGGTCCGAGAGGTTCGGCGTGAACAGGTTCCCGGCCGAGAACGCCACCGTCGCCTGCGCACCATTGCTCAGGCCATGCCCGTTCAGCGTGATCGTGGCTGTTCCGGTGGTGGCGTTCGTCCGGGTGAAGGTGTAGGTCGCCGCGTCGGTGTGGGAGTACTGCTCCCCTTGCGGGATGTTCGCAAACGTGCCTCCATCGCGGCTCCATTGCAGGCGGCAGCGGGCCTCGCCTGTCGATTCCACGTGCTCGACCCGCATGCGGTAACGCTGCGCGGCACTCCCGGGCACCACCAGCGGAATGCCGGCACTGATCTTGAAGGTGCCGATCACTTCGTCATCCGCCACGCCATCGCCAGGGCTGCCGGTGGCGGCCGTGTCCCAGCCGTGCTCGACGATCTGCTCCGCCGGATCCTGAAAAATGCCGTCGCCGTTTTGATCCAGCAGCACGCGGGCCTTGTCATCCGCATCGAGCTGGAAGCGATAGCTGCCCGCCGCGGCCGGATGCAGGTACATCTCGAACGTGTCGGAGTAGTTGTCGGGCACATTCGTCGCCGTGGTTCCAGCGGCGGCCACTGTCCCCACCCCGTTCGGCGTGCCACCCATCCATTCGAAGTTCACGTCCGGATCGACCCGCGTGATCAGCGCCGGATGCGGAAAGGATTGCATGCTGAAATTGCAACTGCTGCTGCTGCTCCCCGGCAGACCGGCCCCGGCCAGGCTCAACGTGAAAGTGCCTGAATTGACGGCCGAGACCACGTAATCCAGGTTGTTGAAAGCCGTGGTGTTCAGATTCCCTCCCGTGAAGGTCGCCCGCACCACATCCCCCACCTTCACGGCGGGTGTCTTGTTCCAGGGGATCACCACCGTGCCGGTGTAATTCGGCGACGTCCCAGAACGCGTGTAAGCATAGGTGCTGATCTCGCCAAAATTCACCCCGTGCATGTAGGTGCTGCTGGCGTTGTCATAGTACCGTGCCAGCAAACCAGTTCCTGAAGGCGCCGCGGTGTTGTTGATGACCACACTCGCCTGGGCTGCCCCGCCAATCTGCACCGGGATGGACGAATCGGTCATGCCGCCGGTCAGGGTCACCGTCACGAGTTCGCCGCCTTCCAGATTGCTGTCCAGCTGGGGAGTGATGGTGATGAACGCCTCCTTCGATCCCGGGGCAAAGTGAACACTGCCAGTCAGACTCGCAAAATCGACCCCAGGATTGGCGGAACCGCCTAACGAGTAGGTGATCGTCGCCCCCAGCAGGCTTCGATTGCGGCGCAGGCGCAGCATTCCTGGTGTGCCACCGTCTTCCGATGCAAAGGCGTTGTCGGCACCCACGGTCACGACGTCCTGGGTCTTCAGCTCCTGCGTGATCTCATCCACGTCGCTCACGCCATCGCCATTGCTGTCGGTGGAGGTGGGATTCAGCCCCAGCTTCCGCGCCACCCAGTCAGACACGCCGTCCCCGTTGCTGTCCACATCCGAGGTTTCCAGCTTGTAGAACTTCTTAGCGTCACCCGGCTTCTGGATCGATATGAAAACCTCCGCCTGATCCGCAGCAGGGACATATACCTGAACATCCGAGACCGGAGTTTGCAGCGTTTCTGCCACCCAAACAGGACCCGCAGGACCGTCCGAGCTGAGCACCCGGTATTGCTTGCCGGCTTCCACCTTCGCTGTGAAAACGACGGCAGCCCCCGCGATTGTCATGTCGCCGATTTTGAAGCAATCGTTGGCCTTGAACGGATCCGTGCCCGCGATCGACTCAACGATGTTTTTGCAGCCGTCCTTGTCGTCGTCCCCGTCCGGGTCGAGCGCCCATGCGTTAAACAGCCCCTGCCAGATGTCATCCAGCCTGTCTGATCCGTTGGTCTGGTCTACAGGCACCTGGCCAGGCGGCCATTTGATCTGATCAGTGACGGACGCGATGGCAGATACGGACCATAGGCACAACGGCAACAAGGCCAGCATGCGGAAACGACGGGCGGACATAACTAAGAGTGGTTGGATTCAATCGTGTCCCGGATGGCGGGTTGTTGCCGCCACACTGGATTGAAAATGAATTAACTACGATGTTACCGAATCCAGCGCCCTTAGGTCAATTCCAAAGGTTGTAACATAGGCTGGTCGCCCGGGAATGAGGTGACGCGTGACTCCTGCCCCGGCAACCAATTCCACATCGAGGATGATCACCGCTTGCCAAATCTCGCCCCACTCCGCTATGACGGCGCGCATCCATGGCTGATGACGATTTGATCCCGAAATTGCCGCTCAGGGAAACTGGCACAACACGAGCAAACGTGGACGCGGCGCTCATTGAGGAAAGCACGCGGCTGTATGATGAAGGACGCTATGTCGATGCCTGGCGTCACGTGCGCACGGCCGGCCCTCTGCAGCTTTGGCGTGGCTCTGACGCGCAGACATTTGCCTTTCGTCTCTCCAACAACCTCGGTGCCTCCCGCCTCGGACAGTTGCTGATCTGCCGTGCACGTCGCGAGGATCCGCTGAATGTCACCACAGCAGTGCACTTTGGATATTATCTTCAGGGCCAGGGTTTGCTGCGCAGTTGGCGGCACTGTCTGGCGTCCGAGTTGCTTGCCAAGGAGCGGCCGCACGAGTTGTCCTACCTCAAAAGCATGCGGGCGGTCATCGCAGGCCACTATCGTGACTTCGGCACGGCGTTTCCGCTGCTGGAGGAGGCATTGGCGCTGAATCCACAATCGCCGTGGCTGGCGGTGGAGCATGCGACGTTGTTGCTCTCCGCCGAGCGGAGGCAGGAAGCCCTGGAAGTGCTCGAACAATCGTTGCAGTGGAAGGCCTGGTACCGGCCCGCAGTGCAGTTCCGCGCACGCATGCTGCATCTTCTCGGCCGCGTGGACGAGGCCATCGCCTTCCTGACGGAAGCGCTCGGCCACATGCAGAGCGCCGTCATCGTCATGCAGCTCATGACCTTGAAACGGGAGGTCGATGACCACGCGGGAATGGAGGCGTTGGCTGATCGCTATGACGAGCTGGCAGTGATCGCGGGCAAGGCGGAGCGCCAGTGGGTCACCGCTCGTCGTGTGGACCTGCTCACGCTGCGCGGAGACTATCCGCAGGCGGCGGCCGAGGCGGAAAAACTGCCCGGCACCCACTACGCCGCCTTTGCCAGCAGGCTGCGTGCGCCTGGCGTCCAGAACACGCGAAAACGTCTTCCCACCGAGTTTGTGCTGCAAAAGCACAACACCTGCGCGCCCGCCACCCTCGCCGCCATCGCCGCCTACTGGCGCAAACCGATCTCCATGGAGCAGATCACCGACGCCATCTGCTACGACGGCACTTACGACCACAGTGAGCGCACCTGGGCGCGGGAGAATGGCTTCACCTCCCGCGAGTTCACCGTGACGCTGGAGGCCGCGCAGCAGCTCATCGACGCCGGCATTCCCTTTGTCCTGCACACCGTGGAGGTCGGCAGCGGACATTCGCAGGCCGTGGTGGGCTATGACCTGCTGCGTGAGAGTCTTTTCATCCAGGATCCGGGTGAACCGCATTACCGGGAGGTGAACACCGACGAGTTCCTGCAAAACTACCGCCTCAACGGTCCGCGCGGCCTCGTGCTGGTGCCGGCGGAGCAGGAAGACAGGCTGGTCTCCTTCACCTTGCCCGACGCAGAGCCCTATGAGCACTACCACCGCCTGAACAAGGCACTCTCCGTTTATCAGCGGGATGAGGCACAGGCCGCGCTGGAAGATTTGGAACGTCTCGCGCCGCAACACCGCCTCACACTGCTGGCACACGTCACCATGGCCAGCTTTGATGGCAACGAAGTCGCGCGACTCCATGCGATCGAACGCCTCCTGGAGGTGTATCCCGACGATCCGAGGCTTCTCCACTGGCACTACAACGCGCTGCGCACCCTCGGGACCCGTGCTGAACGCCTGCGCCTGCTGCGTGGTGTCGTGACGCAGAAGATCTGCCCTCCCGCCTTCTACATGCACCTGGCCACGGAGCTGCTGGATGACGCACGGGACTGGCCGGAGGCGCGTTCGCTCGTCCGCCGTGCCCACCGCCGCCATCCCACGGACACCGGGCTGCTCTCGGCTCTCGGCGCGGTGCTCCGCCGCGTGGAAAACGCGTCGGCGGACGACTGGCTGGTCCCCTGCCGCTTTGCCGTGACGATGACGGACAAGGTGGAGGCGAACGCGGAATCCTGGTTCGCCCTCATGCGCAGCCAGGGCCGCACCGACGAGGCGCTGGAGTGGCTGCGCAGGCGTGTGCGCGATTATGGAGCCCGAACGCCGGCACCGGCCATGACACTGGCCTTTGCGCTCGATTCCATGAACCTGCCGGAGGCCCACGATGTCCTGCGGGCCGCGTTGGAGCAGCATCCTGCCGCGGGCGACCTCCTGCTGCAGTTGCTCCATTTCGAAATGCGGCTCGGAAATGCCGCCGAGGCTGAAAAACTCCTCGAACGTGCCTGCGGTCACTCCGCCCCCGGCCAGTGGCTTCGTGCGAAGGCGGCGTTGAAGGGCCGTTTCACCGGTCACGCGGCCGAGATGGCGGTCTGCCGCGAGATTCTGGACAAGGAGCCCCTCGCGCTGGATGCCCACGGTGCCTATGCGCGTGATCTGGCCGCCGCTGAGGGTGCCCAGGCGGCATTGCAGCACGTGGCAGGCATGGCCGCACGCTTTCCCCATCACCACGGAATCGCGAAGCTTCACGCCCAGTGGCTGCGGGAAACCGCGCCGCAGCAGGCCGTCGAACGCCTTCGCGAAATCACCGCCCGTCATCCTGACGATGCCTGGGGACAGCGGGAGCTGGCGCTTTTGTTGAACGACCTCGGCCGTGGCGCGGAGGCGCTCGAACACGCGCAAAAAGCCGTCGAGATCGCCCGCGATCATGCCATCAGCCATGCAGTGGTTGCGAGCGTGCTCGCCGAGCTCGGCCGCAATGCGGACGCGCAGGAGAGTTACCACGCTGCGATCCATCTGGATGTGAACCAGCCAGGCTGCATCGCCGGTCTTCTCCTGCTGCAGCCCGGCACGGACGCCAAACGACGCGAGCTTCGCCTTGTCCATGAGGAGATGGTGCGCCAGGTGCTCACGGGTGCCACGCTGCACGCCTATCGCACCCATGCTTTCGGTGTGCTCAGGCAGGAGGAGCTGCTCGGCGAGCTCCGCGTCATCCACGCCGCGCGTCCGGACCTGTGGGAAACCTGGAGCGTCCTGATCGAGCAGCTTTGCGATTGTGGAATGACGGACGAGGCCCTGCGCGTGGCTCAGCAGACGACAGAGAAATTCGTCCTCCTGCCCGGCGCGTGGCATGACATGGCCGAGGTCTGGAATCGTGCGGGCAAACCCGAGGCCGCGCTCCAATGCGCGCGCCACATGGTGACGCTCAGCCCGGACTGGTCCACCGGCTGGTGTCTTCTGGCCCGATACCTGGATGAAGCCCAGCGCCACGAGGAGGCGCTCGAGACTCTGCGGGCCGCCTGTGCGCGCCTGCCGCAGGATTCTGCCACACGCCAGCAGCTCTCCGAGCTGCTCTTCCGGCTCCAACGCCGTGAAGAAGCCTGGGACATCGCGGAAAATGCCGTTCAGGAGGATCCCGGCGCGGCGTGGGCCTGGAGCTGCCTGCATTCGTGGGCGCCGGTCATGCAACGTCTGCCGCGCCTCATCGCGATCGCGGAAAAGCTCACGTGTGACCGCCCGGACGAGGCCCGCTCCTGGGACACGCTCGCTCGTCTGCTGCCGTATTCCCGCATCACCGAGCTGCTGGCGGCCAATGAACGTGCGCTCCAGCTCAATCCACGGCTCGTGGACGCCTATGACTTCCGCATGGAGACACTGGCAAGAATGGGCCGCATGGATGATGCGGAACGCGTTCTCGAATCGACTCCCTGGCGCAGCGAGGAAATGCCTTTTCCTCTGCAAGGCCGGCACGCATGGCTGCAGGCGGTGCGTGGAGACGTGGCGGGTGCCATGCGCCGCATGCGCGTCGTGCTGGAGCGGCACCGTGACTACCAATGGGGATGGGACATGTATGCCACGTGGGCCGAACAGCGCTCCGACCTCTCAGAATGGCGTCGCGCCGCGGAAGAAATGATCCGCCTCGCGCCGCGGCAGCCCGGGCCCTATTGCGCAGCGGCGGAGGCAGCTCTGCGCGCCGGGCAGCGTGATCGTGCGATCACGCTTTTGCGGCAGGCCTTGCAGGCCGACCCCGGCAGCCCGCTCGCTGCGCAATTGCTCCTCGATCTGCATTGGCAGAAGCGGGAGATCGACCTTCTTCGCCAGGCTGCGGCAGGACTGACCAGCACCGGCACCTGCGGTCTGATCAAGCGCGTGTATCTCATGCTCGCCGCCGTTCACAGCGGGGAGCAGGACAAGGCACGCACGGAGCTCGACTGGCTGGCCACCCAGCCGGACATGCTGGGTCCCTTGCTCAAAACGATCCTGGACTACTTCCAGTCCAACCAGCGCAAGGCTGGCACCCTCCTCAACGACGCCCTGGCCGCCGCCGTGACGGCCGACACCATCGGTCCCTCCTTTGCCATCCTCTGGGTGGAAACAGAGGTCAGCCAGCAACGCTGGCAGTGCTGGCAGCGCCTCGCCACCTGGAGCGAACGGCTCGGCGAACGATTGAATTTCGCCATCGCTCACTACCTCGACAGCATCGGCCAGGCAGGCGCTGCCGTGCCTCACGTGGAAGCCTTTGCCGCACGCTGCGGGCCGGCCCTGCGTGCGGATGCGGAGATCTGGGGCAAGGTGGGTTACGCGCTCGCCTGCGCTGGTGCTTGGCGCTCCTGCGCGGACTGGCTCATGCCGGACTACCGCCGTGAAGACGCCCCGGCGTGGGCGCTCTGGAACCTTTCTCACAGCCAGCGCATGCTTCAAGCCAACGATCTCGCCGCCGAGGTCAGCCAGCATGTCCTCGCCAGGGGATTGCGGGACGACACCTGGCCTCAACATGTCAGCACTGCCGCGTATGGCCTCGCTGTGGTCAAACGCGATTACGCTGCTGCCCAGGAACTGCTGGAAAGCGAGCCCCCACCGGAGTTCGACGCGCCCGAGGCACGGCTCCGCTACCTGATCGCCCGCGGGATCGCGCAGGTGCACACCCAGCCAGCTCACATCGGTGCCGGAGTGTTCAAAAACTTCCTCGCTGAGGCAAAGCCGATCATCACCGGCCGTGCATTGTCCAATCAAGCCCGGTCTGAATTCGACGACGCCTTCAACGACATGCAACAGCACACCGGCGCACGCGTCTGGCCGTGGGAGCGCCCGAAGTTCACCACTCGCGCTGGCTACCAGACGTCCGGCGGCAACCGCTGGCTCTACATCATCCTCGGCATCCTGCTCATCAACATCGTGCGGCATTGTCCGCAGCAGCACCGCCGCTCCAACCTCCAACCGGAGTGGGATGACAAGGTTCGCCCCCTGCAGCAGGACCGAGTCCAGCCGATCTTTCCTCCTGCCAATCCACCGCAAGGCAACCTGCTGCCTTCAGGGATGCGACTTGAAGGCATCTTTGGCGGCGACGGCAAGCCGCCTGACAGCCGTTAAATCCAGCAGCTTTGCCATCGACGAATGCGGTCCAATGACATGAAACCAATCGTGCGCGCCGCGTGAGGTGGCGATTTCCGGCAAGGGGACGAATGTCATTGCTGCTGCCAGTAGCAGCCGCCGACGTTCGTTCATCCATCGACCATGAAACACCTGCTGCTCTTCATTCTCCTCTCGAACTCGCTCTCCGCGGCCCTGTCCTCCGACGCTTCAGCAAAGGACGGAAAGCCGAACTTCGTCATTATACTCGCCGATGACCTCGGTTATGGCGACATGCAGGCGAACAACCCGGAGCGCGGCAAGATCCCGACGCCGAACATGAACCGGCTCGCGGCGGAGGGCATGCGCTTCACGGACGGGCATTCGAGTTCGGGCTGCTGCTCGCCCTCACGCTACACGCTGCTCACCGGGCGCTACCATTGGCGCACAACACTGCAATCGGGCATCGTTGGCTCATGGGGCAAGCCTTTGATCGCGAAAGATCGCGTCACCATTGCCTCACTCGCGAAAGAACAGGGCTACGCGACGGCCTGCATCGGCAAATGGCATCTCGGAAGCGACTGGCCGATCACGCCGGCGCAGAAAGCGCACTTTGGCGGCTTCGGTGGCAAAGCAGGCGGTGGTGGACAGGTCTCGACGACGATCACCGATGCACATCGCGAGACGTGGAAGGCGGTTTTTTCGCAACGCATCCCCGGCGGGCCGACGGAACGCGGCTTTGACGAGTATTTCGGCACCGACGTGCCGAACTGGCCGCCGTATTGCTTCATCGACGGCGATCGCACCGTCGGCATCCCGAGCGAGTTGCTGCCCACGTCGAAGCTCGTGAAGAATCAGGCAAGCCTGCAAGGCCCCGCGCTGCCGAATTGGCAGCTTGAGGGCATTTTGCCCGCCTTGGCGACTCGCGCGGAGAACTTCATCCAGACGCAGTCAGCGGCCAAGAAGCCCTTTTTGCTCTATCTGCCGCTCACCTCGCCGCACACGCCGCTGGCCGTGAATGCCGAGTGGAAGGGCAAAAGCGGACTGAATAGTGATTACGCCGATCTGGTGATGGAAACCGATGTGGTGCTCGGTCGTGTGCTCGACGCGCTGAAAGCCGGTGGCGTCGAGGAGAACACCTTCGTGCTTTTCACCAGCGACAACGGCTGCGCGTCCTACATCGGCGTGAAGGACATGGAAAAGCAAGGCCACTATCCCAGCGGGCCGCTGCGCGACTACAAAGCGTCCGTTTATGAAGGCGGCCACCGAGTGCCCTTCGTCGTGAAATGGCCCGGAGTCGTCAAAGCAGGCAGCGTGTGCAAGCAACTCGTGCTGCAAGCCGACACCATCGCCACTCTGGCCGAAATCCTCGGCGCACAGCTCCCTGACACCGCCGGCGAAGACAGCTTCAGCCTGATGCCGCTGCTCAAAGGCGAAGACCGCCCCATCCGCACGAACGCCGTCAACACCGCCTGCGGCGGCACGCCCAGCTTCCGCGATGGTCCATGGAAATACATCGCCCATGCCGAGCCGGAACTCTACAACCTCGACGAAGACCTCGCCGAGTCCATGAACGTCGCCCCGCTGCATCTCGACCGCGTCAAAACCATGCAGGCCGCCTTCGAAAAACTCATCCGCGCCGGCCGCAGCACGCCCGGTGCGCCACAAAAGAACGACATCAAGGTCGTGCGCTACCCGAAGGCTCCTGCTCCAGCCAAAGCGAAGAAGAAATAGTCATGAAACTCGCCCTGCTCTTCCTCAACACGCTCTGCCTTGTCGCCAAGGCCGAGGATCCCGCCACGCTGATGACCACACGCGGCAAACGGCTCGCCTGCGAAGATTTCGCTGCCGCGCCAGCTCCGTTCACGGGCAAGCCGGTGGGCTTCGCGAGCGGGTTCAGCGGCTGGCGCTACAACAGTTCGGCCACGGGCGGCAAAGGCGGGCGTTGGGAGATCGCGAATGGCGAGTTCCGCGGCATCGAGACGCCGGGAGCGAATCATCCGGCCACGGCTTCGTTAGGGATGACGTTTCAAGACGCGATTATCCAGTGCGAGGTGCGGCTGAACGACGTGCCGGACGAGGGTCGGAAGTATCGCTCGCTGTTCGTGAAGGCCACGGACGCGAAGGACTACGTCATCTCGCTCAGCCTCGGCCAAGGTGGGCTGTTTTTGACGCCGTATGACGCGGACAAGATCAATCCGGCCACCAAACAGCGCGAAAAAGGCAGCACGGTGAAGCTCTTGAAGCCCATCAAGCTCAACGAGTGGCACACGGTCGTGCTCGAAATCCGAGGCGATGAAGTCGTCGGCACGCTGGATGGGCAAAGCATCACATTGAGCAATTCGCTCATCGGTGCCGCGAAGCACAGCCTCATGCTCGGCGCGGGCACGGATGCGAGCTTTCGCAAACTCCGCGTGTGGGAAGCGCTGCCGAATGCCGCGTGGGAGAAGAACAAAGCGAAACTCACAGCCGCCGCGAAGCCATGAGAGCCGTGCTTTGTCTTTGCTTGTGGAGCGCATGCGTGATGGCGGCCGAGCTGCCGAAGACACTGCGGCTCGATCTTCAGCGCCCGATTGATCCGCGAATCGCGAAGATCGAATCGGCTGAGTTTGGCGGCGGTGATGTGCATGTGGTTCGTGCGGCGGTCGAGGTGCGGGCGTTGTCCGGCAAGCTCAAGCCGGGCGATCAGCTCGTGCTGGCGGGAACAGCGTGGAAAGATGCTCGGTTCACGTTTGAAGGTCGCGGCACGATGGAGGCACCGATTGTTATCCGGCCGGAGAAGCCGGGGAGCGTGAGTTTCACCGGCGAATCGGCGGTGACGTTTCATGGCGAGCATCTGATCGTGCATGATCTGGCCTTCGTGGGCGTGACGGTGTCGAGAAACAACGAGGTGCTCTTCCGCGTGGGCAATGGCGAGGCGAAACCGGCGAATCACTGCATCTTCAATCGACTGCGCTTTGAGAGCTGCGGCTCCACGAATCCAGCGAACTGGGCGAAGCTGCATCTGTGGCTCATGAGCATGCGCGGTCGTGGCAACACGGTGTCGAACTCAATCTTCCGCGGCTTTAAACACATCGGTCAGATGATCGGCGCGGCGGAATTGCCGAAAGACGGCTTGCAACAACTCCACGTGCTCAACAACCGCTTCATCGACCGGCCGAAGATCGACGATCAAAACGGCTACGAGATCCTGCAAATCGGCTGGAGCGGCGAAAAGGCCGCCGCATCGGGCACTTTGATCGCAGGAAACGTTTTCGAGAACTGCGATGGCGAAAACGAGATCGTGTCGCTGAAGGCCTCCGACGTCGTGGTGCGTGAAAATCAGTTCCTTGGCTGCCAGGGCGTGCTCTCGCTGCGTTCGGCGAATCGCGTGCTCGTGCAGGGCAATGTCTTCGATGGTCAGGGGCAGGAAAACGTCGGCGGAATCACGCTCGAAGGTTCTGATCATGTGCTGATCGGCAACACGTTCCGTCGTTTGGTGAAACAGGGAAACTACTACTTCTGGACCATCGCCATGGCCGCTGGCAGCGCCGAAAACTACGGCGACAACGGCGATGTCGCCGGCTACGGCCGACCGAAGAACATCCTCATCACGCAAAACCGCTTCGAGCACTGCGACTCGCGCATCGCGGCGGGCGCTTACTTGAGAAAGGAGTTCCCGCTGCTGCCGAAAAACATCCGCGTGGAGCAAAATGCCTTCATCGGCACGAAAACGACCACCGCCTTCGATTTCACCGCCGACGACCCGAGCGGCGAACTGCCCAAAGAGCTGCACGAGTCTGCAAACACCTTCGAGCCATGAAACACCTGCTGCTGCTCTTTTCGTCATTCGCCATTCTGCATTCGTCATTCGCGGCGGAGCCGCGTCCCAACATCCTGCACATCCTCGCGGATGACATGGGATGGAATGCGCTGAGCTGCTATGGCAACAAGGACCTGCAAACGCCGAACTTGGATCGGCTCGCGGCGCAGGGGATGCGCTTCACGCAGGCGTATGCGGATGCCCAGTGCTCGCCGACGCGGGCGGCGTTTCTTTCGGGGCAATACGGGGCTCGCACGGGTGTGTTCAAGGTGTTGAACGAGAAGGAGCCGTCGTTTGCGCCGATGCGGTCGGCGGAGGCGAAGGATGCGTTGGGGCCGGAGACGGCCACCTTGGCGACCACGTTGCGAAAGGCGGGCTACACGACGGGCATCAGCGGCAAGTGGCACATCGCGAACAACTACGCGGTGGCCGCCCTGCGGAAGCGTGAGGGCTACTTTGACTCCTACGGCTTCGATTTTGCCGGTCCGGCGAATGGGAACGAGCATCACGAGGACAAAACGGTCACCGCCATCACGGATGACATCATCGGGTTCATCGAAGCGAACCGCAGCAGGCCGTGGTTTGCGTTTGTATCGCATTTCAGCCCGCACACGAAGCTGGAAGCGCCAGAGGCTTTGATCGCGAAACATGTCGCACGCGGCTTTAAGCGGTCGGCGGACGATGAAGGCAAGTCCACCGAGCGCCCCATCGCCAACTACCTCGCCATGCTGGAGCATCTCGACAACGAAGTGGGCCGCTTGCTCGCGAAACTCGACGCGCTCTGCCTCGCGGAGAACACGCTCGTCATCTTCACCAGCGACAACGGCGGCCTCTCCCGCGTGACGAACAATGCGCCGCTCCGCGAAGGCAAAGGATCGCCCTACGAAGGCGGCATCCGCGTGCCGCTGATCGTGCGCTGGCCTGACAACGTGAAGCCTGGCAGCGAGTGTGATGTGCCAGTGCACACGGTGGATTTTTATCCGACGTTTGTGAGTGTGGCTGCTTCGCAACGCAGCCCTCTCGCTCCGCGAGAGGAGCCGAAGACTCCGCCCGCCAACAACGCTACCGATTCATCGGACATTCCTCCTGCCAGCAACACGCCCCGTTCATCTCGACGGAGCGAGATGACTACTTTGGACGGCGAGAGCCTCCTGCCGCTGCTCACGCAAACAGGCACGCTCCAGCGCTCTGCCTTGTTCTGGCGCATGCCCACCTACACCACGAACTACGGCCGCACGCCCTGCGCCGTCATCCGCGAGGGCGATTGGAAGCTCATTCACTGGTTCGGCGACTACCTCGACACCACCGGCTTCACGCCCGACGACAAACCCTACGGCAAACTCGTCGTCGGCCCGCGCACCGAGGTCTTCAACCTCCGCGAAGACCCCTACGAAACGCGCAACGTCGCCGCTGAGCGCCCGAAGAAGACCACCCACCTCACCAACGCCCTCAACGCTTGGCTCAAACGCACCGGTGCAAAGCTGCCGACGCCGAATCCGGCTTTCGATGAGAAGCGGTGGTGGAAGTAGAGCGGAAGTGCTTCAACTTGCCCCTGGGTTTGTATCACAATATGGGAACCATGATAGATCCCCTTGTCAAACGTCACTAAGCCAACCTCAGCTATGACACATTACCAGTTGGTTGGATCCATCCGAAGCGCTTAGCACCGTCTGCCAAAGCGCCTTCGCCTCGCCGGGATCCATCACTGTTTCAAAGGCGATGATGGATTTCAGTCCCGCATCGCGCAGCGGCTTGCTGCACAGGATCATGGTCCACACCGAGAGCGCGGCGAGCACGGCGATGATCACCCACTTCGCCACGGAAGGTTCCAGCAAGAGTTTCATGCCCGCATGATCTCATGGGCGTCAAGAGCCCCTGTCGCGTCCGCTTTGAAGCGGAAGCGCTGCATGAGCCCCGTCTCGAAAGCCGTTTGTCACCACGCATGTCTGACTCCCTGCCCTCCCGCCGTTTCTTCCTGCAATCCGCCGCCGCTGCGTTGCTCGCGCCCGCACTTTCATCCCAGGCCGCTGATGCTTCGGGCAAACTCGTCGCCTATGTCGGCACCTACACCTCGCCTTTGAAGAACATGCGGCCCACCCAGGTCGATCTGCCGCCTGGAAATGGCCGCGGCATCCACCTTTTCGAAATGGATCGCGCCACCGGCAGGCTCTCGCCGCTCAGCGTCGTCGAAATGGGCACCAGCCCGAGCTGCCTCGCGCTGAATCCCGCGAAGACACATCTCTATTCCGGGAATGAGACCGAGCGCCTCGGCGATGACGAGTCCGGCAGTGTCAGCGCCTTTAAAATCGACCCCGCCACCGGCGAACTGAAGCTCCTCAACAGCGTGCGTTCCGGCGGCAAAGGTCCGGCGCATCTCACCGTGCATCCGAACGGCAGATTCGTGCTCGTGGCGAACTACTTCGGCGGTTCCGTGGCCGTTTTGCCCCTCCAGCCCGATGGCAGCCTCGGCGAAGCCACCGATGTGAAAAAAGACAGCGGCACCGTGGGCCCCACAAAGGCCACCAATGCCGCGCCGGGCAGCTTTGCCATCAGCGGCCACGATCAGACGCACGCGCACATGATCGAGGCCGATCCTTCCGGCAAATGGGTGCTGCATGTCGATCTCGGCCTCGACCAGATCCTTGTGTGGAAGTTTGACGGGGAGACAGGCAAGCTCACACCAGCCGAATCCCCCTCCATTTCCCTCCCGCCGGGCGATGGCCCGCGCCACTTCGCCTTTCATCCCGATGGCCGCTGGCTCTACAGCATCCAGGAAGAAGGCTCCACCATCGTGCTCTTCGACTTTGATCCGCAAAACGGCCGCCTCACCGCGCGACAGACGATCTCCAGCCTGCCGCCTGGCTATGCCGGCAGCAATTTCTGCTCGGAGATCCTCGTCTCCGCCGACGGCCGCTTCGTCTATGCCGGCAACCGCCTGCACGACAGCATCGGCATCTTCGCCATCGGCGCGGACGGCACGCTCACCTACGTCACCGAGGAGTGGACGCGTGGCGATTACCCGCGCAGCTTCACCTTCGATCCCTCCGGCCAGTTCCTTCACTGCTGCAACCAGCGCGCCGACCACATCGCCACCTTCCAGGCGGACAAAAGCACCGGCAAACTCACCTTCACCGGCCACTACACGCCCGTCGGCAATCCCTCGCAGATCGTGTTTCACACGCTGTCAGCCAGGTAGCGGACGTGTTTTGGCGGCTGAATCGGGCTTCCGTCAACCCACTGCCAGTTTCTCCACCTCTTCCGCCGCCTTCTCCCATTCCGTGGTCAGCTTCGCGATTTTGGGCTCCACGGCTTCGAGTTCGGCGCTGAGGTCGCGGAATTTCACAGCGTCGGCGTAGGTCGCTTCGTCTTGGAGAAGCTCGACGATCTCGTGCTTGCGTTTGTCGAGCGTGGCGAGGTCGGCTTCGATTTTGGTGACGCGTTGCTCGGCGTCTTTTTTGGCCTTGCTGCGGGCGTTGCGGGCTTCGGCTTCGAGACGCTTTTGCTCCTTCGACTTCGGCGGCTCGCGGACGGCGGGGGCGGTGTAGGCTGTCGGCTGGGCGTTGTGCAGCGTGGCGGTGAGGGCTTCGCGGGCGCTGCCGGCCTTGGTTTTGTCGAGGTAGTATTGGTAATCGCCGGCGTAGGGCGTGATCACGCCGGCGCTCACGTGCAGGACCTGCTTCGCCATCTGGCGGATGAAGTGAACGTCGTGACTGATGAAGACGAGCGTGCCTTCGTATTGCTCGAGCGCGTTGATAAGGGCGTCGATGCTGCCCATGTCGAGATGCGTCGTCGGCTCGTCCATGAGGAGGAAGTTCGGCGGATCGAGCAGCAGTCGCACGAGCACGAGGCGGCTCTTTTCACCACCGCTGAGCACGCCGACGGGCTTGAAGACATCGTCGCCATGAAACAAGAAGGAGCCGAGCAGGGTGCGGCAGAGGTTTTCACCGGGACGGCTGGGCAGATCCATGGCGGATTGCAGCACGGTGTGTCGCATGTTGAGCACATCGCCGCGGTATTGGGCGAAATAGCCGAGCTTCACGTTGTGACCGAGTTCGCGATTGCCGGCCTGCGGGTTCAAAGCGCCCGCGAGAAGCTTCAGCAGCGTGGATTTGCCCGCGCCGTTCGGGCCGACGAGCACGGTGCGTTGTCCGCGCTCCATTTCGAGGTCGAGGCCGTTGTAAACGGGCGTCTGGCCATAGGCGAAGTCCACGCCCGTCATGCGGATCACACGCTGACCGCTGCGCGGCGGCTGCGGGAAGCGGAATTTGACCGTCTTCGCATCGGCCACGGGCGCTTCGATCTTCTCGATGCGGTCGATCATCTTCGCCTTGTCCTGCGCACGGGAGGCGAAGTTGGCCTTCGCTTTGAATTTATCCACCCAGGCCTGCATTTTGGCCAGTTCGCGCTGCTGGTTGTCATACGCGCCCTGCATCTGCTCCATCCGCGCGGCTTTTTCGCGCAGGTAGTCGTCGTAGTTGCCGGTGTAGCGCGTGATCTTGCTGTGGGCGACTTCGAGGATGCTGTCGCAGAGCGCGTTCAAAAACTCGCGGTCATGGGAGATCATCAGGATCGCCCCGGGGTAGCCCTGGAGGTAGCTTTGGAACCAGATCAGCGATTCCAGGTCGAGATGGTTCGTCGGCTCGTCGAGGAGCAGCAAATCGGGCTCCTGTACGAGCAGGCGGGCCAGATGCGCACGCATGACCCAGCCACCGCTGAGCGTGCGGGCATTGCGCTCGAAGTCGGATTCACGAAACGCGAGGCCGCTGAGGATGCGTTTCGCCTTCGGCTCGACCTCCCAGCGGTTGTGCTCGTCCACGTGGCCGGTCGCCAGTTCCAAAACCGTGACATCATCGATGGGAGCGCTCTCCTGTGGCAGAAAGCCAAAGGTGATGCCGCGTTCCATGACCACCTTGCCGTCATCCGGCTCCGCATCCCGCAGCAGCAGTGAGAAAAGCGTCGATTTGCCCGCTCCATTCGGACCGATCAGGCCGATCTTCTCGCCACGATTGATGTGGAACGACACCTGGCTGAAGAGAGTGCGGCCGGCGTAGGTTTTACTGACGTTGTTGACGGAGAGCATGCGGGAATTTGGGCGCGCATAGTGGCCCTGATCTGCGCGCTGTCGAGTTTGCAGGCAAATTTGCCGCAGCCGGAAAAAGGACGGCTGGAGCAGCGTTTGCGCCTGCGCATGAACACACGCCTCTTACTCATCGCCTCACTGGTGGCAGCGGATTTTTCAGCCACGGCTCAAACCCTCGCGGCCGTCGGCGGCTGGCACCAGTTTCGCGGACCGAACCGCGATGGCCTCTCAACGGAGACCGGCCTGATGAAATCGTGGCCTGCGGACGGCCCGAAGCTGCTGTGGGAAATCAAGGGCGCAGGCGGCGGCATGGGCTCGGTGACCGTGGGCAACGGCCACGTGTTTGTCGTCGGCAACCGCAAGGAGGGCGTGTCGATCACGGCGTTCGATTTGAAGACGCAGCAGGAAGTGTGGACCACGGTGATGTGCGACAAGCGTGACCAGCCGAATGGTGCGCCGACTTTTGACGGCGAACGCGTTTACGCGGTGAGCAAGGACGGCATCCTGGCCTGCTGCGATGCGAAAAGCGGCGAACTCATCTGGCGGAAGAGCTACACGGCCGATCTCGGCGGCCAGATCATGAGCGGCTGGGGTTTCAGCGAGTCTCCGCTCGTCGATGGTGATCTCGTCATCGGCGTTCCGGGCGGCAATGAGAGCATCGTGGCCGCGATGGACAAGAAGACGGGCGAGGTGAAGTGGAAGTCGTCGCTCCCGGCGGATGTGGGCACGCGTGGCAAGGACGGTGCTGGCTACACCGGCGTGGTGATCTCGAACGGCGGCGGTGTGAAGCAGTACCTCACGCTCGTGGGCCGCGGACTGGTCAGCGTGCGTGCCAGCGATGGCAAAACGCTGTGGACCTACAACGCGGTGGCGAATGGAACGGCGAACATTCCGACGCCGCTGGTGTGGGACGACTACGTGTTCACCTCGTCCGGCTACGGCACGGGCGCGGCCTTGCTCCAGCTCAAGAAGGATGGCGATGGTGTCACCGCCGAGGAAAAATACTTCCTGCAGTGCTGACGGCAGGCCAACTTGGACTACTTGGGTTGGACAAACTGCGCGAGACCGGCGACGGCCCAGGCGGTGGCGGCGGTGGAGAGGAACTGGTGCTCGCCGTGCGGATCGCCGTTTTCAAAGTAGGGCTGCACTTTGTTTTTCACGCGGGAGTCGACGAGCCAGGAGCCGTCGGCATGCTGCGTGCGCAGCAGCCAGTCGCGAGCGCGTGAAATGGCGGCGTGCTCGGGAGCGAGGCCAGTTTTGAGCAGCATGAAAAGTGTCTGGCCGGTGGAGAAGGCATCGCCGGGCAGATCGGCGGCCTGCGGCCATGAGCCGTCGGCGTGCTGCGCTTTGAGGATGGCTTCGCGGACGGTGTTTTTTGTGGATTCATCACCGCCGAGGTGGTGCAGGCCCCACAAGCGCCAGACGCGGTCCTCCTGGCTTTCGAGTCGCGCTTGAGCGAGCCATTTCAAGGCGGCGGCCTTTGATTTTTCGAGCGCGGACTGCTGCTCCGGCGTGGCGTAGTGCTGCATGCCGCGCAGCGAGAGGACGGTGTCGGCGACATCGCTGCCCTGCATGGGCGGGCGGCGGCAGGAGGTGGTCCAGCGGCCGTTTTCGAGACGTGTGAGACCAGCGGAGTCGCCGCCTTTGAGGCGGGCTTTGCCCTGCACTTTCAGCGTGTAGGCCACCATCGCGGTGGTGGTGGCATCGGCGGGCGCACGGGCCATTTGCAGTGCCCAGAAGCCGTAACCCGTCGTGGTGGCGCCGCCTGGGACGTGATCGCCCGCGAGCATGTCGTCGATGCGCTCCTCAAAATAAGCGTGGGTGATGCCAGACTGCGTTTGGAGCCAGACGGCGTCGGGTTTGGCACTGGCCTCGGTCATGCTGAGCATGGGAAGCGTCTGGTGATGGCAGGAGAAGCAGGTTTTGTGCTTCGGCCAGTCACTGGCTGCGGTGGTGATGCGGGCGAGGCCGCGCTGCACGGCGGTTTCAATGCCAGGCGGCTCCGCTGCGGACACGGCGCAGGCCACGCATGAGAGAAGAATGAGAAACGGCCTGCGCATGAGTTCGTTGGCTACTTCACCTCATTCTTCTTTTTCCTCTTCTTGGCTTCTTCCGGTCCTTTCGGCTTGCCGCCGTTGGGGCTGAGGCGCTTCCACCAGTCGGGGCCGTCGGCCTCGACCTTGGCATTGGTTTCAAGCAGCCGGCCTTTCAGCTCGTGGAAGCGTTGGGATTCCTTGTCTTTGAGGTCGGTGGTCTCTTGGGGATCATCCTTGAGGTTGTAGAGTTGGTTGTAGAGTTCGAACTCGGTGAGTTCGGCGTTGGCGAGGATTTTCCAGTCATCGACGCGCATGGCGATCTTGGCGTTCGGGGCCATGTGGAGACGCCAGAAGAGCGGTTGGGGCCGTTCGAGCTTCGTGGCGGTGCCGGTGAGGGCGGGAAGCATGTCCACGCCGTCGAGGACACGGTCCTTGGGCAGTGCGACCCCGGTGATGCCGAGCACGGTCGGCAAAAGGTCGCTGCCGATGACGGGGACATCGCTGGTGCTGGCCGGTTTGATCCTTCCGGGCCAGCGGGCGAGGCCGGGGACGCGGATGCCGCCTTCGTGCAGATCGCGCTTGCGACCACGCAGGCCGCCGCTGCTGCCGCGACCGGGTGATTTGATGCCGTCACCTTCGGGGCCGTTGTCGGAGGTGAAGAAGACGAAAGTGTTGTCGGTCAGCTTTTGCTCGTCGAGCTCCTTCATGAGCATGCCGAAGGCGTGATCCATCTGGGTGACGTTGGCGTGATGCTCGCGCTGCACGTCGTCGGTGAGGTCGGGGTAGAGCGCTTTGAACTTCGGATCGGATTTGATGGGGTAATGCGGTTCGTGGGTCCAGACGGCGAGGAAGAAGGGTTTCGACGCGTCGCGCTTTTCTTTGAGCCAGGTGATGGCCTCGGTGACGACGAGCGGCGCCGAGTAGCCCTGCATCTGGCCGACGGGCTGGCCATTGCGGACGAAGTTGTTGGGGTTCTCATGCGAGGGGCCGGCGTTGTTTTGCGTGGCCATCCACCAGTCGTAGCCGTGGTCGCCGGGCTGGGGCTGCGCGGGGTTGTTGAAGAGGCCGTTGAGATGCCATTTGCCGCTGTGGCAGGTGCTGTAGCCAGCTTTCTTCAACAAAGAGGGCAATGTGATCTCGCTGGTGCGCAGATGCACCTCCGCGCCTTCGGCGATCCAGGTGTAAACACCATTGCGATGCGGTGTGCGGCCGGTGAGCAGGGCGGAGCGCGAGGGACTGCACACGGCGCTGCCGCTGTAGCACTGCGTGAGGCGCACGCCTTGTTTCGCGAAAGCGTCGAGATTGGGCGATTTAATGATGGGGTGGCCGAAGCAGCCGAGGTCGCCGTAGCCGAGGTCGTCGGCGAGAAAGAGGATGATGTTCGGCTGCGCCGCGGGCAATGACGAAACCAGAATGAGGAATGACGAAAGGAGGGCGACGAGGAGGCGCATGATCGCACGGGAACGACCGGGGCGGTGATGATCCTTCGAGAATCTGGGCGCCCCAATTCAGGCTTGGAAAAGCAGTCCGGGTGGTTAACGTCATGCCATGACAACGACTTATCCACGCAGCAAGGAGGAGACCGACAAGGAACTCGCGATCCTGCGCAAGCACCACAAGGAGATCATCAAATCCAAGGAGAGTGCGCTGGCGTTTCTCGTACGCGCGGGACTGGTGACCAAAAGCGGCAAGCCGACGAAGCGTTACCGGAACGACTGAGGAATGCGGCAATGACCCACAGCTCCATCCACATCGGCTATCATGGCTGCGACCGGGAGACGGGGGAGCGAGTGCTGGCTGGTGATACCGAGCTGCACATCAGCACGAATGACTACGACTGGCTGGGCGACGGCATCTATTTCTGGGAAAACGACCCTGAACGTGCTTTGAACTGGGCACGTACGGTCTGGAAACATGGCCGGAGAAGCCGCGCCAGGGTTGCGGAGCCGTTTGTCATCGGCGCGGTGATTCAGATGGGAAATTGTCTGGACCTGATGCAGGCGGAGTCTATTCGCGTGGTTCGTGAGGCGCATGAACGGCTGAAGTCCATCTACGCGGAGGCCGGGACCGTGATGCCGCAAAACCGGCTGGTCGCCGGAGAGCTTGCCTTGCGGCATTTGGATTGCGCGGTGGTGCAGTTTTTGCACCGGCATCGCATGGAGACCGGCCTGCCAGACTTCGACACCGTGCGGGCGGCGTTTCCGGAAGGGACGCCGCTGTATGAGACGGCGGGGTTTCTGGAGCGCACACATATTCAGATTTGCGTTCGCCATCCGGCCAGTGTGCTGGGGTATTTCAGAGTGAAGCGTCGGCGGTGACAGCCTCGCGTTGAAGTCACCGATGACCCAGTGATTCGGCCGGATGTCGAAACTGCCGCTTGGCGGGTGGCGTTCTTTGTGAAAGCATCCGCCGCTCTTCCATGAAACTGACTCCCGCCCTACTGTTTGCCGTCGCCGGTCTGCCGCTGTTCGCGGCGGAGGATTTGTCGAAACCGATCGAGGCTCTGCGAGCCGTGAAGAAGGAAGGCGATGGAAATGAGGCCGCAGGCAAGGCGTGGCAGCAAATCGTGAAGGCGGATGCCCAATCGCTGCCGGAAGTGCTCAAGGGCATGAATGGCGCCAATCCGCTGGCGGAAAACTGGCTGCGTGCGGCGGTGGGCGTGATCGCCGATGACGCGCTGAAGGCCAAGAAGATGCCGGTGGACTCGCTGGTGGCGTTTTTGAAGGACACGGCGAACAGCCCGGGCGCGCGTGTGGTGGCGTTTGACCTGATCCATCGTGCGGACGCGAAGCTGGCGGAGGATTTGACGCCCACGCTGCTGAATGACGTGAGCAGCGATCTGCGGCGGCATCCGGTGGCGAAGCTGATCGAGGCGGGTGATGCGGCGATGGAGAAAAAGGACAAGGAGGCGGCGATCGTGGCTTATCAGAAGGGGCTCGGCGGGGCGCGTGATGAGGATCAGATCAAGACGCTGGCCAAGAAACTGCGTGATCTGGGCCAGACGGTGGATTTGCCGTCCCATTTCGGCTTCCTGATGAGCTGGAAGATGATCGCGCCCTTCAGCAACGCGGACCGCAGTGGCTTCGACACGGTGTATCCGCCGGAGAATGGGCTGAAGTTCGATGCGAGCTACGAAGGCAAGGGCAAGGACGCAAAGTGGGTCGATTTCACCAGCAAGGACGAGTACGGCAAGATCGACTTCAACAAGCCCTTCGGCATGGAGAAGAGCGTGGTGGGCTATGCGGCGACGGATTTTCTCAGCACCGAGGATCGCGCGGCGGAGATCCGCATCGGCTGCAAGAATGGCTGGAAGGTGTGGCTGAATGGCGAGCTACTGTTTGCCCGCGACGAGTATCACCGCGGCGCGAAACTCGATCAGTACAAGCTGCCCTGTCAGCTCAAGAAGGGAAAGAACACGATCCTCGTGAAGTGCTGCCAGAATGAGCAGACGGAACAATGGACCGTGGAGTGGGAATTCCAGCTCCGCGTGTGCGATGCGACAGGAACGGCGATTGTGGCCGCGAAGTAATGATTTAACCGAATGATGACCATGAAAACGATCTCGATTTGCATTTTGATGTGCCTGACGGCGGGTTTGGCGAAGGCTGACTGGCTGCAATTTCGCGGACCGAACGCCACGGCGGTGTCCACAGACGCCAAAGCGCCTGCGGAGGAGCTGAAAATCGCGTGGACGGCGGATCTGCCGGGTCGCGGGCTGTCAGCGCCGATCGTGGTGGGCGACAAGGTCTTTGTGACCTGCTCCAGCGGCCCCGGCCAGGAGACGCTGCATGTGTTTTGCTTCAACGCGAAGGATGGATCGAAGCGCTGGGAGCGTGCGATGCGCGCGACGGGCCGCACGATGTCACACAACAAGACCTGCGTGGCCGCGAACACGCCGTGCAGCGATGGTGACCGGGTGTTCGCGTTGTTTTCATCGAATGACCTGTTCGCGTTCGATCTCGACGGCAACCTGCTGTGGCTGCGGGGACTGACGTTTGACTATCCGAACGCGAGCAACAGCCTCGGCATGTCGCAGTCGCCAGTGGTGATCGACGGCACGCTGGTGGTGCAGAGCGAGAATGACAGTGAATCCTTCGCTGCCGGCCTCGATGTGGCCACAGGACGCAACAAATGGAAGCTGGAGCGCCCGAAGGCAGCGAACTGGACGAGCGCGACGCTTTGGAAGGGCGTGGCCGCCTTGCAATCGAGCAAGGGCATCCTCGGCGTCGATCCTGCGACCGGCAAAACGGTGTGGAATTACGAAGACGGTGCCAGCACGATCCCATCGAGCGTGGTGCATGGTGATCTGCTCTACGCGGTGTCGAAGGGCATCACGGCGCTGTCTCCAGAGAAGGGCTCGGTGACGCAGCTCTGGCGCAATGAGAAGCTGAATCCCGGCACGGCGAGCCCGCTGGTGCTGGGTGATCACCTTTACGTGGTGAATGGCGCGGGCGTGCTGATCAAGGCAAGCGCAAAGAATGGCGATGAAGCGTGGAAGCTGCGCTTGAAGGGGCCGTTCAGCGGTTCGCCGGTCGCGGCGGGCAAGCGCATCTACATCGTGAGTGAGCGCGGCAGTTTCCAATCGATCGATCCTGAGGCTCCAGAAGGCAAAGTGGTGCAGGAGATCGACTTGAAGGAGACCGTTTTGACCACGCCGGCGATCTCGGACGGCGCGATCTATGTGCGCAGCGATGCGAAGCTGTGGAAGCTGCAATAACCGCCGATGGCTGACGATCCCACGCAGGAGCCGGAAGAGCTCGATGTCGCGATTGCCACGGAAGTGGAGCAGGAGACGTCGCGTGCCCTGAACAAGGAGACGCGGCAGGTGCTGCTGGCGGTGCTGATGGTGGCCGCGTTCATGGCGCTGGCGCATTTCACGCCGCTGAAGGCCTGGATCACGAATGTGCAGACGTGGAAGGGTCTTGTGCGCGAGTTTGGCTGGATGGCGCATGGCATCTTCGTCGTGGCCTGTGCCATCGTGGTGATGCTGGGCGTGCCGCGACTGCCCATGTGCGCCGCAGCAGGGCTGATCTTCGGTTTTGGCGAAGGCTTGATGCTATCGCTGATCGGATCGACGTGCGGCTCGTATGGCGCGTTCGTTTTGTCGCGTCATGGATTTCGCCGAGCGGCGGAGTCACGCGCGGAGAGGTGGCCTTGGCTGAAGAAGCTGCTCAAAAAGCCCTCGATCATGCGGGTGTTCTGGGTGCGTCAGCTCATGGTGCCAGGCCTCGTGCTGAACGTGTTGCTCGGCATGACGCCGGTGCGGCATTCACGTTTCCTGCTGGGCACGGCGCTGGGCTATCTGCCGCTGAACGTGGCCTTCAGTCTCGTGGGCAGCGGTTTGGGCAAGGGCAGCCTGGCGTCCACCTTTGCGCAGTTGCTCGCGGCCATGGCGGTGATCAACATCGCCGCGTGGCTGGTGTATCGGGTGATGAAAAAGCAGCGCGTGGCTTGAGGGCACGGTTTGCGCTGTCAGTTCATCGCATGCCAGGCCAGCGAATGGTGCTCCGCCTCCTCATCGTCGGTCTCCATGGACGCGACGATGATGCAGGCCAGGCCAATGATCACCACCACTGGGAAGATGAGAATGAGCAACGGCAGCAGCAGGATGAACGCGACCGGCGCCAGCAGGACGGTGAGCGCCAGCGTTTCCCAGCCGAACTGGCCGAGCTTCACCCCGACCGGAGGCGCGCCGTGGTAGCCGCCCGCGACGAAGACGTGGTCCTGGCGCAGCCAGACCAGCAGGGGCCGAATGGCTTTGCGATATGGACTGAGAAGCGTGGCCCGCATCCGGCGCAGCTGCCAGACACGGTGGAGATTGCGGTTCACCAAATGCGCCGGGGCGTTCTGGGAAGTGGCGGTCTGTCGAAACGAGGCCGCCTGACGTGAGGAGTCAGGGATCGTGTTCATGACGAAGGGGTGGTTGCAGACTAAAACGGACTGACCGGGGCCGTACCAGCACCGCATCGCAGTTCGCACCCCAAAATCAGCGCTCCCTGGGCGTGGAAGACAGGGAATCCCTCATGGCGTCATCTGGCCCGATTGTGCATGTCACACGCGCGGCAGGCGGCACATAACGGACAGGTCACTTGATGGGGATTGTCCGCGCACTTCGGGCAGTGAATGCAAAGCATGCAAAAAGGGCGCTGGGGGCCCATGACACCCGGCTTGCACGCAGCCGTGGTGGAGGTGGCGCAGGCAGTCATGCGATCCCGGGTAGGGAAGGCCTGGATGGGGTCCAAAAGCTCGGATTTCATGACACGACGGGGTGAAAGGGCACCACGTCTGGCTCAGGGCCGAAAAACCCGCTATTGGCAGAACTGCCAATGGCCGGCGGCACGGAAGGTGAGTTGCGGAGGGCAGAAACTCGCGCTAGATCGGCCCATGTTGGCGTCCACCACGGCTGAAAAGAGCCAGGCCTGCTTGAAATGGGGTAGCGGCATGCTGCTGCTCGATGGTCCCTGCGTGATCGGACGCAGGACGGACAACAACCTGCAGATCAACAATGTACAGGTGTCCCGACGCCATGCCTTGCTGCTGAATTTGAATGATGACTGGTGGGTCAATGACCTCGGCAGTCGCAATGGCGTTCTGGTGAACGGTATTCGCCTGACCAACGCCCGGAAACTGCGCGATGGAGACGAAATCCGCATCGCCAACCACCGCCTGCTCTTCTGCAACTCCACGCAGGGGCCGCCACAGCACAGTTCGATCATCGGCAAAACGACCCAAATGGCCCCGGCAGCTCCGGCTGATGAGTTTGTTCCACCCGCTGTCTTGTGCGAACTCATTGTCGCCTCGGCCAAAGGGGAGGTGCTGGAGGGCGAACGGGCTGCGCACTGGTTTTTTGGCCGGTCGCTGGAACGCATGCCAGGTGGTGAGCATTACTTGCTGCCGCTGGCGGTTCGGCATTGGCTGGAGCGCGTGGTGGCGGATGACGGCATGGGCGCGACACCACTCGAACTCCATCAGGGCGACAGCCGTGTGGTTCTCTCTTTCGCCCGGTGCAAAGGGGACCACTACTTCCTGCTGGTGCGGGAGGACAGCCTCAAAGTATCCGCCGAACGTCTCCAAACACTCGGACTCACCGAGCGTGAGGCGGAGGTCATGGTCTGGATCTGCGAAGGAAAAAAGAACGCGGAGATCGCCCTGATCCTGGGTGTCACCCTGCACACGGTGAACCGCCACACGGAACACATCTTCAAGAAGCTCGGCGTCGATAACCGCCAGAAGGCCATCAAAGTCGCCCTGGAACGGCTCGGTGGCTAAAACGAAAAAGCGGAACCGTCGCCGGCCCCGCTTTCATGAAGATCAAGCTCGTTCAGCTCCCGTGCCTCACTTCACCACCGGGCGCAGCACCATGTTGCGGTAGTCCACGTTGGTGTGGTCGCCCTGGAGGAAGATCGGGCCGGGCTTGAACTCGTCACTCGTCATCGCACCGCCGGTGCAGCCGAGCACGGGCTGGTTGTCGATGATCGTCTTGCCATTGAGGACCACGGTCAGGTGGCGGTCCACCAGCGTGATGTCGAGCGTCTGCCACTCGCCGATCGGCTTCTCGGCGTTCACGCTCGGCGTGATGCGGCTGTAGAGCGCGCCCATGTGGTGGGAGTCCAGCGGCTTGCCAAAGCTCTCCATGACCTGCACCTCATAAATGCCGCGCAGGTAGATGCCGCTGTTGCTGCCTTCCTGGGTGCGGACCTCGGTCTTCAGATTGAAGTCCTCAAACTCCGCGTCGGTGCGCAGATTGCCGAAATGCTTGTCCTTTGTCTTCACCACGCGGTTTTGCAGCACGCCATCGACCACGCTCCAGCCGTTGTCGGCCTTCTCGTCGATCAAACGCCAGCCGACGAGGTTCTTGCCGTTCAAAAGCTGGATCGGATCGCCGAACTTCACCTTCGAGAGGTCCGGTGCGGCTGGAACCGCCGGAATGCGCATCCCGGTGAACTCCTCCAGCTTGCCGATCTCCTTGCCTGCCGGGTTCTTCTTCGAGGTCGTCAGCTTCAGGACATCGCCTTCGGCCTTGGCGGTGATCGTTTCGGTCGTGACCTTGCCTTCCTTGTTCTTCTGCTCGCGGATCACGATCAAGGAGTCGCCGTCCACCTTCGTGCTCGTCGTCGGCACCACGCTGCCGCCGCCCCAGAGGACGCTGGAGCTCAGATTGCCATCCTTCTCCTCCACGCCCAGCCAGCCGGCACGCCCGCCCGGGATCGTCAGCGCCCAACGGCCGATGAAGGGACTGTCAGCGGCATTCAAAACAGCGCCGAGGCTGAGCACTGCGGCGATGGAGAGGGAACGGATCGAGAGAGACATGGAGGATCAAGGGTTGGGGTTGACTGGCAGGGCGGGGACAACGGGTTCACTTCTTTAAATCCTTCTCACAATCCGCGTCGGGCGGCGTCGGCGTGCCGGTTTGGTCCACGGGATGATTGAAAAGGTACTTCCACACCGCCTCGTGGATGAATTTGCCATCCTTGTCCTTCACGGAAGACCCAGGTGTCACCGCACCGTGCGCACGCTTGTCATCACCCTTCACATCCGCGTCCGTGATGAGGCGGCGCGTGTTTTGGAACGGCGACTCGACCTTGTCCACGTTCACGATCGGTCCGAACTCGTTCAGACCCATCATCTCCCACGAGCGGCAGTAGTGGTCGCCCGTCCAGCCGCTGTCGAGCACATGGCTGAAGCCGAAAATGCGGTTCCCCGGGGTCGCCGAGGGCAGCGACTGCCAGCTTTCGAGCTGATCCCGCGGCCCGCAGAAGCACACCACCCGGTCCACCTTCTGATGCTTCGCAAACCGCGCCGAGGTCGTCGCCCCATGGGACGAGCCGGACACGATCACCTTGTCCCAGTCCAGGCCCTTGCCGTCCTTGCTCAGGAACTGCTTCCATTTTCCCTTCGGGTGCTCCTTGGACAGCCACTTCACGAACTGAAACGCGCGCTCCATCATCCCGTCCGGCTGCGGAATGCTCACGAGGTCGCTGTGATCCTCGCCCGTCGCCGCTTCGAGACGGATGTCGCCCAAAGTCTTGCCATCATCGCGTCGTGCCGGTGGAATGATGCCGAACCACTTGTTCGCGTAATGCACCTGGATCGCGTGCAGCCCGTAGCTGTTCAGCCGCTCGAACAACGCCCCGTTGTGCCCCATCAACCAGATCACCAGCTTCCCCTGCGGCTTCACGCTCAGGTCCACGCTCGCGTTCTGCATGTCTTGCGGCTTGCCCTTCTTGTCCGTAAACACGAAGTCGATCTCAGGATGCTCCTTGGCACGCGGATCGATCTCGCTCGCTCGTTTGGAGATGGTTTCGACGGCATTGAGGCTGACCGACAAGGCCAGCAGGCAGGTGAGGATGAGGGGTTTCATGGATAGCATTGGTTTTAACGCGAATGTTTCGGAATGGCCGCGAATTCACGCGAATTCCAGAGAACGCAAATGGCAGGACGGCTATTCGAGTTCATTCGCGGATCATTCGTGGCTATTCGCGTTCAATCACTTCACGACTCAAATCTCCGCTCCGCCGAATACGACCCCACGCTGCGGATCGTCGCGCCATCGGCTTTCGTCTGCTCGAGCGCCTTCTGCACGCGTGGATCAGCCTCGGAGCCTTCAATCTCGATGTAGAAGCGATACTTGTTCGGCTGGCCACGGATCGGGCGTGACTCGAGACGCTTCAGGTTGATCTCGTTCTCGCTCAACGGCGTCAGGAAGCGGCACAGGCTGCCCGGACGGTCTGGCAGCTCGACAATCAGCGCCGTGCGGTTGTGTTCGAGCGAGGGCGTGTTCGCCACATGCCCGATGAGATAAAACTGCGTGATGTTCGGCACCTCGCCTGCGATGGGGAAATGCAGAATCTGCAAGCCATGCCGCTCCGCGTTCTGCCGGGGGCCGATGGCGGCCGCACCGGGCGTGATCGCGGCCTTTTCCGCCGCTTTGGCCGTGCTTGGCTCCACCACGCGCTTCACGTCCGGATAATGCACCTTCAGCCATTCATCACCGTGGTAGAACGGCATCGCGTGCGAGTGGATGGAGACGATCTTCTCCCCTTCCTGGCCCAGCAGCGCCAGTTTCACATCCAACGTCAATTCTTCGACGATGTGGATCGCGCACCGTGCATCCACGAGACGGTCCACGGTGTCGATGATGAAGCCGCCCGACGAATTCTCGATCGGCACGATGCCCTGCGCAGCCGGATTCGACGCGAGGAAGTCAAACACATCGCCCACATTGTCCCGCAGGCTCACCGCCACGCCGGGAAAGCGCATCTGCGTGATCAGATGCGAAAAACTCCCCTCAGGCCCGAGGCAGGCGATGGTGGTCGGCGGATTCATGGGCCGCGCATGCTGCGGTGGTCACTGCATGCGGTCAAGCGTAGTCGCCATGGATGCTTCGAAACCGCTTCTGGACCCGTGGGCCTTACTGCCCGCTCTTCTTCCGCGCCTCGACGTAGGTGGCCATGGCGTTCAGGTTCTTGGTGAACTCAGCACCGTCGATCTCATCGTTTTTGAGCCAGCGGCCTTCGCTGTCGAGGGATTCGACGGCCCGGCGGGCCTTGTCGGCGGCCCCTTTGGCGCGGCTCATCCATTCCTTCGGCGTCTGCGGGCCGCCGAGTTTGCGCAGCAGTTCCTCGCGATCTTGCGAGAGCTTCTTTTTGAACTGGTCGATGTCGTCCTGGCGGTCGTCCTTGAAGGAATAGTGCGTGGGCAGGTTGCTATCGTCGTAAGTCAGCTCGTAAGTGTCTTTCACGAAAAAGAGCGGCTTGTTCGTCTTCAGCTCATAAAAGCGGGCGTAGCTGCCGTCCGGCAGTTTGGAGCGCTCGAACCACGCCAGCGCCGGCTGGATGGGCGCGAGGTACTTGTCCTCGCCGGTCAGAACCCAAAGCTGATGCAGCGTCTCCATGGCCTCCAGGCTCTCGTAAGCCGTCACTGAGGGTGGCTCGAACTTGCGGGCCCAGGCGGGGTGCATGCTGTCATCGTATTGCATGGCCCAGGTGGGCTGCGGCTCCGGCATCTGGGCCAGAATGAAAAAGTCGCCCAGCTTCTTTAGCGACGCGAGGTAGCGCTCGTCTTTCTCCAGCTCGTAAGCGCGGAAGAGCACCTTCGCGATCTCGCTGAGATTGCCGTCGTTCAGCGTCTGGTAGCCGACGTAATTGAGCTTCGGAAAAGTGCGGCTCCAGGTTTCGGGATAACTGGCCTTCAACACCGGCGCCGAGGGATCAGCCGGTCCGTTGAACTGCTGTGGCCACCCGCCGGCGGAACGTTGTGCGGCGAGCAGCGCGTCAAACGCGACCTTCTTCGCGTTTTGCAGCGGCGCATCGTCCTTGAAGGCCGGCACGTGGGAGATTTCCAGCAGGAAGTGCATCGCCGACTGGGTCTTGTTGTCGTCCAAGGTCGAATGATTGCGGCGTTTCCCGGTTTCCTTGTCCCCCGCGTCAAACTGGCTGCGCAGGTGGTATCGCTTCATCTTTTCGGGATCAAAGTCGAAGTCACTGTCCCAGCCGCCGGAGGCGAGCTGGCTCTTGATCAGCGCCCCGGCAGCATCACGAGCCACTTTGAGCAAAACTTCATCTCCGGTGGCCTGATACGCCCGCAAAATGGCCTGCCCCATCGTCGTGGTGCCCGGCGGCTGGATGGAGATGATCGTGGGCGACTTGCCATGCTCGACCTCGCCGATCTTGCCCTCCTTGTCGTAGGACGAAGCATAGCCGCCCTCACGGGCGAGGTGCGTGTGGGCATACGTGACCGCTTTTTTCATCGCTGCGGTCACCTCCGCCACATCGGGCAGGTCAGCGGCCAGAGCGAAGGATGGAAGCAGGACGAGGAAAGGGAGGGAGCGCATGGTGGCTGCGAGAACGACCAACTCATCCCCACTCCTTCAGCCTTTCCGGGAACGGGCAGTTGGCGCAGGCGGAGTCGTCTTCGAGACAGAAGTCCTCGTAAATCTGCAGCAGGCCCTGCTGGTGATGCAGCCTGGTGGTGAATGCCTTGCCGCGTTCGTCATCGCCGAAGAGACGCAGCACGGCGCGGCGGAGCTTCTGATTGTCGAGCAACGCGGGGAGTTCGAGATATTCGGCCCACAAACGCGTGCGCTCTGGCACCAGCAACGGGTAGGCGACGTTCGCCAGCATCTCCTGCACGCGCGTTTCACCGATGAGCGCGAGTGCTTTCGACGCAGGATTCGCCATCAGCGTGTAATGCGTGGTCCAGAACTCATGGGCGAGCGCCAGCAGCGATTCGCGCCATGCGGCCTGGCTCCAGCGCGTGGCGTCGGCCAGCGGGGCGATGATCTGCGGCCACGCACTCAACATCGCCGCCAGGGCGCCGAGACGACGCTGCGGATGATTGCCCGGGCGTGTGGCGGCCAGTTTCCAACGTGGGAGTTGGCGTTCATCCAGCCAGCGCAGGCAGGCATGACGCTGTTTCCACCATTCGCTCCACAGTTGACGCAGGTAAGCCCGTGTCTCCGGCTCCGTGTCCTCCGCGCGGATGGTTTCGAGAAAGCCGGACACGCCGAAAAGCAACGACTCGCGCTTTGCGGCATCCAGTTTCAGCAACTTCTTCAGCGGCAGCCGCTGGCTGAGCAGCGTGAAGGGCTGCTGGTTGTTGCGATAACCCAAGGTTCGTGCCAGCGCCTGATAAATAGCCTCTTCACGCCCCTGTGCGGCCACACAGCGGTGCAGGCGCTTCGATTTCAACTCGAGCCGGTATTGCGCGGCGGATTCCAGCATGGACTGCACGCGAGCGGGCTCCATTTCGCGCAATGGCGTGGCGCAGCGGCCAATGCGTGCGGCGGCGAGACCGCGATTCGGCTTCGCATCTGGCGCGAGCATCGATGCTTCGAGCTTTACCTGCACGACTTCGCGATTCTGGCTCGTGCGTGTGAAGAAACGCTCCGCCGGCGAGCTGAAAAACAGATGCAGCACCACGCGATCGTAGTCGGCGTTCATGCTGTGGTTGTGTCGTTCCCAGTCGCGGGCGTCAGGATCGAGTTCGATGTCGCCCTGCACGGTTTCATCGCCCATGCGGATGGCGCAGTTCGTGAAATCCGGGCCTGCACCCGAGTTCCACACGCCGAAGTCGGTGATCGTGACCTGCCGGCCATCGTTGCTGGCGAATTCACTGCCAAACGCCCCCGCGAACCACAGGCTCTGCAGATCCAGCTCCGGCATCGGCCCTTCAAAGCCGGGCAACTGCGACTCCTCGATGCCGGAAAACACCGCATCGCGAAAGCGTGCGTAGCGATCGGCGAGCGGGAGTGGTGTCATGGGCAAGTCACTTGGACTCTACAGGAGTGAGCAGATAAGACTGGCCGTCCTCAGAGAGTTGGTAACCGCCGAGTTCGGCGACGTAAGCCAGCGCATAAGGCAGCGGGATGTTCCGCAGGTCGATGGCCACTTTGGCATCCGTGCCACCCGGGTTCACAACAATGTTCACGCCTTTCTTCTCGGGATCCAGGTCACGCGATTTGACGCGGAAGTATTCAACCGCGGCGGCGATGCTTGCCTCACGGAACTGGACGACTGGAAAGATGATCTGGTCCGCGTTCCCAAGAACCGGCGGGGGGGTGGCAGCGGGAGGCGCGGGCTTCTCCTCAAAGCTGGCGGCCAGGACGACCGCATGTTTTTCCACTCGGTATTGCAGCCCGGCACGCTCGGCACAATAACGCACGACCTCGATCAGCGGTGCGTTCCTTAGATCCAGGCTGATCATGTCGGTCGATCCACCACCTCGAAGAACAATGGAGACGCCCTTCGGAACTGGTGGCTGGCTGATCGTGTCCAGGTCACGGCTTTTCACCCGGATGTATTCGAGCGCCTGTTCCAGGGTGGCGTCTTTGAACTGCACGACCGGAAAGAGGATGTTCTGAACTTTTTCCTCCATGGTCACTTCGCCCGACTGAGCGAGGGCAGAGCCATGAAGCAGAAGTGCGATGAGCGTGGCTTTGAAGATGAGGTGCATGGTCTTTGGGAAAGTAACGAGGCTAAAGGATCGCCGCCAACAACAGCAATTCATTTTACTGCGTGAGGAGGCTGATCTTCCACGGGATGCTGCCATACTTTGGCGCTTTGTAGCCTTGCTCATCCACGCCTTGGAAGACGAAACGCAGGTCGGCAGGGCCGATTTCGAGGGTTTCGTCGTTGGTGGAGCGGATGAGTTCGCCGTGGCTGATGCTGGTGGTCCAGTCGGCGAGCGGGAGTGGTGTCATAGTGAATGGTTCGTGATCAGTTGTCCTTGAGCGGTGTTAGCAAAAAGTCCTGGCCAACAACCTCCACCTTGTATCCGGCCAGCCAGGCAGAGTAGGTCAGTGCTTCTGGCAATGGCATGTGTCGGAGATCCAGAGTGATCATCGGTTTGTTGGAAACACCTGACTTTATGCGGATTTCAACCCCTGTTTCTTTTGGATCGAGCAATCTGGACTTCACACGAAAAAACTCCACGGCCTCCTCCAGAGTGGCTTCTTGAAATTGGACCACGGGAAAGATGATTTGGTCAGCATTCAATCCAGGAATGGGTTTCCAAGTTGGCACTTTTGCTTTTGGAGGACTGAAGATCACGGCAGACGGATGAACAGTGAGTTTCTTGCCAGCCATGGCCGCGATTTGGTGAAGCGCGCTTCCCACAGTCACGTCTTGCAAGTCCATGGAGATCGAAGGTTGGTCTTTGTTGTTGTCAGGGAAGACCACCACGTTGACGGGGCTGTAGGCATAGAAGTAATGAGAGAAGAAGTCTCCGTAATCTGCCGGCGGGTCGCCTTCCCACACACGGGCAGCATCGATTGCCTCATCAAGAGTGGCATTCTTCAGGGAAACTCTTGGAATGGCTCGCTTGAGGTGTTCCTCCACGCTGAAAAAAGGAGGCTCCAGGTGGAGAAGGCCGATCTTCCACGGGATGCTCCCGTACTTCGGCGCTTTGTAGCCTTGCTCATCAACGCCTTGGAAGACAAACCGAAGAGCTACAGGATCGACTTCGAGGGTTTCGTCGTTGGAACTGCGGATCAACTCGCCGTGGCTGATGCTGGCGGTCCAATCGGCGAGTGGGGTGATCTGTTCGGTGGCTGCGAAGGGTTTTTCGCGCGTGGTGGCGAGCGGTTTCCACGGGCCTTCGATCTTGTCGGCGAGCCAGGCTTTGTAGTAGCGATGACCTTTCCCGAGCGCCTCGATGAGGGTGAGGTATTGGTCGCGGCCTTTGAGCTTGTAGGTGCAGGAGGCTTCGAAGAGCGCCTCCTTGGTGTCTTTGAGCAGCAGTTCGGGCTTGGACCAGCCGAGCGGGAAGTTTTGCTTCGCGGTTTCGCGTCGCCAGAAATGGCCGTCGTCGCTGGTGTAGAGGAGGTGGGCCTTGGTGGCATCACAGATGACCCAGAAGTCGATCCATTTGGTCTTCGTGCCGCCTTCGGGCAGCGTTTCGATCATGGGCTGCGGCTTCGTCCACGACTTCGGATCGGCGATGTCGGTGGTGGTGGAGAAGTAGGGGCCGAATTTGAGCGCCTTCTTTTCATCGGCGAGCTGGTAGATGAGATACCACTTGTGATGTGGCGTGAAGTAAAAGACCTGCGGGGCGCAGTGGTACTGATCGTGGAAGTCGAGCGTGTGGCGCGTGGCTTTGTCGGCGTCCTTCCAGTCGGTGAAGCTCAGGTATTGCATGTCCACCTTGCCCGAGGCGCGGCGATGCGTGGCGAAGAGGTACCATTTCCCGTCGTGAAACACCATCGTGGGGTCTTTGAGCGCCACATCGGGATCGGCGGCATTTTCCGCGGGTGTGATGAGTGGCGGCGTGCTCTTCCAATGAAACTCGCCCGTCGTGAGCCATGCCGGATCGGCCGCTTGAAGCGTTGCGGCGGCAAACAGAAGCATGGCGAGCGGTTTCATGACATCAGTTCCTTGAGGGTCACGTGCGCGAGGGACTCGACGCGCTTCCACGCACCGGTAAAGTCGAGGTGACGTGTCATCGGTCCCGGCGCGACAACGCAGCGGATGCCGGCGGCGAGGGCGGCACGGAGGCCGTTGAGCGAGTCTTCGAAGATGACGGCCTCCTCGGGCTGCACGCCGAGTTTTTCGGCGGCGTGAAGGAACAGGCTCGGATCAGGCTTCACCTTGCCAGTATCATCGACGGTGGAGATGTGATGGAAGTGATCGTGCAGACCGAGCTGATCCATCCACGAGTCGATCCACGTGCGCGGGCTGCTGGAGGCGATGGCGATGCGCAGGCCGAGGGCATTTGCTTCTTGAAGCAGATCGGCGACGCCGGGGAGAAGGTGCAAATGCTTGCGCAGCTCGCTCTCGCGAGTTTTGCGGGTGATTTCGACGGCTTCCCAATCGAAAGCGCGACCGGTGCGCTCTTCGAGGTCGCGACGCGGGTCGTAGCTGGTGTTGAAATCGGTGCCGACGACCTGGGCGTAAAGCTCGACGGGCAGTTCGTGGCCGTGCTCCGCGAAGATTTCCCTCCAGGTGTGATAACCGGTGCTTTCAGTGTCAACGATGAGGCCGTCGAAGTCGAAGATCACGGCGCGGATGGGGGCGGGCATGCCTATGGAGTGCCGACGAATCGTCGGCCCGCCAAGTTCTTTTTGCCGCCGAATCACCGGCTCCAGGAGACATTCGTCCCGACTCTGGAGAGTCGAGCGACGACCGGACTACGCCTGCCGCACGCCTTTGAGCAAATCGAACAGTGTGATCATGCCGAGAAGATGGTTTTGATCATCGACGACGACGGCTTTGCTGACGCCGGTGCGCATGAGGGTTTGCACGAGTGTGGGCACGGGTGTGTCAGAGGTGACGCAGAAGGGCTTCGTGAGCGGGAGGGCGCTGAGTTTGTCCACGCAGGTGAGGCCGTGATTCTTCAGCCACTCGTAGCAGATGCTGCGGCGCAGCAGACCGACGACTCGACCGCCATCGGTGATGGGATAGGTGCTGTGCGGATGCGTTTGGAATTCGGTGACGGCGTCCTGCACGGTGGCGCTGGATTCGAGGGAGGCGACGTCGCGCGTCATAACGTCCGCAGCGGTGGCGCTGCGTGTGGCCTCGGGAATGGCGGCGACGGTCTGCTGGATCTCCTCCGGCAGATGATACTGCTGCGCGGAGGCACGGAAAAGGGTGTCGAGGCTGCCAATGCTCTTCACGAGTGTTTTGAAGGTCTCGCCATCGATGGCGACGAGTTCGCTGGCTTCCTTTGCGGTGGCGTCGAAGCGCCAGACACCATCGCTGAGCAATGCACGTTCGCCAAAGTGCTCGCCAGGGCCGCAGGTCTTCACGATTTGTCCCTGCGCGTCGGTGATGTCCACGCGGCCTTTTTTGACGGCGTAGAGCGATTGCGCGGGTTCGCCGGAGTGGAAGAGCGAGTCGCCGGGCTCGAGGTGCATCTCGCCAAGCGGCGAGGAGAAATTCGGCGTGAGCAGGTTGATGTCGCGCGGGAAGAACAGCTCGAAGGTCCACTCGGCCATGACGCGCAGTTTGCGGTCGATGCCCGGGAGTTTCATGAGGTAGATGGAGCGCCACATGAACCACGCGATGAGGCCGGAGAAACGCAAGCCCAGGATCTGCGCGACGGCTTTGCGGTGGCCGATGGTGGCGAGTTCGCCGAGGCCGGTGAAGGTGAAGGGCTTCAGCTTTTTGCCTTCAATGGCGGCGACGATGTTTTTGCCGACGACCACGCCCTGGCGCATGGCGAACTGCGCGGTCTCGGGACAGGTTCCCCCGTTGTGTTTCGGATACATGGCGCAATCGCCTGCCGACCACACGTTTTCGACGCCCTTCACGGCTCCGGTTGGCTCGACGCTGATTTTGCCGCGTTCGAGTGGCAGAGCGTTTGCCGCGCCGAGCTTTTGAATGAGCGGATGCGGCGCGTTGCCGACGGTGCAGACGACCAGGCTGCAGTTGAGCGAAACACCATCGCTGAGCTGCACGGTGCGGGCGGTCACGGCACGCACGCGGCATTTGAAGACAAGCTTCACGCCCATCTTTGCGAGGCAGTCGCCCGTGTAGTCGCCCAAACTTTCGCTCAACATGCCGAGCAGACGATCACCGCTGTGCACGAGCGTGACGCTGGGCTCGTCGGACTGGATGTTCTCATAGTAGCGCAGCACGCCGGCGATGAGGTCCTGGATCTGACCGGCGGTTTCAACGCCGGAGAAGCCGCCGCCCACGACGACGAAAGAAAGGAGGTCCTTCCGCTGCTGCGAGTGCGTGAGGAGATTCGCCTCCTCCATGCGGCTGATGATGGCGGCGCGGAGTTTCATCGCGTCGCCGACATTGCGCATGAGAAACGCGTGCTCCGACATGCCGGGAATGCGGCTGAGATCGACATGCGCACCTGGAGCGAGCATGAGATGCTTGAAACCGATGGTGAAATGCGGTGCGCAGGCGCCGCCATCGAGCGTGAGCACGTGTGTGGCGAGATCGATGGCCGTCACCTCGCCTTTCAAGACTTCCGCCCCCTGGCAGATGATGCGGATGGGATTCACCACATGCTGTGCGGCCAGTGATCCGCCGACGACCTCCGGCAGCATGGGCTGGAAGACCATGTGATTCTCACTGGCGATGACGGCCACGCGCAATCCCGAGCCCACACTGCGTTTCAGAAGCTCCTTGGCACAATACACCCCGGCAAAACCTCCGCCGATGATGGCCACGTCGAATTGTCGGTCGGGGAGCTTGGTCATGTGGGAATGCGTGCAGAAGGCGAGCCATGTGGAGGGGGAAAAATGACGAATGAGGAATCGAGCGGCCGCCTCATTCGTCATTTCCTCATCACCCTCTTCAGCACCACCAGCGCGTCGCCAGGCATGAGCATGGCCGTGGGGCCGGGATTCAAGTCGGTGCCACCCTCTTTGCGCATGATCGCCACGGCCATGAGACGGCCTGCCGCGTCGGTTTCCACCTCGGAGATGCGTTTGTGCAGCCATGGGGAGTCCGGGCCGATCTCGATCTCCTCCATGTCGAGGCCAAGCTCGGTGAGATGGTGTTCGAAATCGACGCTCGATTTCGTTTTGCCGCCGAGGATGTCGCGCGCGTTCGGATGCAGGATGAGATGGGCGATGCGGTCCGCGCCGATGTGCGCGGGCAGCACCACACGGTTGGCACCCGCCTGGAGCAGCTTGCGCTCCGTGGAGGGAACTTCGCCACGCGCGATGATTTGAACGGCGGGATTCATGTTTCTCGCGCTCAGGGTGATGAAGACGTTTGCCGCGTCATTCGGCAGCACGGTGGCCAGCACACGGGCGCGGGCGATGCCAGCGGCGCGGAGCACGGATTCGTCCGTGGTCTCGCCTTGCAGAGTGAGCCATCCGGCCTCGCGCACCTCAGCCACGCGGTCCGGAGCTTGATCGACGATCACAAAGGGAATGCCGCCCGCCTGGAGCTGGCTGGCGATCATGCGGCCGATCCGGCCAAAGCCGCAGATGATGGCGTGGTTTTTGAGCTTCTCGATTTCGTGTTCCATGCGTTTGCCTCCCAAGGCGAGTTGGATTTGAGCTTCCGTGAGCCACTGAACGAGGGTGCCGGTCACGAAAATGATGCCCGTGCAGCCGAGGACGATCAGCGCCATCGTCCACACACGCAGCCAGGGCTCGGTGATGGGCACCACCTCTCCAAAACCGACGCTGAACGCCGTGATGACGACCATGTAGAGGGCGTCTCCCCAAGACCAGCCCGCCACCCGGTAGCCCAGGGTGAAAACGGCCATGACGACACCCACGAAGGCGAAGGCATAGAGAAGATTGGTCTGGGGTCGGCTTTTGGAGATCGGCATTCGCTCGGTCGGAGCGGCACTGGGAGCGGGAGGCGTGCCAGAAGCGCCTCCGTGTCGCCGGACGCTTGTTGAAATGGGTGGCTCCTGGGGGGCGTTTGATGCAGTCTCTTCCACCATGAAGCGTCTGCTTTCCCTCATTGTCTCCCTTTCCTTCGCCAGCTCCGCGTTTTCGGCGGACAAGAAATCCATCGTCATGATCGCGGGCAAGCCTTCGCACGGACCTGGGCAGCATGAGCACAATGCGGGCATCCAGCTCCTCAAGAAGTGCCTGGAACAAGGCGTGGCTGACCAGGTGGACATCAAATACCATCTGAATGGCGAATGGCCGTCGCAGGAGGAACTGTCGAAGGCGGACACCGTGGTGATCTATTCCGATGGCGGCGGCGGGCATCCCGCGTTGCAGGAAGACCGCCTTCAGCAGCTCGACAAGGAGATGAAACGCGGATGCGGCTTTCTCACGCTGCATTATGCGGTGGAGCCAACGATCGAGAAGGGTAACAAAGAGTTCATCGACTGGATGGGCGGCTGCTTTGAGATCAATTGGAGCGTGAATCCGCACTGGGACGCGAATTTCAAAGAACTGCCGGCCCATCCAATCAGCGAAGGCGTGAAGCCCTTTGGCACGAATGACGAATGGTACTTCTACATGCGCTTCCGCAAAGGCATGGAAGGCGTGACGCCGATCCTCAGCGATGTGGCTCCGGATTCGACCATGAGCCGTCCGGATGGCCATCACAGCGGCAACCCCGCCGTGCGCGAGTCGGTGAAGAACAAGGAGAAGCAGCATGTCGCCTGGGCTTGCGAGCGTGCGGACGGCGGACGTGGCTTTGGCTTCACCGGTGGCCACTTCCACAAAGGCTGGGCGAACAACGACCAGCGCAAACTCGTGCTGAATGCGATTTTGTGGACCGCGAAGGCGCAGATTCCCGCCGACGGCGTCGCCTCCACCGTCACCGAGGAGGACATGGTGGCGAATCTGGACCTCAAACCCGGTCAAGGCCTGCCTGAGAAGCCGAAGAAGGTGAAGTAAAGGGAAGGGCCTTGAACCGCTGCAGAGGACCACGGACCTCTGCAGCCCGAGGTGGTGGCCTGCATCTGATGAAAGCGACCCAGCTCACTCAAGGCGGGAAATCCCGCCTGATGTATGTCGAGAACAAGACCGGCGAGATCGACGGTCATCGGGCTCGAATCGGCTGGGTGACGTTTTCGAAGACAGGATGCTCGGTTTACTACCGGGGTCTGACGCTTCGCAAGGTCCGGGGCGGCGGCGTCCGGGGCAACTTCAAGAACGACGCCACCGAGGAGGAGTTTTGGATCTCAGGAGTCAAACAACGCGGCAGCAACGCGCACTGGGCGGAGAGAGCCGTGGGCATCCACGTCGATGAAGACGCTGTCGAAGCGTATCGCTCGGTGCGTCAGGCCTGAACTCAGCCTGGGTAACCACCGGCGATGTATTTCTCCAGTTGCTCGATCGTCATGCGCTGTGTCGCGATGATCCAGCGCACGAGGTCGCCGATGGAGATGATGTCGATCAGCGTCCCGTTCTCGACCACTGGCAGATGCCGCACGCGGAACTGCGTGACGAGGTTCATGCATTCGGCCACGCTTTGCTCAGGGGCCACCGTCACCACCTCACACGTCATGATCTCGCCCACCTTCGTGTCCTTCGACGACCTGCCCATCAACGCGACTTTCTTCATGTAATCACGCTCAGAGACAATGCCGGCCAGCCGTCCGCCCTCCACGACGGGGAGGGCGCCGATGCTCTTGTCCGCCATCAGTTTGATCGCTTCAAACACCGTCGCGTGCGGCGAAATCGACCACAATTCCCTGTTCTTGTGCTCCAGGAGCGTGCGGGCGGCAGTGGTGATTTCCATGGTCGGGATGGAACCACAATCGCCGTCTCCAAGGCAAGCCTTCATTTCAGGGCTTCCGGCCTGGCACCGCCCTCACAAAGATGATTCCTGATGCGCGACTCAGGCCGCTGGCTTCGTTCTGTGCTCCTCGCCATGAACACCTCGCCCCAACCTCTCTCCCGTCGTCGTTTCGTCGGTGCCGCCGGTCTCATCGCCGGCAGCATGATCACCCGCCCGCTCTTTGGCCAGAACGCGCCCAGCAACAAGCTCAACGTCGCCCTCATCGGCGTGTGGGGTCGCGGACTCGCGCACTACGACTCCATCGCGGAGGAAAATGTCGTCGCGCTGTGCGACATCAATGAGGCGCGCTTTCCGAAGGCGCTGGAGCGCTTTCCGAAGGCCACGACTTACATCGACTGGCGCAAATGCCTGGACCACAAGGACCTCGACGCCGTCGTCGTCTGCACACCGGACCACACGCATGCCTTCATCGCCAACTGGGCGCTGAAACGCGACCTGCACTGCTACTGCGAGAAGCCGCTCGCCATCACAGTCAATGAAGCGCGCACCGTGCGCGCCACGTGGCAGACGAAGAAGGACAAACTGGCCACTCAAGTCGGCATGCAACGTCATGCGAACCCGAACTTCAACCGCGTGCGCGAACTCATCCGCGACGGAGCGATTGGCGAGCTGAAAGCCGCCTACGCCTGGGGCAACCGCCAGATCCCGAAGCCCGGCTACTTCCCGGAGGAAGGAACGCCGCCGGAAGGCTTCCACTACGACCTGTGGCTTGGCCCTTCGCCCTTCCATCCCTACAATCCCGCCTACTTCTCCGGTGGAGCCGGGGCGAACTGCCTCTCCTGGAACATGTTCTGGGACTTCGGTGCCGGACAGATCGGCGACATGGGCAGCCACACCATGGACCTGCTCTGGAACGCCGTGGATGGGGGCCTGCCCACCTCCGCAGAAGCCACGGGCGATGCCTACAACTCCGACGTGACGCCGGTGAAGTGCGAATCGCACTTCGAACTGCCCGCCAACGACTGGCGCGGGCCGATCACCGTGAGCTGGTATCAAGGCGGTGCCATGCCGCGCTCGCCGAAGCCGTCGATTGACCTCACCAAGATCGGTCACGGAGCCATGTTCAAGGGCACCAAAGGCTTCCTCATCGCCGATTTCGACTCCCGCATGATCGTGCCTTTCGGCAACGACGCCGACATGAGCTACTACAAGCCTCGCAAGAAGGAGGACCTGCTGCCGGACCTCGGCCACTTCCAGAAACAGTGGTTCGACGCCTGCAAAGACCCGTCCAAACCCACCGCGTGCAACTTCGGCTACAGCGCCGACATGATCGAGATGATGCTCCTCGGCCTCGTCGCCTATCGCACCGGCAAAAAGATCCAATACGACGGCAAAACCGGCAAAAGCCCCGACACGCCTGAAGCGAACGCCTTCATGACGAAGGAATACCGCCCCGGCTGGAACATCGACGGCTAAAGCACCCTCATATGCCTCTCCCCGTCGCTGATGCCGTAGCTCGCAGGCATTCTTCGGGGTGAGGGCTGGCTGATTGGCGCTGTGAGTCGCTACTCCGACTTCAGCCCTGCCGTGTTCACTGCGATCACACGATAGGCGTGCTTCTTGCCCGCCTCGGCGGTTTTGTCGATGAAGGTCATCTTCACCAGCGGGTTCGACGGTGTGTCGCTGTATTGCTGGCCTTGGAAGATCGGGCGGCCGAAGGGATTCTTCGCGTCCTGCGGCACGGTGCCAATTTCCTTCCCATCGCGTTCGATGATGAAGTGGCCGAGGCCGCTTTCGAGGTCCCCTTCCGCGTCCCAGGTGAGTTCGGCGCCGTTTACACGCACGTTCGTCGGCCCAGGCGGCGGCGTGGTATCTGGAACGTGCGTGTCTTTGACGAACTGCATCCACTTCTTCGCCGTCGCTTCATCGGGCAGCCAGACAGCCTTTTTGGCATCGCCATCGTAGTTCGCGGCAGCGACGGCGTCGGTGCCGAGCAAGGGCGCAAGCCACGCACCCTTTGTGGGCATCGCGTTCATCGGTTCACCGCTTTTCTGCGGCAGACGGGCGGCAAGACAGGCGTCGAGCCACGGAATCGCCATGTAGCGTGAATTGCCGCACTCGTGTGCCGTCAGTGGATCGACGGCGACGCCGATCAAGCCGCCCTTGCCACGCACTGCGGTGAAGAATGCCTCATTCGATGGCCACACGCCGGCAAAGCGGCCTTCCTTGACCGTCACGCCTTCCTTCGTGCCGGGATTGCACATCACCGGCACCTTCAGCGCTGCATCCGGCACCGTGTGCGCCTTGATCGTCGTGCGCTTCTCATCAGGCGTCAGAAGCGGCACGCCGCTGCGCAGCCAGGCGCAGGCCACGCGTTCCGGATGGGTCAAAACCATGCCGCCGGCCCAATGTCCGCCGCCGCTGTGGCCCCACAACGCCCAGGGCACGTTCGACAGCTCAGGGTGGCCGCTCTTCGCGCCGAGATCAGCGAGGCACTTTTGAAATGCCGCGCCTGATCCATTCCGCGGATCGCACCACATCTGGCAGTCCGCCTTCTCCGGCTGCTCATACGATGGCGACAGCAACGCACAGTCGTGCTTCTTCGCCAAAGCCTGCCAGTGCAGGTCATAAGCCCCTGTGAGACCGGATTTGCACGAGCCCTCACCGCAGCCGTGCTGATGCACGATCACTCCGCGCAGTGATTTCACTCCAGGTGGGATCCAGATCGTGTAGTTCACCGGGAAAATCAGCTCGCCAGGCGCTGCCTTCGGCATCGGAGCCTCATAGCGCACCCGGTAGTAGGGCGCATCGGCCGGAGGAAACACATCGTAGGGCGCATTCTGCGCGGACAACGAACTGGCGGTGATGAGAAGAGCGAAGGCAAGATGACGCATGGCGGGGAGCAAACAGAGAACAGCTTCAAGAAGTTGCACGCAAGCAGGTGAAAACTGCGTTTGATCCCGGCTCGCATGAAACTCGTCCTCGCCTCCACCCTTTTCGTCCTTCAGGCCGCCTCGTTGGCGCAAACCTCGACCCATCCACCCAAAGGCGAGCCCACCAACGCCACGGAGGCCGCCGCGCAAAAAGCGAAGGCGGATGCGGTCGTCGAGGAGAAGTATCAGGCCTTCGTGGCGAAGCTGCCGCCGGACCAGCAGGCCTGGGAACGCGTGCTGCAGGACCAGCTTGGCGGTTTTTACCTGCCCATCCACAAACGCGAGAAGATCGCCGGCCGCTCCAGTGCCTGGGACTTCGTGCAGGATGATCCAAAGCTGCCGCGTGTGCTGCTGATCGGCGATTCCGTCTCACGCGGTTACACGCAGGCCGTGCGCAGGGCGCTGGCTGACAAGGTGAACGTGCATCGTGCCCCTGCGAACTGCGGCCCCACGGCCAGCGGTCTCAAAAACATCGACGTCTGGCTCGGCGACGGGAAGTGGGACCTCATCCACTTCAACTTCGGCATCCATGACCGCAACACGCCCGTCGCCGACTACCAGCAGCGTCTCGAACAGCTCATCGAGCGCATGAAGAAGACCGGCGCGAAGCTCGTCTGGGCCAGCAGCACTCCCTGCCCCGACACCAAGGACGGCAAATACAAGGCGGCGCCGATCCCCGAACGCAACGCCGCCGCAGCCGAGGTGATGAAGAAGCACGGCATCGCCATCGATGACCTTTTCACAGCCATCACGCCGCATCTGGCGACGATGCAAAATCCCGACGACGTCCACTTCAACGCGCAGGGCTACGATTTCCTCGGCGAAACCGTCGCGCAGGCCATCACGTCGGCTTTGAACAGATAATCGCCAGCGTCCCTTCCCCCATGAAGCTCCTCACCATCCTGCTCGTCGCCCTTGGTGGCGCCTCCATCGCCGCCGAAAAACCAGCGAAGAAAAAATCCGCCATGGGTGCCGACGCGCCGCCCGGCAAAGTTTACATCTACAAAGAGAGCGCCGGGAAGCCGCGCCAGATGGAGATCTACTTTCCGCCGAATCACGACCCCGCGAAGTCGAAGGTGCCCGGCATGATCCTCTTCCACGGCGGCGGCTGGGGTGGCGGTTCGCTCGGCCAGTTCCGCATCGCCTGCGCCTACTTCGCCAGCCGCGGGCTCGTGTGTGCCACGGCGGAGTATCAGATGCTCGGCAAGGCCGACACGGCCAAACTGCCTGCGGGCGAAAGCCGGAAGCGCGTGTGCGTCACCGATGCCAAAAGCGCCATCCGCTGGTTCAAACAGCATGCCGTTGAGCTGGGCCTCGATCCCCAGCGCATCATCACCGGCGGCGGCTCGGCGGGCGGACACATCAGCGCCCTCTCCACCATGAATCCCGGCCTCAATGACCCCGCAGACCCCAAAGACATCGACACGAGTGTCGTCGCTTACGTGTGGTTCAATCCCGCCTTCGCCCCTGATGACGACAAGGACGCCGAGATCGACATTCTGCGCCATTTGAAGGCCGATCTGCCGCCCGCGATCGCCTTCTTCGGCGACATGGACGGCTGGAAGAAAGGGTGGGACGTCGCTCACGCGAAGTGGAAGTCGCTCGGCACCAAGGCCATCGATCTCCAGATCGCCCCCGGCCAGTCGCACAGCTTTTTCAACAAGGGTCCCTGGCAGACTGTGACTCTCATCGCCGCCGACCGCTTCCTCGTGCAGCACGGCCTCCTGTCCGGCGAACCGACCCAAACGATGCCCGCCAGCGGCGAGAAGCTGGTGCCGACGCCTTGAGGCTACGCCGTCAAAACGCTTCGCTTGGTCAAGCAATCGTCAAGAAGGTCAAGACGGCCTATCTTGACCCCTTGACCATTTCTTGACCCAACCTTGACCTTCTCGACCATCACTCCATGCGCCCGCTTTTCCTCCTCCTTTCGTCCTTCGTCGTTCTGCATTCGTCATTCGCCGCTGAAGAAGGATTCACCTCACTTTTCAACGGCCGCGACCTCACTGGCTGGGATGGCGATCCCAAGCTCTGGAAAGTCGAGAACGGCATCGTCATCGGCACAAATCCCGCGCCGGAGGCCATGGCGAACAACAGCTTCCTCATCTGGCGCGGCGGCACGGTGAAGGATTTCGAATTGCGCGCCACCGTCCGCGTCATCGGCGACAACAACAGCGGCATCCAGTATCGCAGCCGCGAGCTGAAGGACGTGGCCCCGTGGGTCATCACCGGCTACCAGTGCGACATCCATCCCGCCATCGAGCACACCGGCATGACCTACGAGGAGCGCGGCCGCGGCATCTTCGGCCTGAACGGCAAAAACGTGATGCTCGATCCTGACGGTGCTCTCTGGCAGCTCAGTGAGCACGAGCCGGTGAAGGTCGATGTGAGCCAGTGGAACATGTATATCATCATCGCCAAAGGAAACCGCCTCCACCACTTCATCAACGGCCAGCCCACCTCCGAGCTCATCGACCACGACGCGACCAAACGTGCCCTGGAAGGCTTGCTTGCCATTCAGCTCCACCGCGGCAATCCCAACCGCGTCGAAATCAAAGACCTCCACCTCAAAGTCCTGCCCCAGGCAAATCTCGTGCCGTTTGAGGCTTTCAAGCTCGCCCCGGCCATCAAGATCGAAAAACCGCGCACCAGCCGGCCGCAAGGCACCGGACCCGTGGTGCCGGCGCGCAAACCATGATCGCTGATCCGGCTAACTACGTCTTCACCTCCCTCGATTACTGGCTGCCGCTGGCGGAGCGAACGGGCATCGTGGGCGATGAGCCTGGATGGCATGAGAGGCTGGTGAATGCCTATGGAGAGCCGCAGCGGGCTTATCATTCGTTGCAGCATCTGGAGGAGTGTTTGGGTGTTTTGGATGAGGCGAAGGGTTTCATGCAGCAACCTGATCTCATCGAGATGGCGCTGTGGTTTCATGATGCGGTCTATGATCCGAAAAGTGGCGAAAATGAGGCTTTGAGCGCGGCGATGGCTCTCGAAGCACTTGGAGGTACCGAAACGGCACACGAGGTGGCGCGGCTGATCATGCTCACAAAGTCACACGAGCCCGGCGAAGGGCCGGATGATGTGTGGATCATCGACATTGACCTCGCCATCTTCGCGCAGTCGGCCTCGCGGGTGCTGGAGTATGAGCGGCAGATTCGCGAGGAATACAGATGGGTGCCAGAAGAGGTGTATCGCGAGAAGCGGGCGGAGGTTTTGACCGGGTTTCTGCGGCGTGAGCAGATTTACCTCACCGAATGGGCGAGGCAGCGGTTTGAAGAGAGGGCACGGGAGAACTTGCGACAACTCATCTCGGCACTTGCTCCTGATTTTCCCAGATGAATCGGGGCGATAAATCTAAACACGACCTTAGAAATAGACGCGAAATCTAAAGTGACTTTTAGATTTCGCGCCTTAGTTTAGCGGCATGTTTGACCGCTGGCATGCCTCCACACTCGCTGAAAAGCTGGCTCGCCCCTTTGTTCACATCGTCTTCGGGGCGCGGCAATGCGGGAAGTCCACGCTGATCCGCTCCCTGCTGCCGCCGGACGCGCATGTCTTTGATTTGGCTGATCCGGGTGAGCGCAGCCGCTTCCTCCGTGAGCCGGAGCGGCTCATCCGCATCTGCCAGGCGATGCCAGCGCGAAAAGAGCCGCACACCGTCTTTGTGGATGAGGTGCAGGCAGTGCCGGCACTCTTCGATGCGGTGCAGCACCTCTACGATGGGGACAAAAAGCCATGGCGCTTCATCCTCTGCGGCAGCTCGGCGCGGAAGCTGCGGCAGGCGGGGGCAAATCTGCTGCCGGGACGCAGCTTTGTGCATCATCTCTTTCCTCTGATGATGGCGGAGCGTCCGGTGCCGAAGAAACTCAAAACGTCAGCACAGAGTGTGTTCCCTTTAAACTTCGATCCGCCCAGCAAAAATCTGTTTCCCGAAGCCGATCTCATCCCACGGCTGGCCTACGGTGATCTGCCAGGCATCGTCACAGCGGATGAAGAGGATCGAAACGACATGCTGGAGGGCTATACAGTGCTGCATCTGGAGGAGGAAATCCGCCGTGAGGGGCTGGTGCGGGATTGGGGCAAGTTTCAGCGCTTTCTCCAGCTCGCAGCAGCGGAGTCCGGGCAGATCGTGAACTACGCCGCCATCTCGAATGAGGCCGCGCTGTCCCAGCCCACAGTGAAAGCGCATTACCAGCTCCTGGAGGACATGTTCATCGGCTTCACCCTTCCGGCCTGGACCCGCAGCCCGAGGAAGCAACTGCTCTCCACGCCGAGGTTTTACCTCTTCGACCTCGGCCTTCGTCACGCTGCTGCCGGACTCGCAGCGAGCCCACAAACCGTCCTGTCGAATCCTGGCCCGATCTTCGAGCAGTGGGTTGGCATCGAGCTGTGGAAACGTCTGCGTTACCTCGGCAAAGGAAACCTCTTTTACATGCGCACCAAGGACGGGGCAGAGGTCGATTTCATCGTCGAGCACGCCGGGGAGATCATCCCCATTGAGGTGAAATGGACAGAGAACCCGACCGCCTCGGACGCACGCCACCTGCGCACTTTTTTGGCGGAGCAGAAGGGCAAAGCGAAGCGTGGCTATGTCGTCTGCCGATGCGACAGGCCGATGCAACTCGAAGCGAACATCACGGCGATTCCGTGGCATGATTTGTAGCGATTGGCAATCGAAGCCGAAGAGCCAAACCGATTCGATTGCCAATCGAATCGACTAAATCGCCAGCGCGTTCTCGGCGTCGCCGAAGTGGTGGGTTTTCACGCCCATGCGGTCCATGAGGGCGATGTGGAG
>NZ_JACSRD010000120.1 GCF_014879935.1 Prosthecobacter sp.
CGCGCCACGCGCCTCCAGCTAAACGAGTCTTGCCTCCGCCTCCTGCTCGGATACACTCCTTCACGTTCGGCCAAGAAACTGAGTCCGCCGCCATTTGTCGTCCATGTTTAGTCATCGATTTGTCAGTCGATCTTTCGGGGTTGGTGTGATCGGAGCGATTGCGCTTCTGATCTCATATTTCTGTCTTCCCCACCCGGAGTATGAGCGAGTATCCAGCCCAGACGGACGTTTTATTGCTGTCGCCACTTACCCACCTTGGGCCGGATTTGTCCCGATGATGCCAGGTTCAGGAGGCGATAAGGGTGGGTGGATTGAGGTTCTTGGCTCGGATGGGCATAGCTACGGGCGCATCGCCGTTCCGATGGTATCATTCGTGCGAGAGATTGAGTGGACGGCTACCAGCGCACACCTGAAACTGGTCCACGACTGGAGTCTAGTCAGATAATCACGCCGGAACCACATGACATCAGCGACTCGAGAACTTCACATTTTAGACGCAGGCGTCTCGAAGGCTATGACTACCCAGCGATGAACACTATGAACGCAACAAGGCCGAATCGGGTGGAGGTGACGGGATTGCGCCCGTCACCCCTCCCACACCACCCGGCATGCGGCTCCGCACCGGGCGGTTCCAATCAGATCACTGAGCTTTCGTTTTCACTTCGGCTCCGTGATGCAGTTTGATCCAGATACTTCTCAGTTCGGGCACTCCTTGTTCCTTTAACCGTTGGTTGCTCAGGGCTTGTTGCACGATCCGGTTGTGGCTCATGCGCCAGTAGCCCTTCCGGCTTCGGGTTGCCATGTGGACCTCATCGGGATCGGCTCCCAGTTTGATGAGGTTGCGCCTGCGAGTGCGGGGCCTTTTCCATTGTTTCCAATGGTAGAGCCTCACACGCCGCCTGATCCAGTCGTCGAGCTCCAGCACTTCGCGGTAGGTGCGGCTGATGCCAAAGTAGTTCATCCACCCCACGGCGTAGCGGCGCAGTTCGTCGATGACGCTCTGCACGGCATGGCCGCGGTTGCGGCGGGTGATGTCTTGGATTCGCTGCTTGAACCTCGCGCATGCTTTTGCCGTCCATTTGATCGATCCACGGCTGCTGATGCAGAAGCCGAGGAACGAACTCTCGATCAGTGGCCCGCTTTTGCTCTTCGTGCGGTTGACCACGAGCTTGAGCTTGCGCTCGATGAACCGGGTGACGCTCTCCATCACTCGTTGCGCCTTCTTTTCCCCTGCCACCACAATGATGAAGTCGTCGGCGTAGCGGGCATGCACATGCCCTCGGCGTTCGATTTCTTTGTCCAGTGGATCGAGGGTGATGTTGGCTAGCAACGGTGACAAGGGACCGCCCTGCGGCACGCCGAGAGGTGTGGCCTCACGGGTGCCATCGGGCAGCACGACGCCTGCTCGCAGGTAGCGGCCAATGAGGCGCAGCAGTTTCCCGCTGCTGATCTTGGGCCGCAATTGATTGAGCAGGCGGTCGTGGTTCACGGTGTCAAAGAACGCCTTCAAGTCGCAGTCGATCGCGTGGCGGAGCCTTTGCGACCAAGCTGCTTGCACTCGGCGCACTGCTTGATGAGCACTGCGGCTCTCGCGAAAGCCGTAACTGTGGTCGCTGAACTCGCCCTCAAAGAGCGGGGTGAGCACTTGGGCGATGGCTTGCTGGATCACTCGATCCAGCACCGTCGGGACCCCGAGCGGTCTTTGTGACCCATCGGGTTTGGGAATGAACACCCGGCGCACGGGCGCTGGGTGATAGCTCCCTTCTCTGAGCTGGGCGCGTATCCGCTCCCAGTGCTGGCGGGCAAACGCCGGGAACTCTGCGATAGTCATCCCATCCATTCCCGGCGCTCCGCCATTGCGCCTGACTCTCTGCCAGGCGCTCTGCATGTTCGTGGGGTCGAGCACCTGCTCCATCCACGTTTCTGTCTCCTCTTGAACCTCGCCATGCTTCCCGCCGTGCTGAGTTGAGCCGCACCCTGACCACTTGGCGTCATCGGGCAGGCTCCCCGGCACGGGGTCGCTTGGTTCCTCATTGGTTTGGTCCTTCATGCGCTCAGGTGTTCCGGTGTCGTTGTTTAAACGGGCGTCTTCCAGCCCCCGGCCTGCACGTCACTACTATGACCTCTGCTGACTTCTGGGGCGCTCTCACGGCCCAGACCTCCCCAGGTAAGAACACAGTCCTCCCCCGCACTGCCGCCTGATTTACCGGCACGACTTCACCAATGGGTTTTGCTGTGTTGTGCCAGCTCACCCCGTCGCGACGGCGTTGCCTCACTGCGTTCGCCCTGCGGGCAGCCTGCGGCTGGCTGTCTCCGCTGCGCTCCGGCTGTATCAGGTTCTTGTTCATCGGCTCGCAGGTCTTGCGTAGTCTTCTTTCAGCCCGCCGATCACTCGGCGAGCCTTGACTTCGGCTGGTAGTTTCATGAGTATGTTTTCGTCATGTCTGGTTTATCTACAGGGGACTTTAACCCCATCAGGACTGTGCCCATGCTGGGCACACACAAAACGGATGCAGATAACGCTCGTAGATAGTCTGTCGTGTTTTCCATATTTTGCTCCTCGCGTATCTGATCCGAGACGTTCGGCTAACATGCGGTGATCGTGAGGGCCGGAGATTTACCAACGCTTTACAGACGCAGACAACATTTCCAAGGAGACTGCTCGCCTATGAAAAACTTACTTGCACACGTCGTCACTTGCATTGTGTTGTTTTCCGCTTTGGCTCAGGCGGCATCTGACGCGGATGTCACTCTGCTGAAGGTCAAGACGGTCACGATTGAGGAGAGCGTCATCATCGTCGTTGTCGAAAAAGCTAAGACGAGCATCACCTTAATCAGGGACGACCATGATCCTGCATATACTGGGGATACGTGGCATGGAATGCCAGTCAATAGGGTTCAGGTGTTATCCAATGAGGCTACATTCACAATCAAGCAAGATGCCCATTCCGCTCCTGGCGGACCGTTGGCGAAAGCGTGGCAAGAATGCCTGAGAACAGCCAAGGATTTGCAGGATGGCAAGGAAGTCGGACGCATTGGCTTCTACGCTCCCGACATCGTTATCAAGGGCAACCTGATTACTTCCATCACCGGAAGTGGATTTCTCTACCCAAAAGGAAAATGACAGGACTACCCAAGCCTAACCCTGAAGTTAGCTTTGAATCGGGCGTCAAAGAGTGTGGATGAGGTCTTGAGTGTGCTGGCCCGACTTCAAGGGTAACGGTTGTTGAACAAGCCCGGGGTGGGGTGTCCACCGCACTTCACCGGAGCGTGGGGCCTTTTGCGGTTTGCTTTGGCGTGCTTGTGGCTCTG
>NZ_JACSRD010000015.1 GCF_014879935.1 Prosthecobacter sp.
CTGGATGGCCGGCCGTCTCGACCTGCAAATCCCTTCAGCTTTTACCCACCCAGCATAGCGAAGCGCCTTTTTTTGTGCGCGGGAAACGGTTATTTCCTTCTATCCTACCGTGTTTTGTGCACGCAAGCTTTTTTCAAACTCAGCGGGCGCGCACCCGGCCGGATCTGAAACGACAGCCGATTGGGAACGCACGCAAAAACAACGATGGTGGCGTGGGTTTCCCTCACACAAAATTGCAATGGAGCCACTGCTCGTCTGACAGCATTCGACTCCAACCCTGTATCAGCGGCAGTCCCGGGCACCCAGCCCTTGTGCCTACCTTCCTGAGCGTCTCTTCTCGTCGCCCTTTTCCCTTTTGAACCGATTCCTGCCGTGGTCACCACCGCCTTGCGGTGGCGCTCAGGCAGGGCCAGCGTTGAAATCGCGAGGCGCAGTTTTTGGCGGAAAGCCTCGAGCTCGGCCGGCGGGTGCAGGCGTTAGATTCTTCCCAGCTCATGAGCGGCGCGCAGCAGATGTTCCCAGACCGGGCGGCGGCGTCCGAGCATGGGGCTGAGCTGGGGAAAGGAATCCGCCACCTGCCGCAGTGTCAAAAACTGCCACACCTGGTCCACGCGGGCCTCGCGCATGAGCCAGGCCGCCGTGCGCAGCCAGTCCGCGCCCGAGCTGGCCGCCAGCCGACACCGCAGGGACTCCCGCGTCTCGGCACGATCCCAGGCGAAGTCGAGGTTGTCAGCAGGCATGGTGGCCGCAGGCGGCATGAGCGGACTCTTTCACAGCGCAGGGAGATGAGCAAGGCGCGCCTGCCTGCCTGAGAAAAGGCCCATGCCCCCTGCGTTTCCCCATGGGGAGGCTGCCCGGTGGTGTTGTCATTGAGGTGGCCGACAGTGCCACGCTGTCTGGCAGATGCCCATGTTGGCCCGCCTGATGCGCTGAGCCACCGGCCCGCTGATCGACTGTCTCGCCGAATCAACGTTCCTTCTTCGAGTTCGACGGTGCGTTGAGGAACTTGCGCATGTCGTTGAAGATGCTGTCGGGGCCGTCCTGTTTCTGGGCGTGGGTGTGCATGCCTTCGAACCAGGTTTGAGTGGTCGGAGTGTGCGCTTTGGCCACGGCGAGGAGGAGTTCGAGCGTGATCGGCACCGGATGACCGGTGTGGATGGCGGCGGAGAGGGCGAGTTCGGCGGCGCGGTCGAAGACCCACTTCAAATCGGCTCCGGAGAAGCCGTTGGTGGCTTCGATGAGCGCTGCGGCGTCGAAATCGGCGATGGGTTTGTCCTTGGCGAGGAGTTCGATGATCTGGGCGCGGGCAGGGGCGTCCGGCGGTGGCACGAAGATGGCCTGATCGAAGCGTCCCGGACGACGGAAGGCCGGATCGAGCGCCCAGGGCTGATTCGTGGCACCGATGACGAGGATGCGTTGATTGTCGCTGCGGATGCCGTCCATCTCGTGCAGGAACTGGTTCACCAGATTGCGCATCTGGCTCTCGCGAATCTGACGGCGGTCCTGTGCGAGTGAGTCGAGGTCGTCGAACACCAGCACGCAGGGGGCATTGGCCCGCGCGGTTTCGAAGATCTGGTGCAGATTGCGCTCCGTGCTGCCGAAGTAGGGGTCGAAAATCTCGTGCAGGCCGACAGCGAGGTAATTGCAGGGCACTTCACCCGCCACAGCACGCAGGATCAGCGTTTTCCCGCAGCCCGGGGGGCCGTAGATGAGGATGCCACCGCCGGTCTTGCGACCGTAGGCCTTGTAGAGGTCCGGAAACTGCAGCGGGTAGGTGATCTTGAGGCGGATCTCCTCCTTCAGCTCCTCCATGCCGCCGACATCGGCGAAGGTGACGCGGTTGCGCTCCGGATCGCCGGGGGCATAGAACGTCTCCGGCCGCCAGTCGAACGGAGGCTCATCGAAGGGATCGTCGAAGAACTCATCCTGGTCGGCATTGCCTGCCGGTTGCGTTTCCTGGGATGCCGGCTCAGGGGCGGGGGCTGGAGCGGTTTTGCGCGCGTCACGAGTGGTGCGGCCGAGTTCGCGTTCCAGCGCGGGATCACTCATGGTGCCATCGATCTGGGCGGCGCGGTCGAAATGATCCAGCGCCTTCGCACGGTCACCCTCGCTCAAATAGACCCGGCTGAGGAGCAGGTGGGCCTGGGCGTTGTTGGGCTCGAGAAAAATGACGCGTTCCGCACGCACCGCCGCGCCGGAGTTGTTGCCTTCCAGAAACAGGACCTTCGCGATGCCGAGCTGGGCGTCTGTTTGATCGGGATCAACGTCCAAAGCGCGTGCGAAGACCTCCCTGGCCTCGTCCAGGTGCAGCTCCTCAAGGCAGGCGCGACCGTAGAGCAGCAGCAGCGAGAGGTTGTTCGGCGACTGTTTCAACGCGTCGCGGAGGGCGGAGGATTTTGACATGGTGTTGGGGAACTGAGACAGCCACGTATGCTGCCACGCTGAGATTTAAGAGCGTGCGAAGCGTGCTGCCAATGATTTCTTGGCGTGAGTCACCTACAGAGCGGGGCGCACGAGATGATGAGGAGATGATGAGCGTCACCACTTCTTTTTGAAGCCGCCGCCACCACCAAAGCGTTTGCCGCCACCACCACCACCGAAGCCGCCTGGCTTCCTGAAACCACCGCCGCCACCGCCGTAGTTGCCGCCGGAGTCTTCACGGCGTGGGCCACCGTCGTCATCGTGACGGTTGCCATAGCCAGGGCTGGGGCCTTCACCTTCGCGATTGAGCCAGGGCTTGGGCTTGCCGAAACCGCCTTTTTTGAAGCCGCCTCCGCCGCCTCCGAAGCCGCCGGGCTTGCCGCCGAAACCAGGTTTCTTGAAGCCGCCGCCGTAGCCGCCGCCGCCGAATCCGCCTTTCTTGAATCCGCCACCGCCTCCGAAATGCCTTTTGCCGATGCCTTGTCCGGCATCACCAGGGCGGTCAGCGTAGTCCATGCGAACTTCGCGACCGCGAATGATGGGCGGTTGCTGGCGGATGGTTTCGAGCACGGGCTCGACAGCGTCCTCGGGGACCTCGACGAAGCTGCATTTCTCGACGACGTCGATCGTGCCGATGCTGCCGGGCTTCAATTCCTGAACGCTGTTGTAAAGCATGCCGGCGATGTCGCCCGGACGCACCATGTCCATGCCGCCGATGTTGATGAAGAGGCGGACCATGCCGGAACGCGGGCCGCGTTGGGCGAAGGTGCGCTGCTTTTTCGGCAGGGAAGGCTCGTCGTCCTCGGCGCTGTCGTATTCGTTGTCGAATTTGGTGGCAGCGGGCTTCGGAGCCGCCTCGTGATTGGTCGGGCCGGCTTCGTCG
>NZ_JACSRD010000218.1 GCF_014879935.1 Prosthecobacter sp.
CCAACCTATCCACCTGGGACGAATCGCCGCCCGTCAAAGCAGGCGTGCACGTCCTCGTTGACCTGATCGATGAGAATGTGGGCCGCACGGCGGTCTATTTCCCGTCGCAGGCGGCGTTTCGCGATTCACCGCGCTGGATTGAGGGGGACGTCCAGACGGCGGGCGTTCACAAGCAGCGGGTGGTGATCGATCCGCGTGCGCTGGAGGTGATGCGCCGGATGAAGCAGGAGACGAATCCGTCCCACTTGGGCGATCTGCCGTCGTTTGAAATCCTGCGGGACTGAGATCAGGCCCGGCCTTTGGTCCTTGAGGAGGTTTTTCCAGCGACCTTGGCATCCGCCTTGGTCTTCCTGGAGGCGGGGGCGGGTTTTTCGGGTCCGGCCTTGTCGCTGGTCTTGGATTTGGCAGCGTTTTCCTCGGCGCGCTTCTTTTCGCCTTCGGACGGCAGGATCCTGGCGATTTCAATGGGCTGGCCGGAGGCGCTGGCGTCCGGTGCGACCGTGGCGGGAGAGCCGTCGTCTGCCTTGTCGGGGGCGCCCCGTGGCAGGTGGTCCTTGGTGATGACGACCTTGGCTCCGACGTCCACGGTGTTGAAGAGATCGACGACGTCCTTCATGCCCATGCGCACGCAGCCGTAGCTGGCAGGCTGGCCGAGGCGGTTTTCCTCGGGCGTGCCGTGGATGTAGATGAAGCGGTTGAAGGCGTTCTGGTTGGTTTTTTCCGTGCCTTTCAGCCAGAGGATGCGGGAGACGATCGGATCGCGGCCCGGGGCATTGGGTTTGAGCACCTCGCCATTCCAGCGGCGGCTCTTGAGCACGGCACCCGCAGGCAGGCCGTGGCCGATTTTGGCGACGATCTCATGGGTGCCGAGGGGGGTGCGGTTGCTGCCGCGCTGGTCGCCCAGACCGAACTTGGAGGTCGAAATGACGTACTTTTTGGCCAGCTTGCCATCGGTGCCGTAGATGCCCAGCTTCTGGTCCTTGACGCTGACGACCACATCACCCTTCGGTTTGGAAGAGGTGCACTGGCAGAGACTGCCGGCGAGCATGACGGCGACCGCGACCTTCAACAGGCGGGTGCAGGCACGTGATTCGGGAGTCCAGTCAAAAAACAACATGCTTCAGAAGAATGATACAAACCAAGATATTCGCAACAGTGAATTATTGTCGTCCGGTCTCAAAATACCCGTCCTCTGTAACTTTCGCAAGACGCGTGCCACTCAAATCATTGAATTCCTTGCCTCTGGGAGCAGGGGACACACAATGCCGCCCAACCGAAGCCCGATCTGACCTCATGGAAGACTCTCCGATCCTCATCCGCCCCTTCCGCGCCACCGACTTGCCGGATCTCCGCCGCATCACCGTGGAATCGTTTGGCAGCGTGGCTCTGGAGCAGATGCTGGAGCACAAATTCGGGGTGTGGAACGGGCGGGACTGGAAGGCGCGGAAGGCGGATCACATTGATGACGACGTGGCCCAGGGAGCGGAGGGCTGCTTTGTGGCCGAACGCGGTGGCGAGATCCTGGGATACATCACAATCCGGCTCGACCGGGTGAACGGCAAGGGCCGCATCCCGAACCTGGCCGTGGTGGAGGAGGCCCGCGGCCTGGGCCTGGGGCGGCGTTTGATCAACCATGCGGTGGATTACATGCGCGCCCAGGGCATGAAGCTGGCACAGATCGAGACGATGGCCTCCAACGCGATCGGCCAGCACCTTTACCCGAGCTGCGGGTTCGAGGAGGTGGGCCGGCAGGTGCATTACGCCATGCGGCTCTGAGGCCGTGATTGAAAACTTCTGCCGCAGAGCGGCAGCCGTCTCGTAGCCCGGCCTTTGAAGGCCGGGAGAGATGCGGGTGATCGTGTTGAGCCATGACCGGCGTCGCAGCGCGACGCCCGAACCCGTTCCTCTCGACGCGCCAGGTTCGCGTGTCGCTCTGCGACACCGGATGCCTTGGGGGGCCGTTTGCTGTCCCCTGCCTTGAAAGGCCGGGCTACGGCACGTTCGTCGCTCCGCGACTTCCAAACAGGTTTTCAAACACCGCCCAGGGGGCGGCCGGATGCGGGTTTGCATTGTCTGGCAAACTGGCCGATAGGCTCGCCCTCATTCTCCCGACACGCTTGTGACCACCCACCGCCGCTCCGACCACGCCCCGAAAAAGCCTTCGCTGCTCAGCCGTCTCAAATCCGGCCTCAAAAAGGTGCTGCGTCTCGACAAGGGGAAAAAACCGGCCGCCAAGGAGCACGCCCACGACCATCCGGCCACGATGCACGCCCACAAGCGGCCGCACGAACCGCACCGTGGCGAGCACAAGCCGCGTGGTGACCGCCCCGAAAAGCGCGAAGACCGCCCACGTGGAGAACGCAGGGACCGTGGAGACCGCCCGCCACGTGGCGGACGTGACCGCGGCGAACGCCGTGACCGCGGCCCGCGCGAGGAAAAGGCCAAACCCGTCCGTGAAAATCATGCCCCGGTGGCGCCTCCTCCTCCGCCGCCTGTGCCAGAAGGCCCGTATCCGCCGAACTGGGAAGTGCTGGGCCTCTCACCGGCCGTTCTGGCCGCGGTGCGTGAGACGGGCTATGAAAAGCCGACCACCATCCAGGAAAAGTCCATCCCGATCATTTTGACCGGCAGGGACGTCGTCGGTGCCTCCCAAACCGGCACCGGGAAGACGGCCGCCTTCGCGCTGCCGACCATCACCCGCCTGGGGCCGCCCGGGAAGTTCCGCTGCCTCGTGCTGGAGCCCGTGCGGGAGCTTGCGGCCCAGGTCGTCGAGCAGTTTGAGAAGTATGGCAAGCACACGGGTCTGCGCGTTTTGCTCGTGCACGGCGGTGTCGGCTACGAAAAGCAGCGCAAGGGCCTGCAGCAGGGCGTTGACGTCGTGGTGGCCACTCCGGGCCGGCTGCTCGACTTCATGCAGGAAGGCATCGCGGATCTGCGTGACGTCGAGGTGCTGATTCTCGATGAAGTGGACCGCATGCTCGACATGGGCTTCCTGCCGGACGTGCGCCGCATCGTCGAAAAGACGCCAAGTGCGCGCCAGACGCTGTTTTTCAGCGCCACCATGCCGCCGCAGATCAAGAGCCTCGCGGATTTCGCGCTGAAGGACCCCGAAAGCGTCGAGGTGGGCATCCGCTTCTCCGCTGCGGAGACCGTCAGCCACTACATGTATCCGGTCGCCGGCGATCAGCGTGAGGAGTTGCTCCTCGCCATCCTCAAGCAGACGCACTTCGACAGCATGATGATCTTCACCCGCACCAAGGTGCAGGCGGACAAGCTCTTCAGTGCCATCCAGCAGACCGGTGAATACAAAGTCGCCGTCATGCACAGCGACATCGGCCAGAAGGATCGTGAAAAGGCCCTGCAAGGCTTCCGCAGCGGCGAGTTTGAGATCATCGTCGCCACCGACCTCGCAGCGCGCGGCCTCGATGTCAGCGGCGTCACCCACGTCATCAACTACATGGTTCCGGAGCACAGCGAGGACTACGTCCACCGCATCGGCCGCACCGGCCGTGCGCAGAAGGAAGGCGATGCCTTCACGCTCTTCGCTGCCGACGAGATCATGAATGTGGCCTCCATCGAGCGTCTCATCAGCCAGAAGATCCCGCGCAAGAAGCTCGAAGGCTTCAACTACAAGTACACCACCGTGCTCGACGAGGAAGACAAGGCACGCGGCATCATGACCGGCCGGAAGAAGAAGCGGCGGTGAGTTTTCCGCCGCGGCGGGGTTTTGTGTCCGTAGTCCAGTCAGTTCCTTGCAGCGGCCGCATGAGCCTCTTCGGGGAGCTCGTTGAAACCATCGACATCTCTGATGAAACTCGCCGAACACTTCGTGAAACGTCTCGTGGTTCTGTCAGGGGCGCTGGCGCTGGTGTTGACCGCCTTCTGGCTGCCCAGGCAGGACAAGGGGCGGCGCTTGAGGGTTTCCCCCGGTTTGTGGCCGGGCGCTGAGGCGATCGTGGTGGCCCATGCGCGTGGCATGCTGCCGGCGGCGGAGTTTCAATTCATCGAGCTGCCCTGGTCGTCCGCCGCCATGCGTGCCCTGGGGAACGGAGCCGCCGATGTGGCCGTGGTGACGCTCGATGCCGTGCTGCGCATGCGGGAGGCAGGCCAGGATTTGCGTGTCTTGATGGTGCTGGACGAATCGACTGGAGCGGATGCCATCCTGGCGCGGGAGGACATCGCGACGGTGAAGGCCTTGCAGGGAAGGCGTGTGGGCGTGGACATCCGCGGGGTGGGTGCGTGGATCCTGATGAGCGCCCTGGAAGGCGCGGGCATGACCATGAATGATGTGCGGGCGGTGCCGCTCACTCATCCGGAGATGGAGCAGGCATTCGCCGACGGCCTGGTCGATGCCGTGGTCGCTTCCGAACCCTTGGCGGGCCGGCTCCGCAGCAATGGCATGCGCGCCATCTTTGACTCGCGGCAACTGCCGCTGCCTGTGATGCGGGTGATGGTTGCTTCTCAAGACGCCTGCGATCATGCGGGCGGCCAGCTTGCGGCCCTGTTAAAAGCACAGATCGAGATGGTGCCGGTCGTGAGGAGCGGCAGCCGGTTTTCCGGCCTGGAGCTGGTCCTGCGTCGCGAAAAGACCGGTGCCGCCGCTTTTTATGACGCGCTCAAACTGTGGACACCGGTCGATCCGGCGGCCAATCGCGATCTGCTCACAGGAGACACACCGAGGCTCGGCGTGATGGCTGAAAAGCTGTGCGATCAGATGCTGCGGATGGGATTGCTGCAGGCCCGGCCGCCCGATCAGGAGTGGATCGACCCGACGTTCCTTGAGGAGGTGCTGCCATGAGAGTTCCGCAGTCGATCCAGAAGAAGATTTCCGGCATCGTGCTGCTTTTCGGCTGCCTGACGATCCTGCTCAATCACGCACGGACCCAGAAATGGCTCGCGGACCAGAGGCTGGCCCGTCTGGAGGAGGAGGCCGCCGACACGGGCAGCCGTCTTTCCGGCGTCCTTCAGCATCTGTCGCGTCGCCAGCAGGAGCGGGCCGCTGAACTTGAAATGGCCTACGCCTCGTTGTCGAAGGATGTCGAGATCGGGGTGGTTTGCGGCCGGGACGGCCTCATCCGCTGCTCCACCCAGTTGCAATGGCGGGGGCTGTCGGTTTCTGACACTCCGCTGGCCGTGGAATGGCGCCGGGCGCTCGATGCGATGGAGCGCATGACCACCGTGCTCACCTGGAACGAGGACAAGACCAAATACATCGTCGCCGCTCCGTTTTTCGAAGGCTACGACACGAGCGGCAGGGCGGTCGTCCTGCTGCGCTACGATCCGGCCTTGCTCTTCATGCAGGTCCGGGACGAGGCCTGGCATGAGTCCGTGCGCCACGCGTGTTTCCTGCTCGCCTTGACGCTGCTGCTGTGGTTCGCGCTCGACGAGGTCGTCGGACGGCGTGTGCGTGAACTCGTGCGCCAGGTGGGAGCTGTGGGCACCAGCGGACGCGAAGGACTGCCCCTCCGCGGCAAGGACGAGCTCTCGGTGATCTCGCGGGAGTTCGACGGCGCGATCCAGCGCCTCACGGCCGCGGAAAAACTCGCGCTCAATGCCGCGGAGCAGGAACGCCGCCGGATCGGCGGTGATCTGCACGACGACCTCTGCCAGCGCCTTTCCGCCACGAAGATGAAGACGGAGGTGATGCTCAATCTCGCCGCACGCGGCGGGGCCGAGGCCGCGGAACTCGCGCGCGAAGTCGTCAGCGAGCTCCAGGAGGCGGTCACCGCCGCCCGGGCCATGGCGCACGGCCTTTCGCCGACGGGGCTCGACTCTCTCGGCCTGTCTCACGCGCTGGCGAAGCTGTCGCAGTTCACCCGCACCTCGTTTCAGGTGCCCTGCGCGGTCGAGGTCGATGAAAGGGTGGAGGAGGTGCTCGGCGTCTCCGAACGCGAACTCCTCTTCCGTGTGACGCAGGAGCTCGTCGTGAACGCCTGCAAGCATTCCAGGCCCACATCCATGAGCATCAACTCATCTTTGGAAAATGGCGATGTCGTCCTCACCGTCATTCACGATGGCACACCCTTCCAGGAACCGCCCGCCGGTCGTGAGGCAGGCATGGGCCTGGTGCTGATGCGGCAGCGTCTGCACGCCCTCCGCGCCACCTTGGAACGCACGGAGGAATCCGGCTTCGTCATCAGCATCGTGCGCATCCGCCGGCACAATTCCTGATGCCCTCGCACATCCACGGTTGACGCCGTTTTGATCCCGAACCTTGATGGCCTGATGAAGCCAGATACTCAACCGGCGAAAATCCGCGTGGCTGTCGTCGATGACCACACCATGATGCGGGAAGGCGTGCGCCTGTTTCTCCAGCATCACCCGGAGATGACCTGCGCCTGGACCGCCGTCACCGCCGCCGAGGCCACCCGCAAGGCGGAGGAGGACACGCCGGATGTGCTCATGGTGGACATCTCCCTGCCGGACCGCTCCGGCCTCGAGCTGATCAAGGATCTGCGGCTGCTCTATCCGAAGCTGCCGATGCTGGCCATCTCCATGCACGATGAGAAGCTCTACGCCCAGCGCGTGTTGAAGGCTGGCGCACGGGGCTACCTCATGAAAAACGCCCCGCAGAAGACGCTGGAGCAGGCCCTGCACCGTGTGGTGGCCGGCGGCATCGCCGTCAGCGATGAGATGTCCGAGGAAATCCTCAAGGCCTTCTCCTCCGGCACGCCGATGAAGACGCACGACAGCATCTCCGATCTCAGCGACCGCGAGTTCGAGATCTTCCTGCTCATCGGCCAGGGGCGGAACACCGCCCACATCGCCGAGGCGCTCAAGATCAGCACCAAGACCGTGGACGTTCACAAGATGAACATCCGCTCAAAGCTCGGCATGACCGACCCCGGCGAGCTGGCCTACTTCGCCATCCGCTGGTCTGAGGGAAATCGCTGAGCCGTGCCAGCCGGCGTCCGCGTGAAAAACCCTGCTTGCAGCACCCGGGCGCTTTTGAATAATGGCGCGCAATGGTCGCCCGCACATACTCTGCCACCTTGGTTGGCGTCAACGCCGTCGAGATCGAGGTCGAGTCACACGATGGCGGCGGCAATCCCCGGATGATCATCGTCGGCCTCCCGGATGCCAGCGTGAAGGAAAGCCGCGAACGCGTCACCGCCGCCATCAGCAGCAGCGGCTTTTTGATGAACGACGGCGTCACCACCGTGAACCTCGCCCCGGCCGACCTCAAAAAAGAAGGCCCCGGCTTCGATCTGCCCATCGCCATCTCCCTCATCGCTCATCGTGCGCGCATTCCCATCGCCGTGCTCAGTGAAACGGCCATGACGGGCGAACTCGCCCTCAATGGCGAGCTTCGGCCCGTGCGCGGTTTGCTGGCCATCGCGTTGGAGGCACGCGCCCGTGGCCGCAAACGGCTGCTGGTGCCCAAACGGGCCGCCGTGGAGGCCAGCGTCGTCGCAGGCATCGACATCATCGGCGTCGCCAACCTGCGTGAGGCCGTCGATTACCTCAAAAGCGACATCGAAATCGCCCCGGAGCCCTGCCGTGCCACGGAATTCTTCTCCGCCGCGTCGCATTACGACATCGACTTCTCCGATGTGAAGGGCCAGTCGGATGCGAAACGCGCCATCGAGGTCGCCGTGGCCGGCGGTCACAACATTTTGATGATCGGGCCGCCTGGAACGGGCAAATCGATGATCGCCAAGCGCATCGCCACCATCATGCCGGGCATGAGTGAGGAGGAGGCGATCGAAACGACCAAAATACACAGCGCAGGCGGCCTGCTGACCGAAACGAACGCCTTCGTCGCCACGCGGCCGTTCCGTTCGCCCCATCACACCATCAGCGATGCCGGTTTGCTCGGCGGCGGCTCCAATCCGGGGCCTGGCGAGGTCTCGCTGGCGCACAACGGCGTTCTGTTTCTTGATGAACTGCCGGAATTCCGCCGCAGCACGCTGGAGGTGCTGCGCCAGCCTTTGGAAGACGGCAAGGTCACCATTTCACGCGCCGTGGGCAGCGTCACCTTTCCCGCGCAGTTCATGCTCGTGGCCGCCATGAATCCATGCCCGTGCGGTTATTACGGCGATCTCAAACGCGAGTGCCGTTGCGGCCCGCCGGTGATCCAACGTTACCGCCAGCGCATCAGCGGCCCGCTTCTGGATCGCATCGATCTGCATGTGGAAGTCCCGCTCGTGGATTACAAGGCGCTCGCCAGTCACGATGGCGGCGAATCATCCCAACACGTGCGTCAACGCGTCGAAACGGCCCGGCAGGTGCAGCAGGAGCGTTTTGCGAAACACGTTGGCGTTCACACCAACAGCAGCATGACCCCGCGTCTGATCAAAAAGCACTGCGAACTCGACTCCGAGGCCGCCGGCTGCCTCGAACACGCGATGGCGGAGATGAATTTCAGCGCCCGCGCTCATGACCGCATCCTGAAGGTCGCCCGCACGCTCGCCGATCTCGCCGGGATGGAAAACATCATCGCCGATCACGTTCTCGAGGCCATCAGCTACCGCACCTTGGACCGGAAGATGTGGTCGTAGCGGCCAGAGACGGGCTACCTGGCCTTCCTGGCACCGATTTTGCGCCCGCCCTCGACGACCGTCGCCTTCAGCCGTTCGAGGCAGGCCTTCCACGTGGCCCGGCTGATCGGGATGTAGCGTTCCGTGCCGTCGGGAAAGAGCTTGGTCTCAAAGATGTTGCTCGGCTGCTGGACGAGATCGTCGTACAGACCGTGGATGAAAAATGTGCGCGCGTCAGCACCATCCGGCCACGGGCTGGGCTGCCCGTCAGCCTCGCGTATCGCCGCCTCGATGGCCGAGAGAATCTCGACCGGGTTCAGCGTGATCTGGAGAGGTGCGCCTGATTTCAGGTAGTCCGCGATCGCGATCTGCACCTTGCCCAGGACGTCCTGGATCTGCCTCAGATCGGCTGGAGCGTCCGTCATCGCCGTCGGGCGGGCGGTGCGTTGGGGTTTAGAAGTGCGTCTGGCGGCCATGCGGCGGCAGCTTCGCACTGAAAGGCGGTGCGGCCAGGCTGGATGAGTCCGATTTCGCGAAATGGAAATCCCGCGCTACAGCATCGTCATGCCTGATTCCGCAGACCTTCCCACCTCACCCGCCGGATGGCGTCTGGAGCACTCCTATGCGCGGCTGCCGCAGGCATTTCATGTGAGCCTCATGCCCACGCCTGTGCGTGAGCCGCGGATGGTGGTGCTCAACGCGCCTCTGGCGGAATCCCTGGGCCTCGACGCCAGCTTGCTGAATGACGCGGCCCTGTTTGCCGGCAATTCGCTGCCACCTGGAGCGGAGCCGCTGGCGCAGGCCTACGCGGGCCATCAATACGTGCATTTCACCATGCTGGGGGATGGGCGGGCGATCCTCCTGGGGGAGCAGATCACCCCGCAGGGCGACCGCTTCGACATCCAGCTCAAAGGCCCGGGGCCGACGCCGTTTTCGCGTCGTGGGGATGGCCGCGCGGCGCTGGGGCCGATGCTGCGGGAACACATCATCAGCGAGGCGATGCACGCGCTCGGCATCCCGACCACACGCAGTCTGGCCGTGGCCACGACGGGTGAGACCGTCTGGCGGCAGGATGGCGGCCTGCCCGGCGCGGTGCTGACCCGGGTGGCGGCCAGCCACATCCGTGTGGGCACCTTTGAGTATGCGGCAGCCCGTGGGGACAAAGAAGCGCTGCGGGCGCTGGCCGATCACACACGGCAGCGGCATGACCCGGAGCTGGAGGGCGGCCACACCGAGTTCTTTGAAGCCGTGATGGAGCGGCAGGCCCGGCTGATCGCGCAGTGGATGCATGTCGGCTTCATTCACGGCGTGATGAACACGGACAACATGGCCCTCAGCGGTGAAACGATCGATTATGGCCCCTGCGCATTCATGGATGCCTACGATCCGGCCACGGTCTTCAGCTCCATCGACCGCCACGGCCGCTACGCCTACGGGAACCAGCCCCGCATCGCACAGTGGAACCTCGCCCGGCTGGCGGAGGCCACGCTGCCGCTGTTTCACGAGGATGAGAAGAAGGCGGTGGAGATCGCGAACGGGCTGATCGAGACGTTCGAGGGCCGTTTCAAGCACCACTGGCTCGCTGGAATGCGGGCGAAGCTGGGGCTCTGCACCGACGAGGACGACGACGCGGCTCTGATCGAGTCCCTGCTCGACTGGATGAACGAGACGAAGGCGGACTTCACCAACACCTTCCGCGATCTCACCCGTGGCCTCGGCGGATCACCGGAATGGCACGCGCGATGGCGTGAAAGGCTCCAGCGGCAGCCGCAGTCCACCGATGAAGCCGTCACATTGATGAGGCGGAGCAATCCCGCCTTCATTCCCCGCAATCACAAGGTCGAGGAGGCGCTGGCCGCCGCGTCGCACCACGGCGATCTCAATCCGATGCACCGCCTCCTCACCGTGCTGGCATCTCCCTTTGATCACACGCAGGACTCGCCGGAGTTCAGCCAGCCTGCGGACAACACGGAAGGCTATCAGACCTTCTGCGGGACCTGAACGAAGGAGATCCTGAAACCTGAAACTCGAAATCCGACACCGAATCCAACAGAGCGACAAACCCATGCCTTCACCCATCCGCCCCTGGTACTGGCCTGAACGAGGTCAGCCTGAACGCACCGAGCCCTTCACCTGGATCGTGGAGGGTGTCATCGCGGCGTCGTGGTGGCCTGATCCGTATGTGTTTGAGATTTATGAGGAGCAGAACATCCGGGCGGTCGTGAACTGCTGCGAGTTCGACAACCGGCGCGATGTGCCGGAGCAGTTTGTGTATCATCACATCAATGTGCCGGACTACGGCGTGCCGACGGATGCTCAAATTGAGCAGTTTGTGAGCTTGATGGACCGGCATCACGCGGCACGCGAGCCGGTGGTCGTGCATTGCGTGGCAGGCTGCGGCCGCACGGGGCAGTTCATCGTCGCGTGGTGTGCGAAAGCGGGCTTCATCCCGTCAAACGCTGATCCGGTGCAGTGGATTCGTGCTCGAAGGAAGTGCTGCCTGGAAACGCGCGAGCAGAGCGAGTGTGCGAAGCGGTGGATGAAGAAGCACAGCGCCGGGCGCACTCAGGATGCGTGAGGCAGACGCGGGCGCGGAAGTCGCCGCGGTGTGATATAGACACTCCTGTCTGCACGAGCGTCACTGGGCACACGCACGCTGACTGCGGACAGACAAGAGTGTCTGTCTCACCTTTATTGCGCCGGTGTCTGAGGCTCGTCCGGCAGCCACTGCGGGAAGGGATCAGGCAGCTTGCGCCAGGATTCGGGGCCGGTGGCGAATTCGGCATCGGTGAGGAGGGCGTCGTCGAATTTCGCGGTGAGCGTGGCTTTGTCCATGTCGCGGCCGATGATGACGAGTTCGGTGCGGCGGTCGCCGTGCTCGCCTTGGATGTGGGAGCGGATTTCGGCCTGGCTTTGCTCATCCTGCGGCCATTCGGATTCGCTGACGGCGCTCCAGAAGAAGCCCATGGCGCGGGTGTCGCGCAAGACGCCGGCTTGCGAGAGGTAACCGGCGATCTCATGCCGCGTGGCGAGCCAGAACATGCCTTTGGCGCGGATGACGCCATCCCAATGCAGGCCGAGCAGGCCGTGGAAGCGCTGCGGATGAAACGGACGCCGCGCCCGATAGACGAAGCTGCTGATGCCATACTCCTCCGTCTCCGGCGTGTGGCCGCCGAGGCTGTCGAGCCAGCCTTTCGATTGCTCGGCCTCCGCCATGGCGAAGAGGCCGGTGTCGAGCACGCGATCGAGCGGCACCTCGCTGCGCTGCGTGAGGTGGACCTTCGCCTTCGGATTCAAAGCGCGGACGATGCCCTGGATCTCGTCGAGTTCGTCGGCGCTGACGGCATCGGTCTTGTTGATGAGGATGACGTTGGCGAACTCGATTTGATCGGTGAGCAGATTCGCGATAGTGCGGGCGTCTTCGCCGGTGACGCCCATCTCGCGGTCCTGGAGGTCATCGGTGCTGTGATAGTCATCGAGGAAGTTCCGCGCATCGACCACGGTGACCATGGTGTCGAGCTGCGCGAGGTCGTTGAGGCTGCGGCCGGAGTCGTCGGTGAAGGTGAAAGTCTCGGCGACAGGCATGGGTTCGGAGACGCCGGTGGATTCGATCAGGATCGAGTCAAAGCGGCCTTCTTTCGCGAGCGTGGCGACTTCCTGCATCAAATCCTCGCGCAGCGTGCAGCAGATGCAGCCGTTGCTCATCTCGACCATCTTTTCCTCGGTGCGTGAGAGCTTCGCATCGCCACTTTTGACGAGCTGGGCATCGACATTGACCTCGCTCATGTCATTCACGATCACGGCGACCTTTCGGCCTTCGCGATTGCGCAGGATGTGATTGAGCAGCGTGGTCTTTCCAGCGCCGAGGAAGCCGGAAAGCACGGTGACGGGGAGTTTGGAGGTTTTCGTATTCATGGGGAAAGGGTTGTTGGCTCAGACGCGCAGGAGTGATTTCGGCCAGGGGTCGTCAAAGGAGCCGCCGGAGCGCCAGTGGGCGATTTCTTCGTCGGTGCAGAAGCATTCCTGAAGTTCCGGGACGAACACGGCGCGGTCGCGCTCCGGGCCGATGACGGTAAGTTCGCAGCGGCGGTCGCCGAAGACGGGATGAGCACCTTGGAGCTGCTCCTGGAGCAGGGCGATCTCCTCGGGGACCAGTTTGCCGTCGGGATTGGTGACGAGCGCGGCTTTCCAGTAAGCGGTCAGCTCCATGCCGACGCTGCCTGCGGCTTGATTCCACAGCAGGACATCGCGGTCGCGCGAGGCGAGCCAGATGAAGCCCTTGCTGCGATGGATGCCGGTGCCGAGACGCTCGCGAAACAAGGTCCACAGCCTGCGCGGGTACAGCGGGCGTGGATCGTCGATCACGGTGCTGCCGAGTTCGCCTGCTTGCGCGGCATTTTCGGTCAAGGCAGGCCACTGAGCGGCGATCTGACGTGCTTTTTCAAGGTCAAAGCTGCGGGTGCCCAGGAGCTTCTCCGGGGAGATGCGACCGTAGTTCACCGCATACAACGAAGCCTGAGGATTCAGAGCACTGAGATGCGTGGCGATGAGCTGGAGGCTCGGCGGCGGCAGTTGCTCGGTCTTGGTGAGGAGAATGACTCCGGCGAGCTGGATCTGCGCCAGCATCAGCGGCGCCTGCGGGTGCGAAAGCTCGCGGATGAGGCGACCGCCGCCAAAATCCTCCATGAAGGCCTTCGCGTCGATGAGGGTGGCGAAGGTGTCGAGCGTGAGGCCCGGGCGCTGGCTGATCTCCTCCACCAGCGGCCAGGGATGCGTGCTGCCGGAGGTTTCGATGACGATGTGATCGAGGTCATCCCGCCCCTGCCAGGCATCCAGCACGGCGGCGAAGGCCGGGCGCTGGGTTCCGCTGATGCTGCCCGCCTGGATGCTGGCAAAGTTTCCACGCGCCTCGTTCAGATTCTCAGGATCGCGCAGGAGATCGCCGTCCACCTCGAGTTCGCTCATGTCATTGACGATCACCCCCAGGCGCAGCTCCCCGCTCATGCGCAGCAGTCGGCGCAGCAGCGTGGTTTTGCCAGAGCCGAGAAAGCCGGAGATGACGGTGAGGCGCATGCCTGGGAAGAAGTTTTGTTTATGCAAAAAGATTGCATTTAATGTGCTTGTATTCTATTGCAAGTAGATTGCATGAAAGCAAAGCCTCAAATGACGCTGACTCCTTCGCGACAGGCCTTCCAATTGCCGGGCATGGCTGCTCTGTCTGGAGTCCCGCTCTCCAGGCAGCGGGTGCTGCTGGCCGACTTCGCCGCCGCGCTGCGGCAGCAGATGTTTTTCTGGGGAAGGGATGTGATGAGCGGCGGGAACCTGCTGCTGAGGCATGGTTTTGAGAAGCTGCCCTCCCCAGGCCTCAAGGGCACGAGCTGCTACCGCCTGACGCACGAGGATGGCGTGATCGAACTGCATGGTGCCTGCGCCGGATGGTATCCGCAGGTGGGCAGTCAGCGTCCGGGATTCCTCTTTGTCCGCACCAAGGGGCGCTGCACCACGCACCGCCTGCATGAGCCGGTGGTGCCGGGGCGCTACCAGATCGAGGCGCTGCAAAACCACACCGCCGACGCCATGGCGGCCGCACGGCTCTTTGCCGGTTGGCTGGCGGGTTACGAGGCCTGGGTGAGGCGGCAGATGGGGCCGGGCTACCGCGCGGAGTGCCGGAATATGCTCGCCAGCCTGCCCAAGGGCCAGAGATGGCTGCCCGCGTCCGAGGCGGAGCGCTGGCTGCGTCTCCTTGCCACGCAAGGACCAGACGCTCCGCGTGCCAGAACCTTCCGGCCAAGCCGTGAGCAGGCCACTCCTTCTTTCCCATCTTTGCTGAGCTGATGATGAACTCGATAGCCTCCGCTCCATCATCCTCCCAGGCGCAAGACGCTGCGGCTGGGATTTTGGCGTCCTTGCTGGAGCGGGGCTTCAAGCGCACCCATGCCCTCGTCTGCCTGCTGCGGGAGATGGCTGCCGATCCGCGACCTCGCACGCTGGCGGAGTGGGGCGAATGCCCGAGCCTTCAGGAGCGCAATGGGGTGACCCTCTACCGGCTGATGCTGAAGCTGGAGCAGGCCGGCGTGGTGCGCCGGGTGAACCTCGGGGAGCGGGCGCAGTGCTTTCAGCTTCTGCCTTCTGGTCCGGCCCCGGATTACCTTGTCTGCACGAGCTGCGGCGGCCTGGAGCAGGTGGAGACACCGCTGGAAGTGCGCGTGCTGGAGGAAAATCTGGCGCGGAAGACCGGCTGGAAGGCCGTGCGCCATGAGCTGGAGTTCTTCGGCGTGTGCCCGAACTGCGCGGAGAACAGCAATGAAGCCGCGCACCTCGCAGTTATTTAATGCAAAAGACTTGCATTACACGGGGCCAGCACTATTGCAAAGTGCTGCCAGCTCCTCACCTCAAACCACCTTGTCGAGCTTGAACTCTACTCGTGAAAATCCTTCTGAAGCCACTCCTGCCGCGCCTTACGCCGCGCTCGTCGTCGAGCGGGCGGACGGGCTGCGCACGCCGCTGGCGGAGGGCGAGTTCCGGTCTTCAGCGGGGAAGCTGCTGTTCGTCCGCCGGGGCGATTGCATCGAGATCCGCTGCCCGCGCAGCAAGGAGCTGTTTCGTGTCCATTTTTGCCCTGATCCGCCCACCGGGGCGGGCTGAGGCGCCCAGTTTCAGGTGGTGAAGACCTCACCGCCGGAAAAAAGCCCGAGGCCGGAGGTCCTTGAACCCGGAGCCCTTCAAAACACAACCAAACCACACACACATATGAAGGTATCCAACACTCTCGCGACACGCCTCGCGCGTCGCATCAACAACAAAGGCCTCACGCTCATCGAACTGCTGGTCGTGCTGCTCATCCTCATCGCGCTGGCGGGCATTCTCATCCCGCAGTTGCCGAACATGCTGACGCGTGCCCACACAGCTGCCGCATCCACCAACATCCCGGAAGCCAACAAGCGCATTCAGGAGTTTGAGCAGATCTACTTCAAGCAGCCTGCGGGTTTTGATAACCTCACTAATGGCACCACTCTGGTGACATACCTGCCCGGTGACGAAACCACTTATCTTAACCCTGCTGCCCTCAGCACGGTGGCAGGTAGCGCGGATGCATTGACCGCCGCTGGCATCACGACTGTGGCGCCTCTCGCTGCATCTCCTGCTGAGCCAACATTCAATCCCTACTCGGGTGTCAACGTAGCCGTGGCCGACGCTACCGTTGTTGCCTTCGTCCCCGAAGCAACTGCCGAAACGCTGCTCCGTCCAGACAGCCTCATCAATGACAACGATGCTTACGTTGCCTTTGGCATTGGTCAGCGTAGCGAACTCATTGGGCGCACGACCAATGAGGCTCCTTATCACTTTGGTGACGGGGCTGGATCTGGTCCAGATACCAACTACGCACGTTATCTGGCCGTCTATAAAGTGGCCAACGACGGCACCGCTCTGAACAAAGCGATCTTCATCGGTGTTCTCGCAGCTCACGATGACGGTCTTGCCAATGCCAGCGGTCACGTTTCGGAATTCTTTGAAACCAACTCCGAGCTTTAATCCGCACGGCATCGCCTGATGCCTCTTGCGGCCTCACAGGGGCTGCTTTTCGCCCCGCCCGGATTGTCCGGGCGGGGTCATTTCAAAACGAGAGCCGAAAACCGGCCCGTCACAGCGCTTCATCCATTCCCCTGTCCCCATTCCTCTGTCCTTGGCTGTCATGACAAGGGAATGGGGACAGAGCAATCCGAACGCAGACGGTTTTGGCAACGAACTCCAGAGAACCCCAATTCCATGCTCATCCACCCGCGCATTCACCATCGCCGCGCCGGTCACCGTTTTGCCTCAGGGCTGACGTTGATCGAGCTGCTGGTCGTGCTCATGGTACTCATCGCCGTGGCTGGGATTGTGGTCCCGAATTTGACCGATTTGCGCTTCGGCTTCGATGGAGATCGGAAAACCGCATCGGAGATCGCCACGGAGAAGACGCTCATGGAGGTGCGGGCGGCCATCCTCGGCCCGGATGGAAAAAAGGGCCTGTGGAGCGATCTGGGCGAGCGTGAGGCGGACCTGCCGCAGGACATTGCCGAGCTCTTTATCCGGAGGGCCGGATGGCCTAATTTTGACCCGAACACACGCCTCGGCTGGCGCGGACCGTATGTCATGGACAGCGGCGCACGCGATGGTGCCAATGATCCGGCCATTCTCGACGGCTGGGGCCGCCCCATCGTCATCCAGACGCCCACCGCGCTCACCATCCGTCTCGTCTCCGCCGGAGCCGACGGCATTCTCGAAACACCGCCCGCCACCGCGATGCCCACGCTCGCCGCCTGCGGGGACGACCTCGTGCTTTTCTTGCGAACCGCCGACACGCGTTCATGAAAGCTACTCTTCATCGCCCGTTCATCCCCCGCAGCGGCCTCACGCTGCTGGAGCTGCTTGTCGTGCTCTCGATCCTCGCTGTGCTGTCCACCGTGGCGCTGACCTCCAGCAGCGGAATCGCCGATCAGGCCCGCTACGAGGCCACGCAGCGCACGCTGGAAAACATCCGCGACGCCGTCCTCGGCCCCGACAACCTCCGCGACAACGACGGCACGCTGCTTTACACCGGCTTTGTGGCCGACACGGGAAGGCTGCCGAGAGCGGTGGCCGAGGTGGTGGATGGAGGCACGGTTTTGACGTTGGCGGAACTCGTTGAGCAACCTGCTGGTATGGCGGCTTACGACGTGATTCCAGCGATCACATCCAATTGCACGCCTTCGGCAGAAGCCGATGATCTCGACCTTGACCTCAGTTCCGACACTGTGCGGCTCGGCGTTGGCTGGCGTGGGCCATACTTGCGCCTGACTCCTGGCAATCTACTGCCTCGCGATGGCTGGGGAGCGCAATTGGTGACGCCTGTTGGTGTCGTTCCCGGCTTTCCCAACAATTGCCTTCTGAACGGCATCTTGCCCGTCGCTGCGGGAGATCCGATTGATCAAATCGTCAGCTATGGTCGCGATGGGGTGCCTGGTGGGGCGGACGCGTATGATGCTGATCTCGAAGTGAATCCAGTGAACTTTTCTGAACTGGTGGAGGCGACCGTATTGCCTCAGGTCGAGATTCAAAACTCAGCAGGAACTGTTCTCAACAGCTCTGACATCACACGCGTATTCGTTCGTCTTTTTGAACCAAACACCTCAACCGGAACGATTGCAGCGAAAGCGGCTGTTGGCCCAGTGGGAGCCATGGGAGATCCTTTTGATTCATATCACGAGCACAACAGCGATCTCCTGACTTTTTCTCCCGTTTCGACGACTCCAGGCATTCGGGTTATTCGGGCCTACGCGCTCAAGAATGCTGATCCAACCAGACCCACCACCGCTGGTGTCCTCAAGAGTGCTCCGGTGTATCTGAAGGTGCGGCCAGACAGCCCTAACACCATCACGCTCGTGATCATCAACAACCCATGACCCGCACCCTGCTGCTCATCACTCCAGGTTTCGTGGCTCGAGGCGATTTTGACGCGCGGGGGCGCTTGGTGGCGTTGGGGAAGGCGGTGGCACCGCCGGGGGCGGTGGATGCGGGGTCTTTGACGTTGGCGGCGTTGGGATTGGTGAAAGCGAAGGCGCGGAAGGTGTGGGTGCTTTCCACGGCGGCGGTCACGGCCATCGTCGAGGTCTCGGCGAACCGTCTGCAAGGCCTCAGCGAGCAGGAGCGCTTCACCGCGCTGGCTTTTGAGGCCGAGGCGCTGACGGGCGTGCCTGCGGGCAGCAGTTTGACGGTGGCCCGCCGACTGGGCGGCGATGGCGTGGCGGAGACGTGGTGGGTCACGCAGGTGAGCGAGAGGCTGCGCCAGGAGGTCGAGGCGGAGTTGATGCGGCACGGGGCACCGCTCGCGGGCCTGGCGCATCCCGGAGGCATGGTTTTGATGAGTGAAAAAGCCTCTTCGGCCGAGTCGCTGGAGGTTTGGGACGATTTGCTGTTTTTGCGGCAGCGGCATCGCGGTGCGGCCATGCTGGACATTTTGCCAGCAGAGCTTTCCGGAGGTCTGGACCCATTGCTGGCACGTTTTCCGGCCGCGGAGGCCGAGGCGGAGCCAAATAGGCGCGAGGTCTGGACGACCCGCGGCAATCTGAGCAGCGACTCGGCCACGTTGCGCAGTCTGCACGATGCGGAAACGCTGCAAGGCTGGTTCAGCGGCTGGTTGAGCGCTTTGGACCAGTCGCCAGAGCCGCTGCCGGTACTGCATCCGCCGGCACGTCCGATGAGCACCGCCCGCCGTGTGCTTCTGTGTGCTTTCGCGACCGCATTGGCGCTGGCCTTCTGCGCTGGAAACTGGTGGTGGACACAGCTCCAGCTCACCACCGCACAAACCGAGGTGAAGAAGCTTTCCGAGGTCGGCAACCTGCGAAGTGAGGTGCAAAAGGCTTCGCAAGAGTTGCAGAAAGCCCGCGCCGAGCATGAGACGGACATGAAGCGGCACAGCCAGGCGCTGCGGGCTTTTGGGGCCATGCTGGAGGCGCTGGCGATGGAAAAGCCGGGCGGTGTGCTGGTGCGTGCCCTGAACGCTCCTGCCGCGATCTCCCAGCCCGCGCCGAACCAGCCGCCTGCGATGGAAACCACCGTCACCGGCTGGTGCTCGGAGGAAAATCTGGCCGCGCTGTTTTCACAAAAGGTCGGCGAAAGGCTGCAACCGCTCGGCTGGACCGTGCAGCCCGCCCGCACGCAGGCACAACTCGCCGGAAGCACGCCGGTGTGGAGCTTTGAGATTCACCTGCGGATGGAAACCACGCCCACGGCCACCCAACCATGAAGCCCGCGAAACGTCCTCCTCTCACCGCTCGTGAGCGATTGCTGCTCCTCGTCTTCCCAGGAGCGCTGGTGCTCATGATTTACGCCGTGTTCATCAATCCCGGCCACAACTCCGCCTTGTCCAAGGCGAGAACGCAGCTTGAGCAGGCGCGGAAGCAAGCGGGCAGCGGCGTGGCGAGCACTGCGGCGCTTTCCGCCGATCTCAGCCGCCTGAAGCAGGATTTGGAAAAAGTGCAGCGTGAGTCCGATGCGCTGAAGAAAGGCGGCGATGCGCTGCAACGTGCCGAGTCCGTCACCCAGGTGGGTGATCTGCTGCGCAAGCACGGCCTCGTCGTCGTCGAGGAGGGACCGGCGGGTTCAAGTGTCGCGAATGCTTCTGCTGGTCGTCGTGGAGCGTCTCCAGCCACCAGCATCGGCCAGGTGTGGGCCATTCGTTTCCTTGGCACCTGGCCGGGTGTGCAGGCCACGCTGCAAGCCATGCCTGGAATGGCCAATCTCACCTGCTTCCCGCTCGGCCTGTCCATGCAGGAGTCCGAGCAGGGCCATTCGATCCACGAATGGACGCTTCACCTCCGCCTTTGACCCAGCTCATGAACGCCGCGCCTGATCCGAACCTGCCGTTGGAGACCTTGCTTTCGCGTTGTCTCGATCTCGGCGCGTCGGATCTGCACATCGCCAGCGGGGAACCGCCGTATTTTCGCGTGCAGGGCGTGCTGGAGGCGGATGCGGAATTCCTGCCCATCACCCATGAGCAGGTCACGGCCTGGGTGCGCGAGATCACCGGCGCGGCAGTGAATGCGCCGCTCGTCCGTGACTGCGGCTCCTACGACGGTGCCCTGACCAGCGAGCGTGGTGTGCGCTTCCGTTTGAATGTGTATCAGCGGCAAGGCTTGCTCAACATCGCGCTGCGACGCCTGGATGATCAATTTCGCCCGCTGAAGGAACTCGGGCTGCCGGAATCACTGCACCAGCTCTGCCGCCAGCAGCACGGTCTGGTGGTCATCGCCGGTCCCACCGGCTCCGGCAAGACGACGACGCTGGCCACGCTGCTGGATCAAATCAACCGCCAGCGCCGCTGCCACATCATCACCATCGAAGATCCGGTCGAGTATGTGCATGTGTCCAAGCTGGCTCTCGTGAACCAGCGCCAGCTCGGCATCGACACACCGAGCTTCAATGATGCGCTCGTCTCCGCCATGCGGCAGGACCCGGATGTGATCCTCGTGGGGGAAATCCGTGACCTGAACACCATCCGCACAGCGATCACCGCCGCCGAGACAGGGCACCTCGTCTTCACCACCGTGCATGCGGGCGATTGCGTGGGGGCGATCGAGCGCATGGTGGCCGTGTTTCCCGCGGCGGAGCAGGATGGCATCCGCAGGCAGCTCGCGCTCGTGCTTCGCGCCGTGGTGGCGCAGCACTTGCTCGTGGCGGACGGCCCCGTGGCACGCCAGCAGGCCGATGGCATCACCACACGCGGACGACGCGTGCTCGCGGCAGAGGTGCTGACTGTGACTGGCGCGGTGGCGAATCTCGTCGCCAGCGGGAAGAGCAATCTCATCTACTCCGCCATGGAGTCCGGCGGCCAGCAGGGCATGCAAACGATGGAGCAGAGCCTCGCGGAGCTTTTTGTTCGCGGCGAAATCAGCGAGCAGAGCGTGAACGCGCTCTCACGCCAGCCCGGCCAGGTCTTTGAACGTGCCGCACGTCTCCGCCAGCGTGCCGCCAGCCCGGTGAAATCATGATCGCCGCGCCCGCCAGACCTGCCGCTGCTCCAGCCGCCACGCTGCTGGATCTCGATGCCGTGCGCATTGATGCCGTGCAGGCTCTGCGGCTGCCGTCCTCCATCGCGCTGCGTCGCCGGCTGCTGCCCTTCGCGGTGCATGAGGGCTGCGTGTGGCTGGCCTGCCAGATCGCGGAGGATGAAGCCTCGCTGCGCACCTTGCAGCGCTACTTTGATCATCCGATTCGTGCCGTGCAGGCGGAACCTGCATCGCTCAGTCGGGCGCTGGACCGCCAGTATCGTGAAGCCTCCACCGGCGGCGCTGGAACGCTGGCCCGCTACACCGAACGCGGCCAAAACGCTGCGGCGACGAGCGGTGACGAGGTGGAGGCCGATGCACGCCAGCTCGCCAATGACATCCTGCGTGCGGCGATGCTGCGCCAGGCCTCGGACATTCATTTTGATCCAGGTGAAAAGGAGCTGCGCGTGCGTCTGCGTGTCGATGGTGCTCTCGAAGATGCCTTCCGACTGCCGATGAGCCTGCACGCGGCGCTGCTGAACCGCTTCAAGATCATCGCGGGCCTCAATATCGCCGAAAAGCGCTCGCCGCAGGACGGTTCCTTCCGTCACAGCGAGGGTGGCGCTCGCGGCCAGGTGGTGGATGTGCGCGTGGCCACGCTGCCCGCACGTCATGGCGAGCGCATGACGCTGCGCCTCATGGCCGTGGACAGCAGCCGCTTCTCCCTCGGGGCACTCGGCATGAGCCCGACGCACCACGGCATGTTCAGCACCGCCATCAGCAAGCCGCACGGCCTCATTCTGCTCACCGGCCCCACGGGTTCCGGCAAAACGACCACGCTTTATGCGGCCATCCGCGAGCTGATCGCCGCCGAGGCGCTGAATGTCATCACCGTCGAAGACCCGGTCGAAAACGAGATTCCCGGCATCGTGCAAGTCGAGGTGGACAGCGCGGACAAGGTCAGCTTCTCCAGCGCTTTGCGCAGCTTGTTGCGGCATGACCCCGATGTCGTGATGATCGGCGAAATCCGCGACCGCGAGACGGCGGACATCGCCATCAAGGCTGCTTTGACCGGTCATCTGGTCTTTTCCACGCTACACACGAATTCCGCTGCTGGGGCCGTCGTGCGTCTGGCGGAGATGGGCGTGGAGCGCTTCCTCATCGCCTCCACGCTGCGCCTCGCGGTGGCGCAGCGGCTGGTGCGGAAGTGCTGCTCCCGCTGCATCACGCCGGAGCCTTTGCGACCGGAGGACATCGCTTTCCTCGCCGCACCGCAGCTCGCCGGCACATCGCATTTCCGCCCTCAGGGCTGTCTTTACTGCGCCGGACGTGGTTATGCGGGCCGCGTGGGTTTGTTTGAGATGCTGCCCATGGATGAGGAATGGTCGCGCCTCATCACGGAAGGCGCCGGTGAGGCTGAAATGGTCGAGCACATGCGTCTGCGCGGCCTGCCGCTGCTCGTGCAGGACGCGGCGGAGAAACTCAGCGCCGGGGTGGTCACACTGGAGGACGTGCGTGGCGCGGTGACGGTCTGGTAACTCGCTTTTTTGAATCATGCCCGCCTTCACCTACACCGCCCGCGATGCCTCCGGCGCCCGTCTTCAGGGCGAGCTGGAGTCCTCGTCCAGCTCCGCCGCCGCCGCGGAACTGCGCACACGCGGCTGGCTGGTGCTCGGTATTGAAGAAAACACGAGCCGGAGCGGTGGCGCAGACTTCTCGCTGAGTCCCTCGACCTGGTTGTGGATTCGCTCGCTCGATGTCGAGGTCAGCCTCTACCAGCTCGCCACGCTGCTGCGCAGTGGTTTGACACTGCTGAGCGCCCTGCGCCTGATCGCCGAGCAGTCCGAGCGCGGCCGCCTGCGCCGCGTGTGGGAGCAGGTCATCATCGACATCGAAAACGGCGCGTCGCTGGCCGATGCCATCGCCCGTCATGCCTGCTTCAGCCGCATCGTGGTGCAGCTCGTCAGTGTGGGCGAGCAGACCGGTCACCTCGCGCCCGTCCTGGAACGTGCCGCGGCCGCTTTGGAAAAGAAGCGCACGCTGCGTGCCGGGCTGATCACGACGCTGATGTATCCTGTCATCGTGTTCCTCGTGGCCATGGGCCTCGCCGTCTTCATGATCGTCGGCGTGCTGCCGAAGATGCAGGTCTTTCTGCGTGCGCTGGGTAAAAAACTCCCGCCCATGACGCAGCGCCTCGTCGATCTCGGCGAGTGGACGCAGATGCACGGCCTCAGCTCGCTTATTGGCCTCGTCGCCCTGCTTTTTGCCCTGCTGCTGGTGTTTTTCTGGCCGCCGGGACGTGCCTTCATCGACCGTGCCGCGCTGCGCCTGCCGCTGCTGGGCAAGGCGCTGCGCACCGGCGGCACCGCTCTCTTCGCCAGCAGCTTTTCCGTGCTGCTGACCAGCGGCGTCACCATCCTAGAAGGTCTCCGCGTGTGTGAGAACCTCATCGGCAACCGACGCCTCTCCGCCATCATCGGCGCGGCACGCGAGCGAGTGCTGCAAGGCGAGCCACTCGGACGCCATCTGGAACAGGCGCATGGCTTCATGCCCATGCTGCCGCGCATGATCACCGTGGGCGAGTCCTCCGGCACGCTGGACAATGTTTTGGACGAGGTGGCGCGATTTCACGAGGCGCAGCTCGAGCGCCACATCCGCCGCCTCACCGCGCTGGTCGAGCCCGCGGTCATCATCATCGTCGGAAGCGTCGTGGGGTATGTGTACCTCTCGTTTTTCATGGCCCTCTTCGCCGCCACCGGCCCCGGCAACAACATTCGCTGAACCTTTTCCATGCCTATGAAACACCTGCTCACCCTCCTCCTGCTGCTGGCGCTAAATGCCGCCGCGCAGACACCGCCGGAGCCGCCCAAACCGCCAGTCGATCCCACCGTGCCTGACGCCGCCCTGCAGAAGCTCCTCATGGCCACCGTTCAAAACAAGGCCAGTGAGCAAAGCATGCCCGCCATCCTCATGCGCGGCAAGATCATCAATCAAACCGGCCAGGGGCTAATCATCATCGAGGTGAACAAGCAGATCCTCGCTCTCAAGCAGGGCGGCACGCTGAGCCTTTCCGGCGAATTCAGCCATCTCAGCCTCCAGCTCACCGAGCTGAACAAGGAAAGCGCCACCATCGAGATCCTGCCGCTCAAACAAACCCTCCGCCTGCAATGAACCGACTCCTTTCACTTCTCTTCTTCCTCCTCGCCATGCATGCGCAGGCCCAGACCGGCCGCATGGAGGTCATCGATCTGCGCCAGGTGCCGCTGTCCGATGCCGCGCGCATTCTTTCCGAGGCTGGCGGGCTGAATGTCGTCAGTTCGGTCGAGGCCGGAAAAACGATCGTGAGCCTCTATCTGACGCAAGTGCAGGCCCGCGATGCCGTGGAGGCTCTCTGCCGCTCCCACAACCTGTGGTTCCGCGAGGATGAAAAAAGCGGCATCATCCGCATTCACACCCCGGAGGAGTATAAGCGTGACCTCGGCAGCTTTCAGGAAGAGCTCACCGAGGTCTTCGACCTGCGTTTCCCGAACGCGAACGACGTGGGCCGCGCCATCCAGGATCTTTACGGCCCGCGAGTGCGCATGAACCAGAGCAACTTCATGCAGGACTTCCAGGCCACCATGGAACTCCAGCAACGCTTCCAACGCTTCGACATCGTGGACGGGCGCAGCCAGAATTTGGGTGTCAGCGGGCAGACAGGCAACAATTCAGTGAATAGTGCGGCACAGATGACGGGTGCCGGAGGCATGGCTGGCGGTCGCGTCTCAGTTGGGCGAAACGGCCTTGGTGCTGGTGGCTTTGGTGCCGGCGGATTCGGATCGGGTTTCAACACGACTTCATTCCAAACGATTCCCGAGCCGCAGCGCATCGAAAACCTCACTGCGGAGGAGATTCAAACGCTCGAAGACCGTGCCGAGAACGCTGAGAAAATGCTCGACGACCGCGTGAACATCTTTGTCACCGTCATTCAAAGGCTGAACAAGGTCATCGTCCGCACGGGCGACAGCCGGGCCATGGCGCAGATCAAGGAACTCATCACAAGCGTCGATGTGCCGACACAGACTGTCCTTCTCGAAGTCAAAATCCTGCGTGTCCGCATGGATCAGGGCTACCGCAGCGCCGTCGATTACCTTTTCGACAATGGTCGCTTCCAGGCCGGCTTTGGAGCCAACCCAGTGCAGGCAGGCGATTTGAGCTTCCGCTTTGCCAGCAACAACTTCAGCGCCCGCATCCAGGTGCTGGAGCAGAAGGGCCAGGTGCGCGTCGTCTCCACCCCTACCCTGCTCATCGCCAACAACGAAGTCAGCCGCCTCTTCATCGGCGAGGAGCGTCCGCTGAACCGCAGCTTCAACGGCGGCGCGGTCATTCCCGGTGCGATCAACAACGTCGTCACCCAGGGCAGCACCGACATCGAATTCCGTCCCGTCGGCACCACCCTGCTCATCACGCCGAACATCAACGCTGACAAAACGGTCACTCTCCGTCTGCTCCAGGAAAACTCCAACATCACCACCAACGGCGCGTCCGTGCTGGTGCCGAACAACAACGGCTTCCAGCGTCAGAGCGTTGATACCGTGCAATCCCGCACCGTCAGCGGCACCGTCGTGGCGAGGCACCAGGTACCCGTCGTCATCGGCGGCCTCATTGACACCCATTTCACCGACACCCGCTCACAAGTGCCCATCCTCGGCAATATCCCGCTAATCGGCACGCTCTTCCGCCGTGTGGACGACACCAAGTCCCGCGAGGAGCTCGTGCTCATGATCAATCCCCAGCTCATCGACCCAAGGGAAGGTGGCGCGGATGCCTCACAGCAGATGCTGAAGGACAACCAAGTCAACGGCCTGGAGACCATGGCCGTCGGCCAGCACATCCACGAGCGTCTCAACGACCACCTGCCAGCACCGCTGCCGCCTACGGCCCAGCCTGCGGAGCAAACTGCGCCCACGCCGAAGAAGCGTAATCTGATCGACTGGTTTCGCCGGAATCAACCTGTTCCCTAAGCCAGCGGGGCGTCGCTCCCGGCAGGAAATGACCGTGCGGGGCCGTATGATGGGGCCATGATCGTCGTCCGGGTTTTTCTCTTCTCCGTCTTCACAGCTGTTTCCGGTCACGCTGAAAAGCTGTCGTTCAATCGCGACATCCGCCCGATCCTCAGTGACAACTGCTTTTACTGCCACGGACCGGACAAAAACAACCGCAAGGGCGATCTGCGGCTCGATGTGCGCGAGGAACTGATCAAGTTGGGAACGCAGACGCTGATCGAACGCATCACCACGACTGATGCGGATGATCTGATGCCGCCAGCGGAGTCGCACAAGAAGCTCTCGGCGAAGCAAAAAGACACGCTGAAGCAGTGGATCGCCGAAGGAGCGAAGTATGAGCCGCATTGGGCCTTCGTGCCGCCGGCGAAGCCGAAGTCGGGTAACTCGATTGATGATTTCATTCGGGCGGAGTTGAAGAAGCATGGGCTTCAGCCTGCGCCGAAGGCTTCGAGGGAAACTTTGATGAGGAGGCTGGCTTTGGATCTCACCGGGCTGCCGCCGATGCAGGACAATCAGACAAGGAGACAATCAGACAAGGAGACGGGGAAAGAGCCTGACTCATTGTCTTCCTACGAACAGCAGGTGGACGCTCTCCTCGATTCACCGCACTACGGCGAGCACATGGCGGTCGGGTGGCTGGATGCGGCGAGGTTCGCGGATACGAACGGCTACCAGGTGGATCGTGATCGCGAGCTGTGGCCTTGGCGGGACTGGGTGATCAAGGCGTTCAATGCGAACATGCCTTTCGATCAGTTCACCATCGAGCAAATCGCGGGGGATTTGCTGCCGGGGGCCACGCTGGATCAAAAGATCGCCACGGGGTTTCATCGTAATCACATGCTCAATGAGGAGGGCGGCATCATCGCGGAGGAGTTTTTGGCCGAATACACGGCCGACCGCGTGGAGACGACTGCCGCCGTCTGGATGGGGCAGACCTTCAACTGCGCCCGCTGTCACGATCACAAGTTCGATCCCTTCACGCAGCACGACTTTTACGCGATGAAGGCCTTCTTCCACAATGTGCCGGAGCGCGGCGTGGGCATTTACAGCAACCCGGTGCGCACAAACGCGCCGCCTTTCGTCAAACTACCTGCGCCGGAGCTGGAGGCGAAAATCACCGCGCTGAATGCGAAGCTCAAACCGGTCGAAGATCAGCTCAAAGGCCTCGCAGCCGGTGATCTCGAGCCTTGGGCGAAAAAGCTCGCTACGACGAAGATCGACTGGCAGCCGCTGGAGCCGCAAAAAGCCACTGGCGGCGACAATCCGCCTCAAATCGCCGACAAGGCCGTTTTGGTCGGCCCACAGGAAACGCGGGCCAACAACATCGTGATCCGGGCGAAGCTGCCAGCGGGCAAAATCACGGCAATACGTCTCGAATGCTCGACGACGGCTCCTTCGGCCAGTTTTCAATGGAGCGAGCTCAAAGTCGGCAAATCGAAGCTGCACGCCATCGACGCCACGCATGCCAACGTGCTCGACAACGACCGTAAAACCAAATCGGTGCTCTCGGTGGCACCCGACAAGCCGGTGCAGGCGCTGTTTGAGCTCGAAAAGCCTCTCGAAGACGCCGAGGTGGCGATCTCGATCGGTGTCGAGAATGCCGGCGGGCCTTCGCAGTGGCGTTTGTTTGCCGCGACGAATGCGACGGAACTGATCGCGCCCGCGAGCATCGTGACGATCGCGTTAAAAGAGGCCGCCAAACGCACCGCGGCGGAGCGCAAGCAGCTCGCGAGCTTTCGCATGGCGCAGATGCCTGAGCACCGTCGCTTGAGTGAAGAGGAGGCTGCTTTGAAGAAGCAGATTGCCGCGGCGGAGGCTGAGATTCCGACCACGCTGGTCATGGAGGAGCAGAAGGAGATGCGCCCCACCTTCATCCTGATGCGCGGGGCTTATGACAAGCCGGGTGAGAAGGTCGAAGCGGCCACGCCAGCCGTTTTGCCGGCTCTCGCTGCCGATTTGCCGCGCAATCGACTGGGGCTCGCCAAGTGGCTCGTGAGCCGTGAGAACCCGCTCACGGCCCGTGTGATCGTGAACCGCTTCTGGCAGCATTTCTTCGGCACTGGGCTGGTGCGCACGAGCGAGGATTTTGGCTCTCAAGGCGAGCCGCCGAGCCATCCTGAGCTGCTTGACTGGCTCGCGGTGACGTTTCAAGAAAGCGGCTGGGATGTGAAGAAGCTCGTGAAGCTGATCGTCACGAGTGAGACCTACCAACAAAGTTCACAGTTCTCGGTTCGCAGTTCTCAGTTGGATCCGATGAATACCTGGCTCTCACGCGGGCCGCGGCATCGTTTGAGTGCGGAGGTGATTCGTGATCAAGCTTTGGCGGCCAGCGGATTGCTCGTGGAGAAGATCGGCGGTCCGAGTGTGAAGCCGTATCACCCGCCGGGGCTTTATGAGCAGGTCGTGGCGCAGCGCGACAATCCCAAGGCCACCTACCAGCAAGGCAGCGGCGATGATCTGCATCGACGCAGCCTTTACACCTACTGGAAGCGCAGCGTGCCGCATCCGGGCATGCTGCTCTTTGACGCGCCTTTCCGCGAGACCTGCGCTCTTCGCCGCTCGCGCTCGAACACGCCACTGCAGGCGCTCAATTTGATGAACGATCCGACGTATGTCGAAGCGGCTCGGTTTCTGGCTCAGCGCATGATTAAGGAAGGCGGCACGAGCATCGAATCCCGCCTCGCACATGGCTTTCACCTGCTTCTCGGACGAAATCCGAGCCAACAAGAACTCCAAGTCCTCACCGCCGCCGTGGAGCGATCCATCAAGGACTTCACGAAAGACGCAGAAGCTGCCAAACAGCTCCTCACCTTCGGCGAAGCCAAAACGGACGACAAACTGAGCCCCGATGAACTCGCCGCCTACACCACGGTGGCCAGCACGCTCATCAATCTCGACGAAACCATCACCAAGGAGTGATCGCGATGCCTTTAGTTCACCTTCAGCCCTTCCAGCTCCGCCAGCTTCCGAGCCTTGGTGTCAAAGCTCCAAAAGGTATCGCAGCCCAAAATGAGCGCGGAGGCGACGTGCATGCTGTCGTAGGCTCTGAAGCCGTGTTTGATCGTGTGCCGATGCACCAATTCCTCAAACACAGTCGCCAGTGTTTCGTCTTCGATTCGCATCAGGTGGACGAAGGTCCCGTCCCGCAAATCGTCCAAAAACAAAGCCTCCTCCAGCATCGCTGCCTCAGGGCTGGCATGGACTCCAGGAACACCATTCCGGGTGAAGTAAACCTGTTGCTGAAACGAATTGATGACCTCCATGCGGGTCAGAAATGTCACTGCTATCGGGCCGCCACCCTCTGTAGCCTTCTGTTGAATCAACCGTTCTGCCTGAGTGGCGTGAATGCCGCCACTGTAAAAGGCGGTCAAAAAATTCGTGTCAGCGTAGGGCTTCATCGTTCACCTGAGATCGCTTGGCTGATGACCTCCCAACCCTCCGGGCTCGGTTCTTTGTATCCGACCTCTGCAAGTCGCTCACGATGCTGGCGCATGCGTTTCAGCACGGCATCCGCGAGCACATTGGCTGTCGGCGAGTCCGTCACGGCACGCACTTCAAACACCTCCCCGCTCCGGCTTTTCACTGTCACCCGTCCCAGCTTCCGCGCCGCCTCCAGCAATTCCGCACCGCTGCGGTTCATGTCACGGACGGTGAATTCACGCCGCAGCGGCTTCTGGCTGCGCACACGGACTTTTTTGGCGGCTTTCTTGGATGCGGTCTTCATGTCCGACATCATGACCGACATCGCCACGCCTTTCAATTCCTCATTTCTCCGCTCGTGAGCACCGAATCCTCCCTCGCACCCTTCTCGCGTCGCAACTGGCTCAAGAGCCTCGCGCTGGCATCGCTCGCGAATCCAAAGCTCTTCGGCGCGCCTGCGGCTCACTTTGCGCCGAGGGCGAAGCGCATCATCTGGCTCACGCAGGCGGGTGCGCCGTCGCAGCTCGATCTGTTTGATTACAAGCCGGGGCTCGCCTCGCAGTTTGACAAGGATTTGCCGAACTCGGTGCGTGGTGAGCAGCGCCTCACAGGCATGACAGCGGGGCAGAAGCGTTTCCCCATCGCGCCGTCGGTGTTCAAGTTTGCGCAGCATGGCCAGAGCGGCATGTGGCTGAGCGAGTTGCTGCCGCACACGTCGAAGTTCGCCGATGAGATCTGCCTCATCCGCTCGCTGCACACGGAGGCCATCAATCACGATCCGGCGATGACGTTGCTGCAAACCGGGCATCAAATTGGCGGGCGGCCTGCGTTTGGCGCGTGGGTGTCGTATGGTCTCGGCTCGGACAACGCGGACTTGCCTGCGTTTGTGGCACTCATCTCGCGTCCCAGCGGTCCCACGAATGCGCAGCCGCTGCACGAACGCATGTGGGGCAGCGGTTTTTTGCCGTCGAAGTATCAGGGCGTGCGCATGAGCTCCGGCAAGGACCCCGTGCTCTTCCTTTCCAATCCGCCCGGCATCACCACGGAGCGACGCCGCGCCATGCTCGACGATGTCGCCGCGCTGAACCGACTCAAGCTCGCCGATTACCACGATCCCGAAACGCAGGCCCGCATCGACCAATACGAGATGGCCTTCCGCATGCAGTCTGCCGTGCCTGATCTCGCCGATCTCTCCAAAGAGCCCGCCGACATCTACGAGCGCTACGGTCCTGAATCGAAGAAGCCGGGAACGTATGCCGCGAACTGCATTCTTGCCCGCCGGCTCGCCGAGCGCGGCGTGCGCTTCATCCAGCTCTACCATCGCGGCTGGGACCAACACAACAACCTGCCCAGCGGCATCAAGAGCCAGTGCCACGACACCGACCAGCCCACCGCGGCGCTTTTGGCCGAACTGAAAGAGCGCGGCATGCTCGATGACACGCTCGTCATCTGGGGCGGCGAGTTTGGGCGCACCGTGTATTCGCAGGGCGTGCTCACCCGCGACAATCACGGCCGCGATCATCATCCGCGCTGCTACAGCGTCTGGATGGCTGGAGCCGGTGTGAAAGGCGGCCACGTCCATGGCGAGACCGATGACTTTAGCTACAACATCGTCAAAGACCCCGTGCACATCCACGACCTCAACGCCACCGCCCTTCATCTCCTCGGCCTCGACCACACCCGCCTCACCTACCGCTTCCAAGGCCGCGACTATCGCCTGACGGACATCCATGGCGAGATCGTGAAGGGCGTGCTGGCGTGAAAAGAGCGGTGCGTCGCCATTCGCACAGACTTTGTCGTGGAGTTGGGCACCACGAAGCCGTTATGATCGGCTCATGAAGCTCCTGACCGCTCTTCTACTCCTGTCCACCCCGGCCATCGCCGATGACTCGGCGAAACTCTCCACGCTGCTCGCCAAAGAAGGCGTCGTGACGATCCCAGCCGGTGACTATCATCTGGATGGCTCAAAGCCGATTCCGTTGAAGTCAAACACGACCGTCATGGCCCATGGCGCACGCTTCATTTTGCCGAAGACCTTGCCGGATCAGGCTCGCATCGTGCTTTTTGCCGGGGAAAACATCGCGCACTTCGCGTGGCATGGCGGGGAGTTCATTGGGCATGTGTTTGATCCGGCGCAGAAGGACAACACCTGGGAGCCGAACGTGAACACAAAGGGCATCGAGATCACCACGACGGTCGTGGGCGGCACGCACGACCTGCTTTTCCGCGACGTGAAGTCGAATGGCATGGCTGCGGCAGTGATTGGCGTGCATGGCAAATACGGCAAGAAGAGCGAGAGCGATGTCGAGCACTACGCTGAGCGTGTCGCCGTCGAAAGCTGCACGCTGCTGCGCAGCGGAAAGTTCATGTGGGATTACGGCTACCTGTGGCAGATCATGACCTTTCCGGAGCATTACGAGCCTTGGGAGGTCGAGCGCGCGAGGAAGTACTTCCGCACCGACTTGATGCGCGACGTGACCTTCAACGGAGACAAAGTGAGCTTTGACAACACCAACCGGCCGCTGGCAGTCAGCCAGACGGACGACCCGAAGGACACCATCACCTTCATGGGGAAGGACCTGCCCAGGAACGTCGTCCGTGGTCGGCAATACTTTGTGATCGAATCCACCCCGGGCTACATCCGCATCGCGGACACGCTCGCGGGTCCACCGATCAAGTTCGAAAACGAAGGCGGAGGAGCGCTCGTGTTTCTCGTCAATGCCGCCTACCTCGGCGCCTATGCCCCCACCGGCAGCGGACCGGGCAAAGGAGCCTTTGATATCGTCGGCGCTCGCGATGTGCGCGTCATCGGCTGCCAGCTCAGCGCCATTGGCGACACGATGCACATCCAGCGCTGCAAAAACATCGTCTTCGCGAACAATCACATCCTCGGCAGCCGCATGGGCGCGTTCTTTTTGGCCGAGTTCTGCCAAAACGCCACCATCACCGGCAATCTCGTCGATGGCACCAACGGTAGCCGAGTCATCAGCGTCGAGAAGAGCTGCACGGATGTCACCATGACCGGCAACACCTTCCGCAACGGCGGACGCGGCGCGTGGATCAACCAGCCGGTGAACTTCATCATGACAGGCAACGTCTTCATCAACAACACCACCAAGAACGATCCCAACCCGCGCCTCGGCCGCATCGCCTACCGCACCGGGCAGCCCGGCCAGTTCCCCGAGCTTTACTTCACCCTTTACGAGCCTGACGCGACCTACGGCCCCATCATCGTGAAGGACAACATTTTCCAACTCGGCGACCACTGCCCCGAGGAAGCCGTCACCTTCGCCCCGAACGGCCACGACCTCGTCTTCACCGGCAACACCTTCCAAAACAAGCCCGCCACCATCGTCGTCGATCCCACCTGCGCCCGCGGCACCATCGAAGGCAACCTCGGCGCGAAGACCGTCAAGAAGCCAGTCGATTTCAATCACGGGCGGCGGTGAAAAACCCGCTCGAAAGCGGTGTGGAACGTGTTTTATGAGGATAGCACATGCACCTCTTTCAAAATGACGACGATGGTTACCGGGAATGGGTTCGGCAGAACCCAGATGGCTATATTATCAATGTCCCCTCTCAAACCCGGAAGGCCAGCGACCTGCTGAAGTTTCACCGTGGAACGTGCCCCACACTAAACTGGTGGCTTCCTAAACCCAATCTGACCGCTTCTTATTGGAAACTGTGCGACCAAGAGTTGGAACCATTGATCGAATGGGTGAAAGCCAACCGCCCCTTCCACCCAGGATGCCCAAGTCCCGTTTGGTGCAGTGAATGCGACCCGGAGAAAACAAAAACACCCAGAGCCACGAATACTATCTCACAAGCAGTAGAGTCAGCACCTCAGCCGCCCGCCACCGATCTCATGCTCCCACCCCTGAACCAAATCCTCTACGGCCCACCCGGCACTGGCAAGACCTACGAGGTCATCCGCCGTGCTGCCGAAATCATTGTGGGACGAAAAATCGAAAATATGAAGGAGGCCAAAGCCACTTATGACAAAGCTTGTGCAGAGGGACGCATCCGCTTCGCGACTTTTCATCAGTCGTTCAGCTACGAGGATTTTATCGAGGGAATCAGGCCGGTGATGGGTGAAGATGGACAGGCCAAGTTTGAGGTGCGAGACGGCGTTTTCAAAGAAATTGCACTTGATGCTCGTCTTGCGTGTTCACCATTCAATCAAGGAGCGGGTGTTGCGCCCTCAGAGGATGAATACCTGCGAAGACCAAAAAGCGATGACTCTGAAACGGGAAGGGTATGGAAGATCGCTGATAACCTTTTAGCGAGTCTCGGACGAGTGCCGTTATGGAAGGAAATTGTTAAAGAAGCCGTCTTGGCAGGTATAAACCCAAATACAGCAGGAAGGCAGGCTGGCGATTGGCGTAAAGCTCAAGGGATGCCAAAAGATGCAGCACAAGACGATCCTTATGCAAAGGCAGCTTCAACGGAAGGCAATCCAAAGCACGAATCCCACGTCCTCATCATCGACGAGATCAATCGCGGGAACATCAGCCGAATCTTTGGGGAGCTGATCACGCTCATCGAGGAGGACAAGCGAGAGGGTGCGGAGAATGCGCTGCGGGTGACTTTGCCATCCTCGCGTGAGCTTTTCGCGGTGCCGCCGAATCTTTACATCCTCGGCACCATGAACACGGCGGACAAATCACTGGCTCTGCTGGATGTGGCGCTGCGGCGGCGTTTTGATTTTGAGGAGCTGGCACCGGATTTCAGCGTTTGTGGCGGTCTGTCGGATGAGATGAAAGCCGTGCTCAACCGCCTGAATGAGCGGATCGAGCTGCGAAAGGATCGGGATCACCGCATCGGCCATGCCTTCTTCATGAGCGTGAAGGATGCGGAAGGCTTTAACCGGGTGTTTCGCCGGAAAGTGGTGCCGCTGCTCCAAGAGTACTTTTTCAATGACATCGACGGCGCACGCTTCGTGCTCGGTGAGGAGAAACGAAACGACAACCAAGGCTTCTTGAGGGAACTGAAGGCAACGGTGGAGTCCAAATACCAGCGGAACCGCTGGCGCTGGTTCACGGATGAAGAACCACCAGGAACACCCAAGTTGGACTGCTGGGCCGTTTTGAAAGCCAATCTCACTGAATCGTGACTTCCGAGCCTTTGCGCCTTTGTGAGCATCAACGTGTGAGCGTGCGCTGGAGTCACGACACGCGGCAGGCGGTGCTGGATGCTGCCACGGCCTGGCAGGAGGCGCATGGGCTGCCGCAGCCGCCTTTGAGCTTCGAAGGCGCGGATGGCTGCATCTTGCAGGCGCAGCAGCATGTAGGCGTGATCGAGGCCGGCGGAGTCTGCGTGGAGATTTATCCGAAACTCGATGCCGGACTCGTGAAGGATGCGCAGGTGACGGATCAACGCGCAGGCACGGTGATGAAAAACCTGCTGTGGCTGCTCGAAGAGTCCGGCCACGAAGGCCTCATTGACGCTGGCGAGGCCGGGGTGGAGGATTCACCCGACTCCATCTGCGATTTGCTGGCGTGGCTCTTTGCGTGGCGACTGCGTGATCAGCTCAGTCTCGGTCTGCCGCAGGAATACATCGGGATGAGCGATGATTTGCGCCTGGTGCGCGGTCGCATCGACTTTGCACGTCAGTCCACGGTTCATTTTGGCCGTCCGGATGTGATCGCGTGCTCATGGGATGAGTTCACGCCGGACACCTCGCTTGCCCGCCTGCTGCGCTGTGCCACCGAGGTGCTCTTGGAGCGCGTGCGCCTCCGCGGTGCCGCTGCGGACCTGCGCGACGCACTCGCGATGCTGGATGAAGTCGAGTCCGTGCAGCCTTTCCAGGCCGTCGCAGCCGCGTCAGGCATCCGTTGGTCGCGGCTGAACATGCGCTGGCGGCCATGTCATGACCTCGCGCTGGCCGTTTTGACCGGCCAGGGCCGTGAGATCCACGCTGGCAGCAGCGGCAGCTTCGTTTTCCTCATCAACATGAACCGGTTGTTTGAGGACTACTGCCTGCGCTGGCTCGAAAAGACCTTCCAGCAGCGCATCGATCCGCAGAAACGCCTCGGCACGCTGCTCGTGGCACCCGAGAGGCGCATCGCCCAAGACGCCGACTTTTTCTGGCTGGATCAAAACGACCTCTGGGTCGGCGATGCGAAATACAAACTCCCCGATGCGCAAAACTGGCCGCGCATTGATGACCTGCGCCAGCTCATCTGCTACGGCCAGCTCGCGCAAAAGCTCCACGCGGGCAGAACAAGCCGGCTCATGATTTTGCATCCGACGACTGGAGAGGAGCAAAGCGAGGCTCTTCAGACATTTGATGTCCAGGAACTGCGTCTTCAAAGTATCCGTGTCACTCGCCAGCCTGTCTGACCATTCCACCTTCAATCAACGCTTTAACTCAACCTGCCCACCCATGCTCCACCGTTTCCTCTCCTTCCTCGCGCTTGCTTTGATCACCACCGCCGCGCACGCGGAGCAGTTTGTGCTCTTTGATGTGACATTCACCTTCACGCAGGAGGACGCGCTGAACTCGAAGCCCAGCCAGTCGCACTACTACCTCAAAGACGACCGCCTGAATCCGCAGCGTCCGAAGGATTGGACGGCGCCGGTCGATTACCGCAATGGCACGGTGCATCTGCGCCTCGAAGTGCTCGAAAAACCGGCGGGCGACCAGCCCACGTCGTGGAGCGTGTGCTACATCCCCTACAAAGGCCAAAACCACGGCTACGGCTGCATCGGCACGGGGCCATATTCAAAGACAGGCGTGATCGAGAAGGATCTCGACATGACGACGTTCTGGCAGACCAACGACATCCTCTGGAATCAGGGCATCAAGGAGATGCACCTCGTCCTCAAAGACGACAAAAATCTCCACGCCCACAAGCGACCCGATCCCGAGAAGTTCTTCCCGACGAAGGTGCGAATGACGCTGATCCAGGTGTCGAAGGGTGCGAAGTATGATCCGAAGCTCGTGCCCGGACTGACCGCCGCGAAGTGAGGGAAAAACCTGCGCTCCAGGCATGACGAACGGCGTATTTCAGGCACTGTTCGGACGAACTCATGGGCCTGACGCGCAAACTCGAAATCCTGGCCGACGCGGCGAAGTATGACGCGTCCTGCGCCAGCTCCGGCGCGGCACGGAAGGACTCGCGAGATGGGAAGGGCATCGGCTCCACGGGCGGCATGGGCATCTGCCACAGCTACACGCCGGACGGGCGCTGCGTGTCGCTGCTGAAGGTGCTGCTCACCAACGCCTGCCTCTACGACTGCCATTACTGCATCAACCGCCGCTCCAGCAATGTGCAGCGGGCACGCTTCACACCCGAGGAGGTCGTGCAGCTCACGCTCGACTTCTACAAGCGCAACTACATCGAGGGCCTCTTCCTCAGCAGCGGCATCGTGCGCAGCGCGGACCACACCATGGAGCAGGTCATCGAGGTCGCGCGGCAGCTCCGCGAGGTGCATCACTTCCGCGGCTACATCCATCTCAAAACCATCCCCGAGGCCTCGCAGGCGCTCATCGACAAGGCCGGACGCTACGCCGACCGCATCAGCATCAACATCGAGCTGCCCTCGCAGCAGAGCCTCGACCGCCTCGCGCCGGAAAAGAATCTCACGAACACGAAGCAGGCCATGCATGGCATCCGCCAGCGCATCGACGAAAGCGTGGAGGCCAAAAAAGCCGCGCGACAAATCGTGAACCGCCCACGCGTCAAAGCGCCCCCCTTTGCCACCGGCCAGAGCACGCAGATGATCGTCGGCGCGGACGACAGCAGCGACGCGCTCGTGCTGCATCGCGCCGATGAACTGTATCGCGATGTGCGCTTGCGTCGCGTTTACTACAGCGGCTTCAGCCCCATCCCGGAGCCCAGCGTGCTGCTGCCCATCAAGCCGCCGCCGCTCGTGCGCGAGCATCGTTTGTATCAGGCCGACTGGCTCCTGCGCTTCTACGGCTTCGATGTCGGCGAGTTGCTGCCCAAAGAAGAGCCGAACCTCGATCTCGACCTCGATCCGAAACTCGCCTGGGCCTTGCGAAACCGCGCCGTCTTCCCCGTGGACATCAATCGCGCCCCACAAGAGCTGCTCTGGCGCATCCCCGGCCTCGGCACCGTGAATGTCGCCCGCATCCTCGCCGCGCGACGCTGGTCACGCCTCACCCTCGCCGATCTCCAGCGCATGCGCGTGAACCTCAAAAAGGTCATGCCCTTCATCCTCGCCGCCGATCACCGCCCGCGCATCGCCCTGCTCGAAAGCACCAACCTCCGCCAACACTTCCTCCCCGGCCCCCGCCAGCTCGAACTCAACTTCAACGCTCCACCTCCGACGACGCCTGCGGATGCCGCGATGGCACTCAGCGGTCAGATTTGACACATGCAAACCATCATCATGAACCGTGATCTCCCACAGATTCAGGAAGGCCAGCAGATTATCTTCATAATTCAATCTGTGGGCCTCCCTGAATCTGTGGGAGGTCATTCTGGATTCCGAGGAGCAAGCCATGCGAGGCATGAAATCTTCTGCGTGAATCACTCAAGAGGTCCCGCATGACCCACACCGCCCAAATCCACCCCACCTTCGAAGCCTGGCGCTCCAAGGCTCGAGAGCTGCTGCGGCATGGCGTGGCACCGGAAAACGTCGATTGGGTGGACGCCTCGCAAACCGCCAGTTTGCTGGCCGAAGAGCCTTCAGCGTATCAAACCGCTCCAAACAGCGCCGTGAAGGTCCCCGCCGACTTTTTGCGGCTCGCCGCCAATGTTTGCGCTCACACCGATGAGCGCCGTTTTGCCATCCTGTATCGCCTTTTGCATCGTTTGACGCTCGGCGGTGAAAAACACCTCCTCGGCATGCCATCCGACCGCGACATGCATCCGTGCAACGCGTGGGCGAAGGCCGTTAGCCGCGACATTCACAAGATGCACGCCTTCGTGCGCTTCCGCCTCGTCGGCGTGAACGAACAAAACGGCCGCGAGCAGTTCGTCGCGTGGTTTGAGCCCGAGTATCGCATCACACGGCTCGCCGCGCCGTTTTTCGAAAAACGCTTCGCCAGCATGGACTGGTCGATTTTGACCCCGGACGAGTGCGTGAGCTGGGATGGCGAAAAACTCACCTTCATCCCCGGCATGAGTCGCCACGACGCCCCCGCCGCCGATGCCCACGACGACCTCTGGCGCACCTACTACCGCAGCATCTTCAATCCCGCGCGACTCAAAGTGCAGGCCATGCAATCCGAGATGCCGATGAAATACTGGAAAAACCTCCCCGAGGCCGAAATCATCCACGACCTCATCGCCAGCAGCGAAACGCGCGTCCGCACCATGATCGCCACCCCCGAGCGCCCCGTGAAGCCGGTGCCCAACAACGCGTATCTGCGCACGCTGCGGCAGAGGCAGGAATCGTGAGGCCTGACGCGTATGGATTCATCGCCATGAATCCTTCCCTCCTCACGCGTCGGCGTTTGTTGCTCACCAGTGCCGGATTTGCTGTCACACATGCCGCGCAGGCCGCATCAACGCGTAAAGCCGCCATCATCGGCCACACCGGCGCGGGCGATTACGGCCACGGCATCGAGCGCGTGTTTCAAAACATGAGCGATGTCAGCGTCGCAGCGGTGGCAGACCCGCATGAAGGCGGACGCGCGAAAGCGCAGGCCGCGAGTGGTGCCGCGAAGGGCTATGCGGACTATCGCGAGATGCTGGCGAAGGAAAAACCGGAGCTCGTGGCCATCGGGCCGCGCTGGGCCACGGAACATCATGCGATGGCGATGGCCGCGCTGGAGTCTGATGCGCATTTGTATCTCGAAAAGCCCTTCACCATCACCTTGGCGGAGGCGGATGACATCGTGGGCCTCGCGAAGAAGAACCATCTGCGCGTCGCCGTGGCGCATGTCACACGCATGGCTCCCGCAGTGCGGCGATTGGAGAAAGCGCTGCGTGAGGGACTCATCGGCGACCTCCTCGAAATCCACACCGTCGGCAAAATGGGCGACCGCGCCGGCGGTCAGGACATGATGGTGCTCGGTTTGCATGTCTTTGACCTCGCGCGGCTCTTCGCGGGCGATGTGAAGTGGTGTCAGGCGTGCATACAGCACCAAGGAAAGCCCGCGACGCTTGCTGCGGCGAAGGAATCGCCTTCCGACAAAGTCGGGCCGGTCGTTGGTGACGACATCTTCGCTCATTTCGCGATGGAATCGGGCGTGAACGTCACCTTTCGCAGTCGCGTGGGCTTGGAAAAGGCCGCGGGGCCGTTCGGGATGGAGATCATCGGCACGAAAGGCATCGTGCGGCTGAATTCGGGCTTCGCGCCCGGCATTTCGTTGCTGAAGGAGCCGAATCGAAGCGCCACCACGCGCGTGGAAAACTGGCAGGACTGGGGTGGTGAAAATGAAGTCACCTTTGAAGGCCTCAGCGGCTACGATGCTTCCCATCGACGTGTCGTGCGCGATTGGTTGCAGGCGATTGCAGAGAATCGCGAGCCGCTGGGCTCCGGCGAACGCGCGATGAAAGCCATCGAGATGGCGCATGGCGTGTTTCAGGCCGGAATCGAAGGCAAACGCGTCGAATTCCCGCTCGTGAAGCGCACGCATCCGTTGATCGCGGCTTGAATCAGCGCGCAGCGAGCCATTCGATGCGTCGGCGCAGTTTGTCCTGCCGATCCGCGTTCGGATTCGGATACAAAAACGGATACCAGGCTGTGATGACGGCTGCGCGGGCCACGAGGCACTGTTGCAGCGCGATTTCATCCACGGGGCCGTAAGCCTCGCGGATCGCGGACACGGTGGCGTGGTCTTCATCGAGGATCAGCGCGTTCCAGATGATCGAGGCCACATCCCACTCCACCGGCCCTGCAAAAGTGTCCTCCCAATCGGTCCAAAGCAGCCCACGCGTCGTGTTCATGAGGTTTCCGGCATGCGCATCGCCATGCAGCGGCTGCTGCGGATACGCGGCGAGCACTTCGAGCGAGGTTTGCAGGTGTTGGCGCAGCATTTCCTGCGTGGAGGCCTCAAACAGGCTGCGATCGTTCAAAATGGCCACGCTCTCCGAAATGATCGCGAGCCGCGGAAGCGGCTGCGGGAAGGTTTTCATCACTTCGTGGCATTTTCGCAGTGTGAGGCCGATTTCGCGAGGATCTGGCTCCAAATCGATGCGCGTGACGAATTCCCAAAAATTGATCGGATAGCCGAGATGCTCGTGTGGACCGGGCGGGAGGCCGGAATGCAGCGGAATGACCGGCGCGCCGTTTTGCGTGAGATGCAGCGCGATGGCGTTTTCACGCGCAAACCAATCCGTGCCCTGTCGTGGGCCATCGCGATCCTGCACGACTCGCGCGACGAGCGTGTCAGTGAGCCGCAACACGAGCGTGCTGCCGTTTTGCAGAATGTCGCAGCGGTCTGGCGTGATGCCGTGCGCGAGCGCGGTTTCACGGGCGGCGCGGATGGCGAGTTCAGTGGTGTGCATGCGCCGAGATGGCCGTTACCCGACGAGTTCGCAACTCCGCACACGCGCGCCATCCTCACGAGCGATCCATTTCACGCGCCAGCCGGCGATTTCGGTCGCGTAGAGACGGTCGGATTCGTCGTGATAGGCCGGTTGCGGCTGCTGGGCCAGCGATTGGTCGATGATGAGCTTCACGTCGTCAGGAACAGCGCCTTCACATTCCCACACCACCGGAACCGGCGGCGGCGGCACGTGGGCGAAGCTGCTGCGGGCGTCTGGCACCGAATCGGCGTAGCGCACGTAAGGCTTGATGTCGAAAACGGGCGTGCCATCGACCAGATCGACACCGGAAACGAAGAGGCGCGGAGATTGGTCGCCTTCGAGTTCCACGCGATCCAGCTTCACCACACTCAAAGTCAGCCGGTTCGGCCGAAAGGGCGAGCGCGTGGCATACACACCGCGCTTTTCATTTCCGCCGAGCTTCGGCGGCCGCACCGTGAGCGACACCGGCTCCTGCTCGACCAGGTGAAAGCGGGTGATGAGCCACAGGTGGCTGAATTCCTCAATGCCGCGCACCGCTTCCACGCGTCGGAAGGCGGGCTCGAACTCGATCACGCCCCATGCCGCCGGAACAAGGCCCGACTGGCGCGGCACTCCGAATTTGTCGGTGTAGCAGGTGCGCAACGTGGCGATGGGCTGGATGTCGGGCATGCGGCAACTACGATGGACGTCGCATCGCGGCAAGCGCGTGATCGTCCGCAGGCGAAAGCGTTTGCGTGGATGGGTGGCTCGATTGCATCATCCAGCGATGCGTCTTGTCCTCCCATTTCTCGCCCTGAGCCTGTGTTCGAATCTGCTGCATGCGGAGCGCATGAGCTGGCTGGAGAACGACCGCATCAAGCTCGGCGTCGATCTCGATCTCGGTGGTGCGATCACCTTTCTCGCGGAAAAAAAGGATGGCGCGAATGTGATCAACAACTTCGACCTCGGCCGGCAGGTGCAGCTCTCGTTTTTCTCCGGCCCGGTGCCGTTTGAAGCGAACGGGCAGAAGCCGGCGGAGCATTGGAGGCACATTGGCTGGAATCCGATTCAGACAGGCGATGATTTCAAGAACGCCAGCCGAATCATTGCGCATGAGAACGATGGCAAGCTACTGCACGTGGCCTGCATCCCGTTGCAGTGGCCGCTCAACAACGTGCCGGGTGAATGCACCTTTGATTCCTGGCTGGAGCTCGATGGCCCTGTGGTGAAGGCGCGTGCGCGTATCACGAACACACGTTCCGATCACACGCAGTATCCAGCGCGTCTGCAGGAACTGCCCGCAGTGTATGCGAACGCGTCGTTTCATCGCGTGGTGAGCTATCAGGGCGCGAAACCTTTCTCGAATGATGCGGTGACTCCGGTGCCGAAGCCACAGGGAAAACACCCGTGGTCGTTCTGGCCAGGAACGGAAGGCTGGGCGGCGTTGGTGGATGAGAAAGACTACGGGCTGGGCCTGATCACGCCTGGTCGTGTGCATTTCAGCGGCGGATTTGCGGGTCAGCCTGGGCCGAATGACACGCATGGCAACAGCACGGGCTATCTCGCCGGGCAGGGGCAGGAGATTCTCGACCACAACATCGCCTATGAGTTTCGTTACGAGCTCGTGCTGGGATCGCTCGATGAGATCCGTGCGAGGGCCGCTCATTGGAAGCCGACGCATCCGCCCGTGTGGCGTTTTGAGCAGGATCGGCAGGGCTGGCACTACCAAAACGTCACAGACAGCGGCTGGCCGGTGAAGGATCACCTGCACCCGCGATTCGAGCAGGACGATCCGCAGCTCGTGAGCCCGCAAGCCTTCTGGCAGGCCGAGGCTGCGCCGTATCTCGTGATCGAAGCCGCTTTTCACACGATGCAAAAACAGGCCACGATCATGTGGCAGCCGCATGAAGGGCGGGGCTTTTCAGGCGAAGGCCTGATCGCGTTCCCCATCGTGGGAGATGGCGAGTTTCACCGGCATGTCATTCATCTCGGCGCGCATCCGAAGTATCGTGGCGGCATGCTTCGTCTGCGGATCGACCCCGTGGGGCAGGCTGAGTCGGGCGCGTGGATGAAGCTGCGCGCCGTAAAGCTGACCGCATCGCCGGAAAAATGAGACCGCGTGGTTTTCAGCCGGCGATCCGCCATATCAGCTCCAGGTTCAAACCGACGGGCAGGGGAGTGACCGGACCGGCTGGTGTTTCGAGCACGGCGGCCTGCGACGATGATTTCTCCATCTGGAACTGCTGTTGCGAGGCCGGGAAACCGTAGAACTCAGGTCCGTTGAGGCAGAGAAAACGTTTGAAGGCCTCCTGGCCGTCTGCAGAGGCCAGATCGATGCCCGCCTGCTCAAAAGCCATCGCGTAAAGCTGCGGGGCGCAGCCACCGGTGAAGCAACCGGCCGCGCAACCGCAGGTGGTGGCCTTGGTCGTGTGGGGGGCGCTGTCCGTGCCTGCGAAGAATTTGCGCTGGCCTTCCTCCATCGCCGCCTGTCTCAGGGCCATGCGGTCGTCCTCGAATTTCACCACTGGCAGGCAGTAGAGATGGTATTTCAGCCCCTGGATCAGATGTCCGATGGTGTAGAGCAGGTGCTGCGGCGTGATCGTAGCGCCCACATGCCCCGGCGCGGCTGCGACGAACTCCGCCGCCGTGCGCGTGGTGATGTGCTCGCACACGATGCGCAGACGCGGATGCGCGGCGAGCAGGCGTGGCATGCGTTCGCGGTAAAAGTGCGTCTCCGCATTCTGATGCGCGTCCAAGTAGTCCGGACCGCTCAGCGCATGCTGCTCGCCATGGATGCAGAGCACCACGCCGCACTCCTCCATCGCCCGCAGCACCTCACCGCCGATGAGATCGATCATCGGCAGTCCGTGCTCGGCATTCGTGGTGCCATGCGGGGGGTAGTATTTGCAGGCCCGCAGCCCTCCGGAGGCCGCGCCATCACGGATCATCTCCGCCGTGGTCTGTCGCGTGAGGTAAAGAGGAACGATGAGCTGCTCGAATGCGTCCGCGCCTGCCGCTCGCAGCTCCGCCGAGTAGCTTTCGATGCTCCAGCCATCGCTTTGCGCTGGACCATTCACGCGTGACACTGGTGGCTGCGTGTTCGGCATCGCCAGAGCGCCTGCGCAACCCATGTCGAGGTGGGCTTTGACATACGAGGCCATCGCCGGGCCTTGGCGGAAGTGCGTGTGAAGATCGAACCACTTGGGAAGCGTGAGGGTCATGGGCGTTCGTTAGCTTGAGACCGTAACCGATCAATCGCCATCTCTTGCGAACATCGTGCCCCAACCGACCGACTGTCTGCTCAGGATGCCGACGCGAAGTTTTTGCAGATCTCCGCATTCGCTGTGGCGATGGGGGGCACGCGCTGCATCAGGGCGGCGTAGCGCGTGGCGAAACTGCCCTCCTTCTGCCCGCCTTGCAGCAGCAGCTTTGCCTCTTGCACCAGCGCATCGGCGCGCTCGCGGGTCATGGGCGGTTTTTCTTCCATCGCCTCATCAATCACCACGATGAGCTGTGACAGCTCACGCAGCCATGCGAAGCGCTCATCGGTCATCAGCAGTTGCAGCAAGTGATTCGGCGACTGGATGACGTTGCCCTCCTTTTCATACATCGCGCGCTCCGCGAGCATGAGGATCTTGTGCAGGCTGAGGAGCTGGTTGCGAAGCTTGGGCAGAGGATGTTCGTTCATCTCGAAGGAGAGACGATTTGGCCGCTGGAAGGCCGCCTGTCGAGCACGCACGCTGAAAAGAACTGCCTCACCGTCCCCGCGTCTTCATCGACAGGATGCTCGCACCGTGAGTCACGAGGCCGCTGCCGCCCGTAATGATGCGCCGGACGGGTTCGCCGGTCTGCGGATCGGTCTTCAATGCCGGATCACTCATCTTCTGCTGCACCTCGAAGCGGCGCGGCTGCTCTTCCGGGTTCGCGGGGATGGTTTCGTAAACGTAGGTGGCCATGGTGAGGATGTTTGGAGTGCAGAAATCGTGGGGCGAGGCCCTCACGTTTCAACCTCAAAATGCATTCCGCCTCAACGCCGATGATTTCTCAGCGATTCCGGCAAAAGACGCCGCGCTTTGGCGTTCCACCTGCGCATGACTACTCACTCGCTCTCTCGTCGCCATTTTCTCGGCACCACGCTCGCTGCTGCCACGGGTTTTTCGCTTCCACGTCCCGGCTTGGCCGCGGAGAAACCGAACTCGGTGTTCAACGGTGTGCGCATTGGCTGCATCACGTATAGCTATCGCAGCATGGCGAAGACGGCGGAGGAAACGCTGAAGGCGTTGCTCGACTGCGGCATCAGCGAAACCGAGCTCATGGGCGGACCGACGCAGCTTTTCGCAGGCATCAAGAGCGGCAAAATTACCGATGCGGAGCGTGAGCAGCAGATCGCCAAGTGCGTGGAGATGCGGAAGATGTTCAACGACGCGGGCGTGAACATTCACATCCACAAGATGGGCTTCGGGCAGTCGAACGAGGAGATCGAGTTCAATTTCCTCGTGGCGAAAGCGCTCGGCTGCGCGGCTGTGACCACGGAGCGCAATGCCGTCCTCGCCGCGCGTGTCGCGCCGTTTGCGGACAAGCACCAGATCTGGGTCGGCTTCCACAACCACACGAACAACCTGCCGGAGATGGACAAGTTCGATTCCATCCTGGATCTCGGCCAATACATCGGCTTCAACCTCGACATCGGCCACTACGTCGCCGGCACGCAGGGCAAGTCGCCGATCCCCGTGCTGGAGAAGTATCACGCGCGCATCACGAACCTGCACCTCAAGGACCGCACCGCCGACGGCGGCAACGTGCCTTGGGGCCAGGGCCAGACACCGATCAAGGAAGTGCTGCAGTTGATGAAAAAGGAGAAGTGGACCTTCCCCGCCGAGATCGAGCTGGAATACAAAATCCCCGAAGGCTCCGACGCCGTGAAGGAAGTGGCAAAGTGCGTGCAGTATTGCAAAGAGGCGCTGGCGTGAGCGTGCCTTGCTCCTGTCAGCAAGTCACGGCCTCGGAGTCGCTTGATGTGGCTACGAGGCCTGTTGTTTTGAGAACGCCGAAAGGTGGATGGCGGCGAGACGCTCGATCACGGAATCTTGAGTAGCTCCTGTTCTGTCCATGAATCGGTGCGTCGTGCTTCCTTTTCGCGGACCGCTTTGAGAAAGTCCTGTGAGATGGGCTCCGCGCCATGCTCCCACTCACGCCGGAGATAAGTGAGAATGGCCGCCAGAGGTTCATCGCCCAAGGCGCCCAGCGGAGGCATGTCGAGCTGGTAACGCCGCTTTTTGACCGTGATGTAGCCGCGCACGCCGTGGAGGACGATGCGGCTCAGGCGTTCGGGCGAGCCTGTGACCCATTCGGAATCAATCAGCGGCGGGGCGATGCCCTCAAGGCCTGAACCACTGGGCTGATGGCAGCCCGCGCAGATGCCGGAGTACAGCGCCTTGCCCATGTCAAAACGGCTCTGCTCCTCAGCCGTCAGCGGGCGCGGCGGCTTGAAGCCTGCGGGCGCTGGCTTGCCCGGCCAGGTCAGCATGTCCGCCACCTTTTCAGTGCCGGGAGTGTCGAGAAAAGCAGGTCTGGCATCGAGCTTCACCTTCCGGCGTGTGAAATCCGCCGCATTGGCGGTGAAGCCGGCGAGCAGCGTTTTGCGAGGCGTGGCACCGGCCTTTTCCGCGAGTGCCAGGAACCGTGCGACACGGTTTGGATCGCGTTCGCTGGCCACACAGCCCGCCAGGCTGGGGATTAGCGTCTTGCCGCTTCCCGTGGCAAGGCAATGCTCCAGCAGTTCCAGTTCGCGGCCTTTGACCCCGCTGAGGATGGCCTCGGGCAAATAGGGATGATCGGGCACGCGGCTGGCCATCGCCGCAATCGCCTGATCGGCCGCCGAGTCGTTGCACTCGCCCAGCGTGAGGGCGATTTGAGTCTGCACCTGCGAGTCCGCTTCCGTGGCGGAGAGGGCGATGAGCCTCGTCATCGCAGCGTTGCGTCCTTCGCCAGCAAAGAAACCTTCAGCGATGCGCACCGCACTGTTGCGCACGCGGGCATCAGCATCCGCGAGCGCTTTCTCGATCACCGGCCAAGTGCTCTTGCCCATGCCATCGAGCGTCCACAAGGCATGCAGGCGTCCAAGCGCGACATCTCCACGAGTAAGAGCTTCCAGCGCGGGGACGACCGCTGCCTCTGCACGTTCAACGAGCAGGCGCTGGGCGATTTCACGGTGCCAGGAGTTGGCGTGAGCGAGGATGGGGACGAGTTTGGCACTGCCAAGCTTCGTCAGATTCGGTGCGGGACGTGTCGTCGCCTTTTCAGGCACGATGCGCCAGATTCGGCCCAGGCCGCGTGGATCCACCAGATCGTGCTCCTCGATGTACTTTTCCAGGTAGGGACTGAGGGAGATGCGGTGCTGGATGATGCCCCGGTAAAAATCGACGACGTAAAGCGCCCCATCGGGTCCCGTGGTCATGCCGACCGGACGGAAGCGCTCATCCGTGGAGGCAAGAAACTCACGCTGCTGGTAGGCCTCACGCGCCACGAGCTTGCCTTTTTCGAGGGTGAGAATGTCCCGCTTCACGAGATGCAGCGCCGGCTCGCAGGCGAAGGCATTGCCCAGAGCATCTGCCGGGAAGAGATCGCCTCGATAAATCCACGGTGAGCACGCGGCGGTGAAATTCTTGATCTTGTGACCCGCCATGTTCTCCGGGATGTAGGCGCGGTTCGTGCCGGGCGTCACACGGATCGGCCACACGGCCTGGTTCACCGGCGGGCTGATGCGGCCTCCCGACTTCGCAAAGTGCGGATTGCGCAGACGGTAATGGGAGGGCCACATGTCGCCCTGCAGGTGGCCTGAGTTGAAGTTGTAATAGAGACGGCCGAAGTCATCCTGGCTGAGCCCATACTGACCGCGCATGGAGGAGATGCTGCGGTCGAAATTGCCCGCGCCACGCCAGCGAAAACGCGCCGCGTATTCCGCAAAGTAGATCCAGTTGTCCAGGCCCCAGAGCGGCGAGTTCGCACCATGTTCCGGGTTCGCCAGTTCGGGGCGGCCTGGGATGGTTTGGGCACCCGCATCCTGCGCCACCACGATCTTTTCATCCGCCTTGCCATCGCCATTTTTGTCCGGGCAATACCACAGCATCGGCGGCGCGCCCACCAGCGCGCCATCGCCGATTGGCAGGACCGTGCGGGGCATGATCAGTTGATCGAGGAAGACCTTGCTTTGATCAAACCGCCCGTCGCCGTCGGTGTCGGTGAGGATCACGATCCGGCCCACCGGCTCATCCTCGCGGTTGCCGTGAATGTCCGGCATGTAACCCCGCATCTCCACCACCCACAGCCGACCATCCGGACCAAACTGCACCAAGATCGGATCGCCCACCAGCGGCTCACTCGCCGCCAGTTCCACCCGGTAGCCCGGTGCCACCTGGAAGCTTTTCAATTCCTCCTCAGGTGACAAAGGCCGCGTGTCAGGCACCAGCTCCGCCGGCACCAGCGAAGGCGGCACCTCCACCCCTGAGCCTCCATTTTGGGCAGAAACCGTGGAGACAAGAAACAAGACAGGCAGAGCGAGGATCCGGGAGAGAGACATGCGTGGAAATTTCATCGGTGGCCGAGAACGCGGCATTCATTGCCATACGAGCCTGCACCCTGGGATCTTTAGTGCCGTAAGCCCATCAAGTTTGGGTTGCCGTTGTCGCCAGCGAATGCGGACGGGCTTTCGAGGACTTGGAGGGCGGGCTTGCAGTTGGCGGCTCTGGATGGCAAAATCCGTCCCATGACTGCGACACTGACATTAGACAATGCGGGGAGGCTCCTTCTGCCCGCACAGATTCTTCGCGTGCTGGGCATGCAACCGGGCGTTGAGATGAAGGTGGAAGTGACTCCAGGGCGTATTGAGTTGCTCAATGACCAGGAAATCGATGTCCCCGTGATCACCGAACTGTCGCCGGATGGAACGCTGCTGTTCCCTGCGGGTGTGAAGCCGCCTTCAGCAGAAAAAATCGTCGCGGCCATCAAGTCAGACCGTCAAGACCGGATCGCCAAGCTCAGCCGCTGATGAGAGTGTTGTGCGACTCCTCCGTGCTCATCGCGGCTCTGCTGCCGAGTGAGGATCACCACGCGGCCAGCGCAGCGGTGCTGAACGGGACCGATACGATGGTGGTTCATGTTCATGCGTTGAGCGAGACCTTTGCCACGCTCACGGGAGGGGCGCTTGGCTTCCGGGTGGATGCGGATCTTGCCGCTCGTTTGATCCGGGAACAAATCGTCGCCCGTGCAGCCATGGTCGTCCTCAATGCAGAGGAAGTCACTGATGCGCTCGACAAGGCCCGTGCCCACGGTGTTCGTGGCGGTGCCGTCTATGATTACATGCACCTTGTCGCGGCAAGGAAGGGCAAGGCCGATTTTCTCCTCACGCTGAATCTCTCCGACTTCCAACACCTGCATCGCGAGGGCGATCCAGAGATTCGGCACCCGTGATAATGAGCGCATTTACCCCGCGCTCCACGAGGCGGATGAACTCCACCAGGCACTCCTTCGGACAAGCCTTACGGAGCATACGCACTTCTGAGCAAGCCTGCGAAGCCCAAGCACTCCACTGCCACAGCCTGGACCTGCTGAGGGTGTCCCTGCTGTTTCTGCCTTGCGGGGAATGCTTCTGGAGCTCACGCTGATCCGCGCTTGGCAAATTGACATCACTCGCCAGAATCCAAGTCATGCGACATCTTGACTACCAACGCACCATCATCGCCTACCACGGCTGCGATGAATCGTTGGTGAATCGAGTGTTGAAGACGGGCGAAACCTTGGAGCCCAGTGAGAATGACTACGACTGGCTGGGCACAGGCATCTACTTCTGGGAGTTTGGGCCAGATCGCGCCATTGCCTGGGCCAATGAATTGAAAAAGAGGAAGCGGATCAAGAAGCCGTCCGTGCTCGGAGCCGTCATTCAGTTGGGAAACTGCTTTGATCTGCTGGACACACGCTGCACGGCCATGCTTCAGGCGGCTCATCGCAACTATGTCTGTGTCGCACCCAAGCCCTTCCCCGCCAATGAGAGGTTCATGCACAGGCTGGATTGCGATGTGATCAATTACGGCCTGCCGTGGCTGACGAAGTTGTTCGGCATCGAGTTCCAAACCGTTCGTGGCGTCTTTCAGGAGGGGACGCCCGTCTTTGAAGGCTCCGACATCCGGGAAAAGTCCCACATCCAGATTGCCGTGCGCGATCCCTCGTGCATCTTGGGCTACTTCAAACCCCGTTGGACCCATTAGCCATGCCTGCGACCAAACCACTTCGCAAACGCACTTCGGTAGCGGCTCATCAGGCGCTGCCCAAGAGGCCATCTACGCCGTATCCCGGTTATATTACCGATGAGTGGTTCCGGTATGCGATGGCCATGATGGAGCGTGAGACGCCTGCGAAGATCAAACGTGATCTCGTGGAGTTCGGCATCATCGACAAGAAGGGCAACTACACGGCTCAGTATCGGAACGATTGAGTGCCGGGCGATGCGTAGATCACGCAAGGCGCAGGAGCCGTGCGCGGCGTCGAGTGGTTCGTCGAGCTTGTCGGAGAACGGGGCGTGGTGGCAGGCTTGGGTGATGTCGTCCCAAGGCGGCGGATTCGCGGCGAGGAAGGCCTCGCGGGCTTGGGCAACAATGCTTCAGCGAAGGATGAACGCGAAGCCAGTCATCGAGGAGTTCACGCGGCAGCGAATCGGCGAGGCGGAAGGTGACGAAGCGGGTGTTTTGTCAATTTTTTGCCTGACCCCGTTTGCACGAGGAGTTCACGCGGCAGCGAATCGGCGAAGCGGAAGGTGACGAGGAGGTGGGTCGTCGATTTTTTCACCCTCGCCCCGTTTCCACTCGTTTCTCCTTCACCCCTACTTGCCAGTTTTTGGTAGCAGCGAGGGATTTTTATCCAAGGCACCCTTCACAAGCTGGACATCCGATTCAATGAGGTCTCCAATAGCATAGATGAAAGTTGTTCCATCAGGACGGCGAAAAATCCCTCGATAGCGCTCCTTTTCATCAACTTTAGGCGATATTTCAAGCAGTTCCGCCTCCAGCTTGCGGCCGCTCCGATCGGTCCATGTGCGCATTGGAATAATCGCCCATGTGTTCATTGGAATAATCGCTTTTACCTCGGATTGAAGAGCTCGGTATCTTTGCACTTCAATACCACAGCTTGAGAACACGCGCCGAATCTCGAAAATCTCGTCTTCATCAGGCCCCGTGCCCGTGCCTTGCCGCCGCCCAGCGCCACTTGCTAGTGGCGGAAGGGGTATACCGGTTGTGTTCGTGCCTCGATTTTCTATTATTGGAGTGTAACCGCCCGGGTTCGGATTATCTGTAATCGTCCAGATGGCGAACTGTTCAACTCTTGGACTCAATTTGGTGAACTCCGCCGATCGGATTAGCCTATCCAAATCACCAGAAACACGAGTTTTTTTGACACTGAATTCATTACTATAGCCTGGGGTATCAAGTGCCATGTTCATGCACCGCGCATCCACAAGAAAGGACCGACTATCTCCCCTTTCTATTCGACTATTTCCCTTTTCTATTAGAGGAAGGCGATTCTCAGAGGGAACGAGCATGTTTTGAGTCTGCGGGTCTTTGGACTCAAAGATGCTCCCTGCGGCGATCACCACAACCAACGGCTCCGCTGTTTGAAGAGCGAGAATCAACGATAACTTTTGAAGTCCCGCCCCACGACAGGTCATTGTTATAAGGTCTTGGGATAAAGCATCCTCTAAGCTTACCTGTCTAAAGTTTAAAGGATTCAAACCAGGGACAGGCGGTGAGGTGGCAGCTTTGGTTCCCACGTTCGATTGAATTGGCCGTTCCTCCATCGGCTTGGATGGTTGATTTTCAGGAGGCGGAGAAATCGGATTCTTGGATGGAGCAGAACCTGCACGCGTTGTCTGACCATCCTCGGCTAGAGGCGGCCTGGTTGCCCGCTGAGGTTTGTCAAGTTTCTTGCCAGCCATCAACACAGCGAAAGAAATAACGATGACCCCGAACAACACGGGTAAAACCTCATGAATCATGATATGCCTGAATTTCATTTGTCTGATGAACTGTTCATGCTGATAAAGGGACAAACACGGACAAACAGTTTATTTTGCTGCTTCTACTTTGCGGGGATTTGGTGGTAAAAGGGGAGATGCGAAGGATTGGCGGGATTAATGTTCCAATTTCCAATTTCTTTTCACCTGTTTTCGCTGGGAAGCTATTTGCCGATTGGGCTGAGCTTGAACCGCTTTAGCATCTCTGAATAGTCTTGAAGTAAGAACGTGTGAAACAGCAGATGCTTATCTGCAAGGCCCGCCGAGTAAGCCGTGGCAAACAACAGGCGGTCACCCTTGCCAGGCTGCACAGTTATTTTGCATGAAATACTCGGAAAGCGCCCAGTTGTCGGCACCGAAGAAAAGAGAGTTGTGAACCGAGAAATGTTTTTTTCGGCCAGTTGCACATGCCATAAACCAAAACCGACAGTGTTCGGACTACGGTTGTAGCTGACACATAGAACAGACACGTCATCAAACCATTCAGGACTATAGAAAGGGGTGCCTTGGCCGTTTGCGACTGTGAGTTTCTGAAAAGCAGTTTTGCCTAAATTGGAAAATTGAAGGTTGCCAAATATATCATCGCACACCGCCTGGCTTCCATTCGGCGAAATAGCCACCGAGGAAGTGCTGCTTATGTCTTGAACCGGTAGAATCTTGCTTTCCAGCGACGGGAATCGGCATGAGACAAGACCCTCCCTTTTGAACGAATCGGGGACTGCTAGAAAAATGCCGTCAGCTTGAGAAAAACAGCCGGTTGAGACTTGGGACGCAATTTGATGTGCAACCGAGTTGTCTTTGGTGTTGAAGAACACGGTTTTCGATCCACCGACGACGAGCAGATTGCCGTCGTGAGAAAACTCAATAAACCTCACATTCTCCACTCCAGTAGCCGTGCTGGACAGTGCGCTGCTTGTTTTGAAAGTGGCATCCAGTATCACGAGATGCCCAGTGAACAGGCACATGGCCAACTTTGTGCCATCAGGCGAAAAAGCCAATGCACTGGGTGCCTCTTTCATCGGCCCCCAACGAAAACGTTGTTCCACTTTTGTCGCGACCTTGCCAGACGCTTCTACACTCGACTGAATGGACCAAACTATGACACTGGCTTCCGGTTTGAGCGCCGTTGCGAGGTAACGCCCATCGCGTGACCATTCAGCGACACTCACGGAAGTTCCACTTGGAATAGGTAAAGTTGATCCCCCTTGGACAGATTGAGCTGACAGTCTTGCAATGGAAAGCAGACTGCAAAGAACGCCAAATCTCGCAATCGACGTAAATGAAGATAGAAAAGCACGTTTACTTATCGGAATAGGACATGACAAAGCTTTCATGGCGGGTGAATCATTCGCTTTTCTTTCGGTCTGTATGGCCACTGAGTCTTGCCTCGCGTTTTTGGAGAAAAATAACAGCATCTTTGTAAGCAGGGTGGTTGAGAATTTCACGGCCTAGAGTTTGGAGACCACCATCCATTTCTTTATTTAATCGGGGCAATAAAATAGCCGCTTGCAACGCTATCTTGCCCTCTCTCAAACGATGTTGATCTGGGAATGACTCCCCATCTTTTTTCGTCATTGCTGGCTCCAATATCACACATCCAAAAAACGAAAGGAGCGTCTCTCTATCTGGATGAGGCGCATCCTCAATAACAAGTTGAAAACTTGGAGGGGAGATGAAATCTGGTTTTCTTTTCACCCCCACCGGCTCACAAGCGAGAGACAACAAGACACTGCCTGTTGGCAATGAATCGGGCACACGCGCAATAACAGTCATCGTAGCAAGTGACGATCTGCGGTCAGAAAATGTCCCGTCAGGAATGAGTTCGCTTTCCGAGATCGGCTCGGTTAGCAACTCCCATGCAGGGTCTAGCTTGGGCGCTGACAAACGATGAAAGGCACTATCAAGGTTCCAAGATGCAGCACGTTTTGCCACAATAACTCCTCCAGCAACACAGCGAGTCGTCGCAAGTCGATCCAGAGTAGCTACCCAAGGCGACATGCCTGCATAGATTTGACGTTCCACAAGGTTCCCTCTGGATTCTATCACCCCGACAATTTCATCCAGTGAACTCTCGGTGACCATATCCTGCCATGTCATGCCCCTCCCATTCAATTGCACGATACCTATACCAGATGCTTTTGGCCTGAAAGGTTTGCCAGTTCCGACCAAAGGGCGAATCTCAGCACCCGCACTAGCAGAGCTCATCGTCACAGAAATTCCAGCGGCGACAAGCAGCAGCGCAAGTGCGGGTATGGCAATGCCGATCACGGCTCTGCGAGATTTGCGCAAACTAGGGATAACCATGTCTTGTTGGCATGTTGGACACTGTCCCGCCATTCCGAACTTCCGCTCGGTGACTGAAATATGTTGCCCGCAGTTGGGACATGAAAATTTGATCGCTTTCATACTCCGCCGTGAAACGAGCTTGGTGTTCGGAATTTAGCAAATGCTACGAATGATACTCCTGCAAAGCCCGCACCTGCACTTCGCTGCCTTGCAGTGACTTGATCGCCTTCAAGGCCGCGTCAGCACCACGGAGCGTGGTCATGATGGGGATGCGGTTTTGCATCGTCGCAGTGCGGATCTTTACTTCATCCTCGCGGGTGTTTTTGCCGCTAGGGGTGTTGATGACCATCGCCATGTCCTTGTTTTTCATGAGGTCGATGACGTTGGGGCGTTGGCCGCTGGCGAGTTTGGGGAGGATGTTCACGGGGATGCCGGCGTCGGTGATGACTTGGCCGGTGCCGGGGGTGGCATACAGGGTGAAGCCGAGGTCGGCGTAGCCTTTGGCGATGCGGGCGACGTTTTGCTTGTCGGCTTCCTTCACGCTGATGAAGACGTTGCCCTTGGTCGGCAAGGTGCCGCCGGCGGCCATCTGGCTCTTCGCGAAGGCGAGGCCGAGGTCGGGGTCGATGCCCATGACTTC
>NZ_JACSRD010000258.1 GCF_014879935.1 Prosthecobacter sp.
TCGTCGAGCCACTTCTTGAGCTTGTCGAGGCCTTCGCCGGTCTCGGCGGAGACGGGGTGGATCTTGATGCGTTTGAAGCGCTCCTTGAAGTGGACGAGGTTTTCCTGCGCCTCGGGGAGGTCGATCTTGTTGGCGATGATGCACCAGGGGCGTTGAGGATTTAAAGTTTCACCGGGGCCTGCCCTTGCCTGATGCGAAGCCGGCTGACGATGGTGTGATGGGGTGCAGTCCTCTGGACGGCCCTCGACCTGAGTCCAGGGGACTCAATCACGTTTTCCCACCTGCGCTCGCGGACGTTCCCGCGAGCATGGAGCGAGCACTTCCCACCGACCACTCTTTCTCCGCCGTTGAGAAGGCTTGAGGCGGTTGTCAATCAGCTCGCTTTCAAGGGCTGGTCCGTCTCAAAGGAAAAACCGCCGAACCATTGCACCAGCTCGGTCAACGGCACCTTCACGCGGCCCAGGGTGCGCGGATAGCCGTTCTGGATGCCCGCAGGTCCCGGTCCGGGCTGAAAATCATCCCCGTGCGGGTCCCAGAGCGTCACGATGTCCGTTGGGGCGTCGTAATTGAGGATCGCGTAGGCGTGCGGCCCGCGAACGCCCGGCGGACGGCGGCCTGCCGTGGTCTTGCCGCTGGCCGTGCCGCCGCAGATGAGCCGGCCTGCGGCCTGAGTGGCCGTCATCTGGCGCCGGAGGTCATCCAGCAGCCGCGCCTTTTCGGCTTCGGGCACTTTTTTATTCCGAAAGGGCAGACAGGAGGCGCGCACGATCTCGTGGCCGGTCAAAATCGACAGCATGGTGCCGGCGGAGCCGCCACGGGTGACGACGTTGAGTTCCGTCACGTGGTCGGGATCGTCCTTGTCCATTTTCAACTGCCCGACCGCCTTCTCGTAGCAGTTCACCCACACGCCACTGCCATCGCTGGTCGCCATGAGAGCACGTTCGGCATCCGTGGGAAATGGCACGCGGAACACCCGGCCGCCACCGAGGGTCACGGAGACAAAACCGTCGTTCCCCTGCCCGAACATGCGCACCACCTCGGCCGGATCGCGATGCAGCATCGCCCCCAGCGGTGCTAGGCAGAAGCAGTCGCCCAGTTTTCCCTGCTCCAGGCAGTCGAGCCCCAGCTTGGCGGGCACCAGCAGCTCCGAGGTGCTGGAATCGATGCTGTTCAAAGCCGAGGCGAACATTTCCTCGAGATCCGGCAGATCTTCCCGTCCCTGCGGTTTGGGCACGAGTTGCCGAATGGCTCCGAGCGTCAGCGGCGGCAGTTTGAAGGACTTGGTGCGGACAGCCCGCCGCAGGCTCGCGATGGCCGCCGCTGCCGCGCCTGTGTTCGCTGGCGAGGCCACCGCGTGCTCGATCTCCACGATGGAAAGCACCGTGTCGTGATCCGTGTCCCACGCCTTGAAGTGAGTCCCCACCACCTCATGGAAGGTGGCGGCCATCGACGCCGACGCAGCGGCCGACAGACAAGCGAGGAGCAGGGTCGTTTTCATGGGCGATGCTAGAACGCCCGTCTGCATGGACAACATGCCCGTCCTCACCAAAACATGCGAATCCGGCACTCGTGTATCATCAAGGCGGCTTGCGTGGCGGAGGCGTCCGCCTTCCATGCCGCCTACCATGGAACCCACTATCAAGATCGCCCTCGTCGGCGCCGGCATGTTCGGCGGAGATGTCCACGCACGTGCCTACGCGGACCTGCAGCGTTTCGGCATCGCGGGACAACTTGCGCGTGTCGGATTGGACAAACACACCCGCGACCTGGCTCCGGTGAAGTTCGATCTCGTCGCCGTGGCCACCCGCAGCGAAAAATCCGCCCGCAAAGCCGCCGCAGCCTTCAAGGACCTCACCGGGCACGAACCGCAGGCCTTCTTCGGCGATGAACCGTGGAACGACATCCTCACCGCCTTCCCGGATCTCGATGTGATGGCCGTCGCCACGCCGGATCATCTGCACACGCAGCCGATTCTCGCCGCGCTGGCCAGAGGAGTGCACGTTTTGACGGAAAAACCGATGTGCCTCTCGATCCAGGAGGCCGACCAGATCATCGACGCCGCCAAGGCGAAGAACCTCATCGTCGCCGTGGACATGCACAAGCGCTACGACCCCGATCATCTCCGCATCCGCGATGACATCCAGAACCGCATCGGAGCGCCGCTTTATGGAACGGCTTATCTTGAGGAACCGCTCGAAGTCTCCACCAGCACCTTCAAGTGGGTGGAGGACAGCGATCCCTTCAGCTATGTCGGCCCGCATTGGACGGACCTGATCTGGAGCTACTACAAATCAAAGCCCGTCAGTCTCACCGCCGTGGGCCAGAAGAAACGCCTCGTGCGCGATGGCATCAATGCCTTCGATGCGGTGCAGGTGCGCGTGGACTTCGACAACGGCATGTCGATCAACTTTCATAACAACTGGGTGACTCCCGCTGACTTCGAAGGTCCGGTGAACCAAGGTCACGAAATCGTCGGCGCGGATGGCAAGGTGGAAAGCGACCAGCAGTATCGCGGCTTCCGCTGGTGGAACGCCGGCGGCGGCTCACGCACGAGCAACAACCACTTCACCCGGGAAGTCCTGCGCCCGGACGGCAGCAAAGGCTACATCGGTTACGGCGTGGACAGCCTTACCGTCGGTCTCGTGGCCATCTGCCGTGTGAAGTTCGCCAACGAAAGCCGCGAAGCTGTCGCGGACATCTATCCCACAGCCGAAGAAGCCCGGATAACTTGCGCCATCGTCGATGCCGCCGCCCGCGTGCGCGATTTGAACTGGAAATACATGCAGGACGGCAAGGGTGCGACCGTCACCGCCCGCTTCGGAAAGGATGGCATCACCATCATCGACCCGAACACCAAGGAGGTGTTTCAGAGCATTTATGACAGGCCCATCTGAAGCCATTTCTTGATCCTAAGTTCAAATTCCTAGGTTGACACGGACCTTAATCGTTCATACACAGAGCATTACAACTCTGTTTACCCCCCAAGCACTAATGAACCTGACCGCCACCCAACTCCGCCGAGCCGCCGCCCTTCAAGAAAAAATCGAAGCCCTGCAGGCCGAGCTTGCCTCGATGCTCGGTGAATCCGCCGCTCCCACCAAGTCCAAGCCTGCCAAAAAGAAGAAGCGCAACATGTCCGCCGCCGCTCGCAAGCGCATCGCCGACGCACAGAAAGCCCGCTGGGCCAAGCAGAAGGCCGCGACGGCTGCCGCCGAGAAGAAAGGCAAGTAAGCCCCCTCTGAACCTCAACTTTCAAACCAAGAAGCTCCGGCAGCACCTGCCGGAGCTTTTTTGTGGTCACCAGGCGTCATCGAAAGGTCAGAGTGGTCAGGTTTCGGGACCGCAGTCCTCCTGACCACTCCTTGACGACAGACACGCCTACTTCACGAACATCGGATCGTCGGGATTGCCCTTGCTGAGCAGGTAGGCCATCAGGTCGAGGATGTCGTCCTCCTTCAGCATGAACAGCAGGCCGGGCGGCATCATGCTGACCTTGCTCTCCTCGGTCTTCACCACGTCCTTCACATCCACATTGGTGAAGTTGTTCGGGTCCATCATGTTCGTGCAGACCATCATGATGTCCTCCTTCATGTTGGCGATGCGTCCCACGACCACGCTGCCGTCCTTCTTGGTGAAGACAGTGCTGCCGTATTGGTCGCTGATCTCCTTGCTGGGCTCCAGGATGTGCTCCAGCAGGTCGCGCGGGCTGTATTTGCCAGCCACGGAGGTCAGATCAGGGCCGACGGCACCACCCTCATTGTTGAATCGATGACAGGCGAAGCACGTGGCCGCGCCGAACATGTTGCGGCCGTTCTGGAAGTCGCGATTGCCCTCCAAACCGACGCCGAGCGATTTTTCGAGATCGGCCATCGTCCACGCTTTGACGAACTGCATCGGCTTCACGGTGAACGTGGGCGCTTTGACTTCGGGCTTGGCATCGAGCACGTCCTTGATCGCGAGTTTCTCCTCCTCCGTCATCGTTTTGAGAGCATCCGTTTTGATTTCTCCAATGAAGAGGTCAAACGAGGCACCGCCTTTGTAGTTCGCGGCACGCAGGAACCAGCGGAAGTAATCAGCGCGGTGTTCCCGCGTCCAGCCGGTCTTCGCAAAACGCAAAATGCGCGCGTAGTCGATCTGCTCCTCCTGCGTGGGCGAATCGTTCACCAGCGGAGCCGCCTTGGCGACGATTCCGGCGTCACCGAGATACACGAGCACCTCCGCGAGGTCGCGATTGAGCCCGGTGTCGTTCGTCGGGAAGAGCGGATTGAGTTTGGCGATCAATTCGGCCTTCGTCGCCGCGTCCGGTTCGCCCATGCGGGTGAAGGCCAACATGTAATCGCGAATCAGCGTCACGCGGTCGATGCCCTTGAGTCTTTTGAAGTCGATCTTGCCCAGCGCGTCGAGAATCGGCTTCTGCAACGCTTTGTCTCCGCCACTGCTGCGGGCCAGCGCCATCAATGCGGTCAAAGCGGCACGCGGATTGGCTTCGGAGAGCGCTTTGTCTTTCCAGGAAGCCACGGGCTGATGCTCCAGGGCAATGCGGGCAGCGAAGCGGAGATGACGATCCGCGGAAGAAAGTTGCGGCCAGGCAGCTTCAATGGTGGTGCCTGGGACTTCGAGTGAAGCGCGAACCTTGGCGAGGTCAGACAAGTCCGACTTCTCCGACGCATCGGACTTTTCCGAGCCGGTATAAGTCACCCGATACAGTCCGCTCTGCACTTTTCGGCCACCCACGCTGACATACATCGCCCCATCCTTCTTCGAGACCTCGATATCCGTCAGCGGCAATGGCGAAGCGCTCATGAATTCTTCCGCAGCGCCAGTGTAACCCGCGCCGTTTTGATCGAGATGCACGGCGTACATCTTGCCGTAGCTCCAGTCGCAGATGTACAGCGCGTCTTGAAACTTCGCGGGAAACTTCGCGCCATAACCAAACGCCACGCCGGTGGGCGAGCCCGGACCGATGTCCACGGCAGACGGCAGGCTGTCTTCCCAGCGCGAAGGGAATTTCTTGCTGCATGTGCGCCAGCCAAAGTCGCCGCCGCTTTGCATGAAGCAGACGCGTGTCGGGCGATACCACGGCATGCCGGTGTCCCACTCCATGTCGGCGTCGAAGCCGAAGATGTCGCCGTTGCGATTGATGGCGATGTCATAGGTGTTGCGGGTGCCGATGGTCATCAGCTCCCACGATTTGCCGTCGAGATCGGTCTTCGCGAGCCAGCCGCCAGGAGCGAGCTTGTCACGCATGAAGCCGCGACCCAGCAGCATGGGAAAAAGCTGGTCTTCAGCCCAGTTCCTCGGCACGCGGCTCGTTTCGCAGTTTGGCTCCTCCAACTGGTTGCCACACTGCACGTAGAGGCTTTTGCCGTCGGGCGAGGCGATGACGCCATGCGGCCCATGCTCACCTGATTTGCCTGGGAAGGCCCGGAGCAGCTCCACGGTGTCGAATTGATCGTCTCCATTCGTGTCTTTGCAGCGGTAGAGGCCGCGGCCCTGATATACCTCGTCATTCACCACGCCATACAGCGCCCCCGCATGGTAAAGCAGCCCCTGGCAATGACCGAAGTCGATACTTAGCTTCTCCACCTTCGTTTCTCCCGGGCTTCCACCGATGGCAGGCGGCGTGATGCGATACAGCGCGCCGTACTGGTCGCTGCAAATCATCCGTCCCTTGTCGTCCTGGGTCATCGCCACCCACGAACCCTCCGTCTCCTTCGGTACGGAGTACAGCAGCTCCACTTTGAAGCCTTTGGCGATCTTGATTTTATCCACCGGCGTGGCCTGGCCGGCGATCTGGGCAAAGCTGGCCGTGGAGACGAACAACAGCGGGATGAGAAGAGATTTCATGGGCGCAATGAGACTTGGATGAGGGGGCTGAAGCCGGACACGGACACAACAGCTTACTTCACGAGTTCCTTCACCTTGCCCTCGATGGCATCGGCCCACATCTGGTAGCCTTGCGCGTTGAGGTGAAGCAGGTCGGGCATGATTTCCTTCGGCAGCGTGCCGTCGGGCTGGAGGAAGGTGTTGCCGATGTCCATGTAGAACACGCGTTTGCCGTCGGCGAAGCCGGAGATGAGGTTGTTCGTGACGACGTTCTGCTGGCGCATCTTGTCCTCCTTGGTCGCGCCACGCGGGAAGATGCCGAGCAGCAGCACCTTGGTCTCCGGCAGCTTCTTGCCGAGGATGTCGAGGATCGTTTTGACGCCTTCAGCGGTCTGCTCCGCGCTGCTGGTGTAAACGGCGCCCCCATGCTCGGCAGCGGGGCGCCCCTGATGACCGGTGTTGTTCGTGCCGATCATCAAAACGACGAGCTTCGGCTTCAAACCGTCGAAATTGCCGTTTTGCAGACGCCAGATGACATGCTCCGTGCGATCTGCGCCGATGCCGAAGTTCGCGGCTTTGAGCGGCGCCCAGGTCTTGGCCCAGACTTCCTTGCCGTTGCCTTCCCAGCCTTGCGTGATGGAGTCGCCAAGGAAAACCAGCTCCGCCTCGCCCTTCTTCGATGTCTCGTTGAAGGACTCATGACGCTTTACCCAGCCGCCTTCACGCGGCTTCGGGTCGATGGCGAGGTTCTTCGACGTTTCAGCAAGGCTGACGGCGGCAAGGCAGAGCGAGAGGAAGGAGAGTGCGTATGATTTCATGGTCGGAGGCGGCCATGTTGAATGACGAATGCCGAATGTCGAATGACGAATGCACTCCGCCCATGGCCGCCTGTCAGACCATGCGCATCACGCCTTCAACGCCCAGTCCAGCAGGGCCTGCGCATCACGCCAGACTCCTTCGCTGGTGTCGTTGAGAACGACGACAATGCGGCGGCGGCCATTGCGCTCACCCGTGGCCACCAGGCAGTAGCCTGCAGCGTCGGTGTAGCCCGTTTTCATGCCGTCACAGTAACTCGCCGTGCGCAGCACACGGTTGGTGTTGGCAAGGTCGATGGCCTTGCCGTCGGGGCGGAGGAACTTGTAGCTCTGGAGCTTCACGACCTTCCGCAGTTCAGGCTGCTTGTCGGCGGCTTTGGCGATCACAGCGAGATCACGGGCGGTGCTGAAAGGATCCTGATCCGTGGTGGATGGCAGGCCGTGCGGATTGACGAAGAAAGTGTTTTGCAGGCCGAGCTGTTTCGCGCGCTCATTCATCTTGGTGGCGAATGCCGCCACGCTGCCCGCGTTGTCGCGTGCGAGCGCCTGGGCGATGTCGTTCGAGCTTTTCACCATCATGGCGGTGAGGAGCTGACGACGCGTGTAGGTCTCCCCCACCTTCAAACCGATGCGCACCGGGGCGCACTGCGTATCGCTGAGCTCCACGGTGACGACCTTGTCGAGATCTCCCGCCTCCACCACGAGCAGACCGGTCATGATCTTCGTGGTGCTGGCGATGGCGCCTTTGACGTCTGGATTCTTTTCAAACAACACATCATCCGTCTCGGGATCGATGATGATGCAGCGGCCGGCCGAGATTTGAGGAATGGCGCCACGGAGGTTCTTGATCTCGATCTCGCGGCGGACTTTGCGCAGTTTCTCCGTCTCCTCCGCCAGCTCCGCCTCCATCCGTTTCTTGAGCACCTGCATCGCCTGCTCACGAGCGGCGAGCTGGGCCTTCTCCTGCTCGATGCGCTGACGCTCTGCCGCGGCCTCGCGCTGGATTTTGGCGGCGGCGGCGATCTTGGCCTCGGCCTCCTCCTCGCGCCATTGGAGCTCCTTCTCGCGTTTTTCGTCGATGCAGCCGGTCAAAAGCGCGGCGCACAGGGTCGTGGCGAGGGCGGTTCGGTGAAGAGAAAAGTGGGGACGGAGAATCATTGTCAAAGTTCGGCGAGGAGTTCCTTCAGGCGGGCGGCGGGCCACTGGCCGGGAGCGTTCGAGGTGCCAATGAAGCCGTAATTCAGCAGGCTGCCACATTTTGCCAGCACCAGACGGGAAACGCGTCCCCACGGGCCCATGCCCATCACTGAGAGACGCAGGCGATGCGTGCCGCCGGCCAGTTTCATGAGGCGGACCAGATCGTCCTGCGTGTTCAGATAGGTGGCGATCTTCACGGCATCGAGGCCGGCCTGCTGGCCGAAATTCACCGCTCCCAGGAGCACATCATCCGCAGGCGTGGCCTGGAAATCGTGAAACGAACCCACCACCGGCACACCGACGGCACGTGCCTCCTGGACGGTGCCCTGCATCGGCATGGCGCTGCGCAGTTCGATGTCGATCAGCGCGGCCAGATCCAGAAGAGGCTCGATCATGGCTCCACGGGCGACTGGATCTTCCGGTCCCTGCCCGCCTTCGGCTGGATGACGGGCGGTGAGGAGCAACGGCAGCGTGTTTCCGGCCAGTTTTGCCCTCAGATCGGCTGGCGGCAGCTTCAACAGGTCGAGCCGCAGCTCTGCCACGTCACACAGGGCCAGACGGGCAGGCGCATCGAGCGAAACAAAGTGTTCGAGCGCCGGCTCGTCCGAAATCACCCCCACAGCCAGCGGCCGGGAGGACATGAGTAAGTTTTTCGAGGAAACGAGTTGAGCCATTGGCTAGGCGGACTATAATTTTAACAACTTTAAACAAATTTTAAGCAACCAGAGCGCCATTATGCTGGGCCGGAAGCAAGAAATCAATTTGCAGCTCACCGAACTGCTCGACAGCGCCCTTCTGGCCTTCTGTCTGTGGTTCGGTCATTTCTTGCGCTTCCGTCTCGTGCCCGTGTTCATCCCCGATGTGGTGGAGATTCCGCCCCTGGACAAGTTCTACTGGGTCATCGCCGTCGTGGCCCCATTCACCCCCATCGTGCTCGAAGCTCGCGGCTTTTACTCGAACCTCGCGAACAAAACGCCCGCCCGTTCCATCCGCCAGCTAGTCGAAGGCCTCGTCGTCATCGGCGTCTGCGTGGCCTTCTGCATGGTGTTCTTCAAATGGGCGATCGAAAGCCGCGCCGTCGTCGTCTTCTCCGTGGCGCTGGGCGCCTTGTCGCTCCTGCTCCGCGAGGCCTGGCAGCGTGACATGATCCGCCGCCAGATGAGCTCCGGCAAAGGCCGGGAGCGCGTGCTCGTCGCCGGCAGCCAGGACGACATGGACGCCTTTCTCGCCAACATGAGCACGGAACAGCGGGCCGAGGTCGAGGTGCTGGACAGCATCGACATCACCCAGCGGCCGATCACCGACCTCGTGGCAGCTTTGCACCAGCACTCGATCAGCCGCGTGCTCTTCGTCGCGCAGCATGTTCACTTCAGCAAGATCGAGGAAGCCGTGCAGGCCTGCGAAACGGAAGGCGTCGAGGCCTGGATCGCGGCGGATTTCTTCCAGACCGCCATCGCCCGCCCGACCTTCGACGTGCTCGGCGGCCGCCTGATGCTCGTCTTTCACAGCACCCCCCAGGCCTCGTGGGAGCTTCTGTTCAAAGGCATCGTCGATCGCGTCGGAGCCCTCGTTCTGTTGCTCATTTCAATGCCGCTGTGGCTCATCGCCATCATCGGCATCCGCCTCGGTTCCAAAGGGCCGGTGTTCTTCCGCCAGGAACGCGCCGGACACTACGGCCGGCCCTTCGTCATGTGGAAGTTCCGCACCATGCACACGGACGCCGAGACCAAACGTGCCGAGCTGGAGGCGCACAACGAGATGGACGGCCCCGTCTTCAAGATCACCAACGACCCGCGCATCTTCGCCTTCGGCCGCTGGCTGCGTCGCAACAGCATCGACGAGCTGCCGCAGCTCATCAACGTGCTGCGCGGGGAGATGAGCCTCGTCGGCCCCCGTCCCCTTCCCGTCTATGAGATCCAGCGCATCGAAAAGCATGCGCAGCGCCGCCGCCTCAGCGTCAAACCGGGCCTCACCTGCCTGTGGCAGGTCACCGGCCGCAACGGAATCAAAAACTTCGAGGAATGGGTCGCCCTGGACCTCAAGTACATCGACAACTGGTCGCTGCTGCTCGATTTGAAAATCCTCGCGCAGACTTTGCCCGCCGTCATCCGTGGCAGTGGCGCGAGCTAGGCCGCGTCCCCGCCCTCCAGGCACGCACGCACCCACGCATGTCGCTCCCGGAATCGCTTGTGGTCCCGTGCCGATTTGAGGCTGCGCTCCGCCTGCTCGGCGATGCCTTGCGCATGATCCAGCAGCATCTGCCGGCGGGTCTTGCTGCCGGTCAGGCTGCCGATGGTGTGAAGCCCGCCGAGCAACTGCAGCATCATGGCCAGGTTCCCGTCCGAGCTCTCACGGATCTGGTCGAACGATTCATCAACCAGGCTGGCGAAGGTGGGACCGATGGCAATCACCCGCAGTTCGCCGTCTTCATGGCGGTGGGAGGATGGAATGTCCCGCGTCGCCAGCCGGGCGAGGATCGCGGTCAGATAGTCCACACACATCACCGCGGTCGTGGTGTCATTCACACCCGGTGAAAGAGCACGCAAGGCCATGTCCACCAGTTGCCGGATGCCAAAGCCCGCGTCTTGTTCCACCGTCCGGTGCCGGTCGATGCCGTAGGCATCCCGCAGCTCTTCACACACGTCCTCGTCAGGCGGCTCGGCACCGATGAGCGACACCAGCGGCGTGTCCTGCACCACGAACTCGCCAATGCCACGCTCCATCCGGATCACCGTCTTCCGCTCCTTCGCCACCCGCAGCAGCGTGGCTGTTTCCAGACTCTGGATGTAACCGCTCCGGCTGGCGGAAACACACTGCCACGGCCCGGCTGGAACTGTGCGGGAAGCCCCACCCGCAGCCTGGTCCGCCATCCCGTCCCCAAGGCGGTCAGGAAACAGCCTGTCAACGGCCGCGATCGTCTCGCCCGCGACCGCGGCCATGATGCTTGAGGCCTGGATCGCGATGGCGATGTGATGAATGAAGAAAATCAACACGCCGATGCCGCCGATCGCCAGGAACACGGCCACGGTCACCGCGATGCTCGGCACGAACCCGCTTTCGTCGCCGCCACGAATGGTCCGCAGCACGATGAGGCAGAACGTGAACACGCTGGCAAACAGCCCCAGCACCACCTGCGTCACGCGGTCGCGCACGAAGTTGCGCAAGATGCGCGACGTGTACTGGGTGGATGCCAGCGTCAGCGTCACCAGGATCATCGAGAACGTGACGCCCACCACGGTCATCATCGACCCTGCGATGGTGGACAGCATCCCCCGTGCCCCCTCCGCGCTGGCACCGAACACCCGCGGCCAGAGCGCCAGCCAGCCTTCGATGCCGGGCGTCGCATCCACTTCGATCAACGACACCGCAAACACCATGCTCAGTGCGACGATGAGCGAGGGGAAAAACCAGAAGCTGTCCCTGAGGCTGTTCCAGAGCCGCTTGAGTCTGTTCATGTTCGCGTCCGGGAGTCGATCGTTTCCAAAACCGCCACCTACAGAACGTGCCCCGGCGCACTTCAGGCCGTTTCCATCGACTCCACCCACGCGATCCGGCCCTCCCCGCGGCCTCCCGGTCAGAACATCACCGCGTCCATGCAGGATTCGCTGTCAACGCCCGCCAGACTGTGGCAGGGACCGTCCATGAAAGTGGAACGACTCAAATACGTCATCTGGGCGGCGGACATGAACCGCGCGGTAAATTTCTACGCCCAGGTCTTCGGCGGCACGATCCTCAAGCAGAACGACATCATCAGCGAGGTGTCCATCTGCGACGGCATCATCGGCATTCACGGCGGTGGCGAAGGCAAACGCACCTGGACCGGTCTCAGCTTCCAGGTGGCCGATGTCATCGAAGGCGCGCGTGAGATCGTCGCTGCAGGCGGCCAGCTCACCCACGAGCCGCAGCCCGAGAATGGCGAGCCGCCCCACCTGGCGATGTGCGTGGATACCGAGGGCAACGAAATCATGCTGACGCGCAAACGCGCCCACTGATCTGAAAACTGCCGCGAGGCAGCCTGTAGCTCGGAATTCCGATTCCGAGTCGCTGCCTTCGCGGAACCGAAACTCCGCGCCACAGCGCCGCCCTCGAGCAAGACACGCAGACTGTCCCGGACTCAGCCCAGCGATGGCACGCTGATGCCGGTATCGACTTCCGCGTTGTAGTCCACGCCTTCGAGACCGAAGCCGAAGAGACGCAGGAAACTGGACTGGTAGCCTTCGAAGTCGCCCAGCTCCGACAGATTCTCGGTGCAGACGGCCTTCCAGCGCTCATCGACGAGCTGCTGGACCTTCGGCGTCATTTCCCAATCGTCCACGCGGATGCGGCCCGCCTCGTCAGGCTGCGGCTGGCCGTTGTAGAGACGCTCGCGGAACAGGCGGTCCATCTGCTCGATGCAGTCCTCGTGCGTGCCCTCGGCCTTCATCACCTTGTAGAGCAGCGAGATGTAAAGCGGCACCACAGGGATCGCCGAGCTGGCCTGGGTGACCAGCGCCTTGTTCACGGAAACCCACGCCTTGCCGCCGAGCGCGGCCAGTTTGCCATCCAGGGCACGCTGCACGCGCTCCAGGTCTTCCTTCGCGCGGCCGATCGTGCCGTTCTTGTAGATCGGCCAGGTCACTTCCGGCCCGATGTAGCTGTAGGCCACGGTTTGCACCCCCTGCGCCAGCACACCAGCGGCTTGCAGCGCGTCGATCCACATCTCCCAGTCCTCGCCGCCCATCACGGCGACGGTCTGCGCGATGTCGTCCTCATTGGCAGGCTCGATGGTCACTTCATTGACCACCCCGTTGCCGGTGTTGAGGTTTTTGTTCGTGTAAGAGCCACCGATCGGCTTCAGGCAGGATTTGAACACCTCACCCGTCTTCGGATGCGTGCGGCGTGGGGACGCGAGCGAATACACCACGCAATCCACCTGGCCGAGATCCTGTTTGATCGCCTCGATCACCTCCGCCTTCATCGGGTCGGAGAAGGCGTCGCCATTGAAGGAGCGGGCATACAATCCTGCGGCCTTCGCCTCGTTCTCGAACGCGGCGGAGTTGTACCAGCCTGCGGTGCCGCAGCGGTCGGCCTCGCCCGGCTTTTCAAAGAACACGCCGATGGTGGCCGCCCCGCAGCCAAACGCCGCCGCGATGCGGGAGGAAAGGCCGTAACCCGTGGAGGAACCGATGACGAGCACCTTCTTCGGCCCGTTGGCGATGGGACCGCGGCTTTTCACGACCGCGATCTGGTCGGCGACGTGCTTGGCGCAGCCGGTCGGGTGCGCGGTGGTGCAGATGAATCCACGGATTTTGGGGGCGACGATCATAAGTTGGAGTTTGAGCGTTAGCAGCCGCGTGCATGCTGGCAACTTGTTTTCAGACGCACACCGGGCATCCTGCACGCATGTCAGCCGCGCCTGAGCAACGCTTCTCCGACCGCGTCGGGAACTACATCCGCTATCGCCCCGGCTATCCGCCGCAAATCATCGCGATGCTGGAACGCGAAACCGGACTGACGCCGCAATCCATCATCGCCGACATTGGCTCCGGCACGGGCATCTCGGCGGAGTTGTTCCTGCGTTTCGGCTGCCAGGTGCATGCGGTCGAGCCCAATCGCGAGATGCGCGAGGCGGCGGAGCGCCTGCTGGCCGGTGAGCCTCGCTTCCACAGCGTCAACGGCACCGCGCAGGCCACCACGCTGCCGGATCAAGGCGCCGACCTCCTCATCGCCGCGCAGGCCTTCCACTGGTTCAACACGCCCGAGACCCGCGCGGAGTTCACCCGCATCCTCAAACCCGACGGGCACGTCGTTCTCATCTGGAACGAGCGGAAGCTGGACGCCACGCCGTTCCTGCGCGGCTACGAGGACCTGCTGCTGCGCTTCGCCAGCGACTACGCCAAGGTGCGGCATGAAAACATCGATGCCGGCGAGCTCGGCCGCTTCTTCCGCAGCCCGTTCGTCACGCACACCTTCGCCAACGAGCAGCGCTTCGACTTCGACAGCCTCCAAGGCCGCCTCCTGTCCTGCAGCTACGCCCCCGCCGAAGGGCAGCCCGGCCACGCGGCCATGATCGCCGAACTCCGCCGCCTCTTTGACGTCCATCAGGACTCGGGCATCGTTCGTTTCGAGTATGATACACGCGTCCACATCGGACGTTGAGACCTCCATCCCTTGCCACCCATGAAAACCCTTCTTCTCACCGCCTCCGTCGCCCTGGTCCTCGCCGCCTGCTCCAAATCGGCCGCAGACGGCTATCCGCTGACCACCTGTGTCATCTCCGGCGAAAAACTCGGCAGCATGGGCGATCCCGTCGTCGTGAAGCACGAAGGCAAGGAAGTCCGCCTCTGCTGCGACCACTGCCTGCCCAAATTCCAGTCCGACCCCGCCAAATACGCGGCACTGGTGAAGTGATTCCCCTTTCCCGGGCTGGGACCTGGCGGCGGAATCACCGTTTTACAGGGACTGCTGGTCAAGACAGACAATCACTGTGCGGCGGGCATCGCCCGCGCCTGCTCACGCAGCGCCTTGAGTTCCGCGATGCTCCGCACTTCTCCGAGTGCGGCGTTGAGGCCGCGATGCAGCATGGCGTGGCAGTTGGGGCAGACGGGTTTCATCAAGGTCACCGGGTCCTGTTTCGCTCCCACGGTATCGTCAGACGACGCCAGCGGCTGCTCATGATGGATGTGGATGAAGCCTTCCCCGATCACCCCATACTCTTCCGCAAAGCTCATCGCGCAGACAGCACAGCGGTAGCCGTGGGCAGTCAGGCACAGAGCGCGGTTGGCAGGGTCACGCTCACGGCGGCTGCTCCAGGTTTCGATCAGCCGCCCCTCGGTGCTGGAGGCGGCGTCCTCGGCCGCTTCGCCGGGCGATGGCGCGGCGGTGTTGGCGATGGCGGCCTGTGCGGGCGCTTCGGGCTGGTGGTCCGTCGCACGGTCGTTGGCGGAGTGCGCATCCCAGGCGGCCCACACCGCTTCAAAGACTTCCTCGGGCAACTCGATGCCGCTGCCGTAGGGGCTCCAGTGCACCTGTTCCGCACCCCGGATCGTCGTCGGGTCCAGCGGGCGGTTGGGGTCCACCAGACGCCGCCACAGGATGTCCACATAAGGCACATCCTCCTCACCGAACCACGCATTGGTCCTGATCCAGCCGCTGCCCACGATGCCACGCGGCAGCGGCCCCTGGCGCAGCATCAGAAAGCGGTCGCCGGCGTTCACCTTGTTCACGGAGCGGCAGGTCCAGTTCCAGGAGCATGGCTCCCCCGCCATCATCCGTGCCCGCACCTCTTGAATCGCTGCCATCGGCACCTCCTTCAGCGGGTTCCAGGTCAGCAGAAAGGTCTTCGGCTCCTGCAGCAGGAACAGCGGCGTGAAAACCACCCGCGCCTCGGCCAGATCGGCCGCCTCCAGCACCTCCTCCGCCGCATCATCCAGCAGGCACGGGGCGATGGGGCGGGCCGGGATGGGCTGACGCTCCTTGAAATGAATGCGCGTGCGCTTTCCCTCCACACTCACTGCGGTCACCACGGCGGATGCCTCCAGGCAGTGTTGATCGCCTTCGGGAACGCCAAAGATCACCAGCATCTGCAACGCCGCCTCCTGCGCGCTGGCAAACACCTCCTCCGCCTCCTCCCAGCGCTGGTCCAAGGTGATGCTGTCTGGAAGAGGCGAGCCCGCTGTCAGGCTGGGCACGTAAAGGGACAGTTCGCTCAAGTCGGGTTCCATGAAGGTAGGTGAAGAAAGATCCATGCTGGTCAATGCCTGGCACCTTATTTTTCGTGGGCATGAAACACTCGTCCTAGTCTTCTATGTCGTTGAATCCATTTTTCACCAACTCTACCAGACATTTCAGCGCTTCTTTGGCATCAATTCCGACGACAGTAATCTTGATCTTTTCCCCCTTGCCAGCAGCCAACATCATTAATCCCATAATTGATTTTCCATCCACGATTTCGTCGTCTTTTTCCACCCAGACTAGCGACTGAAACTTCTCCGCATGCTTAACGAATTGCGCAGCCGGTCTGGCATGCATCCCCAACTTGTTGGGAACCATGGCCATCCGGCGAAGTGTCACTTCAACCTTTTCACCTGATGCAGGTCTTGTTTTTTTGCGTCTGCTCATATCCAGGCGCTCAATTCGCGACGAATGGTTTCACCGGCCGCATCAATTCCGTGCTTGATGTCGGCATACACGATTCCTGCGAGATCGGACGGCAGCTCAATGTCACCTTTATGCAGGAGGACCACTCGTCCTCCCTGGCGCTGCAATTTGGCATAGAAGTAGCCCAGCTCGAATATCACATTCTGCCGCGCGCGCCTTTTGATGGTGTTGGGAGATTTAGCTGGCGCCGCTTTGTCATCCGGCGTCAGAAGAACGAACACGACGTCCACCGCCTGCGCTGCGTCCTCGAACTTCTCGATTAAAGTCCGTCCTTCGGAAGGCAGTTCGCGGAGAATTTTCGGGCGGGGCCATCGCAGGCTTTGTTCAATGAAACTTGCCAGGTCATGCACTGCCTCATTGTCATGACCATGAACGATGAAGGTCTGTGGTTGCGGCTTCACATAGCGCTTGCGGGCTACGCGCTCGATTTTGTCGATGAACTCCTTTGCCCCGCCATCCGTCAGCAGGTGTTTGCGCAAGAAACCCTGGCCATGCTCCGCAAACCACTCCCTCACATCCTGGACTGCAAAGCCTGACATCCCGATGAGCCTGACGTGCGGATGTTTTTCACGAATGTGACGTGCGAGCCGCAGGCCGGCGCTCTTCCCATGCGTTTCAATTTGCTGCTCCTTGCTGGTCCTTTTCCAGATAAAGTTGACGTCTATGACCGCAACGCTGATCTCAGGAGCATGAAGTGCCATCTGTTTGAGGGCATCGACTCCGCTGGAAGCCTCAAAAGTGTTGATCCCACGGTCCTTCAACTTGGTGCAAATATGGCGCTTCGCTGTTTTGGGTGGGTAGCGGAGTCTCTCAGACAGCCATTCCAACCCCCATGGACTCCCGA
>NZ_JACSRD010000213.1 GCF_014879935.1 Prosthecobacter sp.
CCGGCACTGGAGGGGGCGCGGACTCGCCCGCTGGCTGCGATTCGCGTGCCTTCGCGATCAACCCAGGCAATTTCGCCGCAGGCAGGGCCACTTGACGGGGATCCTGGGGTGAAATCGGCGTCTGAAACAGCGCCGGGCAGACACGATACAACTCGAACACTGGCAACGCGGCCTGACCGCTGCGGAGGGCATTTTCCAGCAAGGTCGGCGGCAGGGAGAGCGGTTGCTCGGCGGGCAGGGCACCTGCACGCACCAATTCCGGCGGCAACTGGTGGATCACATCACCCACCGTCAGCGGTGCGTTCGTGGGCGTGGCCCCCGCGATATTGAACGGCGACATCCCAACGACCGAATTGATCGGCGGAGCTGCCACGGGTTCATTTCCAGCCGTTTTGAACAAAGGGCTGGCACCGATTTGAAAGGGGGAGGCTCCGGCTGAGGCAGGCAGTGGAGAATGGGCTTGCATGGGCGGGTAACTGGAAGGTGCAGCGCCGGCCATGGAAGGATGATTCCCCGGAAAGTGCGGTTGCGGCATCCCGTGGCCCGGTTGGTCAGAACCGGGGGGACGCTGAAACAAACTTCGGAACGAGAAACTCATCGGCGCATGGAACGGCCCGACCCGTTAAGGTAGCAAGCCAGTGTGGAAAATCTAGTTTTTATAAACAAATACTTCACCAAAACCAGTTAATTAATCGAGATTAATTATCGAAGCCATGGAGTTCAAGGTTTTTTCCATGCTTTTGGGAGACTTGAACGCTTGTTCAGCAGGCCCAGCGCCAACCTGCCAGCATTTGATGTCTCACACCGCCGAGATGGAATCCTGGGGCTCAAACCGCGGTGCGAAAACCATGGTGAGAAAGGAAATGCAGATGCGATGAATTTTCCCTTGCGCATTCGTCCAAAGAACGCACTATCCCGGCCCGCTCGTCCCGAGCAAATGACCCCTTCGTCTAGCGGTTAGGACACATCCCTTTCACGGATGCGACACGAGTTCGATTCTCGTAGGGGTCGCCACTTCTTCTCCGGCAATGCCGGAAGCAAACAAGAAGCTCCCGCTGGACACTGGCAAACACGACCGCTAAACGAAGCGTCATGTCTTCTTCAGGCGGCAAACTCTTCATCACTGGTCACAATGGTCTCGTCGGGCGTGCGCTGCTGCGCCACTACGCGGAAAAACCGGAATGGCAGATCATCACTCGCACGCGTGCCGAGCTCGATCTTCGCGACCCGCATGCGACGAACGCGTTCTTTGAAACCGAGCGGCCTGATTGCGTCATCCTGGCGGCGGCGAAGGTCGGCGGGATTAAAGCCAGCTACACCCAGCCGGTCGATTTCCTGCTCGACAACCTGCAGATCCAAAACGCCGTCCTCTCTGCTGCGCACCGTTATGACGCGAAGAAGGTCCTCTTCCTTGGCAGCACCTGCATTTACCCGAAAGTCGTCGAGATGCCCATTCGTGAGGACAGCCTGCTCACGGGACCGATGGAGGAGACGAACGCGCCCTACGGCATCGCCAAGATCGCCGGGATCAAGCTTTGCCAAGGCTATCGCCATCAACACGGGCGTGACTTCATCTGTGGCATGCCCGCGAATCTCTACGGTCCATTTGACAACTTCGATCCTGAGCACTCGCACGTGCTGCCTTCGTTGATCCGCCGTTTCCACGAGGCGAAGCGCTCGAACGCCCCTTTCGTCACATTGTGGGGCAGCGGCACGCCGAAGCGCGAGTTCCTCTTCGTGGACGACCTTGCTTCCGCCTGCGCCTTCCTGCTCGACCACTACAGCAGCGCCGAGATCATCAACATCGGCTGCGGCTGGGAGATCAGCATTCGTGAAGCCGCGGAGATCATTCGCGAGATCGTCGGTTATCAAGGCGAGATCAAATGGGACACCTCGCAGCCCGATGGCAATCCGCGTCGTCTGCTCGACATCAGCCGCATGGAGAAGCTCGGATGGAAGGCGAAAACGGATTTCCGTGAAGGCGTGGCACACACTTATCAGTGGTTCCTGGAAAACCGCGCCACCGCGCGAACCTGAGCCGCAGCAAGTCCGGCTGGACACGCCAGCGCAACCATGCCAATTGACCGCATGGCAATCCAGGCCTTCCGACCCGTTCTCATCACCCGCAACACCTGCCGCATCTGCGGTTCCCGCAGCCTCACACCTGTCGTCAGCCTGGGGGATCAGTTCATCGGCGGCGTTCTCGCCAGCGAGGATGGCAGTGCTCTCATCAAGCGCAAAGTCCCGCTCGATCTCGTGCGTTGCGACCCGTCCGTCGATGAAAACGCCTGCGGCCTCGTGCAGATGCGCCATTCCGTGCCACCGAAGGTGCTCTACCATCGCTACTACTACGAGTCGGGCATCAACCAGTCCATGCGTGACAACCTCGCAGGCATCACGGCGCTCGTGGAGCAGACGGTCACGCTCAAGGCGAACGACATCGTGCTCGACATCGGCTGCAACGACGGGACGCTCCTTTCCAGCTACCAAACGCAGGGTCTGCGCCACATCGGCATCGATCCTTCCGACGTGGCGCTCAAAGCGCGCGCCAAAGGCTTCCAGGTCGTGAACGACTTCTTCAGCGCACGCGCCTTCAAGAGCGCTCATGCCACGGAGAAAGCCCGCGTCGTCACCAGCATCTCCATGTTCTACGACTTGGAGAACCCGCACGCCTTCGTTCAGGACATCGCCAGCGTCCTCGCCACCGACGGCATCTGGATCCTTGAGCAGAGCTACCTGCCAGCGATGCTCGACATCAACAGCTTCGACACCATCTGCCACGAGCACCTCGAATACTACTCGCTCGCCGTGCTGGAGCGCCTCTTCGGCGACCACGGCCTCGAAGTCATCGACGTCCATCTCAACGACGTGAACGGCGGCAGCTTCCGCCTTGTCGTCGCCCATGCCGGCCAGGTCAAACCGAGCGCCGAAGCCGCCGCACGCGTGCAGGAGCTGCGCATCCGTGAATTTGAAATGGCGCTCGACTCCGACGCGCCCTACGCCGTCTTCCGCGACAACATCGAACGCATTCGTGCCGATCTGACCGCCTTCCTCACCAAGGCGAAGGCCGAGGGCAAACTCGTCCACGGCTACGGTGCCTCGACGAAGGGCAGCACCACGTTGCAATACTGCAACGTCACGCCCGACCTCGTTCCCGCCATCGCCGACCGCAACCCGGTGAAGTGGGGCAAGTACACCATCGGCACGCAGATCAAGATCATCTCCGAAGAGGAATCCCGCGCTGCGAAGCCCGACTACTACCTCGTGCTCCCGTGGCACTTCATGCCGGAATTCCTCACCCGTGAGACCGAGTTCCTCGCCCGCGGCGGCAAGTTCCTCGTGCCGATGCCTCAGGTGCATCTCGTCGGGTAGTGCAAGCGTCCCGCTTGCCGTATGGTATGGCGACGACTCGTCGCCACTCCACATCCGCTTGAATCCCGCTCTGCGCTCGCTCGTCTAGCCTTCGCATGGACGACCAGCCCGAGCCAATGACGAACCGCAACGCCCTGAGGCGTCTGTTCGCATTCGCACGCGGCCATTGGCACATCGCCGCGGTGCAGTTCGCCCTCGCCGCCGCCGGCACGTCGCTCATCTTCGTGTTTCCCGGCGTCGTGCGCTGGTTCGTCGATGAAATCATTCCGCAAAAACGCACCGATCTCATCTGGCAGGCCGGAGGCCTCGCGATTCTCGCATTCACGCTGCGCGAAACGCTGTTCTACTTCCGCACACGGGTGAATTGCACCTTCGAGCAGCGCATGATCACCGACCTGCGCGGCCAGCTTCATCGCAAGGTCGAACTGCTGCCACTGCGCTGGTTCGATCGTCAAAGCACCGGCGACATCCTCACCAAGCTCGCCGACGACGTGCCTGCCACGCAGCGTGTGATCTTGGAAGGCATCGAGCAGGGCCTCACCGCCGTGCTGCAGATCCTCATCACCGCCGTCGTCATGCTCGTGGTCGATACCAAGCTCGCGTTGCTCGTTCTCCTGCCCACACCGCTCATTGCAGCTGGCGGCTGGATCTATTCGCGTTGGGTGTCTCCACGCGCGACTGCTGCGCGTGAAGCGACGAGCCTGGTCAACGCCACGCTGCACGACACCCTCACCGGCATCCGCCAGATCAAGAGCTACACCGCCGAGGATGCGCGTCAGGAGAAGTTCCTCGCTGCCAGTCATCACCTCAAAGACAAACAAACGCGTCTTATGGCCGCGTGGGCGTTTTACGCGCCGTCCATGACGCTGCTGGGGAATCTCGGCCTCGTGCTGCTCCTCATGGCTGGTTCGTGGTGGTGCGTGCGCGGCAACATGACGCCCGGCGAGTTGATGCAGTTCATTCTGCTCGTAGGCTTTCTCTACGAACCCATCGCGCGCCTTCACGGCGTCAATCAAACGCTCCTGAACGGCCTCGCTGCTGCCAAACGCGTCTTCGCCATCCTCGACGACGAAACCGAGGAAGACCTCGATTCGGGGCAAGCACTCGCATACATCCGCGGTGACATCGCATTCAACGCCGTCTCGTTCGCCTATCGCAAAGACGAGCCCGTCGTTCACGACATCACACTCGCCGCGAAGCGTCATCAAACCATCGCCATCGTCGGCGCCACCGGTTCCGGCAAGAGCACGCTGTTCCAGCTCCTCACGCGCTTCTACGATCCGCCAAGCGGTTCGATCACGCTCGACGGCATCCCGCTCACGCAGATCAGCAAGCGTTCGCTGCGCCAGTCGCTCGCCTACGTCACGCAGGAGCCGTTTCTCTTCGCCGGAACCGTGCGCGACAACCTCCTGCTCGGCAAACCGGCCGCCACCGACGACGAACTGTGGTCGGCGCTGCGTTCCGCCTGCGCCGAAGACTTCATCAAACGCCTTCCCGAAGGTCTCGACGCCGAAGTCGGCGAACGGGGCGTGCTGTTGAGCGGCGGCGAACGTCAGCGCCTCGCCCTCGCCCGCGCATTCCTCAAAGACGCGCCGATTCTGTTGCTCGATGAAGCCACCTCATCCGTGGATGTGAAATCAGAGCAGCTCATCCAGCAGGCGCTCACCAAACTTCGAGCTAATCGCACCAGCCTCGTTATTGCCCACCGCCTCAGCACCGTCATCGAGGCCGATGCCATCTACGTCTTTCACCAGGGCCACATCCTCGCCCACGGCACGCATGCCGAACTCCTGCAATCCTGCCCCTACTACCGCGAGATGGCTGCGCTGGCGTTTGAGCAAGGGGAGAGCCGCCCTTGATCCCGGTCCACAAAAAACGCCTGACCGCTTTTACGATCAGGCGTTGTCTTGAATCGAATCAACCGGGCGAATCTCAGTTCGAGCGGCCGAGGTAGCTGCCGTCTTCGGTCTTCACGCTGATCTTGTCGCCAGGGCCGATGAAGAGGGGGACCTGCACACGGAGGCCGGTTTCCATGATGGCTTCCTTGTACACGTTGTTGGCGGAGTCGCCCTTCACGCCTTCCGGGGATTCAGCCACGGTCATGACCACGGAGGCAGGCAGTTCGATGCCAGCCACCACGTCGTCGGCGAGGAGGATCATGTACTTCTGGCCTTCGATCAGGTAGTCCTTCTCTTTCTTCACCATGTCCTCGCCGAGGAGCACGTCTTCGAAGGTCTGGGGGTGCATGAAGTGGTAGCCGTCGCCATCCTTGTAGCTGTACTCGTGCTGGTCACGGGAGAGGTTCACGGACTCCAGCGACTCGTTGGAGGTCATGCGGAGGTTGTACACCTTGCCGATGGTGATGCTGCGGACGGACATCTGCACGAAGGAGGCCATACGCGGCGGCGTCTTGAGTTCGAAGTCGGAGACGACGCAGACGTCGTTGTTGTAGCGGACGGCGTGTCCTTTGCGGAGGTTGATGACGGGGGTGGCAGGCATAAGAGCCGGAGTTCATGGCGAGATCGGGGCGCTTTGCAAGCGCTGGTTCTGGCTCCCTCCCGGCATGCCAGCCGCCGCTGCAAATTCGACAGGCGCGGGGGCTGGCAGAGGCGCGATTCATTCGACGTTCCCCTTATGAGAGCGATCTGGAAAGGAACCATCAGTTTCGGCCTCGTCTCGATCCCGGTTTCCCTGTATCCCGCGATCCAGCGGGAGGAGCTGCAGTTTCGTCTGCTGCGCGGGTCGGATCTGAGTCCGGTGAATTACAAACGCGTGGCGGAGAAGGACGGCAAGGAGGTGGCCTGGGACTCGATCGTGAAGGGCTACGAGTATGAGAAGGGCAAGTTCGTGGTGCTGAAGGAGGATGACTTCAAGCGGGTCGATGTGGAGGCCACGCAGACGGTGGAGATCATGAGCTTCGTGGCGATCGACGAGGTGGATCCGCTGCTGTTTTACAAGCCCTACCATCTGGAGGTGGGCAAAGGCGGCGGGAAGGCCTACATGCTGCTGCGTGACGCCTTGAACAAGACCGGGAAGATCGCCATCGCCCGCGTGGTGATCAAAACGCGGCAGCATCTCGCCGCGATCAAGCCGCAGGACGAGAATTTGATGCTAGAGCTGATGCACTTCCCCGACGAACTGCGTGACAAGTCCGAACTGAAGACGCCGGAAGGCAAGGCGCCTGCGAAAGCGGAGCTCAGCATGGCGGAGAAGCTGATCGAGACGATGACGACGCCCTGGAAACCGGAGGACTACAAAGACGAGTATCGCGCGGCTTTGGAGGACATGATCGAGGACAAGATTGCCCACGGCGATGCGAAGCCGATGAAGACGGCGAAGGCGAAACGTCCTTCCAATGTGATCGACCTGGTCTCAGTGCTGCAGGAAAGCCTGGCGGCCTCGAAATCGAAGCGTTCCTCCACATCGTCGTCATCGAAGGCAAAGCCGGCAGCGAAGTCGAAGGCGAAGAAGCCGGCCAGACAGACCAAAAGCCGGAGAAAGGCGGCGTGATGTCGCATGTCCCTGCGTGAGTATCAGCGGAAGCGTGACTTCCAAAAGACCGGGGAACCCAGCGGACGCCGCGAGAAGCGTGGCGCGGCGGGCCTGCGGCGGTTCGTGGTGCAGAAACACGCGGCATCCCGGCTGCACTATGATTTCCGCCTGGAACTGGATGGCACGTTGAAGTCCTGGGCCGTGCCAAAGGGCGTTCCCTTTGCCCACGGGGAGAAACGTCTCGCGGTGCAGGTGGAGGACCACCCGCTGTCGTACATCGACTTCGAGGGGCCGATACCGAAGGGCCAGTATGGCGGCGGCACGGTGATGGTGTGGGACGAGGGCACGTATGTACCGGCCTCCAAAACTCCGGCCAAGGATCTCGCCACCGGAAAACTGCACTTCACGCTCCATGGCGACAAATTGAAGGGCGAGTGGTATCTGGTGCGGCTGCGTGACGAGGACCAGTGGCTGCTGATCCGCGGTGGCGAGGACATGAGGCCGGTCAGCAAGCGTCTGGATGACACCTCGGCACTGTCAGGCCGCAACATGAGGCAACTGGCCTCCGCGGAGCCATGGATTTCCGACCGCCCGGCGAAATCCGCGGCCCCCAGGCTCAAGGCGGCCGTGAAGCGGAGCAAAGCCAGACGTTCATGGACGGCGCTGTTCATCGAGCCGATGAAGGCCAAGGCGGTCGCCGCCGCAGCGGAGGAGGACGAGGGCTGGATCTATGAGGTGAAATTCGACGGCTTTCGTGCGCTGGCCATCGTTCAGGGCGGTGAGGTGTCACTGATCTCCCGCACCCAGAAGGACATGACCGACAAGTTCCCCGAGGTCGTGGAGGCCTTGCAGGACCTGGAGCTGCCGGACTGCGTGATCGATGGCGAGATCGCGGCGCTGGACAAAAACGGCCGCTCCTCGTTTCAACTGCTCCAGGCCTATGAACTGCACGAGGAGCAGCCGCCGCTGTGCTACTACGCCTTCGACCTGCTGCATCTGAAGCGGGAGGACCTCACCGGAATGTCGTTGATGGAGCGCAAGGAGGCGCTGAGGCGTCTCTTTGAAGACTCCGATGTCGTGCGCTTCTCCGCTTCCCTCCAGGGGGATGTCACGCAGCTTTTGAAACAGGTGAAAAAGCTCGGCCTCGAAGGTCTGATCGGCAAGCAGGCCGGTTCGCGCTACGAGGCCGGCCGCCGCAGTGGAAAATGGATCAAGCTGAAGATCAGCCGCGAGCAGGAGGTCGTGATCGGCGGCTTCACGCCGCCTGCGGGAACACGAAAACACTTCGGAGCCTTGATTGTCGGCGTGCACGCGGATGGCGGCCTGCAATGCGTCGGCAAAGTGGGCACCGGCTTCGATTCAAAGATGCTGCGTGAGCTGCACGTGCTGTTCCAGCCGTTCATCCAGAAGAAGTGCCCCTTTGCCAATCTTCCGGCGACCAGCAGCGGCCGTTGGGGGCAGGGCATCACAAAGACTGAAATGGAAAAATGCACCTGGCTGAAACCAAAGCTGGTCTGCCAGGTGAAATTCGCCGAATGGACACGCGACGGGCGGCTGCGGCAGCCGGTCTTCCTCGGCCTGCGGGAGGACAAACCTGCGCGTGAAGTCACCCGCGAACGCATCAGCCACCCATGAGCCGCAAAACCCAGCTCGAAGTGGACGGTGTCCAGGTGCCTGTCAGCAATCTGGACAAGGTGCTGTTTCCCCAGGCCGGCTTCACCAAGGGCGATGTCATCGACTACTACGCCCGCATCGCACCGCAGATGCTGCCGCATCTCAAAGCGCGTGCGTTGACGCTGAAGCGTTACCCCGACGGCGTGGACAAGTTCTTCTTCTACGAGAAGCAGTGCCCGGATCACCGCCCGGACTGGGTGAGGACCACACGCGTGGCGAAAACCAAGGGTCACATCGACTACTGCGTCATCGACGACCTGCCCTCGCTCGTGTGGGCCGCGAATCTGGCGAATCTCGAGTTCCACACCTTCCTGCATCGCAAAACAGCCACCCACCGGCCCACGGCGCTGGCCTTTGACCTCGATCCCGGTGCGCCGGCGGACATTCTCACGTGTTGCGAGGTGGGACTGCTGCTGCGGGACTGCTTTGACTCGCTGGGGCTGCAATCCTTCCCGAAGACCTCCGGCTCCAAAGGCCTGCAGGTCTATGTGCCGCTGAACACACCGGTGACATACGAGCGCACCAAGGCCTTTGCCCTGGCTGTGGCGCAGGCGCTGGAGAGCCAGCTTCCGGAACTCGTGGTGTCAAACATGCTCAAGAAGCTCCGCACCGGGAAGGTGCTGGTGGATTGGAGCCAGAACGACGACCACAAGACCACTGTGTGCGTCTATTCGCTGCGGGCCAAGGAGCGGCCCACCGTCTCCACACCGGTGACGTGGGATGAAGTGGCCTCCGCGCTGAAACGACGGAAGAAGCTCGTGTTTGAGACCAAGGACGTGCTGAAACGCGTGAAGAAGCAGGGGGATCTCTTCGCACCGGTTCTCACGCTGAAGCAAAAGCTGCCCGCGCTCAAGGCGCTGGGATGAAGACCACATCCGGCATGCTGCCCGTCCGCGATTTCAGGGCATGAGCAACATCCTCCTCATCATTCTTCTCCTCCTCGTCCTCGGTGCGCTTCCTGCGTGGCCCTACAGCGCGAACTGGGGCTACTACCCCAGCGGCGGACTCGGCCTCATCCTGCTGATCCTGCTGATCCTGGTGCTGCTCGGGAAGCTCTGAGGATTCGCTCACGTTTTGACAGCGCCGCAGGACTTTTCACGCAGGCGCGTGATCAACGGGCTTCATGCATGAGCGCCAAACGCCATCCCGGCAATCCCGTCGCCGCGGCCCGGCAGGCAGGCTTGCGCTACGTTTCCGATCAGAGCCCTGGCATCCGCCGCATCGCCGCAGGGAAGGGGCGCTTCGTTTTCCGCCAGCCCGGTGGCGGTCGCATCTCAGCCAAGGACGCGGACCGCATCCGCCGTCTCGCCATTCCACCCGCGTGGACGGAGGTGTGGATCTGCCCCCTGGAAAACGGGCATGTCCAGGCCACCGGCCGCGACGCACGGGGACGGAAGCAGTATCGCTATCACGAGCGCTGGCGGATCATACGCGACGAGGCGAAGTTCGACCGCGTGCTCGACTTTGGCGAGGCGCTGCCACGCATCCGCCGCTGCGTCGCCGCGCATTTGAAACGTCCCGGCATGGACCGCTGCAAAGTCATGGCCACCATCATCCGTCTGCTGGAGAGGACGCTGATCCGTGTCGGCAATGACGAGTATGCGCGGCAAAACGGCAGCTACGGCCTCACCACGCTGCGCAATCATCATGCGAAAATCCGGGGGGCGCAGATTGTCTTCGAATTCAAGGGCAAGAGCGGCAAACGGCATCGTGTGGGCGTGCAGGACGCACGTCTGGCGCGGCTCGTGCGGCGCTGCCAGGAGCTGCCGGGGCAGGAGCTCTTCGGCTATGTCGATGACCATGGCGTCGTGCGTGACGTCAGCTCTGGCGATGTGAACGACTACCTGCGCGAGATCGCCGGCAGCGACTTTTCGGCCAAGGACTTCCGCACCTGGGCCGGCACCGTCATGGCCGCCAGCGCCCTGCGCGAGCTCGGCGGCTGCCAGTCCGCCCGGCAGGCGAAGCGCAACATCATCCAGGTTGTCGAGCGCGTGTCCAGGGCGCTTGGGAACACCCCCGCCATCTGCCGCCGCTGCTACGTGCATCCCGCCGTTCTCGATGGCTACCTCGCCGGTCGCAGCATCGATGCCCTGTGCGGTTCAAACGCCCGCAACCTCCGCAAAGTCGTCCACAAGCTCCGCACCGAGGAACTCGACGTGATGCAGCAGCTCCGCACCCAACTCCGCCGTGCCAAGGTTCATCGTCCCGCCACGCGTCCAAAACGCGCATCCTGACTCATCGAACCTGGAACGTGAAACTTGAAACTTGGAAGCTGAACCCAATCCCCCGTCTCTTCCGCAAACAAAAGCTCCCGCGCGGCGCAACACATCGCCGGCGCGGGAGCTGACCAGAACACAAGCCACCTGGCTTACAATTCATTCAAGATGCGCTCGACTTCCTCGCGGCTCTTGCCCAGACGCTGCTGGAGACGGCCGTACAGCTCGTCCTCCTTGCCGTTTTGATACATCAGGTCGTCGTCCGTGAGCTGGGCGAACTTCTGCTTCAGCTTGCCTTTCATCTCGTTCCAGTTGCCCTTGATCTTCAGCGTGCTTGGCGAGTCCGTGGCCGCCTCACGAGCGTCTTCGCGTTGTTCGCGGGCCTCTTCACGAGCTTCGCGGGCTTCCTCCCGGACATTGGAGTTTTTTTCACACGACGACAGGCAGAGAGTCAATGGCAGGGCGAACAGGCAGAGGGTTTTCATAGGGTTGGTGGGTGGATGCACTGACAGATCGGTCAGGTGCCCGGCCTTGGATGTATCGGGGGTCAAATCGGCATCTGGCCGCCAGTCGCGCCATAGATCTCTCCGGTCACGTAACTGGCCGCCGGGCTGGCCAGAAACACAAACACCGGCGCCATCTCCACCGGTTGTGCCGCGCGGCCAAAGGTGGTGTGCGCCCCGAAGGTCCGCACGCGTTCCTGCGGCAAAGTCGCCGGAATCAGGGGCGTCCACACCGGCCCCGGAGCCACTCCATTCACACGCACGCCCTGCTTCATCGCCAGATGTGCCAGGGACCGGGTGAAGCTCGCGATCGCTGCCTTCGATGACGCGTAGGCCAGCAGGCTGGGGCTCGGATCAAAGGACTGGATCGATGCTGTGTTGATGATCGATCCGCCCGGCTTCATCTGCGGCAGCAGCGCCTGGCAGAGCCGGAACATGCCCAGCACGTTCACATGATAGGTTTCCTCGAACTCACCATCCGGGATCTCCGCGAACGCCTCATGCGAGCGCTGGAATGCCGCGTTGTTCACCAGGATGTCGATGCCGCCCAGCGCCGTCACCGCATCTTCCGCCACCGACTGGCAGGTGGTCTTGGAATCCAGGTTCCCCGGCAGCAACACCGCGCGTCGTCCGGCGTCCGTCACGAGTTTTTCTGTCACCTTCGCATCGTCATGCTCTGACAGGTAGGAGATGGCCACATCCGCCCCTTCGCGGGCAAAGGCCAGCGCCACCGCCCGGCCGATGCCGCTGTCCGCGCCCGTGATCAGCGCCCGGCAGCCCTGCAGGCCCGATGCAGCGGCTTTTTGGATGGCTGCAACGCCCGGAAACGGCGCTGAAACGGCTTTTAGCCATGCTGCAACGACTTCAGCGTGGTATCCGGGCGTTTCAGGCATTGTTGCGGGCGAGGCAGGGCTGGAGACGGCCATTGCAGGAGAAAAAAGAGGCGTAACTCATTGAGTTACAGGCTTGTTCTAGGCAGTCTATGGGGTGTGAATCTAGAAAAGGCTTGCGAACTGAGGAAAAGGTTTATGCTTGAGCCAAGTTCGGGGGCCTAGGAAGCGATTCCGGGGCTCCTTGGACGGTTGAATGAGGCACACCGACCATGAGCCGCTCTTTCATTCTCCTATCCCATCGCAGGCGCGTGAATTGCCGCCGCCCTGCGGGTGCGATGCTGACGCGTCGCGAACGTCACTGCCACACCGATGCCGAACCCTGCCGGTCCCCGCTGGAATGATGGCCTGACGTTTTGGAACGACGGCTCCTTGTGGTCGAGTTCCTCAAGCCCGGCCGTGCCTGCCGCCTCTTTGCCAAGCCAACCCATCAACCTCAACACCCTGACCACCATGCAATTCTGGGAAATCACCAAGGAACGCGCCCAACTGTCCCTGACCGTGTGGACGCAGCACGCGCCGACGCTCAAGATCGGCACGCAAGGCACGACGGAACTGACCGCGCTGATCGCGCAGTATGAGCCGCTGGTGCAGATGCGTGCGGTGAAGCAGGATGACGCCGACGCGGCCTATCGCGCCGGGCAGGCGACGCTGCAAAAGCTGAAGGTGCTGGGCACGAAGATCCCGCAGATCATCGAAGGCATGCTGGGGGACAATGTGCTGCTGATGAAGGACCTGAAGGACGTGTATCAGATTTCCCCGCGCACGGAGGGCACCATCCTGGAGCGTGCCCGGGCGCTGTATCCGGTGTGGGTGCGGGCGAACACGGCCCTGGCCGCGCTGACCCCTGCACAGCCACCCATCACGCGGGTGCTGCAAGGCATGCCACAGACGGCGGCGATGTTCAAGGCGTTGCTGGACGGCTACACGACGGAGGTGCAGGCCGTCAGCGACACCGAAGGACTGCTGGAGGCGACGCGGAAGGAGCTGAAGGACCTGGACGACGAGACGGACCAGCTCATCAAGAAGTGGTACAAGGTGATGAAGGCCAGCTACGATCCCGGCTCGCCCGAATACGAGGCGCTGGGCAGCATCCCGACCGAGACGGGCACACCGGCACCGGACACGACCGAGATCAACACGGTGATGCAGGGCGGGGAGGACGGCCTGCATGTGAAGGCGGATTACGTGCCGGGTGGCGGTGCGCATGCGACGACGCAACTGCTGAAGTGGATGGTGGTGGGCGTGGACACGGGCTTCACGCACAGCGTGCCGCTGGAGGCGGCGGGCAACGAGATCGGGCCGTTCACGGTGGGTCAGACGGTGAAACTGATCACGGAGGCGACGAACAGCAGCGGCACGCGCACCAGCGCGGAAAGAACGATCACCATCGAACCGCCGATCGTGTAGCGCGCAGCCCAAGGAGCGGGGGACTCTGTCCCCCGCGTTTCCAAACCGGGGGTGGCCCACCCGCTCCTTGGTGCGCTGGGCGGGCAAAAGAATGTGCAGGATGACAATTGGACGCGAAGCGAGAGCGCTGAGGGGAAGGGGTAACCAGACTCAGGGCTTGGCGGTCTTGGGAGGTAGTCCCTCCTTTGGGGCAGGCGTTTGCTCGATGAGTTTTATCAGGTCGTGATCCGACGCGGCCTTCGCCACATCGCGCAGTGCCACGCGCCAGGACTCAGACAGCGCGGCACCCCGTTGAAGCAGGATGTGGCAGGACTTGAGAGCGCCCTGCAGCTCGGTCAGACCCGTTTCAGACAACACGCGCGGCTTGTTGCTTTTCGCTTCCGCCTCGCGGGCTTTCTGCGCCAGTTCCGCAGCGACGACGAGCGGTGTTTTTTGATTTGAATCGGCAGGGTCGATGACATGACCTTGGTCCAGCAGGTAGTCGATGACTGCGGGAGCGCCTTTCTCGGCCGCGCAATGCAGCGCGGATCGTTGTCGCTGCCAGGCAGAACGGCCTGAATACCTGGCGTTCACATCCAATCCCGCTTCGATCAGACGTTTGACGGCAGGAAGATAGCCTCGGCGGCACTCGCCATGGTATTCCTCCACCGCCTCACGGACGGCGATGGCGGAGGGATCGGTCTCGTCGCGGGAGAAGATCTTGTGGGCTGTCGTCACGCCGGTGTCGGCGCGCTTGACCTCGTAGTACTGGCCGCCCGCCTCGTTGCCATAGATCCTCACAGAGAAGGGGTCGGCTTGGAGGTTGAGCGCGTTGCTGTAGCGGGAATGCTGTTGCAGGCCGATTCCGAGCACGTCGGACCTCCACGCCTCTTTTCCAGTGGTCAAATCGACGGCGACGATTGTGGCACCATCCGATGCTGGGCTGAAGAGGGCGTAGTAAAGCCGGTCTTCCCAGATTGAAAACACGGTGCAGGTGTGGCCTTTGAAGGTGAAGACCTCGCGCTCGCCTTCGAAGAAGGATATGTGGAGATGGTGGCGCAGTTTTTCCTGCTTCGAGAGGAGGCGGACATGGTACTTTGGACTGATGCGATTCACGAAGGCAAAGGGGCTCGCAGCGCGTTCGTCCCACTCCCACGGGACGTCTTTCGCGCCCTGGTTCCAGAAGGCAGGCATCTGTGCGCGGGCGGCGCCTGGATGAAAGAGGACGAGCAGTGCGGAGAGTGCGAGGGCGAGGCCTGGGTTCATGGCGGGGGCGTGGTGCGAGTGGATGGCGTGCGTGATGCGGTGGCTGTGGTTGTGGAGGGTACCTTTCCACGCCGTGTGCTGTCGATGCTTTTGTCGGAAGGTTCAGATGCTGCCGCGAGACGCGGGGGCGCGATGATTGCAGGCACCGACGGAGCACGAAAAAGGGCAACGCTTTCGCGTTGCCCTTGAGGGATTCGATGGAACGAAGGCGGCTCAGACCGTCCTGCGCTTGCGCTTGAGGTGGAGCTGGGCGGTGCTGCGCTGGATGATGGCCATGACGGCGGCGACTTCTTCCTGCTGCTCGCCGGGTTTGAGGTCGGCGAGGGATTTCTGGGCGCGGTCGAGGGCTTCCTGAACGGCGGCTTCGTCGATCTTGTCGGCGTCGATGGCGAGATCCGTGAGGATGCGCGTGGCGGTGCCGGTGACTTCGACCAAGCCTTCGCCAACGGCGAATTCAGTCGTCTTGCCGCCTTTGGTGATGCGGAGCTCACCGGGCTTCAGCGTGGTGACGAGGTTGGCGTGCGCCGGCAGGACGCCCATCTCGCCCTCGTAACCCGGAAGCACGACGGTATCGACCTCATCGGAGAAGATGCGGGCTTCAGGAGTGACGATTTCGAGTTTGAGAGGCATCTGAATTTATGATTTGCGATTTGTGATTTATGATTTGGCAGGCGGTCGAGTCATGATCTTCAAATCATAAGTCGAAAATCATAAATCATAAATGGGTTAGGACTTCTTCACCGAATCAATGCCGCCCTTCATGTAGAAGTTGGCTTCGGGGACGTTGTCGTGCTTGCCATCAAGGATTTCGGCGAAGCCTTTGATGGTGTCGCTCACCTTGACGTATTCACCGGGAGTGCCGGTGAAGATTTCGGCCACGGTGAAGGGCTGGGAGAGGAAGCGCTGGAGCTTGCGGGCGCGGAAGACGGTGAGTTTGTCGTCTTCGCTGAGTTCGTCCATGCCCAGAATGGCGATGATGTCCTGAAGGTCCTTGTAGCGCTGAAGGACGCGCTGGACGCCACGGGCGACGCGGTAGTGCTCCTCACCGACGATTTCAGGCGCGAGGGCCTTGGACACGGAGGCAAGAGGATCGACGGCCGGGTAGATGCCGAGCTCGGCGAGGGAACGCTCAAGCACGACGGTGGAGTCAAGGTGGGCGAAGGTGTTGGCCGGGGCAGGGTCGGTCAAGTCATCGGCAGGGACGTAAACGGCCTGGAAGGAGGTGATGGAGCCGTTCTTGGTGGAGGTGATGCGTTCCTGCATCTGACCCATTTCAGCGGCGAGGGTGGGCTGGTAACCCACGGCGGAAGGCGTGCGGCCCAGGAGGGCGGACACTTCGGAACCGGCCTGGGAGAAACGGAAGACGTTATCGACGAAGAAGAGCACGTCCTGGTTCTTTTCGTCGCGGAAGTACTCGGCCATGGAGAGGGCGGAGAGAGCGACGCGGAGACGGGCTCCCGGGGGCTCGTTCATCTGGCCGTACACGAGGGCCACTTTGGAGCCGGGCTCGCTGATGTAGCCGCCCTGGGGATTCTTGACGATGTTGTGACCGTCCTTCTTCACCTTGATGACGTCGGACTCGATCATTTCGTGGTAAAGGTCGTTGCCCTCACGAGTACGCTCGCCCACGCCGGCGAACACGGAGTAACCACCGTGGCCTTTGGCGATGTTGTTGATGAGCTCCATGATGACGACGGTCTTGCCGACGCCAGCACCACCGAAGGCGCCGACTTTACCACCTTTGGTGAAGGGGCAGATGAGGTCGATGACCTTGATGCCGGTTTCGAGGATCTGCGCGGAGGGGTCCTGGTCAACGAGAGCAGGAGCGGCGCGGTGAATGGGGTAACGCTTGGAGACGGCAGGGGCGGGCTGGTCATCGCAGGCGTCGCCGGTGACGTTGAAGATACGGCCGAGGACTTCCTCACCGACCGGAACGGTGATGGGAGCGCCGGTGTCGGTGACATCCATGCCGCGCTTGAGGCCTTCGGTGGAGATCATGGACACGGAACGGACCCAGCCGTCGCCCAAGTGCTGCTGCACTTCGCACACGAGGCGCGTGGGCTTGCCACCCTGCTCGAAGTTGATCTCGAGGGCGTTGTAGATGGCCGGAAGCTTGCCGGAGGCGGAGAAATCCACGTCCACGACGGGACCGATGACTTGGACGATTTTGCCGATGTTGCTCATGATATGAAAAAAGGGGTCAAGATGGGGTCAGAGGGACAAGAGAGGCTGCGCTTTATTCGAGGGCCATCTTGGCGGTGGTGATTTCGAGGAGTTCGTTGGTGATGCTGGCCTGGCGGAGCTTGTTGTACTCGAGGCTGAGGTCCTTGATCATCTGCTTGGCGTTGTCGGTGGCGTTCTTCATGGCCACCATCCGGCTGGAGTGCTCGGAAGCGCGGGATTCGAGCACCATCTGATACACGGTGTCGTTCACATACTGCGGGAGCACGGTTTCGAAGACGACGGCGGCGCTTGGCTCGAAGGTGTACTCCTGCGTGGCGGTGGCGGTCGCGATTTCGGGGGCGAAGTCACGCTTGCCACCGAGGGTCACCGGATTGACGGGCAGGATCTGCTCGACGGTGGGAAGCGTGGTGACGGTGTTGATAAAGTTGTTGAACACCACGAGCACCTTCTTGTATTCGCCGGTGAGGAATTTCTCCTGCAGGAAGCGGGCGACGCTGCGCACATCGGCGAACTTGGCGGGGTCCTTGATGGGGAAGTCAGCGAGCAGGTGGCGGCGCAGGCGATTGATGACCTGGACGGCCTTTTTGCCGATGGTGACGTAATCAACTTCGCCTTCGCTGAGTTCGCTGCTGAGAAGCTTTTTGAAGAGATTCGTGTTCAAGGCGCCGCAGAGACCTTTGTCACTGGCGATGAGCAACACGAGCATCTTGGAGCCCTTGCCCTCGCTGAAGAAGGGATGGAGACCTTCCTCGGCGTTGTCCTTGAGGTTGACGAGCACCTTGTTCAGCAGCTCGGCGTAGTGACGGCCGTTGGCGGCCTGATCCTGCGCCTTTTTCATCTTCGCTGCCGCGACGAGCTGCATGGCCTTGGTGATCTGGGCCGTGTTCTTGACCGATTTGATTCGGCGGCGGATGTCGCGTGTGGAAGGCATGGAGCGGAGAGCGAAGGGCTGGGAGAGGAGAGCTGGAAACGATTACTTCCAGGAGGCCTTGAAGTCGTCGAGGGCGGACTTGAGGCCGGCTTCGACATTGTCGAGTGTCTTCTCGTTGGCGAGCTGCTGCATGAGCTCGGCTTTGCGCGTGGTGAGGTATTCTTCGAGCTTGGCCTGGAATTCCTTCACGCGGTCAACGGCGACGCTGTCGAAATAGCCCTTCTGCATCGCGTAAAGCGTGCTGACCATGACGGGGAGGCTCTTCGGCTGATACTGCTGCTGCTTGAAGAGTTCGACGATGCGTGCACCGCGGTCGAGCTTGGCCTTCGTGCCGGCGTCGAGATCGGAACCGAACTGGGCGAAGGCGGCGAGCTCGCGGAACTGGGCGAGGTCGAGCTTCGTGGTGCCGGAGACCTTCTTGATGGCCTTCGTCTGCGCGGCGGAACCCACGCGGGAGACGGAGAGACCGACGGAGATGGCGGGACGGATGCCTTGATAGAACAAGTCGGTCTCAAGGAAGATCTGGCCGTCGGTGATGGAGATCACGTTCGTCGGGATGTAGGCGGACACGTCACCGGCCTGCGTCTCAATGATCGGCAGAGCGGTCATGGAACCACCGCCGTATTGATCGCTGACGCGGCAGGAGCGCTCGAGGAGGCGGGAGTGGAGATAGAACACGTCACCCGGATAAGCTTCACGACCGGAAGGACGCTTCAGGATGAGGGACACCTGGCGATAGGCGACGGCCTGCTTGGAAAGGTCATCAAACACGATGAGCACGTCCTGTCCCTGGTCCATGAGGTATTCACCAATGGCGCAACCAGCATACGGGGCGAGGTATTGGTTCACCGCGGAGTCGGAAGCGGAAGCGGAGACGATGGTGGTGTATTCCATCGCGCCGGCGTCTTCGAGGGTCTTGACGACGCGGGCAATGTTGGACTGCTTCTGGCCGATGGCGACGTAGATGCAGTAGAGGGGCTTGTGGCCCTGCAGCTTGCCCTGTTCGGCGGCCTTGTTCTGCTGCGCCTGGGAAATGATGGTGTCCACGGCGATGGTGGTCTTGCCGGTGGAGCGGTCGCCGATGATCAACTCACGCTGACCGCGGCCAATGGGGATCATGGCGTCGATGGCCATGATGCCGGTCTGCACGGGGACGGACACGGACTTACGGGCGATGATGCCAGGGGCGAGCTTTTCGACGGGATACTGTGCCTCGCCTTTCACTTCGCCTTTGCCGTCGATGGCCTGACCGAGGGCGTTGACGACGCGGCCGAGGAGGCTCTTGCCGACAGGCACGGAGAGAAGACGACCGGTGGTGCGCACTTCGTCGCCCGCCTTGATGTTTTCACCGGAACCGAGCAACACGCAGCCGACTTCGGTTTCTTCGAGGTTCAGAGCGAGGCCGAACACGCCGCCGGGGAACTCGATCATCTCATTGAGCATGACATCGCTGAGGCCTTCGATCTTGGCGGCGCCGTCGCCGATTTCACGGACGATGCCCACATTGGACTTCGTGACGGCGGTCTTGAGGCCGGCGATTTGGGATTCGATCTCTTGCAGGATGTTGCTCATGGGATTGCGGGGTAAAAGCGGAGTGGACGGAGGTGTTTGAAAACGGTCGGATTATGCGGCGAGGGAACTGGCGAGGCCTTCGAGACGGGCCTTCACGCTGCCGTCCCACACGTCGGAGCCGACCTTGATGCGGATGCCGCCGAGAAGCTCGGGACGGGTCTGAAATTCAAGGTTGAGGGTCCGGCCGTACTTCTTCGAAAGACTGGCTTGAAGATCGGACTGGATCGCGGGAGTCAGAGCCGTGGCGCTCTCGACGATGGCGCGCTGGCGATCGACTTCGCTGGCCACGAGGCGGGCGAAGGCATCGAGAATCGCGATGTAACCACGGGGCTTGCTGTTCGCTACACTGCTCACCACGGTGCGCACGCGGGCCTCATCGAGCTTTCCATCGACCATGCAGGCGCGGAAGAGCTGGCGGGACGAGCGGCGGGCTTCTTTGGAGATTTTCATGGCGCGGATCGCAGTTCTCGGTTCGCAGTTCCCGGATTAAGCCGAGACCTGGGCGGCGGTTTCCTGGTTGATGCGGGTCTGGTCGTCGGTGTTGAGGACCTTGCCGGTGACACGGCTGGTGGCGTCGGCGACCATGCGGCCGAATTCGCGCTTCAACTGGGACATGAACTGCTCTTTTTCGAGTTCAGCAGCTTCGCGTGCCTTGGCAATGATGGTGTTGGCAGAAGCGACAGCGTCCTGCTGGCGGCGCTCCTGGAGAGCCTTGGCGGCATCATCGGCTTCCTTGATGCGGCGGGCTGCGTCAGCCTCCGCCTTGTCAACGATGGCCTGGGCGTTCTTGGCGGCGTCAGCGGCGTCCTTGGCGATCTTTTCCAGCTTGGCTTCGCCATCGGCGATGCGTTGACGGCGCTGCTCCAGCATCGCGAGGATCGGGCCGAAGGCGTACTTCTTCAAAATGGTGTACACCGCGATGAAAATGATGACTTGGGCAAAGAACTTGGCCCAAGCGAGGCCGAAGTCGCCTGCGATCTGATAAGCAATTCCTTTGATCTGGTCCATGGCGGTGAAAAAAACGAAGAGAAAGAGGAGAGAGGGAAAAAGCGGCGGGCTGCGCACAGCCCGCCGCGGAATTCAGGGCTTACTTGCCAAGAATGAAGGCAAGAATACCAAGGCCTTCTGCGAGGGCCATGGCGATGATGCCGAGGGTCAGGATGTTGCCGAAAGCGCCGGGGTTGCGGCCGACGGCTTCCACGGCCTTGGAGCCGATGAGGCCCACGCCGATGGCGGCACTGCCTGCACCGAGACCGGTGGCGATGCTGCCAGTGACGCCTGCGGCGGCGGCTGGGGCTCCGTGAGCGGCGGCTTCCTGCGCCATCGAGATGAGTTCCATTGTCATAGTGTTGGTCGAGTTGGGTTCGTGTTGTGTCACCAGCGTCCACGCGTTGCGCATGATCCCGCAGGCAAAGTCAGAGATTAATGATGGGCCTCCTCATGACCGTGATCGTCATGAGTGGTGGAGAGCTGGATGTAAACGGCGCAGAGCAGGGTGAAGACGATCGCCTGCAGAATGCCGACCAGAAGCTCCATGAAGTAGAAGGGAAAGGGGGCAAGGATGCTGCCGATGAAGCCGCCCATGCCGCTCATGGTATGCAGCACATTCTCACCGGCGAGGATGTTGCCGAAAAGACGGAAGGACAGGGTGATCGGGCGGAAAAGGATCGAGAAAACTTCCACCACGCCGACGAACAGGAAAACCAGGGCCACAATGGCTCCCATGAGCCCTTTCAGGCCGCCCTTGGGGCCGAAGGTGTGAACGATGAAGCCCCACACGCCCACTTCACTGATGGTGACGTAAAGCCAAACGAGAAACATCGAGACCGAAAGACCAAAAGTCATGTTCAAGTCAGCGGTCGGCGGACGCAGGAGAGGGTCATGCACTTCCTTCACGCTAAGGAAACCTGTGCCTTCGCCCCAACCGATGGTGCCGATGCCGGGAAGGAGGCCGAACCAGTTCGAGACCAGGATGTAGATGAAGATGGTCGCAAGCAGGGGGAAGGTGCGGGGAGCCACCTTCGGGCCGACGATGCCCTCCACCTGGTTGTAGAGGAACTCGACGATGAATTCGAAGAAGTTCTGCGCCTTGTGGGGGATCAGCGTCATGTTCTTCGTGGCCTTGCGGGAGAACCAGAGCACGAGTCCGAGCACCACCAGCGCCACGAGCACCGAGTTCGTCACAAAACTCAGCGTGCTGCCCGCTTTGAAGAACTCAGACGCGTAGCCGTGCACGGCGAGCAACGGCATAAAGGAATCAGGCTGAGAGGTAAAAAACGACATGTGGGTAGGGGCCTCGGGGGAGGCGGCGCGTAGGGTCGGTCCGGGATAGCGGACGGTTTTTCTAGCCAGATGATCCAGGGGGGCAAGCCCTATTTGTGAAAAATTTCACAAAGTCCGACGAGCGTATCACCACATCTGAAAACGCCGCCCCCAGCATTGTCGGCAGGACGCTTGCTCGACAGATCGTGCCGCCCATGCGAGGCTGGGCCGGATGTCGAGATTCATCTGCACCTGGGCGCTACTGATGTTCATTGTTCCTGGCATTCTGCTAGCGGCCGTGAAGGCGAAATCCCGCGCCATCGTCTCCGCCCATGGCAAGCCGAACGTGGTGTTCATCATCGCGGACGATCTGCGTGACTACGTCGGCTGGATGGGGGGGCACCCGCAGTCCGTGACACCAAACATGGACCGCCTGGCAAAGATGGGCATGCGTTTCACGAACGCCCATTGCAATTACGCCCTCTGCAATCCCTCGCGCACCAGTCTGCTGACAGGCATGCTGCCCTCGTCGAGCGGCGTCTTTGGCAATGAGCAGGACTGGCGGCGCAGCGTCCAGATCGCTGACAAACCGACGCTGCCGGAGCACTTCAAAGGCCAGGGCTTCAGCACCGTGGCTGCGGGGAAGATTTTTCACGCGAATCATGGCGGTCCGGAAGGTCGTCTAGCAGGCTGGCATGGTGGCAGGCGTGGGTTTGAGCAGGATGCGGCGTGGGACCAACGCTTTCCTCAAGCGGGAGTGCAGATTCCAGACCTCCCCGTCCACACCGGGCAGAATTTCAACGGCCTCAATATCTGGCATTGGGACTGGGGTGGCATCCAGGTCGAAGATGAAAAGACTGATGATGGTCAAGTCGCCGCCTTTGCGGCCGAATTCCTCTCCCAAAAGCATAAGAAGCCTTTTTTCCTCGCCCTGGGCCTCTACCGGCCGCATTCGCCCTGGTATGTCCCGCAGATGTACATCGACGCCCTCCCGCTGGACGCAATCAAACTGCCGGAGGTGAAGGCGGACGATCTTGACGACATGCCTGAAATCGCCAAAGGCCATCTCAAAGCGGGCTATCACTCGAAAATCGTCGAAAAGAACCTCTGGAAGGACGCCGTGCGTGCCTACCTGGCCAGCGTGGCGTTTTGTGATGCGATGCTCGGCCGCATCCTGGATGCGGTTGAGAAAGGGCCGAATGCCAGGAACACCATCATCGTGTTCACCTCCGATCATGGGTGGTATCTGGGTGAAAAGCAGATGTGGCACAAAGGCAAGCTGTGGGAGCCGACCACGCGCGTGCCGCTGACGATCTACTCTCCGCAGCTCACCAAGCCGGACACGGTCTCATCGCAGTCCGTGGCCTTGATCGATCTTTATCCCACGCTCTGCGATTTGGTGAAAGTGCCGAAGCCTGAGCACCTCGACGGCACCAGTCTGAAGCCCCTGCTGCTCGACCCGGCGGCGAAACGCGACAAACCGGCAATCACCTGCACGGGCGGCGGCCAAAAGGCCGGTTACGCGGCACGGGACGAGCGCTGGCGTTACATCCGATATGCGGACGGCAGCGAGGAACTTTACGATCACCAGACCGATCCGAATGAATGGACGAACTTGGCCACCAAGCCCGAGCACGAGGCTGAAAAGAAGCGTCTGGCCGCCTTTTTCCCGGCGGAATTCAAAAACGCCTCCCGTCCGCCGTCTGAGATTGTGCATGCATCGAGTCCGTCTGGCTCCGTCGATCTCAGTTTGGTCCCAGGCGATGAAATCAGTGCCGCAGACGCGCCGAAATTGCAGGGCAGGGGCGTCTTCATCAACGCGGCCTTCGATTTCGACCCGCAGATCGACCAGGACAGCACGCTGCTGGCTCAAGGCGATGAACAATCCGGTTACGCGCTGCATCTGGTGGCTTCAAAGCCGACGCTGACCGTGTTTGCGGAGGGCAAGGAGGTGGTGGTGAGCGGTGCCGCCCTGGAAAAGGGCCGCGTCAACATCAGAGCCCAGATTGATGGCGGTGGATCGCTCTCACTCGCCGTGCCGGGGCACAGCGAAGTCATCGGCGTGGCACCGTTTGAGAAAGGATTTCCGCAGGAACCGAAATCCGGCATCGCGGTAGGGCAGAGTTTCGGCATCTTGAAGGCAGCCAGTCATCCCGACAGCACGCCGTTTGACGGCGTCGTCCACCGGATGAATCTCACCATCCTTCCTCCCCACGTCACCACCCCCATCGAAAACCGCGAAACGAAAACTGCGAACTGACCCCATGCGAGCCCGCGTCATCAAAGACTTCCGTTTTGAGGCAGCCCAGACGCTGCCCAATCTGCCCTGCGACCACAAGTGCACCAAGATGCACGGTCACTCCTTCAAGCTGGAGATCGCCATCGAGGGCGAGGTCAATCCGGCGATTGGCTGGGTGTACGACCACGCCGAGATTTCGAAGGCGATGAAACCCATCATTGACCTGATCGACCACTCCTATCTCAACGAGATCGAAGGCCTCGAAAACCCGACGATCGAAAACATGTGTGCCTGGCTCTGGAAAAAGCTCGCGCCCCAACTCCCCGGGCTCTGCGAGATAGTGCTTCACGAGACTCCAAGCGCTCGCTGCATTTTCCGCGGCGAGTTTTGAGGAGGCGTTCAGCGGACGTGGCTGGCGAGGGCGCTCGTGCTGCCCGCCGATAGACGAAGGTAAGAGACGACCGGATGACAAGGTGTTCTGCGATGCCCTTGCTGATCTAGCTGGGAGTGGCTGCGGCATCTACAGCGCGGCGTGAAAAGCCCTGGCCATGCTGTTGACCTCAGCGTCGGCCCATCCTCGTCGGATGGGCCAGCCGGCAGATTTTAACGCCCATTTTGCAAGGCGTGGTATGAGGTCGCGTCCGAGGTGAAAAAAGACTGCGTCCGGAGGCAAAAAAGCCTTTGCCGCAGGGGGCATCTTGCTAGTCTGAAATCGCCTTCACCGGGCACATTTTCCGAAGGGAATTCTTGGACGGATTTCGGTGAGGGCTTCTCAGACTTTTTTATGCCAGACGACATCATTGATTCCACGGGATCAAACTCCACCGCTGTAGCTGCTGACCAGGCTTACGGCGCTTCCCAAATCCAGCACCTGGAAGGCCTCAAGGCCGTGCGCATGCGCCCCGGCATGTACATCGGTGAGACGGATGAACGCGGCCTGCACCACTGCGTGTTTGAAGTGGTGGACAACTCGATCGACGAGCATCTCGCGGGCTTTTGCAAAAACGTCTGGATCAACATTCACTCCGACGGCTCCATCAGCATCGAGGACGATGGACGCGGCATCCCGGTGGAAATGCACCCCAAAGGCATGCCGACGGTCGAATTGGTGCTCACGAACCTTCACGCGGGCGGCAAGTTCGGCGATGGCGCGTATGAGTTCTCCGGCGGCCTTCACGGCGTCGGCGCGAAGTGCGTGAATGCGCTCTCGGATTGGTTCAAGTGCGAGGTCTATCGCGATGGCAAGATCCACGCGATCGGCTTTGAGCGCGGCATCACGACGGAGCCGCTGAAGGTGCTGGGCGATCTCGATGATGCGAAGCGCACGGGCACGAAGATCAGCTTCTTCCCGGACGCGACGATCTTCACGGTGACGACGGCGTTTGTGTTTGAGCGTCTGCGCACTCGCCTTCGCGAGCTTGCCTTCTTGAATCCGGGTATCACGATTCATCTGGCCGACGAACGTGGCGAATCGCCTCGCGTCGAGACTTTGCTCTACACCGAAGGCGTGAAGCAGTTCGTGAATGAACTTGGCGAAGGCAAGGACCGCGTGCATCCCGAGCCCATCGCGCTCGCGGGTCGTCGCGAGGTGGTGCTGGAGGACAAAAACAAATTCATTCTCGTGGATTGCGTGCTGCAGTATCACAAGAGCCTCGGCGAGCACACGCTTTGCTTTGCCAATGCCATCCCAAACCCGGATTACGGCACGCACTACACCGGTCTGAAGACGGCGCTGACCCGTGCGGTGAAGAAATACATCGTCGATCACCCGGAGCAGTATGGTGAGAAGGGCAAGACGAAGGCGCCGATCAAGGACAAGGCCAAGTGGCCTGAGCTCGACATCGACAGCGATGACTGCCGCGAAGGCCTCACCTGCGTGCTCAGCGTGAAGCATCCGCATCCGCGTTTCAATTCGCAGACGAAGGTGAAGCTCGTGAACGGCGAGGTCGAGGGCGTGGTGAGTTCTGTCGTGTATGAGGGCCTGCTGCATCACTTTGATCACAATCCCGACACCGCGAAGTCGATTGTCGAAAACATCATCATCGCCGCGAAGTCACGTCTCGCTGCCGCCCGTGCCCGCGAGGCCATCCGCAAGGATGCGATGAGCAGCGGCGGTTTGCCCGGCAAGCTTGCCGACTGCTCCGAGCGTGATGCGTCGAAGACCGAGCTGTTCATTGTCGAGGGTGACTCCGCCGGTGGCTCCGCCAAGATGGGACGCAATCGTCACAATCAGGCGATTTTGCCTCTGCGTGGTAAACTCATCAATACGGAGAAGGCCCGCCTGGAGAAGGTGCTCGCGAACAAGGAAATCCAAACCATGATCACCGCCATCGGCACCGGCATCGGTGGCGACAGCGAAGTGGAAGGCAGCTTCAATCTCGAAAAGCTCCGCTATCACAAGATCATCATCATGACCGATGCTGACGTGGACGGCAGTCACATCCGCACGCTGCTGCTGACGTTCTTTTTCCGCCAGATGCCGGAGTTGGTGAAACGCGGCCACATTTATGTCGCGCAGCCGCCGCTGTATCAGGTGACGCGCAAAAAGCGCGAGGAGTATGTGCAAAACGACGAGGAAATGGACGCCATCCTCCTCGAACTCGGCTCCGGCGAGATCACCCTGCGCAATGTGTCTGACAACACCAAGGTCGAGTCCGACAAGCTGAAGCAAATCCTCCAGCAACTCGTGCCGATGGCGAAATTTGCCGACATCATTCGCCGCCACGGCGCGGACTTCGAAACCTACCTCCAGCATCGCAACACGGAGACCGGCGAACTGCCTCACTACCTCGTCATCATCCGCGAGGGCAATGAAGTGCACGTCAAATACCTCCTCGACCGCGACACGCTGGCCAATTTCGCCCGCGAAAACGCCGATCTGCACCTTTTCGGCAAACCGGAGGTCGAAGGAGCCAACGGCACCGCGCCGAAACAAACCCGCCGCGCCCGTTTGATCGAGGTTCATGAAGCCCACGGCATGAAAGCCCGCTTCAAGCAGCTCGATGAGCTTGGATTGCACGTCGATCACTTCAGCAGCCAGGACAAGCCCCTCTTCGAAGTCATCGAAGGCGATGGCGACAACGCCAAGGTCCATCCCGTTTTCAGCATCCCCGGCATCCTCGACAAGGTCATGGAGATCGGCAAACGCGGCATGGAGATCAAGCGCTTCAAAGGTCTCGGTGAAATGAACGCCAAGCAACTCTTCGAGACCACCATGGACCCGACAAAGCGCACTCTCCTCCAGATCAAGCTCGACGAGAGCAACGCCCACGAAGCCGAACGCATCTTCACCATCCTCATGGGTGATGTCGTCGAGCCTCGAAAGCACTTCATCGAAGAGAATGCGCTGAATGTGCGGAACCTTGATGTTTGAATGCCGTCAAGGGGTCAAGAAGCTGTCAAGAATCGTCAAAGAGTTGTTATGGGAACGGTCGATCTACATGAATTGAGAGTCTATCAGCTCGCCATGCGAGTTGGAGAAGACGTGTGGTCGATCACCGCGGGCTGGGAGTGGCTGGCGAAGCAGACGATTGGTTTGCAATGGATACGTTCCGCTGACTCGATCGCCGCAAACATCTCGGAGGGATACGGGCGCTATTCCTTCAAAGAGAACGCCAAGTTCTGCTACTACGCCCGAGGTTCGCTGCGCGAGACACAGACCTGGCTCGAAAAAGCGGTGAGTCGCCATCTGCTCAGCTCAGGCATAGCCGATGATCTCGCGCTACGTCTCGAAACACTCCGTCGGCAACTCGACAACTACATTCACTCCCTCGGCCGCACCTCCGGTAATGTCCTTCGTGAAGAGTCTCCTGAAACCGAGGTCGAGCTTCCGCCACTCGAGGAATTCCTCGCCAGCCGCGATCCCGCCCGCTTGACCAATCCTTGACCTCTTGACTGCGGCTCCGCCGCATTTTGACCCGCATCCCGCCCCATCCCCTTTACAGCTCCCTTCATGCAAGACTCCAACACACGCCCCATCTCGGTAGCCGACGAAGTGAAGAACAGCTTCCTCGACTACTCGATGTCCGTCATTATCTCCCGCGCTTTGCCGGATGTGCGCGACGGATTGAAGCCCTCTCAGCGGCGTATCCTTTACGCGATGCATGAGCTGTCGCTTTACCCGCCGAAGAAGCATGTGAAGTGCGCGAAGATCGCGGGTGACACTTCGGGTAACTACCATCCGCACGGCGAGGCGGTCATTTACCCGACGCTCGTTCACATGGGGCAGGAATGGGCCATGCGGGAGACCTTGATCGATCCGCAGGGGAACTTCGGCAGCGTGGAAGGTGACCCTCCGGCGGCCATGCGTTATACCGAGGCGCGCATGACGCACCTTGGCGGCGCTTTGATGCAGGACATGGACAAGGACACGGTCGATTTCGTCCCGAATTATGACGAGCGACTCACCGAGCCCACTGTGTTCCCGGCGGCGTTTCCAAACCTGCTCGTCAATGGCGGCACGGGTATCGCGGTCGGCATGGCGACGAATATGCCGCCGCACAACCTCGGCGAGGTCGTCGATGCCGTTTGCGCGCAGATTGACAATCCGGCGATCACCACGCCGGAGCTGATGGCGCACATCAAAGGGCCCGATTTCCCGACGGGATGCACCATCATGGGCACCACGGGCATCCGCGAATACATGGAAACCGGTCACGGCAGCGTGCGGATCCGCGGTCAGGCCGAGATTGTCGAAAACGGCAACCGCGAGCAGATCGTCATCACCGAGATCCCCTACAACGTGAACCGCGCGGAGCTCGAAAAGAAGATCGCCGAGCTCGCGAACGAAAAAATCATACCGGAAATCAGCAGCGTGCGAAATGAGTCCGATGAGAACTCGCGCCTCGTCGTCGATTTGAAGAAGGATGCGCGTGCGCAGGTCGTGCTGAACAATTTATACAAGCACACCGAGCTGGAGGCCTCCTTCAGCGTCCACATGCTCGCCATCGACGGCAACCGCCCGCGCGTTTTCGGCATCAAAGACGCCATCGGCTGCTACATCGAGCACCGCCGCGAGGTCATCATCCGCCGCACGAAGTATCTGCTCGGCAAAGCTGAGGTGCAGGCCGAAAAACTCGAAGCCTTCCTCCTCGCGCTCGGTCACCTCGATGATTTCATCAAGATCATCCGCGACAGCCGCAACCGCGACGAAGCCCGCGCCGGACTGAAGGCCTACACCTTCCCAGTCGCCACCGCCGAGAGCCTCGGCCTGCTCATTCGCGGCCAGCCGAGCATCCAGGACGGTCGCTACGTCTTCACCGACAAGCAGGTCGATGACATCCTCGAACTCCGCCTTTATCAGCTCACCGGCATGGAGCGTGACAAGGTGAAGGCCGAATACGACGCCATCCTCGCCACCATCAAGGACCTGCTCGACATCCTCGCGAACGAGCACCGCGTGCTCACGATCATCAAAGACGAGCTGAACGTCATCAAGGCCAAGCACGCCACGCCGCGCCTCACGCGCATCGAGGCCGTCTCCGGCGACATCGACAGCGTCGATCTCATCCCGAACGAGGCCGCCATCGTCACGATGACGCACATGGGCAGCATCAAACGCACGCCCACCGCCGAATACCGTCTGCAAGGCCGCGGCGGCAAGGGCCTCAAAGGCATGGAAACCCGCGAGGCGCAGAGCGAGGAGGACGCCGACGACTTCGTCGAGCATCTCTTCAGCGCCCAGCTTCACGACTTCCTGCTCTTCTTCACGAACACGGGCCGCATGTATGTCGAGCGTGTGTATCAGATCCCGCAGGCCACCCGAACCGGCAAAGGCCGCAGCATCAAAAACGTGCTCAACCTTCGCACGGAGGAAAAAATCGCCAGCGTGCTCATCTTGAAGGCTCAAGGAGCCGAGGACGAGGCCATGTGGGCTGCAGATCGCTACGTGCTCTTCGCAACGAAGGACGGCACCATCAAGAAAACCGCCCTCGAAGAGTTCAAAAACTACCGCAAGGACGGCATCATCGCCATCAAGCTCGATGAAGGCAACGATCTCGTCGATGTCGTGCTCACCGACGGCACCAAGGAAGTCTGCCTCGTCACGCATGAAGGTATGTGCGTGCGTTTCCACGAAACCGGCGAAGATCCCACCTCGCCAAATCTGCGTCCGATCGGCCGCAACACGGCCGGCGTGCGTGGTGTGATGCTCGATGCCGACGACTTCCTTGTGAGCTGCCTCACCAACGAAGCTGGCACCATGGTGCTCGTCGTCAGCGAAAACGGCCTCGGCAAGCGCACGCCGTTCGAAGAATACCGCATGATCAACCGCGGTGGCAAAGGCGTCATCACCATGAACGTCACCGAAAAAACCGGCAAAGTCGTCGCTGCTCTCGCCGTGAAGGAAACCGATGAGCTCATGCTCATGACCAGCAAAGGTCAAAGCGTGCGCATCAAGGTCAGCCAGATCCGCGAAACGGGCCGCAATGCCCAAGGCGTGAAGCTCATGACGCTGAACGAAGGCGAAACCATCCAGGACGTGGCCACGGTGATCGCGGATGAGGAGGAAGTGGGCGAACCCGCTGTTGAGGACTCAAAGGCCAGTTCCGAGCCTGACACTTCGTCTGTTCCGGAAGGTGCGGGCGAGGGCTCAAGTGGAGCGTCTGACCGCGTTTGACAGGAACATTGACCCGGCCTGTCATGCGGACGTCAGTAAACGCGCAAGTTGTGAGAGCGTTTTTGAAGCTGCCGATTCGGCAGTTTTTGAATCACTTCATGCCGCCGATCTTGCAGCCTTGGGCTTCATGCTGTGGCTCTGGCACGGGTTTGCCGGCGAGGATGGCGTCCAGTGCGTTGCGCAGGTCCTGGGTGGTCGCTGCACGCTGGCGTTTCGTGGGGCCGAGGTACAGGTCGTTGATGCGGCCTTTGTAGAGTGTCTTGCCAACTGCGTCCATCACCACGGCCTCCGGGGTGATTTTGGCCTGAACCTGCTTCGCCAGGACCTGTGCCTTGTCGATCAAGACGGTCGTTTTGACCTCGGAAAGGACCGCGTGCTCCAGGGCGACCTCTTTGGTGATCTCTGGATCGGAGTGGACGAGGTGAACCACTGCTTTGTCGGCGTAGTCGGCGGAGATCTGGTTGATCTCCTTCATGAACGACTTGGTCGTCGAGCAGAAGGGCGACACGAAGAACAGCACGACGGCCTTCTTGTCGCTGGCCGCCAGTGGATCGTAGCTTTGGCCGTCCGTGGCGGGCAATTCGAGCGCCGAGACGCTGCCGGTGAACAGCAGCAGGGCGCAGAGCAAGGTTTTCATGGCCTTATTGCAGTTGGGCGACCGCCGCGTCGAGCGAGGCGACGTCCTTGATCGAGATCACCTTCACGGATTTGTCGATCTTGCCCATGAGTCCGGCGAGGGTGGCATCGGGGCCGAGTTCGATGAAGAGCGTGTGCCCAGCGGCGATCAGATGCTGCATGGATTCGACCCAGCGAACGCTGCCAGTGACCTGGCTCGTGAGCGTGGAGCGAATCTCCTCCGGAGTCGAAACCGGGCGTGCTTCGAAGTTGCAGACCACGGGCACTCGCGGGCTTTGAATCGTCGCGGTGGACAGGGCTGCGGCGAGTTTGTCCTGCGCGGTCTTCATCAAGCGGCTGTGATAGGCGCCGGCGACGGGCAGGGGAATCGCGCGTTTGATGCCTTTTTCCTTCGCCTTGGCTGCGGCGGCTTCGATGCCTTCGACACTGCCACTGAGCACGATCTGTCCGGGAGCGTTGAGGTTGGCGACATCGACGTCACATTCCTGGGCGAGTTCACGGATGGCGGATTCTTCGCCGCCGATCATGGCCAGCATGGCACCCTTGGTGTTTTCGCAGGCTTCCTCCATGAAGCTGCCGCGCTGGAAGACAAGATTGAGGCCGGTGGCGAAATCGAATGTCCCTGCGGCGGCGTGCGCGGTGAATTCTCCCAGGGAAAGACCGGCCGTGGCGGTGATTTCGAGCGAGGGCACCTTCGATTTGAGCACTTCCAGGATGGCGAGGCCATGCGCATAGAGCGCAGGCTGGCAGCGGCTGGTCTTGGTGAGCTCCTCCATGGGGCCTTCGAACATCGCATTCGTCAGCCAGGGGCCGATGGCGTTGTTGGCGGCGTCAAACAGGTCACGCACGACGGGGTAGGCATCGGCGAGGTCTTTGCCCATGCCGACTTTTTGGGCGCCTTGACCGGCGAAGAGGAGAACTGCTTTCATGAAGGGAGATGAGGGATCAGGGATGAGGGTGGGAGGGATTGAGCACGGTCAGCGAGGCTGTGCAAGTGCTTGCAAGGCAGGGGATTGCGAGAGCACGGCGGCTTCAAGGAGTTCGGCACCGCGTCGCATGGCCTCGGCCAGCGGCATTTCGGCGGGCTTGATGGCGCAAAGCAGGTCAAAGCGGGTGCGGAGCTGGTCTTCGGCCTCGATGGCTCCGGCGAACGCGGCGACGGGTTTTCCGAGCGCCCTGGCCATGCCAGCCACACCCATCGGACCTTTGCCGTGCAGTGTCTGGGCGTCGAGACGGCCTTCACCCGTGATGACGAGGTCAGCCGCCGCGATCCGATCCTTCAAATGCACGAGATCGGCGATCAGATCGAATCCACTGGTGAGCCGGGCTTTGCAGAAGGTCATGAGGCCGAAACCCAGTCCACCAGCGGCTCCAGCGCCGGGAACATCACGATGGTTGATGCCGAGGTCCCGTTTCGCAATGTCAGCGAGGCGCAGGAGGCGGGACTCGAAGAAATCGCAGTCCGTGACGCCCTTCTGCGGGCCATAAACCCGCGTGCAGCCCTGCGGGCCGAGCAGCGGATTGTTCACATCACAAGCGACGAGAATTTCAGGAAGGTCGAGCTTGGTCGGCGGGACGATGCGGGACAGGCGGTCCATGTTTTGAATCTCAGGCTCCAGCGGGGAACCATCCGCATCGAGAAACCGAAACCCCAGGACGTGGGCCATGCCGATGCCGCCATCGTTCGTGGCGCTGCCGCCGATGCCGATGACGATGCGACTGACACCCCTGTTGATGGCGTCCTGCATCATCCAGCCGGTGCCGCCGGTGGTGGCGGTGGCAGGATCGAGCGGAAGATCGCTGACCATTGCTAGGCCGGAGGCGGCGCTCATTTCCATGACGGCTTCGAGCGTGCCGCCATCCCGCACCAGGCCGTAACGGGCCACGGCGGGCCGCTTGCGGGCGTCGCTGGTGGGAACGCTGCACCACTCGCCACGGAGCGCGGCAATGACGGCCTCCGCCGTGCCTTCGCCACCGTCGGCGATGGGGCAGGAATCGCATTCCACGCCGGGAAGCGCCTGTTTCAGGGCAGATTCGATGGCCTGGGCGGCGGCGGTGGCGGCAATGGAGCCCTTGAACTTGTCGATGGCGACGAGGATGCGCATGGAACCGCCGATGATGGCGAGGTGGCACCGGCTGCCAAGGCGCGGTGTGTTCTGAATCGGCAGTGGTGGGCCGTCCTCACACATCGGCGGGGAAGGGCCCGGGCCGAGCCTTGGAAATCGGGCAAAAAGCAGGGCCAGAACAGGCCGGGAGATTGTCAGGAAGTTGTAATTTGGCGTTGCTTGGCAGCTGATGATCCGCCTATATTTACCATAGTTTGTAAAATTTATGTCTTTTGTGGCTTTGGCAGACACCAGTCCTCCTCTGGTTCAAGCAAGGCAGGAGCGCGTTTCATACGACACTCCTGCCGAGGCGCTGCCGCGTGCCGACAAGTTCGAGCAAGAGCAGATGGAGCTGAACCTCCGCAATGCCCGAATGGGGGCGTGGTTCGTGATGGTCCTGGTGCCGCTGTGCAATTTCCTCGACTGGATGGCCTACCCGGAGCGGGGCTGGGAATTCCTCGTTCTGCGGGTGGCCTGCGCCGCGAGTTGCGTGCCCCTGCTGCTGGCGCTGAATGGCTCCCTGGGGCGGAAATACTGCCGCGCCTACCCGGTGGTGCTGCCGCTGCTGCCGGCGCTCATGATCTGCTTCATGATCTATCTCAGCGGTGATCCCGGCTCAGGCTACTACGCCGGGCTCACGCTGTGCATCGTGGCCACGTCCTTTGTGTTCCACTGGACCTTCCGGGAGATCGGTCTGACGCTCGGTCTGGTGGTGGTGGCCTATCTGGCCTCCACGCTGCCGAATTTGAAGGAGGCGGAAGATCCCCGCGCGCTAGGCATCTTCGTGAACAACACCGGTTTCATCCTGCTGAACTGCGTCGTGCTCTACTTCGGCAGCCGCCAGCATCACGCCATCCGCGTGCGCGAGTTCCGCAACCGCTGCAAGGTCGAGGACCAGCGCGAGGAGCTGTCCGCACGCAACGAGGAGCTCACCGCCACGCTGAAGCGCCTTCGCGAGACCGAGGCGCAGCTCGATCAGAGCGAAAAGCTCGCCTCCATCGGCCGTCTCAGCGCAGGGATCGTCCACGAGATCAACAATCCGCTGAACTACGTGAAGTCGGCCATCTACCTGCTCAAGAAGAAGAGCCGCCACCTGCCGCCGGAGATGGCGGAAAGCTTTGAGAGCATCGCTGCCGACATCGGCGAGGGCATCGACCGCGTGGCCGCCATCGTGTCCGACCTGCGCACCTTTGCCCATCCGGAAAACCGTGGCGCACGGCCGATCGATCTGCACGAAACCTCGCGCAAGGCCTTGCGCCTCCTGGCCAAGGAGATCCACGACCGTCAAGTCACGCTGGTGGATGAGATCCCGCCCGGGATCATCGCCCAGGGGGATGAAAACTACCTGATCCAGATCCTGCTCAACCTCGTCCAGAATAGCCTTGATGCCCTCGCCGGCCGTCCTGATCCCACGATCCTCATCAAGGCGCAGCCCACCGCCTCCGGCGTCGATTTGATCGTCCGCGACAACGGCAGCGGCATTCCCAAGGAGAACCTCTCGAAGATCTTCGATCCCTTTTTCACCACGAAGCAAGTCGGGCAGGGCATGGGCCTCGGCCTCAGCATTTGCTTCCGCCTCATCCAGCAGATGGGCGGCGAGGTGAAGATCGACACCGCCGAAGGCAGTCACACGCAGTTCACCCTCAGTCTCAGGAGGCCCGCCCATGCCTGAGATCGCCATGCCCACCCAGTTGAAGTCGCCTTATCACATCCTCTATGTGGATGACGAGGAAAAGGCGCTGCATTACTTCCGCGAGCTCTTCGGCGACGACTACATCGTCCACATCGCCACCAACGCGATGGATGGCTACCGCATCCTCCAGGAATACGGCACCCAGATCGGCCTGCTCCTCACCGACCAGCGCATGCCCGGCCCCAGCGGCGTCGAATTGATGGAGCACGCCCGCAAGCTCAATCCCAACCTCATCCGCATCCTCGTCACCGCCTACACCGATTATCAGGCCGCCGTGGACGCCGTGAATTCCGGCCGCTGCTTCCGCTACCTCCACAAGCCCTGGGACCCCGAGGAGCTCGAGGTCGTCATCAAGCACGCCCTCGACTACTACCACGCCCTCATCGAGCGCGAGCGACTCCTCGTCGAAAAGGCGGACACCGTCCGCCACATGCTGTCCTCCGACAAGATCTCCGGCCTCGGCATCCTCGCGGAAGGATTGAACCACCACCTCCGCAACGCCCTCACCGTCGTCCGCGCCTTCATTGACCTCGCCCCCATGAAGCTCATGGAGGAGATCGGCGGCGCCCGTCCGCGCGACATGTCCTTCTGGGGCGATGTGCAAAATCAGGCCCAGGGCCAGATCGACCGCATCCAGTCCCTCCTCGCCCGCCTGGCCGAAGCCTCCCACGCCAAGCAGCTCGATCGTGGCGACGAATGCACGCTCAACGCCGTGCTCGACGAGATGATCAACATGTTCGCCACCTCTCTCCAGGCCAAGAACCTGCACGTCGATGTCGAACTCGCCCCGGACATCCCCATCCTGCACGTCCAGGGCAGCCGTTTCCGGCAGATGTGGCGTCTCATCTTCATGGAGGAGATCACCCACCTCGCCGCCGGCGACAGCATCCAGATCAGCGCCCGCGTGAAACGCGACGCCGCCGGCCAGGACAACCTCGTCATTTACGTCCGCGACACCGGTGCCTGGGAGGGCACCGACAAGCCCGCGAATCTCTTCGATCCCTTCTACACCCGCAGCCGGAAGCCCGACGACTTCGGCGTGAACATGATGGCCTGCTACGTCACCATGCACCTCCACGGTGGCACCGCCGAAGCCCGCCACCTGGAGCCCCGCGGCCTTGAGCTCCGCCTCAGCATGCCGCTCGATCCCACCGTCCGTCCAAAGCAGGAGGAGGACTTCTTCCGCCAGCTTCTCCACCACGAGCAGCGCTGGAAACAGCGTGAGGAAGTCATGGCCGCCGCCTGATCGCAGCCCCGCTGTTCTCAGTTCTAGCCCGGGCTAAGCGGGGCTAAAGCCTCTTCGTGCATTGTTCACGCTGCGTGAGAAAAGCCCTTCACGCAGCGTGAACAACATACTCAAGCCCTCCATCGCGGACGAGGGCGTCCGCGCTCGTGTGCTTGGCATGAACATGAACTAATCAGATGAAAGGAACTGATCGGAAACGATGGGAGTTAACCGTAGCCGCAGGACAAGGCAGCGGCCGCGAGGTCGTGGCTGAAAGAAGTCCGAGGCAGACCCTCGACCACAGGAACACGAAGGGCCAGCGAGGCTCGGAACGGGCGACAAGCGTGCGAGCAAACGCGAAGTCCGAAGACCATCAAGACGTTCCGGGTAGAGACCCGTGGCACGAGGGGAAAGCTCATGTTCTTACCCAAGGAGGTCTGTCCGGCGAAGCCGGGCAGAAGTCAGCAGAGGCCATAGTAGTGAAGAGAGCCGCCGAAAGACGGCAGGAGCGAAGGGCCGAAGGAACGACTGCAAAGCGACCCGGGAGCCTGTGACCCGCGCAACACCCGCCCAAACGTCAGCCGACTTTAGCGCCGCAGGCGCGAAACCCGGCACGAACCCAAACCTCCCCGATGGTGCAGCCATCTCAAGCGGCGAGGAGAGCGGCACTGCGGAGATCATGCGACACCCAGGGAACAAGCCAGCAATGCAGGAGGCAGGAATGGAAGCAGCCGTCGAGGCGGGCAACAGGGAGGCGGCGCTGAGCGCAGTTGAGCGCAATGCGGGCGCCCCCGGCCCCGACGGCATCAGGACGCAAGAACCGAGGGGTCACCTCGCAAAACACGGAGCCGGGATCAAGGCCAAGCTGCTCAAGGGGAGCTACCCGCCCGGAGCTGCGCAGCGCAAAGGATCCCCAAGCCCAATGGCGGTATCCGGCCATTGAGCATCCCCAACGTGGTTGACCGCTTCGTGCAGCAGATGCTGCTGCAAGTGATGCAGCCGATGTTCGAGCCCCACTTCAGCGAGGGCAGCCACGGGTTCCGACCCGGACGCGGCGCGCATGGAGCCATCAAGGCCGCACAGAGGCAGGCACGGGAAGGGAGGGAGTGGGTGGTGGACATGGACATCACCGCGTTGTTGCCAGCATCATTGAAAAAGTCAGGCTGGCTGTCTCGCTGCGCTCGGCTCGACCGAGTGAGCCACGACATCCTCATGACGCAGGTCAGCCGCGTCGTGAGGGACAAACGGATGCGCCAGCTCATCGGGCGGTTCCTGCGCGCAGGGATCGTCCTGCCAGGAGGATGCAAAGTCAGCAGTGAAGAGGGCACGCCGCAAGGCGGGCCGCTGTCACCGCTGGCCAACATCTACCTGGACAAGCTCGACAGGAGATCGAACGCCGAGGATTGAAGCACGTCCGCTACGCCGACGACTGCAACATCTACGTGAGCAGCCAGCGTGCTGCGCAGCGGGTGCTGGAAGTCATCAGCCGGTGGATAGGCCGACATCACAAGCTGGAGGTCAATGCGGAGAAGAGCGGTGTAGGGAGAGTCCGGGAGCGCAAGTTCCTGGGCTTCATCCTCACCGCAGGCCATCGCGAGGTATAAAGACCAGGTGAGGGCGAAGTGGGATGCGCGGCAGTCACTGAGCAGCGCACAGTTGCGCGATCAATGGAGCAACTATCAACGCGGCTGGTGGGCCTACTACGGCCGGGCCGAGGAGCTGCGGAACATGGTGCAGTTGAGCGGCTGGATACGCCGCCACATGCGCAAGTGTTTTTGGCAACGCTGGCACAGCGCCAGCAGACGCCGTGCAGCCCTCGCCCGCCTGGGAATCCTAGCATCGCGAAGAGACGTTGCGCACAGCAGTCGCGGAGCCTGGTGCATGGGGAGGCACCTCGTGATGCAGGAAGCGCTGGGCAACCGCATACGGAGGCACGAAGGCCCCCCACTACTCTTCGCCCTTCGCCCTTCGCCCTCTGCCATTCGTCATTCGCTACGCATCCCCCGCCTTCGGCTCCCGCACCACGCGATCGACGCTGTGCTTGGTGATGATGTTGCCCTGGCTGTCGCGGTTCTTGATGGCGATGGAGTTGAAGGGGAACTTGATCTGGAGATTGCGCAGGTAGAGCGCGGGCTTCAGGTGCACCACGGCGCTGAAGGCGTTGCTCTCCTCCTCCGTCTCGTGGCGGATGAGATACAGCACCGTCGAGCCCGGCGTGCCCTTCGTCAGCACGTATTCCTTGTCGCGGGTGATGCCGCCCACGCGGAAGCGCTTCGCCATCACGCTGCCCTGGCGGCCGTCGCGATAGACCAGACTGTAAACGGCCTGGTCGTCCTTCTTGAACAGGCCGATGTACGGCGGGTTCTTGCCCACGAAGAACTTCTCCCCGGCCTTCGTCACGCTCATCGTGCCGTCCTTGGTGAAGAAGATCACGTCATCCAGCGGCGAGCACTTGCACACCGGTTCGCCCTCGCGCTTCAAGCCCGTGCCGGCAAAGCCGTCCTTGGCGTTGAGGTAAAGCGTCTCGTTCTGCATGATCACCTCCGCGGCGGCCACGCGTTCAAAGCTGCTCACCACCGTGCGCCGCTCGCGGCCGGGGCCGTAGGTCTTCTTCAGCTCCTCGAAATGCCGGATCGTGTACTTCGTCAGGGCTTTGAGGAATTTCTCCGCCTGGTCGATCTCCTCCTCCAGCTCCTTGATGTGGTTGTCCGCCTCGAAGCTGTTGAACTTCGAGATGCGCTTGATCTTGATCTCCGTCAGCCGCGCCACGTCGTCATCCGTCACCGGGCGTTTCAGTTGGTCCAGGAAAGGCTTCAGGCCCTTCCAGATTGCCGCCATCACCGCCTCCCAGGTCTCGCACTCCTCGATCTTCCGGTAGATCCGGTTCTCGATGAAAATCTTCTCCAGGCTGCTGAAGTGCCACTTCTCATTCAGCTCCCCCAGCAGGATCTCCAGCTCCTGGCCCAGGATCTTCTTGGTGTTCTCCGCGCTCGCCTTCAGCAGGTCGTTCACGTTCAGGAAGCGCGGCTTGTCGTCGTGGATCACCACCGCGTTCGGAGAAAGGCTCACCTCGCAGTCGGTGAAGGCATACAGCGCCTGGATCGTCTGCTCCACATCCGCTCCGGCCGGCAGTTGCACCACCAGCTCCACCTTCTCCGCCGTGTTGTCATCCACGCGGGCGATCTTGATCTTCCCTTTCTCGTTCGCCGCCACGATGCTGTCCATCAGGCCGCCCGTCGTCGTGCCAAAGGGGATCTCCGTGATGATCAGCGTGTTCTTCTTCGGCCCTTCCTCGATCTTCGCCCGCACGCGCACCCGGCCGCCGCGCAGGCCGCCGTTGTAATCCTTCGCGTCCATGATCCCGCCCGTGGCAAAGTCCGGCAGCAGGTCCACCTCCTCGCCCCGCAGCGCCGCGATGCTCGCATCGCACAGCTCGATGAAATTGTGCGGCAGAATGCGGCAGGACAGGCCCACCGCAATGCCTTCCACGCCCTGCGCCAGCAGCAGCGGGAACTTCACCGGCAGCGTCACCGGCTCCTTGTTGCGGCCGTCATAGCTCGCCACCCACTCCGTCACCTTCGGGCTATAGACCACGTCCAGGGCGAATTTCGACAGCCGCGCCTCGATGTATCGCGGCGCTGCCGCGTTGTCGCCCGTCAGCGTGTTCCCCCAGTTCCCCTGGGTGTCGATGAGCAGGTCCTTCTGGCCGATCTGCACCATTGCATCCCCGATCGAGGCATCCCCGTGCGGGTGATACTTCATCGTGTTCCCCACCACGTTCGCCACCTTGTTGTAACGGCCGTCCTCCAGCTCGTCCATCGAGTGCAAAATGCGGCGCTGCACGGGTTTGAGGCCGTCGTGGATGTGCGGCACCGCGCGTTCCAGGATCACATAGCTCGCGTAATCCAGGAACCAGTCGCCATACAGGTCGTCCACCGGCTTGTGCTCCACCGGCGCGGCGGAGGGCAGGATGGGGGAGTTGTCTTCAGCAGAGGTTTTTTTGGAGGACTTTTTGGCCACGGCAGGAATCGGTTCAAAGGGGGAAAGGGCGGCGAGAATAGACGCTCAGGAGGCAGGCGCAAGGCTTCCGTGCCTCACGTTCCGGCCCTTCTCGCCTTCTGAGCCCCTCGGGCGTTTGTAGAATCGGACTCCCAGGGGAGGCCATAGGCCTCCATGATCTGCTAAACCCAATCAAGCCGCTTCCCGCCCTCAGTCAGCACCCTCCACCTCAAATCCCTTGGGATGCCTGTGTTCTGAAATCGTTCTACCCCCAATCTTTCTACCACCATTCTGTCTGCTGAAGCCCAGCCACCTCGGAACCGCTCGTGAGACGCTGATGTCAGAGATTGGATCGGGATTAGAGTCAGGTCAGCGGTTCGATGCTTCTGGGCTCCCGTCTTGCTGATGGCCGGGCTGTTCATTCCAGCCGCGCCTCACGCCAAATGCGGCTTTTTTGAACCCGATGGTAAAATGATGGCGGGTAAAATGATGTTCCCAATCATTTTACCCTTCATCATTCTACCCACTCCTCAGGTTCGTTCGATCATCATTCGCGTCACCATGATTTGTGATTTCCCACATACAAGATTCAAGGAGGCCCGCAGATTTCTTTTTCTCAGACAATCTGTGGGCCTCCCTGAATCGGTGGGAGAAAACCGAATTCATAAAAAGTGATGACGCGAGGCACAAATACGGAGTGAAGCTGCCGATGCTGATAGCCGGCAGTGGGCAAACAAGGCACGAATCGGCCCACCTACACCCTGGAATTCAGAGGCTGGACGATTTCGGGGGAATCGCCGACACTCGCGGCATGAACACCTTGGAAACCGATGTCGAAGTCAGCGCCGATGGCAGCTTGAAGTTGCTTTCGCCGCTGCCGGAATGGCTGAAGCCGGGGCGTGCCCATGTGCTGCTCTCGGTGCCGAATGGGGCCTCGCCCAAGCCGAAGCGCGTGATACCGACCGCCACGCCGGAGATGCTGGCCAAACGGACGGCGGCTTTTGAAGCCATTCGAGCGTTGGGTGGGCTGAAGGACGTGATTCCTGATCCGGTGGCTTGGCAGCGGGAGATGCGCGAGGACGTGGTGCTGAACGACCGCATCCATTTCCGTATCAAAGGCGACGCGGAGCGTTAAGTTAAGCTGGTCAGTAGAAACGTTCACCATACCCACTCTTGTTTTGAAGCGTGATACATTTATTGAGCTGATGATGGGACGCGGGCTTCGCTCCGATTTGGCGGAGCGCATTGCATCGCGCTTTTGTGATTGGGAGGCTCTGTGTGGTGCCGAGAGCGGGGAGTTAGCGAAACTGTTCGCTCCGCCAGAAATCGATGAGATCCAGCGGGCAAAGAGGCGGCGAGAAATTCCACGTGCGACAGTGAAACGTCTTATCACGGAGTGTGAGTTCAGGTGCTGCCTCTGCTGGAACATCGACAGCGACTCGGGAGTCCTAATCCACCATATCCGCTTCCACGCCACCGCCCCGGATGACCGTTTCGAAAACCTTGTTGTTCTCTGCGCTGATCACCACGACAAGGTCCATACCAAGCGGGAACTGACTCGGCACCCGTATCCACCGGAGCTTTTGCTCCGCCGGAAAGATGAGTTCGCCGCTGCGATCACGGCATTCAAAGCGGGCAAACGTGTCGCGCCTGGTCGGGAAAAAAACGCGGAGACTGGGATGCTGACGGCCCCACCTCTTCCATCTCCACACTTTGTCGGACGGGATGCCATAGCACGGGACATCGTAGAGGCATTGGAGTCAGAGAAAGGGCGGGCTGCCATCGTCGGTATGGGAGGTATCGGCAAGACTGCGCTCGCGCTGAAAGTCGCAGATGCATGTCGAGAGAAATTTCAAGGTGGTGTTCTGTGGGCTGAAGTCGCGACCGATTTCGGCGGAATGCCGGAGATGCTACGAGCTTGGATCAGGTCGCTTGGACATGATGTCTCCGGCATGGAAATCGACGAGCAGTTGGCGCTTTTTGGAGCCCTGTTAACGAAACGTTCAGCGACCAATGGACGCCTACTTCTTCTGATTGATGATGCCGGCGAACGCATCGTGAAAGACCTTGTCAAGCTCGCCTCGTATGTGCCGCCGGATGTATCAATTTTGATGACGACGCGGGAAGCGACCGTCGGCGCTGCTTTAGTAGCGAGCCAGTTTAATGTTGAACCGCTGGAGCGTGCGGACTGTCGTCAATTGCTGGAATCGCTGTCAGGCTCCGCACTCGTCCGGATGGAAGTGAGCGCCGTGGACAAGTTGCTTTCGCTGCTGGGCGATCTACCGCTCGCAGTAGAACTAGTGGCACGTCAGATTGCCATGCGGGAACGTAAACCGGAGTTCAGCATCGAAGGACTCTGCCGGCGGCTTGAGGAATTTGATTCCAAGATCCTCTCATTCCCTGGCCATCGCGGAATCGCGATGTCGTTTGCCTTAAGCTACGAGCACTTGGACCAAGACGAGCAAAGGGTCTTTCGTTCATTTGGTGTTTTCGCATTCGGCCCGCTCAACACGGTTAGCGTCGCTGCTATCGCCGCAGCGAGCGAAGATGCGATGGAGGAGACCCTGGATCGGCTTGTCGTAGTCTCCATGCTGAACTGGGGGGCTGGTGTAGGTGATTACCGGCTTCATCCTCTAATGCACAAATATGCAGAGTTCCTTTTCGGTCGCACCGACGAATCGGAGCAGAGTGCGACCCGCGTCCGTTTCTATCAGCAATACACTTCAACGGCAACGGCGGCGGCGAAAGACGCCCCTGGGAATCTCCAAGCAATCGACCGAATACTCCCCAATCTCACCAAGGCGATTCACTGCGCCGCCGCCAGCGGTGATTATTCCGCAGTCACCGAAACCGTGCTCGGACTCTGCGCCAATATGGGTTTCTTTATGTCGCGGAACCTTGACCGCGAAGCGATGCCTCTGCTGGAAGTGGCAATCAGCGCAGCGAAGCATCGTGGCGATCGGGATAGTGAATCCGCCTGCATTGGGCACCTCGGTTCTGCTTGCGCCCGGCTTGGCGTAATCAGAAAAGCGATTGGTCACTTCGAACAAGCCATCGCCATAGCCCGAACGACTGGCAATGCCTACGATCTCGCGAGCCACCTTCATAATCTCGGAAGCACTCTACTCAGCGAAGCCGCAGACATCCCGCGGGCGGAGCGATTGCTCCACGAAGCCCTCTTGATGGCTGGGCCTTCAATGAACGCAGACGTCGTAATTGGCAGTCTCAGCACACTTGGGACCCTTCACCGTGATGTAGGCAATCTAAAAGAAGCAGCTCGGCTTTATGAGAGAGCGCTGGAGGCAGCACGGCTTGCCGGAAACCGGCTTGCCGAGGGTAACAACTTGAGCAATCTCGGACTCATAACCGATCAACTTGGCAACTCCGAAGAGGGCGAACGAATGATCCGAGAGGCGCTGGCGATTGCCGTTGAAATCGACGACGTGCGTGGCGAAGGAAACCGAACTGGCCACCTCGGTGGAATTCTTTTTGCAAAAGCGTCACGTCTTCCTCCAGGGCCAGAGCGGTCAAAGATTCTTAATAGCGCTCGCGAGTTGCTCGCTACTGCGTTGCAGCTTGCTCAAGAAACGGGCGATGTGGAAAAAGCGGGTTCATGGGAGATGAATCTGGCCAACATCTGCATGCTAGAAGGGAGGTTCACTGAGGGAATCACCATGTATGAGGGGGTCTTGGACATGGCGAAGGCAAAAGGCTTTGCAAGATTGGAAGCGCAGGTTCGCTTCAATCTAGGATTGGCATTGGTCCCGATTGGAGAACCACAGGCGCGTGACGCACTTAATCACTTCCGCACATCAAGGGCCTTGCTCCGAAAAATGGGATCTCCGACGGCTGCCAAAGTCGAAACCTACATCAACCGTCTCACCGATTTGCTCGCGAAACCAAACTAAAATTAGTGCGCTCTAAATCAGCGCACCTTTGTTACGAACGGAAAGACGCGAGTAAATAGAGGATAGAGACGCATCGCTCACAGAACCTCGTCTAAGGCGGATAACAGGACGCTTTGCCTGAGACCAATTCAATGATCCGATCAGCACAGGCTAGAAAGCCCATTCTACGTCACTTGCGGATGCCGATCTTCTCCACGGGGATCGCTTCAAAGCCGAGCTTGAAGGCGGGGGAGTCCGCTTGAAGGCGGAAGTCGTCATGCTTCCAATCGACGAACTTGGGATCGGCGATGAGGCTGTGCGTGTCCCATCCTTCAGCTTGCCAGGAGGTCCATTCGTCAAGGGGTTCGCATTCGGTGAGGCGGACGGTGTCGATGAAGATCTGGCCTTTGGGCTCGTGGCAGTCGATGCGGAGCCAGAAGTGCTTCATCCAGGGTTTCCAGGCGGCTTCGTTTTCGCGGAGCATGCGGCCGGTGGCTTCGAACTCGGTCCACTCAGACGTGGCGGTGATGCTGGTGCTGCCGGCCTGCCAGTAGCCTTCGCCGTTTTTGAAGCTGGCGAAGGCGAGGCTGAGCTTCGCGGCGGGTTCGGTGGATCGGATGCGCAAACGCATGCGGTAGGCCGCGCCGGGCTTGATGGGGATGTCGGGGCCGTGGAAGACGGTCTTCGGATTGCCGGGATCGGTGCCGAGGGCGCAGTCGGCACGCAACGCGCCATCGGCGACGACGAGTTGCACGTCTTTGTTGGGGCGATGGTTGAAGCCCCAGCCTTTCGGGGTCTTGCCGGGCTCGGTGGTGTCGAAGGTTTCGGTGAGCAGCGGGGCTCCGGGCTTGTCGGGGCCGACTTTGTTCACGCCGGTGACGACGGGATGGCCGCCATTCCAGGCGAGGTTGTGATCGATGGTGTTCCACTTCGCGGTGGCGTGGCGGATGTCGCCATACTTCACGCCGGGAGTGTCGCTGAACAGGATGTTTCGCTGGAAGCTGTTGCCGCTCATCATGGTACCGTCGTCGCGGATGGCGTCCTCGGGATGCAAGTCCATGCCGCGCATGCTGGCCCAGGCGAGCTGGCCGGCGACAGATTCGTAGCCTTTGATCATGGTGTCCATGTGGCTAGTGTAGAAGCGCTGCTCCTTGGTCCAGCCGTGCAGATCGAACTGAAACTTCCCGCCGAGGGCGAAGATGTTGTTCTCCACGATGCAATCCCGCGAGTTGTGCATGTGGATGGGCGTGTGGGCGACGCGGAAGACGATGTTGCCGATGATGTCGATGCCGCCGGAGTTGTCGTCGGGGTAGAGGCCGAAGGTGAACCACGGATGCTTCAGCCCGCCAGCCTCCTGACCGCAGCCGATGACATCGTGGATCAAATTGTAGCGCCACTTGCTGCCGCGGCTGCTGATCCAGTCGCGTCCGCCGGTGTAGATCGCGCCGCCGTCCTGCGTCTCCAGACAGAGGTGGTGGAGGTGGTTGTATTCGACATACAGATTGTTCCCGCTCATCTGCACGCCCATGCGCGGGCCGTCGTGGATGTGGCAATGCCGCACGGCATTGTCCACGCCATACATGGCGACCCCGCAGGCGTTCTTGTTGAAGACGCCCATGTGATGGATGTGGCAATCCTCGACGGCATGACCGGGTCCGGTGAGCGTTTTGCGGTCGCCGCCGCTGAGGCTGACGCCATTGCTGCCGGTGAAACTGATGTCGCACTGCGAGACGCGGACGTTTTTGCCATCGCTCACACCGACGCCGCTGCCGTGGAAGGCTCCGACCTTGGTGATGACGCACTTTTCGACGAGGCAGTCCTCCGCTCGCTCGAAGACGATGGCGCTGCCGTGCGTGCCGGTGAGCGTGAGGCCGCGAATCGTGATGTGTTTGGCCCCTTCGATTTTGAAGAAGGCCTCGGTGAGGGGGAGGCGGATGTCCCGTAGATCGAAATTCCGATTTCGATCATCTTGGGACGCGAAATTGGAATTTCGCGCTACGTCCGGCCAGAAATACAGCACGCCGCGGTGCTTGTCGTAAAACCACTCGCCGGGGGCGTCGAGTTCTTCGAGGGCGTTTTGGAAGTGGTAGCGGTTGTGCGGGTGGAGGTCGTAGGAGCAGTCTTTTTTCAGCGTGAGCAATCGCGTTGCGGGATCGAGCGATGCGACGGGCTCAAGGAAGTTCCACCAGCCGTATTGCGCGAAGATATCCAGCTCCACGTCCTCAGGATGCGCCCACTGGCGAACGTCCTCGGGCTTCACGAAGAGGGTGCGTTTCCAAAGATGCCCCTCAGGCGCACCCGCAGGCGGAAACGGCGCGACGAAGGCCCAGCTGCCGTAGAGCGGGTTCTTCGCGTCGAAGTTCGGATAACGAGCGAGGATCTGGCGTTCGCCGTCGCAGAGGAGTTGTTTGGGGAGGAAGCCTTTCGGCAGCAGCTTGGAGACATCGGCTTTGACGATCTCCCCCGTGTGTTTTTCCCAGCCGGTGACTTTGGGGCCACCGATGAGGGTGCTGTGCGTGCCGGTGAAGGTGATGTTCGAATCGGTGGCCTCAAGCGTGAGGGGCGTGAGCAGCTCGGTGGTGCCTTCGGGGAAAAAGATTGTCGCTGGCGAGGCATCACCGGCTTTCCGCGCCTCACGCACCTGCTGGAGCGCCTGCGCGGGAGTGAGCGTGTCGGAAATGCGCACCTCCAGGGCAGGGGAGAGCGATGGCAGCAGGAGGATGGCGAGAAAAAGGCGACGCAGCATGAGTCGGGTGAGATAAGCGACGATCCCCAGCGGGCAAATGCCGCGTGTGGGCGGATTTTGGCGCTGCACACGCTTCTTGCCACCCGGGCCCTCCGCGCTACGCTCGCCCTCCTTTTTCCCCGAACATGAGCGCTGAAACCCCTGCCAAGAACTACAAGAACACCGTCCGCACCCCGAAGACCGACTTTCCGATGAAAGCCGATCTCGTGGCCCGCGAGCCGCAGCGCCTCGCGAAGTGGGAGGCCGGTGGCCTTTACCAGCGCATCATGAAGCAGATGGCGGGCAAGCCAAAGTTCATCCTGCATGACGGCCCGCCCTTCGCGAATGGCGACGTGCACATGGGCACCGCGCTGAACAAGGTGCTCAAAGACCTCATCGTGAAATCGAAGACGATGGCTGGCTTTCACGCGCCCTACATTCCCGGCTGGGACTGCCACGGGCTGCCCATCGAGTTCAAAGTGGTCAAAGAGGCCAAAGACCTCGCCCCGGCGGAGGTGCGCACGCGTTCCGAGGCCTACGCCCGCAAATTCATCGACATCCAGCGCCAGTCCTTCAAGCGCCTCGGCGTCTTCGGCGATTGGGAGAATCCGTATCTCACGCTCACCCCCGGCTACGAGGCCGACATCATGCGCACCTTCGCGAAGTTCCTCGAAAAGGGCCTCATCTACCGCGCGAAGCGCCCCGTGCTCTGGAGCTTCGGCGCTCAAACCGCCCTCGCTGAAGCGGAGGTCGAGTACAAGGAGAAAACCTCCCCCGCCGTGTATGTGAAGTTTGAAGTTCGTAGTTCGGGCTTCAGCCCGTCCGGTGCTTCCCTCGTCATCTGGACCACCACACCCTGGACCTTGCCTGCGAACCTCGGCATCGCCCTGCACCCAGACTTCAGCTACACCGCCGGCACCTTCACGCATGCCGATGGCCGCCAGGAGCAGCTCATCCTCGCAGACGCACGCATCGAGGCCTTCCAAAACGACACCGGCTTCAAGCTCGATGCCGCGCAGCCGACCACGAAGCTCAAAGGCCGCGATTTGAAAGGCAGCGAGGCGCAGCATCCCTTCCTGCCTCGCGCCTCGAAGATCATCAATGCCCTCTTCGTCACCGACGACACCGGCACCGGCGCCGTCCACATGGCGCCCGGCCACGGCACGGACGACTACATCGCCGGACGCGAGCACGGTTTGGACATCCTCTCGCCCGTCGATGACGCCGGCTGCTACACCGCCGAGTGCGGATTGCCCGACTTCGTCGGCAAGCACGTCTTCAAGAGCAACGAGGGCATCATCGAGCTGCTGCAAAGCAAAGGCGCGCTGCTCGGCAACACGCCCTACGTTCACCAGTATCCGCACTGCTGGCGCTCGAAGACGCCCATCATCTTCCGCGCGGTGGAGCAGTTCTTCATCCGCATCAGCGACTTCCGCGCCGATGCCCTCAAGGCCATCGACACCGTGAACTGGCTGCCCGCCTGGGGCCGCAATCGCATCCACGGCACCGTCGAGAGCCGTCCGGACTGGTGCATCAGCCGCCAGCGCACCTGGGGCGTGCCGCTGCCCGTTTTCTACGATGCCAACGGCCAGGCCATCATGGACGCCGCCATCTCGCACAAGGTCGCCGATGCCGTCGAGAAGCACGGCACGAACCTCTGGTTTGAAAAAGACGACGCCTTCTGGAGCGACCTCGTCGGCCTGCCCGCGGGCTCGAAGCGCTGCAAAGACACGCTCGATGTGTGGATCGACTCCGGCTCGTCCTCCGTCGCCGTTTTGGACCGTCATCCCGAGCTGCATTGCCCCGCCGATGTCTATATCGAGGGCACCGACCAGCATCGCGGCTGGTTCCAGAGCAGTCTCATGGTCAGCGTCGCCGTGCGCGGCGCTGCGCCGTACAAGACCGTCATCACCAACGGCTTCGTCGTCGATACCAGCGGCAAAAAGATCAGCAAAAGCGACCAGGGCAGCGACAAAGCCGCCAAGCCCATGACCGCCGACCACTACTACAACAAATACGGCGGCGACATGGTCCGCCTCTGGGCCGCCAGCGTCGATTACCAAAACGACGTCCCCTTCAGCGAAGAACTCTTCCAGCAAACCGGCGAGAGCTACCGCCGCATCCGCAACACCTTCCGCGTGCTGCTCGGAAACCTCCACGACGCCCCGTCAATCGGGTCAACACCGTCAACCGAGTCCCCGTCCTACACTCTCATCGACCGCTGGATCTTGGAGCGCCTTCACACCGTCACCACCGAGTGCCTCGCCGGTTATGCCGCCTACGACTTCCGCAAGGTCGTCTCCACCATCACCCAGTTCGTCTCCGGCGACCTCTCCGCGCTCTACATCGACATCACCAAGGACCGGATGTACTGCGACCCCGAGAACAGCCCCCGCCGCCGCGCCACCCAGGCCGCCATCCGCGAGATCACCGAGACGCTCGTGAAGCTCCTCGCCCCCATCCTCGCCTACACCGCCGACGAAACCTGGGAATTCCTCGGCCACACCGACAGCGTGCACCTGCAGCAGTTCCCGGATGTACGTAGTTCGGGCTTCAGCCCGTCTTCTGGCGAATCAGTCATCCCCATCGTCGAAGACCTCCTCAAAGCCCGCGCCGTCATCCAGCAGGCCATCGAGGCCGCGCGTCAGGCCAAGCAGATCGGCTCCAATCTCGAAGCCACCGTGAAGCTCACCCTTCCCGAGAAAGGCTTCACCCACGCCATCTTCAGCGACCTCCCCGCCCTCCAGGAATTCTTCATCCTCAGCGACCTCCACCTCACCCGCGGCCCCGACCTCGCCGCCACCGTCGAAGTCTGCACCAACTCCAAGTGCGAACGCTGCTGGCGCCTCCTCCCCGACGTCGGCACCCACGCCGACCACCCGACGCTGTGTGGAAGGTGCGCGGAAGCCCTGTAGGCGCATTCGCCAGAATGCGAGGGTTGGGTTTTTGGCCCGCAAATGACATGCGACAAGATTGTTTGGCTTGCCGCCGAGCAGTTCTTGTTCACCTGTCCGATGCCCCGAGCTTGATCAAATCTCAAAAGGTAGGATGGTGCGCCACTGACGCATCAGTCCCACGCCATGGTCTTCCAGGAATTGCCAGCATTCACCCACCAGGCAGAGGAGCATTTGCCGGATGATGAGCTGCTGCACCTCCAGCTTCATCTCATGGATCGTCCCGATGCTGGAGACGTGATTCCCAGCGGTCGCGGACTTCGCAAGATCCGCTGGCGGGGTTCAGGTCGTGGCAAACGCGGCGGCCTGCGCATCATCTATTACTGGGTGACAGAGGATGATGTGATCATTCTCGCCCGTTGCTATCCCAAGAACGAACAAGAGAATCTCTCCCCGAAAGAACTCAAAGACATCCTCCGCCAGATCAAGCCATGAAAAACTCCGAGCTAACCGCCATCCATGCTGAAATCGCCGCGCTCCGCAGCGGCAAAACAGCGCCTTCCCGTGCCTGGAAACTCGAAAAGCGGCCAGACGGCGGCGTGCGCCGAATCGCTTTAAAGCCCGAAGCCGTGCGCAAAGCCAACGCAGAAAAAGAAGCTCTCCGTCTGGCTCAGGACGCCCGCGCGGCGCTGAAAGTGACGCAGAAGGACTTTGCCGCGCTGCTGGGCATCAGCCTGCGGACACTCCACCAATGGGAACAAGGCCGCTGCAAGCCAACGGGTGCTGCTTTGACCTTGCTGCGTGTCGCCCGCGCAAACCCCAAGGCTGTGATGAAGGCAGCCTGCGCCTGAACTCTTGACGCACCTCAATCATCATGAAGACCGTCCCCATCCAGATCAACCTGCTTCGTCTCAAAGACGGCTCCCGCCTCCTCCGCCTCAGCGAGCCTGAAACCGGCCTGGCACTGGAACGCGTTCTCAACCCGAGCCGTCCGGTGCTCCGCCAGAAACAACAGCTCAAAGCCTTGTTTGAGCCCATGATTCAAGGAGCCGATGCCTTGGTGGCTGCATGAAGCTATTTCGTTCCAGCACCCGCGCCCCCGACCTCGCCGCCACCGTCGAAGTCTGCACCCATCCCAAGTGCGAACGCTGCTGGCGCCTCCTCCCCGACGTCGGCACCCACGCCGCCCACCCGACCCTCTGCGGCCGCTGCGCAGAGGCGGTGGATTCGTGAATCCTGTAGTGCGTCAGGAGTCATCCGAATTTGAATACAAACGAAAAAGGACAGTCGTTCGAAAAGGCGGTCGAGAATGCCCTCGTCGCTGTTTATGGCTCATCGTCACTCAATGAGTTCGTTACGATTGAACACAATGTAACCGAAATTGGGCGGTCTGGGCAGGGGCATCAGATTGACATACGCATTCGGATTCGGGCAGGCATTGTTGAACTCAAGCTTCTTTGCGAGTGCAAATGTTATGAGGGGCGAGTTCCTCTTACCGATGTGCTCGCTTTGAAGTCGCGAATCGATGATTGTCGCGCGGCAGGGGGGATTCTGATTACAAATAAAGGGTTCCAAAAGGGTGCTAACATCTTCGCAAAACAGAATGGAATTACACTGCTTACCCTGAAAGGGCAGCATATCGTTTCATGGGGCGGGAGCGCGCGGGTGCGAAACAACCGAGCGGTTTGGACAGTTGTATCAAATCTAGCAACACTCTGGCCCTACCCTCTACCTTCCGGTGTCGAGTTGTCCTTGGTTCGGCACTGTTGGAACTGGCGGGAAAAGGTTTTTTCCCTGTTCTCAGATTGGGTGGATGCAGTTGAGTTCAAATGGAATGGAATTTCAATTCAGTTTCAAAGCAGCGACTTCAGTTTAGATGGAGATCCAGTCGAATTCTCTGGGCAGCAACATACGTGCTTTGCGAACGAACAAGGTTTCACTATGCCAGCAGCTACTGTTAAGAAGGTGCTCATTTGGAGAGCCATGATGTGTAGCGCATCATGTGAATGATCCGTAAACGGGTCGGAGGACAACTAGCTGACCCAATCCTTTCCGCTCTCTAATCGCGTCCCAAGCCCCTCCGAAGCCCGTGACCCGCGAAGGCAGGCACCCCGGCCCAACGATCTCCCGGCGGGGGCCTTTCCGCCGCCCTGCAGCGTGAACGGACGGCTTCGAACCGCTCATAGGACGCTGATTTGACGCTCATCCCAAGCCTCTCGTAATCCCAGCCATAGACTACCTCGGAACACACGGAAGACACAGAAAGAGGCCAGACAGTGAGTTCACCCACCTGAGCCCATCGTTTCAGCCTGACCTCGGAGGAATCAGAAGGATCCCAATCCAGGTTTTCCCACAGATTCAAGGAGGCCCACAGATTTCTTGTTCAGTCAATCTGTGGGCCTCCCCGAATCTGTGGGAGATCATTCAGGCTTCATCTTGTTTCCACGGCAGATCGCCAGTCTCGAAGGCGGCTAAGAATGTCTGAGCCTCTTCCGTGAATTCCGTGTCTTCCGTGGTCAATCACCGGTTCCCGTTTCTTTGCGCCTTGGCGTGAGACCCTTCTGGATCAAGGCGTCACGCAGACGAATCCACCCAAGACGGTGAAATCTCGGGAGTTCGTGGTGAGGATCGACGTCACAGCGGCTTCGCGGAAGGTGGAGGCCAGCAAGGTATCGAGAATGCGCTTTCGCCCGAGGCGATGCTGCCGCATCCAGACGAAAAAAGTGCTCATGGAGAACGCATCGGCACCGATTTGATCCACCTCCGGTGATTCCCACCAGATTTCCGCCCGTTCCAGCGCCGCCTCCATCGCCAGCGGTTGGGAAAAGCGCTTCGGGTCCGTCACCACATGCACGAACTCCGCCAAGACCTGCGGAGCGAGCGCAAAGCGGTCTCCCGCAGCCCTGAATTGCTGAAACCTCAGCCGCGCCGCCGCATGATCCGCATGCTCAGCCACCTCGGCAGCCACCAGAAAGCCTGTATCAATCCCGTGAATCATGGAGCATCTCCTCCAGCAGATCGTCCTCGGTGCTCAACGGTTTCAACACCTTGCCCAGCTTCAAGGGCGGCAAGTCGAGAGCGCTGCGCTGCTGCTTGGCCTTCCGGACCCGCAGCGAGTGAACGAGCCGCTCCAAATAGGAAAGCTCGTCCGCCGCGAGATGCGGGACAGCCAGTTCAATTTCTGCCAGAGTGCTCATGGGAGAAGCCTATGCCTTCAAGAGAAGCCGGCAAGCCTTCGTTTCATCTCGTGAAGCTGCGATCAACAGCACAGCTCCGCCTGGAAGTGCTGCGAATAGACGACCTTCATGCCGCAAGAGCCTTGGCTGCCGCGAAGACATCCTCATGACTCAATCCACGCTCCAGGCCGGCCTTGAACGCCTCAAAGCGTCGTTCCACCTCGGTGGCGATGGTGGCATCGTTCTCCCACTGCGCCGGCAAATCGGCATCCACCGTTTCCCAGATGATCTCCGCGAGGAATCGCCGTTCCTCGGCAGGCAGGCGAGCAGCTTGAGCGAAAAGTTCTTGGGTGACCATGATGCTGGAGGTTAGCGGATCGGCGCCGGAATGCCTAGCGCGGATTAGCCGCTTGCGAAACAAGCCAAATGTCCGCATCATTCCCGCCATGACGACCACCCACATCCGCGAGCAGATCGACGCGATGTCCGACGAGGACCGTTTCTTTGCCTCTGCCTACCTCCAGCATCTCAGCAACGAGGCAGACCCGCAGCACAAGGCAGCCCTGGCCGCCCGGATGACGCGCATGGACGAGGGACACAAGTTCACCCTCGACCAGCTCGTGGACGTGCATCAGGAACTTGAGCGTCAGGGGCTGTGAGCCATGCCCGCCGATCCCAAGCTCGTGCTCGATGAATCGGTGATGCGCTATGCGCTCGCCGCACCGCCGAAACTGCGCAGCCGCCTCGTGGCCCACCTGGAACAGCTCCAGCGATCCCCCGCCGAGCCACCTGACTTTCGCGAGCAAGATGCCACCGGCCGATGGCTGAACGTCAAAGCCCTGCGCCCCTTCCTGATCACCTACTGGCTCGATGGCCCCGTGAACGAACTCCGCATCGTGGACGTGCAAACCGTCCGCTGAAGCCCGTGACCCGCGAAGGCAGGCACCCCGGCCCACCGATCTCCCGGCGAGTGCCTTTCCGCCGCCCTGCCGCGTGAACGGACGGCTTCGAACCGCTCATAGGACGCTGATTTGACGCTCATCCCAAGCCTTGGGTAGGATCATTGAGGGTAGGATGATTTGAAGAGGTTCCGAACCTGAAAGCCAATCATCCTACCCACAATCATCCTACCAAGCCCGTCCGCAGCCTGGGCTCCGCGTGCTTGCGCCGCCAGGAAAGGCGATGGACAGGCACCGCTGGTCCACCTCACCCCGCTGGGGCTTCTGTTCTTTGACGCCTTCGAGCGCCCCCCTTCGGTGCCCTTCAAAAGGAGTCAGTCCACCATTGGGTGGATCGAATCCATCTTCGGGGAGATCGAATCCATCTTCGGGGAGATTGAATCCATCTTTGGGGAGATTGAATCCATCTTCGGGGAGATTGAATCCATCTTCGGGGAGATTGAATCCACCTTCGGGGAGATTGAATCCATCTTCGG
>NZ_JACSRD010000078.1 GCF_014879935.1 Prosthecobacter sp.
AATGCAGCCCACTGCGGCACCGACTGGCAGTTCACCACCCAGGACGCCCGCATCAAGCTCAAGCGGCTTCACCCTTCAACCTTAATGACATGAGCCACCAGATGCGCCGGCGAATGGGCGGCAAACTCACGCCACGCGGCCGCAGCACTGCTTGTACTTCTTCCCGCTGCCGCAGGGGCAGGGGTCGTTGCGGCCGACGTTGGCAGGCCGGGGCTTGGGCTTGCTGACTGAGCTGGGAAGAATGAGGCGCGGACCAGTCTTGCCAGGATCAGCCTCCTCCTCGGCTTCATCCTCAGCCTCGTCTCTGCCCTGCTGCTGCGGAGCTGGAGCACCCCCCTGCTGGGCGGCGAGTTGCGCCAGGAAGGCCTCGAACGCGGCGAGCTGCTGGGTGCTGCGGAACAGGTTCCCGAGGACCTCGCCATTGATGTTGTTCATCAGTTCCGCAAAGATCGCGAACGCCTCCTGCTTGAACTCGATCAGCGGGTCTTTCTGGCCATAGGTGCGCAGGCTGACGCCTTCCTTCAACGCATCCAGCGCATACAAGTGCTCCTGCCACAGGCGGTCGATCGCGTTGAGCAGGATCATCTTCTCGATCTCCTGGAGCGCGGTCGGATTGGCGTTCCCCACCTTCACCTCGTAAGCGGCGAGAATCTTGTCCTTCAGGAACGCGGACTTCTCTTCAAAGCTCATCGCCTTGAACTCCTCGTCGAACTCACGCAGGCCGATCGGGAACGTGGTGTTCACCCACTGGAGCAGATTTTCATAATCCGGCTCCTCGTCGCTCTTTTCCTTCGGCACATAGGCTCCCAGGCGCTCGGTGATGCCCTTCTCCACGGCCTCATTGATGAGAATGCGCGTGTCGTTGCTGGTCAGCACATCATTGCGCCACTCATACACGACCTCGCGCTGCTGGTTCATCACGTCGTCGTATTCCAGCACGCGTTTGCGCCAGACGTAATTGCGCTGCTCCACGCGTTTCTGCGCGGTTTCCACGCTGCGGTTGAGCCAGGGATGCTGCAGTTCCTCCCCTTCCTTCATGCCGAAGCGCTCCATCATCTTCGTCATGCGCTCGGCGGCGCCGAAGTTGCGCATGAGGTCGTCTTCAAAGCTGAGGAAGAACTTGCTCGCGCCCGGATCGCCCTGACGGGCCGAACGTCCGCGGAGCTGGCGGTCCACACGACGTGACTCGTGTCGTTCGGTGCCCAGCACGAACAAACCGCCGAGATCGGCCACGCCTTCGCCCAGTTTGATGTCCGTCCCACGACCAGCCATGTTCGTGGAAATCGTCACGGCACTGCGATGACCGGCGCGGGCCACGATCTCGGCCTCCTGGCGATGGTACTTCGCGTTGAGAACGTTGTGGGTGATCTTCTGCAGCTTGAGCATGCGGCTCAGGGTCTCCGAGGCCTCCACGCTGGCCGTGCCCACCAGGATCGGCTGGCCCTTGGCGTTCAATTCGCGGATCAGCTCGATCACCGCGCTGAACTTCTCACGCCGCGTCTTGTAGATGCTGTCGTTCTGGTCCTTGCGCTTCACCGGCCGGTTGGTCGGGATCGTCAGCACATCCAGGTTGTAGATGTCGTGGAACTCGGCGGCATCGGTCTCGGCCGTGCCGGTCATGCCGCCCAGCTTCTGATACAGGCGGAAGTAGTTCTGAATCGTGATCGTGGCGAGCGTCTGCGTCTCCGCGTCGATCTGCACGCCTTCCTTGGCCTCGACGGCCTGGTGCAAACCGTCGCTCCAACGGCGGCCGGCCATCTTACGGCCTGTCTGCTCATCGACGATGATGACCTTGTTCTCCTCGACGACGTATTCGACGTCCTTCTCATAGAGGCAGTAGGCACGCAGAAGCTGGCTGATCTGGTGGATGCGCTGCCCTTGATGGGACAGGCGGTCCTGCATCTCGTTTTTCTTCCGCTGGCGGGCATCTTCGGACAGCGAGGTGTCGCCATCGATCTCGGAGTAAACGGTGGCGATGTCCGGGAGCACGAAGGCGTCCGGTTCGTCGGGACTGAGGAAATTCCGCCCCATTTCGGTCAGATCGGCGTCGTGGCTCTTCTCCTCGATGAAGTAGTACATCTCCTCCTTCAGCTTGAAGAACTCGACCTTCTGCGTGTCGGCGTAGAGGCTCAGCTCGGCCTTTTCCATGGCCCGGCGCAGCTCCGGCTCCTCCATGCAGCGCATCAGGGCGCGATTCTTCGGCTGGCCCATGTGCACCTGGAACAATTTCTTCCCGGCGGCGTCCATGTCGCCCTTCTCGGCCAGTTCCTTCGCCTCGGTGACGAAACGATTGCACAGCGTGTTCTGGCGGCGCACGAGCTGCTCCACCAGCGGCTTGTAGCGCTCGTATTGATGCGTGCTCTCGGCCGCCATCACGGGGCCGCTGATGATCAAAGGCGTGCGCGCCTCGTCGATGAGCACTGAGTCCACTTCGTCCACGATGGCGAAGTAATGCCCGCGCTGCACCTGCTGCTCCTTGCTGGAGGCCATGCCGTTGTCGCGCAGGTAATCGAAGCCGAACTCGCTGTTCGTGCCGTAGGTGATGTCGCAGCGGTATTGCTCGGCGCGGATGTGGCTGGGCTGGTCGTTCTGGATGACCCCCACCGTGAGGCCGAGGAACTTGTAAAGCGTGCCCATCCACTCGCTGTCACGACGCGCGAGGTAATCGTTCACGGTGATGACGTGCACGCCGCGGCCCGTGAGGGCGTTCAGGAACACCGGCAGCGTTCCCACCAGCGTCTTCCCTTCACCCGTGGCCATTTCGGCGATCATGCCCCGATGCAGGGCGATGCCGCCGATGAGCTGCACGTCGAAATGCACCATGTTCCAGTTCAGCGGCTGGTCGCAAACGATGATCTCACGCCCGCACAGACGACGCGCGGCGTTCTTCACCACCGCATACACTTCCGGCAGGATGTCATTGAGCATCTTCTGCTCGATGGGGCCAAAGTCGGGCTGGATCGCGTTCCAGGCCTCGCGGGCACGGTCGATGCGTGCCTTTTTCTCGTCGATGCCCACGCCGGCCCAGTCGCTCTGCTTCAGATAATCCGTCTCCAAGGTCGGGAAATGCGGCTTCAGGGCCGCGAAATACGCCTCCACAGCCTCCAGGCAGGCATTCACCGCAGTTTCGTCCGCGATGCGCAGCCCGACCCCGCCGAGAAACGGTGGCGTGTGAAACGCGCGGAACTGCGCCTGCCACTTCTGCACCCGCGCACGCAGCGCCTCCTCCGGCTCGTTCTGAAGCCCGGCTTCGATGCGATTGATCTCGGCCACCACGGGCTGAAGCTTGCGCACGGTGCGCTGGTTCTTGGTGCCGATGATTTTTTTGATGATCCAGTTGAACATGAGAAAGGAGATACGCCGTCCGGCACACAACGGCCGGGCTTGGGGGAGGCCGAATGTGGCGGAAGTCAGCGCTGGCGCAAGAACTCAAACAGCCGCCTTGGGCCGCAGCACCACATCCTTCACCCGCCGGGGGATCATCGCATTGCGCACCACCTCAGGCTTCACGCTGCGCAAAAAGTCCAACAGGATCACCGGCGACTCCACGATCATGCGCTCGATCTGGTCCCGCCGGTGCGTCCACGGGCAGTTGCGGTGCAGGTAGTCGAGATCGGCCAGGATTTCATCGACATCACCCTCGCTGAAACCGGCGAGCTGGAAAGCGTATGGATCGGAAAGGGGCATGGCTTTGGCAAATCGAGGAACGGGCGGATGAAATCGAGAATGTGCGATCCGACAAGCGCTTCCGCGTTCCCATTGCCAAAGTCACATGGCGTGTAGCAATTTCAGTTTTGCCACGTTATCTGCGGCACGCATGCCCCGGATCGTCTGGCAGAACCTCAATCTCACCTGGCTGGCCGCCGCCGTTGTCGTGCTGGTGCTTGGTTTGCTGGTGGCGGGCTATGTGAGATCACCGCTTCGTGGCTGGCGACGTGTCGCGGCGTTGTTTTGCAAGCTGGGGGCGCTCGCGCTGCTCGCCTTGTGCCTGCTGGATCCGCTTTGGACCCGCACCCAGCCCAAAAAGGGCGAGAACGAGATCATCGTGCTCGTGGACACCAGCGCCTCCCTGGATGTGGCGGAAAAAGTGGATGGCCTGACATTGGCATCGCTGGTTCAAGCGGCACTCACGGCTGGAACTGACGATGCCGCGTGGATCAAAGCCCTGGGCGATGACTTCCGGCTGCGCCTCATGACCGGCGGCTCGCAAACCCGGAGCGTGCCGCACTTCCGCAGCCTCGAGTTCAACGGCACACGATCGGATTTCTGCCGCACGCTCATGACTCTGCGCTCCGGCGGCTCGAATCTCGCGGCCGTCGTCGTGGTGAGCGATGGCAACGCCACCGACTTTGCCGCCTGGAAGGCTGAAGCGAAGGGAGCGCCCGTCTTCACCGTGCTGGCAGGCGAGAAGGCTCCGGAGAACGATTTCAGCATCGAAGAAGCCACCGTCGCCACGAGTCCGTTTGAAGACGCTCCCGTGACCGTCACGGCCCGCGTCACCGGCAATGGCAAAGCAACCGTCCAGGTGCTCGGCGAGGACAAAAAGGTCGTGGCCAGCGAAAAAGTGACGCTGAACTCGAAGACCCCGCAGACCGTCCGCCTGCGCGTGCCAGTGGCGAAGCCGGGCGTGTCCTTCTTTCAGCTCGCACATCAGAGCGAGGGCCAAAAAGAGGCCACGCTCGCCAACAACACACGCCTGCTCGTCGCGGATCGCGGAGCGGGTCCCTATCGCGTGCTCTACGTCACCGGGCGGCCGAATTGGGAGTACAAGTTCCTGCGCCGGGCCATTGCGGGTGACGATGACATCCAGATGCCCGCTTTGGTGCGCATCGCGAAACGGGAACCGAAGTTCGAGTGGCGCGGACGTGCCGGTGAGAGCGTGAATCCGCTGTTTCGCGGCTTTGGTGCCAAGGATGGCGAAGAAGCGCAGCGCTACGACCAGCCGGTGATCATCCGACTTGGAACAAAAGATGCCAAAGAACTCAGCGACGGCTTTCCGAAGGCTGCGGAGGACTTCTTCGCCGAGTTTCGAGCCATCATCCTCGATGACATCGAGGCCGCCTTCTTCACACGGGAGCAGATGAACCTGATCGAACGCTTTGTCAGTGAACGTGGCGGAGCGCTGCTGATGCTCGGCGGCCAGGAGAGTTTCCGCTCCGGCGGCTACGACAACACGCCCGTGGGCCGCATGCTGCCGGTTTATCTCGACCAGGCCGGCAGCGCGTCGCCGGTCCTTGATGCACGCTTCAATCTCACCCGTGAAGGCTGGCTGGAATCCTGGATGCGGCTGCGCACCGGCCGTGAGGAGGATGAGAAGCGCCTCGCCACCATGGCGTCGTTCTACTCGGTGAACCCGGCCTTCTCCATCAAACCTGGTGCCAGCATCCTGGCGACGGTGTCCGACGCGCAGAACTCGTATCCCGCCTTGGTGATGCAGCGATTCGGCGAAGGCCGCGTGGGCAGCGTGCTGATCGGCGATCTCTGGCGCTGGGGCCTGCATGATGAGGATTCACACAAAGACATGGACCGCCTCTGGCGCCAGCTCATGCGCTGGCTCGTCGTCGATGTGGCAGACGTGGTGAATTTCAGCACCGAAACCGACGCCGCGGACCACGAACGGATCAAACTGGCCGTGCGTGTGCGTGACCGTGCCTTCAAGCCCAACAGCGACGCCATCGTGAAGATCGAGGTGTCGCTTCCTGACGGCACGAAGGCACAACTCTTCGCCGAACCAAGCCTGAAGGAGCCGGGATTGTTTGAAACGGAGTTCTTTGCCAGCAAGCCAGGGAATTATCGGGCCGTCGCAACGGTGGAGGATGCGGAGAAACGCACACCGCTTAGCTCCAAGACCGTCGGCTGGACGCATGATCCCCTGGCGATGGAATTCGCCCGCCTGGAGCCGAATCGCGACTTGATGAAACGCATCGCGGACGAAACCGGCGGCAAGATGATCGCGCTCGCAAACATCGGTGACCTGCCGGAGATGCTGAAGAACATCCGTGTGCCCGTGGAAGTGACTCTCGCCACGCCGCTGTGGCACACGCCCTGGATCTTCGCGGCCATCCTGCTGCTCCTGCTCGGTGAATGGGCATTGCGGCGGAAAGGAGGACTCGCATGACGACGAAAACTTCCATCCGTCCCCTCACCCGACCTCTCCCCCAAGCCAATCAGGCTGCTGATGCATGTTCTCGACGGGGAGAGGAGATTCGTTTTCCGAATAGTCGCACGTGTCACTCCTCACCCGGCCCCAAGCGCACCTCACCTGCCAAGGTCTCTTCGGGGAGAGGTTGGGTGAGGGGGTGCCTCTTCGCGACGCTGCTTTGCACCTCAACCGTCGGCCACGCCCGGGAGCTCGACATCGTCATTGTCGTCGGAGCGGAGGGCACGGAAGAATACGGCAAGAAGTTCAAGACGCAGGAGAACGCGTGGACGGCGGCCTGTGCGAAGGCAGGCGTCACTCCGGAAGTTTATCGCGGTGAAAAAACGGCTGCCGAGCTTGAGGAACGCCTGAAACGCACGAAGCCGGATCATTCGCTCTGGCTCGTGTTGATCGGCCACGGCACGTTTGATGGCCGTGAGGCGAAGTTTAACGCGGAAGGACCCGATTTCGATGCGAAGCAGCTCGCCGGATGGCTGGCCCCGCTGAAACAGGAAGTCGTTCTCATCGATACCGCGTCGGCGAGCGGCGGTTTCATCCGGCCGCTGGCAGGAAAAGGCCGGGTGATCATCACCGCCACGAAAAGCGCGGATGAAGTGTTCTATGCACGATTTGGCGAGCACTTCGCCGAGGCCATCGGCGGATTGCCGGAGGCGGATCTCGACCAGGACAAGCAAGTTTCGCTGCTGGAGGCCTTCCGCCACGCCAGCAAGGCCGTCGCGTCTTTTTATGAGAACGAGGGCCGTCTGGCTACCGAACACGCGCTGATCGAGGACAACGGCGACGGTGCCGGAACCCGCCGTGAACTTCTCGAATCGCCACCCGCTGACGCGAAACTCGACGGCGAGCGTGCTGCTCAACTCGTTCTGGTGCTCAGTGAGGAAGAACGCCAGCTCACCGAAGCACAACGCGCGAGACGCGACGCCCTGGAACGCGATTTAAAGGCGCTCAAAGAACAGCGCTCGAAGCTGGAGGACGACGTTTACTACACCAGGCTCGAAGCGCTGCTGCGGGAGCTGGGCGAGGTTTACACCGCCTCATGAGAGCCGTGATCGAGTTCCTTCCATCCATGATCATCGCCGCCGTTGGCGTCGTTGGGATCATCGGCGTGCTGGTCCGCCTCGCCCGCTGGATGGAAAAGCCGGAGCGAGTCCTCAAGGATCATCCCGGCCCGCCACATGGTCGCGAAACGCCTGCGCCACACGCTGAGTGATCACTCCAGAGATCCCAGGCAGCTCGCGTTGATCAATCCGGGCGAGCGGATGCACATCACGCGTGCTGGAGGACAGAAACGCCTCATCGCAGGTCTGCAGCACGGAAATGGGCAGCGCCACTTCCTCGATCGGAATGCCGGCGGACTGGCAGGCTTCGATCACAAGCCCGCGCGTCACACCCGCGAGGCAGCCGGAAGACAGCGGCGGCGTCTGCACACGGCCGTTCACGACCACAAAGATGTTCGTGCCGGTGCCTTCACACAATTCGCCACGCGTGTTCGCCAGCAGCGCCTCCCCAGCCCCTTGTGCGTGCGCATGAGCCAGCGCACGCACGTTCTCGGCATAGGAGATCGATTTGACGCCAGCGAGAGCGCCACGCTCATTGCGGGTCCAGGGAACAACGACGGCCGTTTCCGTGGGCGGCCACGGTTTGAGTGGTGTGACGACGACGGTCATCGTGGGCGCTGAATCACCACGATCCGACCCCAGCGGCCCGTCACCACTGGTCACGGTGATGCGCACACGGGCATCAGCCAGATGGTTGGCCTGCATCACTTCGCTGATGGCCTGTGTGCAGGCTTCAAACGCCGGCGGCGTGATGGCGAGTGCCTCGCACGATTTCACCAGCCGCTGCCAATGCCGCGTCGGCGTGAAAGGCCTGCCGTTGCGTGCCACAAGCGTCTCAAACACGCCATCACCGACGATGAAGCCATGATCAAAGGGGGAGATGCGGGCTTCGGCGGTGGCGATGATGTGGCCGTTGATCCAGATGCGTTCAGGAAGTTTCACGCCGTCATGATGGCGGAGACAAAGAGTTTCTCAAGAGACTGAACTTTGCGCTTGCGCAGGCCTGAGACTGCGCCACTATCGCGGCCCAACGTTTTGCGGGTGTAGCTCAGTGGTAGAGCACTTCCTTGCCAAGGAAGATGTCGCGCGTTCGAATCGCGTCACCCGCTCCAATCTCCCAAAGGGAGATTTCCCTTCCGATTTCAGCATGTACGTCTGGTCCAAACTCTCCGCATCACAGTGGGCGGACGCCTGGGAGGAGTGTCTCGGCAGCCTTCGCGATGCCACACTCGTCATCACCAGCATTCCCGGCCGCAAAACCATCCGCGTGGAAGCCTATTGCACGACCCACAAGCGGGCGAAGGCGATCCAGGACGAGTTCGGCGGACGCATTCGTGAACTGAAACAGCAGAACTGGGCGGCGATGTCCTCCCAGAAGCCGCCGCCAGTGAAAGTGCGCGACACCTTCGTCGTCTGCGATGCCAGGACCGATGCCGAACTCGCGAAGGCGCGCAGAGCTTTCCCCAAACGCGAAGTCATCGCCGTTCCTGCCGACATGGCCTTCGGCACCGGCCATCACGCGACCACGGCGACCGTCCTGCGGCTGCTCGTCGATCTGGCAGAGCCGCTCCACGCCGCTGGAAAGAAATGGAGCATGGCCGATCTCGGCTGCGGCAGTGGCATCCTGGCGATCGCCGCCGCGAAACTCGGTGCCAGCCGTGTGTGGGGCTGCGATTACGATCCCGCCTCGGTCCGCATCTCGAAAGAGAACGCGGCCCGCAATGAAACGCCCAAGGTGCGGTTTTCGAAGATCGACATTCTTCAGTGGGAGCCAGAGCAGACCTGGGACATCGTGGCGGCAAACATCTTCCACGACGTGCTGGAGGCGGCGTTTCCGCAGCTACTGAAAGCCGTCGCCCCGGGCGGTGTCCTGATGCTTTCCGGCATCCTGCGCACACAGGCACAGGACTGCCTGGCAGCCGGAAGGAAAGCCGGGTTTCAGGTCGAAAAAGTCATCACCAAGGGCAAGTGGGTGACCGCTTTAGGCAAGGTGAAGGCAAAACGAGGCTGAGAATCAGGCAAAACCGGGCGCGGCGAACTGAACTTACTCCTTGAGTTTGAGTGACTTGGTCACTAAAATTCATCCGATTCAGGTTCGCGCTCATGCTCTTCGATCCCGCTTCCTCAGCCGGCGGGGCTGGTCTTATCAGCCCGCCTAAGAAGCGCATGTTTTTGGGGAGGGCGGACACTCAGGGCAACCGCATCGGCCTGCTGCCCACCGAGGGCTGGCGGAAGCGCAACATGCAGTTCCTCAACGAGGTGCTGATCCCCACCCTGCTCGCCCCGCGCAAGCCCAGCCATGACTTTGGCACTCTCCCGGTGGCGACTTCGGACGAGATCGCCGTGACGTGGCTCGGCCACGCCGGCTTCTTCGCCCAGATCGACGGCGTGAACATCGTGATCGATCCGAACTGGGCGCTCTGGCACGGCCCGGTGAAACGCGTGCGCCACCCGGGCGTGTGGGCCGGCAATCTGCCGCACATCGACCTCGTTCTCGTCAGCCATGCGCACTACGACCACCTGCACCTGCCCAGCCTGCGCCGCCTGGCCGCCGCCCAGCCGATCATCGTGCCGGAAGGCGTGGGCAGCCTGGTGAAGAACTGCGGATTTGGCCGCATCGTGGAACTCAAGACCTGGCAGAGCGCCACCTTCCGTGATCTGCGCATCACCCTGACCCCCGCACGCCATTGGGGCGCGCGCATGATCCACGACACCCATCGCGGCTTCGGCGGCTTCCTGGTCAAATCGCGTGACCGCTGCCTCTTCCACTGCGGCGACAGTGCCATGTTCGACGGCTTCCAGGAGATCGGCAAACGCGCGAGCATTGACCTGGCTTTGATGCCCATCGGCGCCTACGACGCGCCAAGCGGCCGCCCGGTCCACATGAACCCGGAAGAAGCACTCGACGCCTATGAGATGCTGGGCGCCCACTCCCTGGTGCCGATGCATCACGACACCTTCCCCCTCGGCGGCGAACCAATCGAAGAGCCGGCCGAACGTCTGGCGAAAGCGGCGATCGACCGCCACATCGAGCACCGGGTGCGCCTTCTCCACGAAGGTGAGTCCGCCATTTACTAGTGAGCGCACGCCCCATCCTCACGCTCGTGGCCATCGTGTCCGCGGACGGCTTCATTTCCACGGGTCAAGGCGTGCCCTGGGACCTGCCGCGGGACAAGGCGCACTTCCGCAGCCTCACCCAGGGGCAGTGGGTGCTTGTCGGCCGTCGCACCTATGAGGAAATGACCGGCTGGTTCGGCGACAGGCAGGTGCTGGTCATGACGCGTGACCCGGCTTTCAAAGCCCCCATCGGCCACACCGTCACCCGCATTGAGGAAGCACTGGCGCAGGCCGCACGGGGCGGAGCGCAGGAGCTCTTCGTGCTCGGCGGCAGCGGTCCCTTCGATGCGGCCATGCCCGTGGCAGACCGCCTGGTTTTGACGGAAGTGGAGGTCCGTCTCGGCCGAGGGGTCCCCTTCCCTGAGGTCTCGCCGGACGAATGGCGGGTCGTGTCGAAGACCGCTTTCCCGCCCGACGCCGAGAACCCGCTGGCGATGGTTTTTGCCACTTACGAGAGGCGCAAACCGGCCGCTGGCGACGATTGATCCCTGGTGCGGAAAAATTCCGCGTGAGCAAAATCACTTTTGGCGTATCTAAGCACTGCTGATGAGCCCCTACACACGCTTCCCCACGGGCCTTGCCACCGCCGCGCTTGCGACGCTGGTGCTCTGCACCAGTTGCGCCACCAGCCTGAAACAGAAGGTCTCCCAGGCCTCCACTTCCGACCGCAAGGACGCCACCCTCGTCAAGTCCCCGGTCGATACCAGTTTCCTGCTCAGCATGAGCTTCATGGAGGCCAGGAGCATCTCCACCCAGCAGCTCGAATTCCCGCCCTACCTGAAGATCGCGGCCGATTCCATTGAGGTGTTCAAGTACTCCGCCGACGGCAAGCCCCGCAAGGCCCGCGCCCGGGGCAAGGTGTTCATCGAGATGGATTTCGGCGAGCCCGCCAAGGCCCTCTGCCAGGAGGCCTTCATCACCGAGGATGAAGTCATCCTGCGCGGCAGCCCCATCCTCCAGCGCGGCGGCAGCATGGTCGAGGGCCTCGACGACAGCACCATCTTCTACATGTTCGGCAGCTCGTTGCGCGTGATCGGCCTGCACAAGGTCAGCAATCAAAGCGAGATGGCCTCCTTGCTCCCCACGCTCGGCAACTGGGCGGAAGGACCCAATCCGCTGCTCCCCCCGCTGAATGAAGGCTCCGTGCCCTCCAGCATCCGGGATTCCATGCAGCGTGCGGCCGAAGCCGAAATGCTGCATCAGAAAACGCGCGAAATCTACGGCCCGGCGACCAACACGCCGCCTGAAACCCCGGCCCCGCCTGCCAAAGAGGCCGACAAGCCCAAGACCTCCGCTCCCGCTCCAGCCGCCTCCAAAAAGCCCACGGTGGAGATCCGCCGCGCGATCCCGAACAAGAAATCCTTCTGGGACCGCTTCCGCACGGACAAGACCCGCGCCTGATCGCGCAGGTCAGCCCACGATGGCCTTCGGCACCCGCCCGTGCACATCGGTCAGCCGGTAATCACGTCCCGCATAGCGATACGTCAGCCTTTCGTGATCCATGCCCAGCAGATGCAGGATCGTGGCGTGGATGTCGTGGATGTGCATCTTGTCCACCGCCGCCTTGAAGCCGAACTCATCGCTTTGCCCATAGGCCGTGCCGCCTTGAGCCCCGCCACCGGCGAAGAACATGCAGAAGCCGTGCGGGTTGTGATCGCGGCCGTTGCCGTTCTCGCTCACCGGCGTGCGGCCGAATTCGCCGCCCCACACGATCAGCGTGTCCTCCAGCATGCCACGTTGCTTCAGATCGCCGATCAGCGCCGCGATCGGCCGGTCGATGTCCGCCGCCAGCCTGCGGGTCGTCTCATCATGCTTCGAGTGTGAGTCCCAGGGCTGGCCGTTGCCATAATAGACCTGCACAAACCGCACTCCCCGCTCCACGAGGCGCCGTGCCATCAGGCAGCCGTTGGAGAAATGGCTCTTCCCATACATCTCCCGCACCTTTTCGGGCTCCAGATTCACGTCAAAGGCATCCGTGGCCGCGCTCTGCATGCGGAAAGCAGTCTCCATCGCCTGGATGCGGCCGTTCAGCGCCACATCCGCGCCTCCTCGGGCCGCCAGATGCTCCGCATTCAGCGCCTGCATCAAATCAAGCTGCCTCCGCTGGTCCGCCGGGCCGATGCGGCTGTTCGTCAGCCACGGGATCATCTGCTTCGGGTCCAGATTGGAATGATTGATGTACACCCCCTGGTGTTGCGCCGGCAGGAACGCACTGCTCCACAGGATTGAGAACCGCACCGGCTTCCCCGGGCACAGCACCACAAAGGACGGCAGGTTCGCATTCTCGTTGCCCAGGCCGTAGCTCAGCCACGAGCCCATGCTCGGCACGCGCTCCGTCATCGTGCCGTTGTTCATCAGCAGCAGCGCCGGACCGTGATTCGGATTGTCCGTGTGGCAGGAACGCAGCACGCACAGATCATCCGCATGCCGCGCCAGATTCGGCAGCAGCTCGCTGATCTCCAGCCCGCTCTGTCCGTGCTTTGAATACGCATACGGCGCCGCCAGCAGGCCGCCCGTCGGCCGTTCCGTGCGCAGATCGGCCCCCTCCGGCTTCTGGCCCGCAAACTTCGTCAGCCCCGGCTTCGGATCGAAAAAATCCGGCCCGAACGGCCCGCCGTTCATGAACAGATGGATCACCCGCTTCGCCTTCGGCATGAAATGCGACCGTGGGGCCGCCTGCATCGCCGAAGCCAGCCCCACAGCGCCCAAACCGCCCCCCATGCGGGTCAGCAGTTCACGACGTGAGAGCGCGGAGAGATCGGACATGGCAAGCAAGTACGCGTCACCGCGCTCCCGGCTTGCTGAAAACCGCCCGCGGGCCTCTCCAGCTTCTCCATGGACTGAGGCAGCTCTGTGCCATTGCACCCACGTAATCTGACCTGGCGCCTTTGTGCGCATCAACACCCACGATGAGCTAAAAGTCCCGCCGAGAAGCGAAGCACCGTAGTCCGGGAGTCCTCTCGCGACGCCCCCTCGACGCTGCAAGCCTGAAACGCACCGTTGGGTCGCTCGCCGCGAGGGGGGCCTTCTAGGTGGCTCCCTTCGGGGGTACTTTGCCAGCGCGGATTACCTGTCAAACCCACCGCACCTTCTCGACACTCTGTAATCCCACCCCCACTGCCTCATGGCCGTCGGCACAGCCACAACCAGCGACCGCATAATAATTCGTCACCCTTGCCAGTTCCTAAAGCTTGCCGCTACAATCAGGAATTCCATCGTCGTATCAATCAATTCATGAACGCTCAACTTAAGGCGCGGCCCGTCCCTGTTGCTCTCATTTCAGTTATCTTCGCCCTGTTGGTAGGCGCAGCCACCGCCCCCGCTGCCCCGGGTGATGTCGATACTCTCAACGCCTATGTCGTAGGCAGCACCGTTTTCGCCACCGCCGTCCAACCCGATGGGAAGACGATTATTGCGGGGGCCTTTACGTCAGTGTTCGGATTTGTTCGCAACAATATCGCACGACTAAACGCGACTAAACGTGAATGGCACGGTGGACATGGGTTTCAACCCCAACCCAAACGGCAGCGTCTATAGCGTTGCAATGCAAGCCGACGGAAAGATCTTGCTCGGAGGTCAGTTCACAACTCTCCAGTCCAACGGGGCACCCAGTCCAACAACGCGCAATCGAATCGCGCGAATCAATGCCGACGGAACACTAGACGCCAGCTTCGATCCCAACGCGGATTCTGATGTCCGAAGCGTGATGGTGCAGACAGATGGGAAAATCGTGCTTGGCGGTCAATTCACCACCCTCCAGCCCAACGGAGCAGCACTCGCGACTACACGCCAACGTATCGCTCGAGTGAACACTGGAGGCGCGCTCGACCCTAACTTTGATCCCACAGCGAACAATACCGTCTTCTGTCTCGCCTTGCAGGAAGATGGGAAGATTCTGCTAGCTGGACTCTTCACAAGTCTCCAACCCAACGGCGCAACGAGCCCGACGACACGCCTGCGAGTCGCGCGAGTGAATGCTGACGGCACCCTCGACACAGGCTTCGATCCCAATCCTAACCACAACGTTTACTGCGCAGCAGTGCAGGCGGATGGAAAGATCCTAATCGGTGGCCAGTTCACCAACCTTCAGCCCAATGGGGCGGCTAGCCCGACGACGCGACAGCGCATCGCTAGGCTGAATAAAGACGGGACGTTGGACTCGGGCTTTGATCCTGCGGCGGGAAGCAACGTCTTAAGTATTGCGGTTCAGGCGGACGGAAAAGTCCTACTTAGCGGACTTTTCACCACTCTACAGCCCAACGGAGCGCCAAGCGCTGTGTCCCGCAAGTATATCGCACGAGTGAATGCCGCAGGCACACTGGACGCAGGCTTTGATCCGAACGCGAACAGCGCCGTCTATGGTGTGGCAGTGCAGGCAGACGGGAGGATTTTCCTCGGGGGTAACTTCACGACCATCCAACCCAACGGAGCACTGATTGCCACGGCGCGTAATCTTTTTGCCAGACTCCTCAACGACCCCGCTACCCAAAGCCTCTCGGCGGTCAACACCGAGCAAGTGCTTTGGACTCGCGGTGGTAGCGCCCCCGAAATCTCTCAAGCCACAATCGAAAGCAGTCTCGATGGCGGCAACACTTGGACCCAGCTTGGAAGTGCTACCCGCTTGGGCTCGACCGCAAATTGGCAAATGACCGGCCTGTCGCTGTCAACTAGCGGGACTATTCGAGCCCGTGGCCGGATCACAAGTGCTTACTTCAACGGCAGTTCGAGCTTGGTTGAGCAGACACTTACCTTCGGTCCTGACCCCGACAGCGATGGTCTGCTCAACTCGTGGGAAGAACTCTACTGGCCCGGCGCGGCTGCATCGCACGGTCCGCTGGATGACGACGACCACGACGGCCTCGTCAACCTGCTGGAACTGGCCTTTGGCCTGAATCCGACGGTGCCCAACGCGAGGGACCTGACGCCGCTCAGCCAGGAGGACGGCTATCTGACGATGACGCTGACCAAGCAACCCGGCGTGACCTATGAGGTGCAGAGCGCGGGCACGCTGACACCCGGACAGCCGGAGTCCTTCAGCGCCACCACCACGACCATCCTCCTCAACGACGCCACCACGCTGAAGGTGCGCGACAACAGCCCCATCGGCAACGCCCCCGCCCGCTTCATGCGCGTGCAGGTGACGGGGGCCCCGTGACCACCCGCATTCGTCATTCGTCATTCGTCATTCCCATGAGCCACTCACCCGACGAAGACTGGCGCCCCGAACCAGGGCCGCAAAACGAACTGGAACGCCTCATCCAGCAGGCTGCACAGGACCCCTCCCTCCAGGGACGGATGTTCCGCCTGCTGATGAAGTCCGAAGTGTGCATCTACGTGCCCTACCACCCGGAACTGGTCGGGGAGCACACCACCACGGACCAGGGTTTCGTCTGGTGCACCTATGGCGACGCGGATGGGGCCTTCGCCCCCGTCTTCACCAGCCGGGCGGCCGCCGAATACGAAATGCGCAACGTCAAGAAGAGCGGCAGCCCCAAACCCATGATCTGCGAACTGCCCGCCGACGTGCTCATGGGCTTCCTCAACAACGGCCAGACCACGGTGCGCATCATGGCCGCCGGCGGGGGCACCATCCGCCTGCAGCCGCAGGCCGTGGCCCAACTGGTGGCGGGGGAGTTCACCGGGGACCGCCCGTTCCCGGACCAGAACGGGGAGAAGGAACGCGTGAGCCTGGTCCCGGTGCCGGAGAACAAGGTGCCGCTGAAGCTGCGGCAGGCCATCCGCGTCTTTTGCGCCCGGCGGCGGGTGCCCATCGGCGTTTACCTCTTCCATCAGGTGGACGAGGCCACGGGAACCGTGCCAGGCAATGACCTGCGGGTGATCCTGTGGCTGCGGCATGCGGACAACGTCTTCTACAACGACTTCTGCCTGATGGCGCAAAAGCTCACCCCCCAGCACCTGGAATTCTACTGCGCCGTGATCACCTCCGACGACGAGCAGGCCGTGACCTTCCTTCAGCAGCACACCCCGCTCTGGCCGCTGCTGAGGACGGAGTGCTGTCTCTTATACACATCT
>NZ_JACSRD010000199.1 GCF_014879935.1 Prosthecobacter sp.
CACTCTCTCCGTCGTCGGCAGCGTCAGATGTGTATAAGAGACAGGTCTGTAATGCTTTTTTGACTGAAGCGCAGATGCAATTGCAAGTAATGTTTTTCCTGTCCCGGCTTTCCCTGTCATTGAGATAAGCGGAATGTCATTGTTAGTAAGTGCATCAAGGGCAAATGTCTGTTCGGCATTACGCGACTTTATCCCGTAAACATCTATTTTATCGACTCTTCTTAAAATTTCCTTAAACGGATCAAAATGCGCAAGAACGGATCTGTTATTATTTCTTAAAATATAAAACTTGTTTGGAAGAATCTCTCCCTTGAGTTCTTTTTTAACTTCATTTAGCGGAACTTCAAACGGCGGCAGATATAATTTCTGCAATATCTCATCATCAAAATTCTCAATGATCTCTTTTCCACTATATAACTCTTCTACATTGTTTATCCTGTCAGTAGTATAATCCTCTGCCGGTAAACCCATAGCTTTTGCCTTCATCCGGAGATTCACATCTTTTGTGACAAGGATCACTGAGCGTTTCTCATCAGCTTTCTGAACATCTATTGCACAACTTAATATTCTGTGATCCGGAGTATCATCTGTAAAAATCTCCCTGATCTCTTTACTCATACCGCGAGAGATAGCTATCCTTACTTTTCCAAGCCCTTTGCCGAGCGATACACCGCCGTTGAATAATGCTGAACCTGTCATAGAATCGAGTGTCCTTGCAAAATCACGGGCATTGAGATTTATTACCTGACTTCCTCTTTTGAAATGATCAAGCTCTTCAATCACTGTAAGTGGTATAACAATATCATTTTCCTTAAACTGGAATATGCATGAAGAATCATGCAGGATCACGTTGGTATCAAGTACAAATACTTTAGTAGATTTTTTAGCCATTAAGTTATTCGTTTGAAATGAACGGTTAATATAACCTATATGGACAGGATAAGAAATGCAGGAATGAAAATTGATGAGTTTGAATCCGACGTTGGCTATGAACTTAAGGAAGCATTGGCCGATGAAAAGAAAATGCGAGATTGGAATATCGATTGTTTGAGGTCAGTCTGCGATCGGATTGGTGTTGATTGGCGATATGCTGTAGAGATGGAGTAGAAGGAGGATTACTGGATTGAGTCCAGCACTGGAGCTAGGTCTCCATTCCCGAATAGTACTCCACCTAAGTAGCCGCCGACGTCACCAAACCGGTTTCAGTGCTCGATTCCGGATCTCTCTTCGTGATCCTACCGGAAACGACGAACTGCGAACAGTTCACTCCACCTCCTGCACGCGTTGATCCACCGAGCCTTTGTTCCAGCGGCCTTCGAGCAGGAAGGAAAGATGCGGGGTGTAGAGCTGGGGTTCGAGGAGGAAGGAGTCGTGGCCTTTGTCGGAGTGCACGGTGATGTGCATGTTCGAAACCTCGGCTTTTTCGAGGTGGGAGACGAGCTCCGCCTGCTCCTCGGGGTAGAAGCAGAAGTCGCTGTCGATGCTGAAGACGAGGTAGTGCTGCCCGGCGGCGGCGCTGCGGGCGAAGAGTTGCTCGTAGGTCTTCACGCCGGCATCGCGCAGCGGATCGTAGCGCAGCCACATGTCGGCGATGCGCAGGTAGGTGTTCGCATCGAAGCGTTTCACGAACTTCTTGCCCTGATGGAGCATGTAGCTCTCCACATTGTGCTGCACGCGATACCAGGCGAGGGAGCTGCCGCCGTTCTTCACGTCCTGCCGCGCACGGCGCTCGATGGCGTCGAGATGGACGAAGGTCTTGTGGCTGATCATGCGGGCGAGAGCGAGGCCGTACTCCGGCGCATCGCCGTCGTAGTAGTCGCCACCTTTGAAATGCGGGTCGTTTTCGATGGCGAGCACCTGCTCGAACAGGGTGAGCCGGGTCAAAACGGTGGTGCGGCAGCCGCTGGCGATGGGAACGACGAGTTTCACGCGCTCCGGGTGCAGCGTGGCCAGATTGATCGCCAGCAAGCCGCCGACGGAGGCGCCGATCACGGCGTGGAGCTTCTTGATGCCGAGATGATCCAGCAACGCGAGCTGCGATGCGACGACATCGCTGGTGCGCACGGAGGGGAAGCTGCTGCCGTAGGGATTGCCGGTCTCAGGATTGATCGAAGCCGGGCCGGTGGAGCCGTAGCAGCCGCCGAGGTAGTTCGCGCAGATGATGAAGTAGCGGTTCGTGTCCAGCGCCTTGTCCGGGCCGATGAAGAGGTCCCACCAGCCCTGATGAATGTCCTCCGTCCAGCGCTCGTCGGTGTGGGGCACGGCTTGATTCAGCCCGGCGGCATGCTGGCTGCCGGAAAGCGCGTGAAAGAGCAGGATGGCGTTCGATTTGGCCGTGTTCAGCTTCCCGTAAGTCTCGTAGGCGACCGTGATGCCGGGCAGTTCATCGCCCGAGGCGAACACGAAGGGCTTTTTGGCGCTGCCGGCCTGAAAAAATTGGGTTTCCTGGGTTTTCACCGCTTTCGACATGAGGCGCGGAAGAAACAGGGTTTTGGAGATGCGGCAAGCCGGATCACCGGATGCCGGGCAGATGCTGGATCCTGGATGAATGGAGTGGTGGATTATTGGATGAGTGCGGCTTTGGTACCGCGAATCGCATCGCCTGATCCATGCTCGACCCGTTTGTCACCCTCGAAGAAGCCGGATTCTCCCTCCGGCCCGGGGGCGGTGTGGACCGGCTGGCCGGATGGTCGCCAGAATTGATCGCCAGCCTCGACTGGGCGCGGCTGTCCGATCTGGCGCGGGCGATCGCGGCGGAGGCGGGCTGCGAACTGGCCGGAACACGCGTGATGCCGGACGCGGCCGTGCATTTTGGCATGCTGGAGCAGCCGAAGTCGGCGAAACCCCGGCGGGCGATGGTGAAGATCGCGCCATGGAACGAATGGGGCGCCACGCCGGAAACGGTGCAGCAATTCGCGCAGGAGGTGCGCACGGCTCGCGATGCGCGGGGCATCCTGATCGCCCCTGCCGGCTTCAGCCCTGCGGCCTTGCGCATGGCGCAGGAACTGCGCATCGAGTCGGTGGACGCGGTGGCGCTGGACGCGGCGCTGCGGGCGCTGCCACGGGAGCGGAGTGACTTCTTGTTCGTGGTGACCACGGCGGGTGATTTTTCGACTCCCACGTGCCCTGCCTGTCAGAAGAAGCTGGTGCGCGTGGAGCATGAGCCCCTGGCGCTGCCTTCGCGGACCATTGATGTGGACGGCTTGATCGCGGATTTCGTGGTGTGTGACCGGCTGGAGGTGACCGCCGGATGCGAGGTGACGTTTCTCCAGGAGGTGAAGGCACGCGCGGTCACCATCTCCGGTCACGCGGCGGGGAACTTTGTGTGTGAAGGCCCCGTGACGCTGGAAGCGGGCGGCACCCTGTCCGGGAAGGTGGCGGCGAGATCTCTGGTGGTGCACGATGGCGGCGAGTTGCTGGGCCAGTTCCGCATTCTGGAGGGCGAGCTCGGCTCATTCGTCAAGCAGGCCCTGCGGTGGGACTGGCGCTGCGCGAATGCGGATGAGCGGGCGGCATGCAGCCGCGTGGTTTTGGAGCCTCATCAGTGAGTTTCGACCTTGGCACGCGGGGGCTGGCTGTGGAATGTAGCGCGCATGTCATCGAACTCCTCCGGCCCCGGAGCCCTGCCACGAATGGTCTTTTATGCCGCCGCCCTGGTCATGGCGCTGCTGCACGTGTTTGTGACATTCCGCGGCCTGAGCAGCGCGGAGGGGATGAACCAGGCGCAACTGGCGCGGCAGATCGTGCGCACGGGCACTTACCAGACCCTGGTCACGCAGCCCTACGCCTGGGCGCAGATGGAGACCGCGCAGAAAGAAAAGACGCCCATGGCCATGCCGGAGACGGTTCAACCGCCGCTGCAGCCGCTGCTGTGGTCCGTGGCGTTCCGTTTCATGCAGCCATGGCTGGTTTACGATCCGGTGCTGGGCGGCGCTGTTTACATGCTGGACCGCGTGATCGCGTGTTTCGGCGTCGCGTGGTATCTGCTGACGATTTTTCTCACGCATGGCGCCGCCCGGAAGTTGTTCGATGAACACGTGGCCGCCATCGCCGCGGTGGTGCTGCTTCTGTGCGAGCCTGCGTGGCAGATGATGGTCAGCGGCGCGCCACGTGCGATGCTGCTGCCGCTCTTTGCCCTGGCGTTCCGCCTGTATGCCTCCGCGGCCTGTCGTGCGGTGGAGGGGCGTGGCGCGTTTCTGCCGCTGACGTTGCTGGGCGTCGTGTGCGCGCTGATGGTTGTCACGCATTGGATGGCGTTGTGGATCGTGCTGGGGGTGATCGTCGGCGTGGCCTTGTTCCTGCCCCGTGGAAAGGTGGGCGTGATCGGCGTGGTCCTGTTCCCTGCACTGGTTCTGGCCGCCTGGGGCTGGTGGAACATGCAGCTCTGCGGCGACCCGCTCGGCGGCATGAAAGCGCTGATGCAGGCGCAGTCGTCCTCCATCGGCCACGATTCGCTCATCCGTGATTTCACGCCTTCCGTGCCGCTTTTGCAGGTGGATGACCTGCTGCGTCGTGTGGGGCTTGGCTGGCTGGAGCAACTCGGCGGCATCCATGCCCACCTGGGGCATGCCGTGCTGGCGTCCTTGTTCTTCGTGGCGCTCGTTCATCGCTTCCGCAAACCGGAGGCCGGCGCCGCCCGGTGGCTGCTGGCGGTGGTGTTCGTCTTCGTGGCGCTCGGCATGGGCCTGATCGGCCTCCCGGCGAAGGAGAACGATGAAAATACGCTCTACATCGTGCTGATGCCCGCGATGGGCACCTTTGGCGCCGCCATGCTCGTGATCCTGTGGTCCCGCTTCCAGACCGTGGACGGATTCAGCTTCCTTTCCCGCTGGGGTGCCCCGTTGGTCGCCATCGGCATCGGCGCACTGCCCATGGTGGTGAATCTGCCGGTGCTGATGAAGTTCGGACTCACCATGGGTGGCAAGATCCCGCCCCACTGGCCGCCGTTCCTGCCGGAGCGTGCCTACATCCTGCGCCTGCTGATGGAGAAGGATGAGTTCGTCATGTCCGACTCGCCCGCCTTTGTGGCCTGGTATGCCGATGTGCCCTGCGTGAACCTGCCCATGCAGCGTCTCGATTACGAAACCATGAAAACGAAGGCGGCAGAGCGGGGCGCAAAGCTGGCCGGATTCGTCATGACGCCGGTCTCCGCGAAGGTGGAGCGCATCACCGACATTTACACCGGCCCGTATGCCGAGTGGCGTGATCTCGTCATGCGCGGGCCGATGCTCGCCTTCGACAAAGATTTCGTGCCGCATCCTGACTTTCCCTTCAAAACGCCCGTGCCGCTGGTTGGAACGCCCATCGGCGACAAGGAGAACCTCAGCCTCTCCATGACCTTCTACACCGACAAGGCGCGGGCGATTCGGAAGTAACGGCACAAGACCGGCTGTGAGGCGGGAGCGTCACACCACCAGGCTCGCTTTGAAAAAGCGCAGCGAGTCCGCCAGGTGCTCGTGCCAGTAGTCCCAGGTGTGGCCTCCGGAAAACTCCTCATACACGTGCGGGATGCCCGCCTCGGTCAGTTCGCGGTGCAGCGTGCGGTTGGGCTCCACCAGCTCATCATCGCTGCCGCAATCGAAGCGCAGATGCGGCAGGCGGGCGTTGAGCTTTGCGCAATCAATCACGGCGAGCGGGTTTGTGTCCGTGAGATCAAATTCGACGAGCGATTCCTCCACATAACCCTGCATCTGCGCCACGTGCGTGATGCTGCTGTGCGCGCTGATGGCCGTGAAGCGCTTCGGATTCAGCAAGCCGAGCCGCAAGGCCCCGTAACCACCCATCGACAGCCCGCTGATGAATCGTGGTGACGTGCGGCAGCGTGAATCGACCTCCGCCGCTGCTTCAGGCACTTCCTCCACGATCCAGGCCGCGTAATCGGCGCTCCGATGCTGCGCGTAGCCGGAACCATCGCCCCAAAGGCCGTCGCTCGGCATCGCCAGCATCATCGGCGGCAGATTCTCCTCCGCGATGAGCCGGTCCAGCACCTGATGAGCCCCGCCTTTGTAGAGCCAGGCCCAATGACTGCCGTAGATGCCGTGCAACAGGATCACCAGCGGCAGGGATTCAGCCTTCGCCCCCTCCGGCACGTAAAAACTGACGTCCGCCCGCCGTCGCAGCGCCGCAGACTTCACCGTGACATGATGAATGCCGCCACCCAGCAGTGTGGCGTCGGAGACTTCAAAGGTGCGAAAGCTCATGGGGGAATGAATGACGAAACCAGAATGGCGAATGAGGAATCAAGGACAGGGGACGATGACCGCGATCATCGGGTCATCCGGACTTCGTTCGTCATTCCTCATTCGGATTTCGGCATTTAAGCCAGGATGTCCTTGATCACCTTCGCGCCTTCCACGCCGCTCAGACGTGCGTCGAGGCCCTGGAACTTGAAGCTGAACGCGTTGTGATCGATGCCGAGCTGATGAAGCATCGTCGCATGCAGATCATGCACGGTGGTGATCTTTTCGATCGCTGCGTAGCCGAGGTCATCGGTGGAACCATGCACGATGCCACCCTGGATGCCAGCGCCGGCCATCCACACGCTCATCGCCTTGTTGTGATGATCGCGACCGCTGCCGCCCTGTGACATCGGCGTGCGGCCAAACTCGCCCGCCCACACGATGAGCGTCTCCTCCAGCATGCCGCGCTGTTTGAGATCGGTGATCAGCGCCATGCACGCGCGGTCGATTTCCTCCGCCTTCAGCTTCACGCCGTCCTTCACGCCGCCGTGATGGTCCCAGTCCTTGTGATAAAGCTGGATGAACCGCGTGCCACGCTCCGCGAGACGACGCGCGAGCAAACAATTCGACGCGAACGAGCCATCGCCCGGCTGGCAGCCGTAAAGCTCCAGCGTTTTCGCGCCTTCCTTGCTCACATCCATGAGGTCCGGCACGCTCGCCTGCATTTGAAACGCCATTTCATACTGTGCAATGCGTGTGGCGATCTCCGGATCGTCCACCAGCGCATCCCGCTGCGTGTTCAGCGAATTGATCGCCGCCACATCGGCCCCCTGGCGATCACGCGTGACGCCGTTCGGGTTCGTCAGATACAAAACAGGATCACCCTGGGCGCGAAGCTGCACGCCCTGATACTTCGACGGCAAAAAGCCGCTGCTCCACTGCCTCGCCGCGATGGGCTGGTTCTGCCCGCCTCGACCGAGTGAGGTCAAAACAACGAATCCAGGCAAATCGGACGCCTCCGTGCCAAGTCCATACGTCACCCACGCGCCCATGCTCGGCCGTCCCGCGATCTGGGAACCGGAGTTCATGAACATGTGCGCCGGATCGTGATTGATCGCGTCCGTGGTCATGCTGCGGATCAGGCAGATGTCGTCGATCACGCTGCCAATCTGCGGAAACAGCTCACAAATCTCGATCTGGTTCTTCCCAAACTTCGCAAACTTGTGCTGCGGCCCGAAGCAGTTCAGCGGCTTGCCTTGAAGCTGCGCGAGCTGCTGTCCTTTCGTGAACGATTCCGGCATCGGCTTGCCATCCATCTCCGCCAGCTTCGGCTTCGGGTCGAACGTCTCCAGATGCGACGGTCCGCCCGCCATCGTGAGCCAGATCACCCGCTTCGCCTTCTGCGGCAGCGGCAGTTTCGTCAAAACGCCCGGCATCGGAGCTGCCGCGGCCGGTTTCAGCAACGAAGCCAGCGCCACGGCCCCAAGACCTTGCGAAGTTTTGCCGAGGAAGGCGCGGCGGTGGAGAAGGCTGGGGGTGTTCATGATTGCGAGTTGTACGAAGAAGCAGGCCCGTTTCTAGACGCAGATTGAGAACGCGGCGACTGACGAAAACGCGCGAGCAAAGTCGCCATCTCGCTCCGTCGAGATGAGCTTACAGATCTCGCCCCCCGCTCAAAACGACCGGGTTACGTCAAGGGGGGCTGTCCCTCCTCCGGGGTGGTTCCGCCGTTCTTCGAAACGAGTCCACCATCCTCCAGAAGGGTTTTGCCGTTCCGCAAAACGAGTTTGCCGTCCTCCAGAATGGTTTTGCCGTTCCGCAAAACGAGTTTGCCGTCCTCCAGAATGGTTTTGCCGTTCTGCAAAACGAGTTTGCCGTCCTCCAGAATGATTTTGCCGTTCCGCAAAACGAGTTTGTCGTCCTCCAGAATGGTTTTGTCGTTCTGCAAAACGAGTTTGCCGTCCTCCAGAATGATTTTGCCGTTCCGCAAAACGAGTTTGCCGTCCTCCAGAATGATTTTGTCGTTCTGCAAAACGAGTTTGCCGTCCTCCAGAATGAGTCTGCCTTCAGGCCTGTCTGAGCGGCTGAAAGGGGCTGGGGGACGGGTTCCGGGAACGTTTTGGCGCCTTGCGGGGCTGGGCTGCTGTGGAAATGACGCTGGTTGTTTGGAGATAACGCGGCTTTTTCATGCAACGCACGTGAAGTTTGGCCTTGAGCCGCTGCCGCGTGGCGGGATAGACTTTGAAAGGTCAGCTTTTATCCAAATGACTCCTTCCAAGCGCCTCCTTCCTGCACTCCTGTTCCTCGCCGCCAGCCTTCCCTGTCTGCCTGCCCGAGGGGCCGGGAAGGACGCCGAGCTTCTCACGGGAATTCAAAAGCTCCGTGAAGCGGGCAGCTACACCTGGCACACGGAGTTGCGCATCACGCCGGGCGTCGCCACGCCGGTGGTCATCGATGGCAGCTACAACTCGTCGCAAGGTCTTTACGTCAAGATCACGGCGGAAAAGCACAGCGTGGAGCTGGCGGCCCGTTCTGGCGTGGTGGTGGCCAGATCCGATGGCGAGTGGCGGCTGGTGAAAAAATTCACGCGTTCTGACCTCGATCATTCCATGATCCGCGGCTTGGCGGATATGAAGCTGCCGCACATCGACCTGGCGGAGGTGCAGTCCGCGTGGCGGTCCGGCCGGAACAAAACAGCGGGCCTGTTTGAAGGACAAGTGGGCCTGAATGCGGCGCGGAAACTGGCCACTCTGCTCCTGCAGCAGGCTGGGGCGAGGCTCGACGGACTGTCCGTCAACACCAGCAATGCCGCCATAACGCTTTCGGGCGGCCTTCCGGATCAACTTGTGATGAACACCCAGTTTTCCGGTGCGCAGGGACCTCTGTCATCCAGGACGGTGCAAGTCGTGCAGACGACTCAATTCACGAAGGTCGGCGCCACGGAGGTGCAGATCCCGTTGGAAGCCGAGGCGGTCATCGTCGCAGCACAGATCCGCTGATCCGTGCAGAAGCCGCAAGCGCGGCTGTTTCCAGATCCGACACACTCTTTGCTGGAATCTCCGGCTTGGGAACGCGTTTCACGAAAACCATGCGCCTTCTGGTTTTCCTCTTCGCTCTCTGCCCTCTGCTCTCCGCTTTCGCGGCGAAGCCGAACATCATTGTCTTCTACACCGACGACCACGGCTTCGCGGATCTCGGCATCCGCGGCATCGAGAAGGATCTGAAGACGCCGCACCTGGATGCGCTCGCACGCAGCGGCGTGATCGCGAAGCATGGTTACAGCACCGCGCCGCAGTGTGTGCCGTCGCGTGGCGGGCTCATGACGGGGCGCTTTCAGGGGCGTTTCGACCTCGATAACAACGGCTCGTCGCTCGACGGCTTCAACAAGCAGACCACCATCGCCACGCGGCTGCAAAACGCGGGCTATGTGACGGCGCAGTTCGGCAAATGGCACCTCGGGCCGCTGCCGGAGATCACGCGGCATGGCTTCCGGCATGTGTATGCGCAGCACGGCGGGCAAAGGTTCTCCGCGAACATCACCGCCGATGGCAAAGACCGCCCGATGACCGATCTCGCGCCCGAGGCTTACCACATCGACGGCTGCTCGCAGGCCGCCGCGTCGATCATCGAGCGCTATCACGAAGAGCCGTTCTTCCTCTACATCGCCTACCGTGCACCGCACACACCGCTCGACGCACCGCAGCACTACAAAGACCGCTTCCCCGGCGAGATGCCCGAGCGCCGACGCGCCGCGCTCGGCATGCTCAGTGCCGTTGACGACGGCGTGGGCCTCGTCACCAGCACCTTGAAAAAACACGGCCTCACCGAAAAGACGCTCATCTTCCTCATCGGCGACAACGGTGCGCCGCTGAAGATCCACAAAACCGACTCGCCGCTCGATGGCGATGCCGGTGGCTGGGACGGCAGCCTCAACACACCGCTGAATGGCGAAAAAGGCATGCTCGCCGAGGGCGGCATGCATGTGCCCTTTCTCATCGCGTGGCCCGGCACCATCCCCGGCGGGCAGGTTTACGAGCATCCCGTGAGTTCCCTCGACGTGGCCGCCACGGCCGTTGGAGTCCAGCCTTTAGGCGACTCTGAAAGATCGGCTAAAGCCTCGACTCCAACTGACCTCGACGGAGTCAATCTCCTCCCCTACCTCACCGGCGAGAAAAAAGACGCGCCGCATGAATTCCTCGCCTGGCGCTGGATGGCCCAGAGCGCCATCCGCGATGGAAACTGGAAACTCCTGCGCGGTGGCGACCGCGAATACCTCTACGACCTCGCCACCGATCTCGAAGAGAAGCACAACCTCGCGTCGCAGCATCCCGAGATCGCCACGCGACTCCGCGCGAAGCTCACCTCGTGGTGCGCCGAGCTCACGCCGCCCGGCCTCGCGCTCGGCCCCATGGCCGCGACATGGAATGACTACTTCGACTTCTACCTCGAAGGCAAACCCGCGCCGAAACCCGCCGCCAAAACCGAGTCCGACACCGCCGCCACACGCGGCTGGCTCGCCCGCGGCGGCAGCTTGACCGCGAAAGACGACGTCCTCGTGCTCACACCCGACAAACAAGCCAAAGGCTGCTTCATCACCCGCAGCCAGATCAACCTCAGCCCGCCCGCCGCCATCCATCTCACCCTCAAAATCACCGCCTCCGGCCCTGCCGCCATCGCCTGGCGCAACGACGGCGATAAAGACTTCCTCCCCGCCAACCGCCTCACCTTCCAACTCCAATCCACCACCGACTGGCAAACCCACACCCTCAACCTCCCCACCACCGCCCGCGTCATCCATGTGCGCGTCCATCTCCCCGGCGCGGCCGAGATCCGGGAGATTGAGTTGAAGGCGGGGAAGTGATACCTGATTGTGTGTCGATTGATGGTAAGCTGCAAAGCACACTACCCCACATTTCAGCTCTTTATTTTCGAACAAGTTATGTTCCCCACTGTTAGCTGTCCTATCTGTTCGAAGAGTCAACCGGGCCCATTTCCCCTTGATGGTTGTTCATGTGGATTTTCACTTTCGGGCCTAGCTGGGCTCGGTCAGTCAACTTTTCAGATCAAGAAAGACCCACAGCATCGAGACATAATTTATGGAAGAAATGTCCAGCTCTACAAAAAGCAGATCAACACATCCTTCGACTATTACGGCGTCGAAAATTTGGTCCAGATTGTCGATTACGCTCTTACTTACGGTGATAAACGGACGATCAAAGATGTGCGAGGCGGGAAGGAAAAAGAAACCGAGGTCATTGTATCTTATATTCCCAATGTAATCGGTTCAGGGGTTTTGGAGACACAGAGTCAGTTCGTTTATCCATGCTCTGGGATCTGTTTAATGTCACCTCAAAGCATTAGCGGGTTCGATCACTCATTTGCTGTTTTGGATACTTGGTGACAACGAAGTTTGCTAACGAAAGTTCATCCTGCCGTTTTTGTTCAAAAACGACTCTTTTTGGAGTGGGCATATGCTCTGAATGCCTCTCAAAAAATGGGAACCAGTGGCAAAATTTTATTGATCCTACCTATTCAGTTGTCCTTTGAAGATCAAAGCTCAGGAAGTTTCAACAAGGCGGGTGGCTCGATCCGGGCGAGTGTCGCGCGAATCCTCTCCACCGGCACTGGTTCGCCCTCGAAGGCCATGCTCCGCGCCACATCCTGCGGGATCGACTCCCACTTGCGGCGCAGTTTCTCCTCCGGCGTGAGGCTCCGCCAGTGGGTGATGTTTTCCTTCCAAGTCATGCGGCATAGGTAACGGCAGTTCGCCCGTCCGGCAAGAATGCTTTCGTTCGTGGCTGATTGCCAGTTCCTTCTCCAAATCCGACACACACTTTGCCGGAAGCTCCCGTCCTCCGCTTCGTTCACCCACCGCCATGCTACGCCGACTCGCCTTCCTGCTCGTTTCGTCATTCGCCATTCCTCATTCGTCCTTTTCGGCGCAGCCGAACATCCTCGTCATCCTCGCGGACGATCTCGGCTGGAGTGACACGACGCTTTACGGCACGACGACGTTTTACCAGACGCCGAACGTCGAACGGCTGGCGAAGCGCGGGATGACCTTCACGCGGGCGTATTCGGCGAGTCCGCTGTGCTCGCCGACTCGGTCGGCGTTGCTGACGGGGCAGAGTCCGGCGCGCACGGGCATCACGACGCCGAATTGCCATCTGCCACAGGTCACGCTGGAGACCACGATGCCGAAAACGGCCCCGCCGAACCAAAAAGCCATCCAGCCAAGCCCGCCGACGCGGTTGAAGACGGAGTATCGCACGCTGGCGGAGACGCTGAAGGACGCGGGCTATGCCACGGCGCATTTCGGCAAGTGGCATCTCGGGCCGGAGCCGTATTCGCCGCTGCAGCAGGGCTTTGATTTTGATCTGCCGCATCATCCGGGGCCGGGGCCTGCGGGCAGTTTTGTCGCGCCGTGGAAGTTTGCGAACTTCAAAGAGAAGTCACCCGGCGAGCACATCGAGGACCGCATGGCGGTGGAAGCCGTGGCGTGGATGGAGCAGCAGAAGGAGAAGCCGTTTTACCTGAACTACTGGATGTTCAGCGTGCACGCGCCCTTTGACGCGAAGAAGGCGAACATCGAGAAGCATCGCGCCCGCATCGACCCGAAGGACGCGCAACGCAGCCCCACCTACGCCGCGATGATCCAAAGCATGGACGACGCCATCGGCACGCTGCTCGATGGTCTCGACCGTCTCGGCATCGCCGACGACACGATCATCCTCTTCACCGCCGACAACGGCGGCAACATGTATAACGAAGTCGATGGCACCACGCCCACCAGCAACCGCCCGCTGCGCGGTGGCAAGGCGACGATGTTTGAAGGCGGCACGCGCGTGCCCTGCGTGGTTGTTTGGCCGGGAATGACAGCGCCGGGGAGTCGGAGTGATGCCATCATCCAGAGCGAAGATTTTTATCCGACGTTGATAGCCGGTGTTGGAGTCCAGCCTTTAGGCGACTCTGAAAGATCGGCTAAAGCCTCGACTCCAACGCAGCGATTCGATGGTCACAGCATTCTTCCGGCGCTGAAAGGCGATTCGCTAGCTGGCAAAGCGGTCTTCCAATACTTCCCGCACAATCCCGGCGTGCCGGATTGGCTGCCACCAGCCGTTTCGGTGCATCGCGATGACTGGAAGCTCATCCGCATCTTCCACGGCGGCGAAAACGGCGCGCATCGTCATCTGCTCTTCAACCTTCGCGACGATCTCGGCGAGAAAAACAACCTCGCGGCGCAGAAGCACGAGCTCGTGGCTGAACTCGATGCCTTGATTGAATCCTTCCTCGCCGACACGAAAGCCGTCGTGCCCGTGCCGAACCCAAAATTCGATCCTGCTCAGTATCATCCCGAGCTCGAAGGCAAATCGCAGCCGAAGGGCAAAGCCAAAACGCCCGCGAAGTCCGCCGCCAAAGGCAAGGACGATGGCGATCCCGCGCTGCAAGGCTGGAAGGCTCGCGATTGCCAAGCCGCGGTTAAAGACGGCATCCTGCGCATCACGAACATCGGCTCCGAATGCTTCCTCGGCTTCTCCGCCGGCAAACACAGCGGCCCCACAACCGCGAAATTCCGTATCAAGGCCAAAGGCGGCTTCAGCCACTTCGACTGGCTGCCAGGCGGTGTTGGCAGCAAAGAGCAGCGCGTCGATTTCACGCTCAAAGGCGGCGATTGGGAAGAAATCACCGTCGAACTGCCCGCCGAAGGCCCGCTGGGCATCGTGCGCCTGTATTTGCCGATGCAGGAGAAGGCGGTGGAGATCGACTGGATTGAGATCTCTTCGAAGAATGGCTCCAAGGCGACGCGGACCGCTTTTTGAGCCGTCACAGGAGTTTTCAAACATGAGGCTGAACGAGTTAGAAAACTCGTTCTACGTCGTTTGGGTGAGGGAGAGACTGAGTTCGGGATCATAAGGACTAAATATTGATTTAGGCGGCTAAAAATGCGGCAGGGGGCTGAGAATCAGTCTTGTCACGATTGACGTCGATTCGTTATAACCGGCTGGCTATTCCTTCGGAGCTCATGCAAAAGCGTCTTATTCCACTTCTCGTTTCAGCGGGTTTTCTTGTTGTGATTCTGCTCCTGAGCAGTTCGCCGGAGGAAATCGGAAAGGCAGATGACGAAGGCCTGTCTGCGAATCCGGTGCCAGCGAGTCTTTCCAAAGCCGAAACGAGCCAGATGTCATTGCGGAAGGACGATGGTCCTTTGGAGGACCTGGATGTTCGATCGAAACGGGTGATTCCGGCTGGGGTGGATGACAAACGGGCAAAAGCGATGGAGTCGCTGCGCTCTGAAGTGTCGGGAGTGCAGGTGGATTTTGATCCGGTGACGCGGACGCCGAAATGGATTGGCTCCCTTGCGAAGTTGCTCACGGGGCCGCAGGAGTCAGCGGCAGCGAAGGATGCGGACGTGCCGGTGCGTGTGTTCATCGATGCGCATCGGGAGGTGTTCGGGCACGGTGCGGAGAGTCTCGACAAGGCCAGGCGGGTGACGGATTACTCAACGCAACGTGGACCGTCACGGAAGGTGGTGTGGCACCAGCAGCACGAGGGGATCGACATCTTTGAGGCCGTCCTCCAGGCGAATCTGACGACAAAGTCCGAGTTGATCAACATCGGCAGCCAGTTCGTGATGCAGCCGGAGAGCGCGGTGACAGGCGGTTCGGCTCCTGTGGTCGCCGTGGAGCAGGCGGTGGCGGCAGCGGGGCAGAATGTGGGCGAAAAAATGACTGCGGAGAGCGTGCGGCCGATGGGGCCGCCGGCGGCACAACCTGACCGGAGGCAGCAGTTTCGCGCGGCGATGCTGACCGATGCGGACGCGAAATTGACGTGGCTGCCGATGAATGAGAGCAGCATGCGCCTGGCCTGGGACGTGACTTTGACAAGCCGAAGCCGGGCAGAGATGTATCGTGTGCTGGTGGATGCGGCGAACGGCGAGGTACTGGTGCGGCAGGCGATGACGGCCTACATCAGTGACGCCTCCTACCGTGTCTTCACGGCGGAGAGCCCCACGCCGATGTCTCCCGGGCATGAAAAGCCCTCCAGCCTCCAGCCGCTGCCCGTGAATCGAGTCCTGCTGACGACACCTGCGCTGAACACGACGGCATCCCCGAACGGCTGGATCAATGACGGCGGGAACATCACCAGCGGAAACAACACCGACGCCTACACCGACACGAACGCGGATGACGCGGCCGATCTGCCACGCACGACGGGCACGGGCCGTGTGTTCGACTTTCCTTATGACCTGACGCAGGAACCGGCGAACTTCAAAGACGCCTCGGTGACGCAGCTCTTCTACTGGTCGAATTTCATGCACGACCGGATGTATGAGCTCGGTTTCACGGAGGCGGCGGGGAATTTCCAGACCGACAACTTTGGCCGTGGCGGCGTGGGCAATGATCCGGTGAATTCCGAGGCGCAGGACGGCAGTGGCACCAACAACGCGAACTTTTCCACGCCGGTGGATGGCGGCCGCGGGCGCATGCAGATGTACAACTGGACCAGCCCGACGCCGGATCGCGATGGCTCCTTCGAGGCGGAGGTGGTGCTGCATGAATATGGCCACGGCGTGAGCAATCGCCTCGTGGGTGGTCCCTCGGTGACGATCTCCGCGCTTTCATCCCGGGGCATGGGCGAGGGCTGGAGCGATTTCTACGGCCAGGCGCTTACCGCCCAGGCCTCTGACAATCCGCACGGGAACTGGTCGCGTGCGGCGTGGAGCCGGTATCTGACCAGCGGCTGGTACTCCGACAACTACTACTACGGGGCGCGGCGCTACAGCTACAGCACGGACATGCTCAAGAATCCGCATACCTTGAAGGACATCGACCCCAATCAGGTGGACTGGCACACGAGCGTGCCGCGCAATCCGACCTACGCGGCGACGCAGGACGCGACCCAGGTGCACTACCAGGGCACGGTCTGGTGCGTGGCGCTGTGGGATGTGCGGACGAATCTGATCCTGAAGCACGGCTTCGCCACCGGGAATGAGCGGGCGCTTTTCCTGGTGACCGAGGGCATGAAATACACGGCGGCGAACCCGAACTTCATCCAGGCCCGCGATGGCATCCTGCAGGCCGCGATGGTGAACCATCCAGGAGATCTGGGCGAGGTGTGGACGGCGTTTGCGAAGCGTGGGATGGGTGATGGTGCCACGGCACCTGCCAGCAGCACGACGACGGGCATTGTGGAGCAGTATGATGTGCCGGACAGCCTGGAAATCAGCGACCGCAGCGGCTGGAACATCGAGGGGAACAAAGGCGGGCCGTTTTCGCCGTCGGCAAAGACGCTCACCTTGAGCAACGACGGCGCCTCCACGATCAACTGGAGCTCGAATCCAGGCGTTCCATGGCTGAGCGTGAGTCCCGCCAGCGGATCGCTGGCGCCCGGAGCGAATGTGATCGTGACGGTGACGACCCAGGCAAACACGGTGGCACCTGGTTTCCACAGCACAAACCTCGTTTTCACGAACGCGGGCACGAGCTTCAACCAGCCGGTCGGGGTGCGGCTGTATGTGACGCCGCCGGTGGCGGTGAGTTTTGATCTGAACTCCGACCCTGGCTGGACCACCACTGGTGAGTGGGCCTACGGAACACCTGGCGGCAATGGAGGCAGCGCAGGCGGTGGCGCAGGCAATGCCGATCCGACGGGCGGCGCAACTGGGAGCAGTGTGTTCGGCGTGAATCTGGCGGGAAACGCCGCGACTACGGTCGGCGGCCCGTTTTACCTCACCAGCACGCCGGTGAACCTTTCGGCGCGGAGGGCCACACGTCTGCGGTTCAAGCGCTGGCTCAATACGAACGTGCTCAGCAGCACGCGCGTGACGGTGGAGGTGAGCACGGATGGAACGACGTGGAGGGAGGTGTTTGTGAATCCTGGCACGGCCATCACGGACAATGCCTGGCAGACGATGGAGTATGACATCTCCTCCATGGCCGACCAGCAGCCGGCGGTGCAGGTGCGTTGGAGTTGTCGAAACGTGACCGCCAGCACGGCCTATTCGGGCTGGAACATCGACGATGTGGAATTCCTGGGCGAGCCGACGGCGCAGTTCAGCATCGCTGCGGCGGCCTCCGCAGGAGAAGGGGATGCGCCATTGACGGCGACGCTCAATCTGAACCTGGCCCAGGACGCGGATGTGACGGTGAACCTGGTCTCCAGCAACCCGGCGGCGGCCACGGTTCCTGCGAGCCTCACGCTGCTGGCGGGCGAGACCTCGAAGACCTTCACCATCACTCCGGTGGATGACTCCGATCTGGACGGCACGCAGACGACGGTCATCACCGCCAGCACGGCCGTCAACATCGCCAGCGGCAGCCACACGCTGGCGGTGACGGACAATGAGACGGCGGTTTTGACCCTCACCACGCCAGCGAGCGTGCAGGAAGGCACCACGGCCATCAGCGGCAGTCTCAGCGTGAGCACCGCCCCCACGCAAAATGTGATGGTGCAGCTCGGCGCGGCCTTGTCACGGCTCGTGGTGCCTGCGAGCGTGCTGATCCCTGCCGGCAGCGCCGGACCGGTGAGCTTCACGTTTGACGCGGCGGACAATCTGCTGGCTGAAGGAGCGCAGAGCGTCGGTTTGACCGCCAGCGTGCCAAACTGGACGCCTGGAACGGCCACCGTGACGGTGACCGATGATGAAACGCCGCTCATCGTGCTCACCGGTCCTGCGACAGCCCGCGAGGGAGACGGGGCGCAGAGTTACACCGTCACCGTGAACACGGTGCAGGCGGCGGACCTCACTTTGAATGTCTCCAGCAGCGACCCCGGCGAACTGACCGTTCCGCCGACAGTGACGATCCCCGCCGGGCAGTTCAGCGTGAGCTTTGATGCCGCCCCCCAAGACGACTCCGACATGGACGGGGCTCAAAATGCCACGTTGACCGCCAGCCATGCCGGTTACCCGGACGCCACCCGTGTGGTGAGCATCGCGGACAATGAGGTCAACGCTTACACCATTGCCACGATCGGCAGCCCGCAGAAGCGCAACAAGCCCTTCAATGTGGTCATCACGGCGCGGGACATCAATGGCGCTGTCATCACGAATCACAGCGGCAGCGTGATGCTCTCCGCCACTGCCACGGGCGGGCCGCCGCCGTTCACACCCGGGAGTGCCGGCGGATTCGTCAATGGCATCGCCACTCCGGTCGTGACGGTGACATCCACAGCCACGGCAATGACCCTGACGGCCACGGATGGAGCCGGGGTGACGGGCACAAGCAATTCTTTCGATGTGGAACCAGTGGTGCATGACAGCTTCGTCTTCAGCGGCCTGCCTGCCAGTGCCAACGTTGACACGCTTTTCAATGCCACCGCGACCGCTGTGGATGACCAGGGCGGCACTGTCACGAGCTACGCGGATCCGACCGTGGTGGACATTCTCGGCTCCTACTTGGAGCGCACCGTTGGCTCCAACTCCACCTCCACCGGCACGGACAAGGTCCACAACACCGCCGCGCATGATTCCCGCTGCCAGATCATCTACACAGCGGCGGAGCTGGGCGGTGCGCCGAAATTGGTCTCTGCCCTGGTAATGTGGCGCATCACCACTGGCGGGCAGGTGATGCTGAACTACAAGCTCAGGCTCAAACACACCACGCTGGACAGCTTTGACGGCCGCAGTTGGGAAGAAGACGGCTGGACCACGGTGTTCACTTCGGCCAGTTACACTGCCAGCGCTACCGGCCACACCAGCCTGAAGCCCTTCGCTTATGATGGGGTGCGGAATCTGATGGTGGACATCAGCTTTGACAACACCACCGCTTCGAGCGCTGGCACGCTGCGCCAGACGCCCGCCGCCACGAACCGCATGCTCAGCGGCACGAGCAACAGCACCCATGGTGATCCCACCACCTGGACCGCAGCCTCCGGCCCCGTGCCAGTGATCTCCAATGATCTGCCGACGATGAGTTTCTACGAAGCACGTTCCCTGGGTGCCATCCCGGTCTCTCCGGTGACCTTCACGAGCGGCGTGTGGAGCGGACAGGCTGTGGGGCCGGTCGGCGGCAGCATGTGGCTGCGAGCCATCGCACCCTCGGGGGTGACGGGCTTGAGCAATCTCGTGAGCATTTCAAACCCTAGCACCATCGTCGGCACGGAGACGGTGTTCAGCGATGGCTTTGAAACCGGTGTCCTCGGAGCCTCATGGAGCACGGCGGGCAACAGCGGAGCCACCGCCCGCACCCAGGTGACCACGGCGAACACGCCGAAGACCGGCACCTATCATCTCACAATGGACACCACGAGCGCTGTCACGGGCACTTTCGCGGCAAACCGGCCCACGCTCACGCTGAACCTTGCCGGCCGGAAAAACGTCTCGCTGGAGTGGTTCGCGAAGAGCTTTGCTGATGACGGCTACAGCCCGATACTGACCGGCCCGCTGGGCACTTTTGGCTCCACGATGAACTACGATGGCGTGGCGATCAGCCAGGACGGCCTCACCTGGGTGGAGGTGAGCGCCTTGCGCAGTCTTTCCTCGGCCTACGGCACCACAGCCACACGGGTCTTCCTCGATCCGGTGATCCAGCGCCTTGGCTGGAGCTTCAACAGCACTTTCCAGCTTCGGTTCTCCCAGTATGACGACCAGGCCATCCCGAATGACGGCATCGGCATCGACGACGTGGCGGTGAAGGCCAATCCCACGACTGCCATTGCCGTGAATCTGCCGCCGACGATCACGGAGGGCAGCTTGAATCAATCGGTGACGGTGAGCCTGCCTGCCGCTGCGGCGTCCAATACGAGCGTTACTCTGACCTCGAACGGCCCAGCCCGCTTGAGCATCGTCTCCCCCGTGACCATCCTCGCCGGGCAGACGAGCGCCAGCACCACGATCACCGCGCCGCAAAACAACTTCGCGGATGTGGGAAAGGGAGTCATCGTCACTGCCAGCGCAAGCGGCCAGACGACGAGTTACACGCACATCCGTGTGGTGGATGACGAACAGTCGGTGCTCACGCTGGCCTTGCCCGCCAGTGTGACGGAGGGCAGCTCCTCAGCCGCCGGCACCGTTTTCATCGAGCCCATTCAGCCCGTCACCACCACTGTTTATCTGACTTCAGACAACACAGCAGAAGCCACCGTCTCCAACTTTGCAACCATTTTCGCCGGCGCCCGTTCTGGCACCTTTTTTATCACATCCGTCAATGACATGCTCCTTGACGGCACGCAGTCCGTCACCCTCACCGCGAGCGGTCAGGGCCTGGCCCCAGCGAGTGCTCCGATCGACGTGCTCGACAACGAGTCCACCCAGCTCACGGTCACCCCGCCCGCCACGCTCACGGAGGGTGGTGCTCCCGGCATCGGCACGGTGCGCATCTCGGGCCAGCGCTCCGTGGACACCGTGGTCATGATCGCCTCCAGCGACACGACGGAGGCCACCGTGCCAATGAACGTCACAATCCCGGCGGGGCAGGTGAGTGTCAATTTCCAGGTCTTTCCGATGGAAGACAGCATCCAGGACGGATTGCAGAGCGTGACCCTCACCGCCAGTGCCGCAGGTTTCACGGATGGCACAGCCTCGGCGGACGTCCGCGATGATGACCCGGCGTCCTTCGAATTCGCGGGCATTTCCTCTCCCCAGACGCGCAATGTGCCTTTCGCCATCACGATCACGGCCAAAGACGGCACCGACAACGTGCTGACCGGCTTTCACGGCACGGTGAATCTCTCCGCCATCTCCGCTGGCGGTGCTTTGAGTGTCACCCCGGGCATCAGCGCATCCTTCATCAATGGCGTATGGACCGGCAGCGTCAGTCTCGGCGGCACCGGCACCGGGGTGACGCTCACTGCCACGGGCACAGACGGCGCCACCGGCACGTCAGATGCTTTTGATGTGAATCCGGGCGGCGTGGCGGTGTCGCTGGCCTTGGTGCCGGTGAGTTCGCCCCAGGTGGCAGGCGCGGTCATCCCCGTGCATGTCTCCGCCGTGGATGCCAATGGGGTTCGTGTGAATGAGACCGCAGGCAGTGTCACGGTGAATCTCGTCACCGCTCCGGGCGGGCTGCTGGTGGCCAGCCAGAGCCTCACGCTGGTGAACGGGCAGGCCAGCAGCAGTTTTGTCGTGTCCGCCGGGCTGGCCTCCGTGCGGCTGGAGGCGACAGCGGGCGCTTTGAGCGGGCAGAGCGGCGTTTTCGCCATCACCACACCGGACCCGCTGGCTTACTCGCCGCCGCAGGTCGTGTTCAGCGATGATTTCGAGGCCGCCGCCTTCAAGCCTGAGTGGACCATCACGGGCACGGGCACGCACCGGACCATCATCACCACCGCCAACGGACCGCGCGCAGGCACACGGCACATGACGATGGACTCCACCACGGATGTGTCCGATGCCCGCAATGAGGCTACCCTCACTTTGAACCTGGCCGGAAAGAGCGATGTGGAGCTGAGCTTCTGGATGAAGGAAAGCGGGGACGAGGACAACGGCCCGCCGGGCAGCCCCTTCACGGGCGGCGCGGACTTCGACGGGGTGGCGATCAGCGCCGATGGCACCACCTGGCATGAAGTGCAGGGCCTGCGCACCGCTGATGGCATTGGCACGACCTACAAGCAGTTCAAACTGAACCTCAGCACTGCGGCCGCCGCCCATGGACTGACGCCGGGCGCTGGTTTCCGCATCCGCTTCAACCATTTCGACAACTACACCTACGGCACGGATGGCTTCGCGTTCGATGACATCACCGTCACCGCGAATGCCTACGCACCGCAGGAGCCCGTGGCCACGCTGTTTGAGGACGACTTTGAGAGCGGCGTCTTCAGGCCGCAATGGACCATCACCGGCACGGGAAACCACCGCACCGAGATCACCAACCAGCAGACGCCACGTGGTGGTTACCACATGGTGATGGATGTGCACGCGTCGGGCAACGGACGCAATGAGGCCACGCTCACGCTGGATGTCAGCGGGCATCAGGACCTGGCGCTGAAGTTCTGGATGAAGGAAAACAGTGACGAGGACCAGGCTCCGCCCACCAATCCCTTCACGGGTGGTGCTGACTTTGACGGCGTGGCCGTCAGCATGGATGGCAACACCTGGTATGAGGTGCAGGCCCTGCGTGGCACGGCCTCCACCAACACCTACCAGGAGTTCACCGTCGATCTCAGCGCGGCTGCCAGCGCTTTCGGATTCGCTCCGGGTGCAGGCTTCAAAATCCGCTTCAATCACTTCGACAACTCCCCTTGGGCGTCAGGGGATGGCTTCGCCTTTGACGACATCCGCGTGACGGGTCGTCCTGTGCAACAACTCGCACTGAGCGCTCCCGCCACCCTGGCGGAAGGCGGCAGTGCCATGGCAAAGGTCACGCTGCCTGCCGTGCGGGCGGTGGACACGATTGTCACGCTCGCCACAAACCGCCCGGATGGTGTCACGGTGCCCGCCTCCATCACCATTCCGGCGGGTGACACTGTCTCGGCGGATTTTGCCATTTCAGCAGCCCAAGACGCCTTTTTGACCGGAAACCTGCCTGTGCAAATCGTCGCCACGGCGGAGGGTTTTCGACGCAGCGGGGTCGAAATGGCCATTTTGGACGATGAAGTGCCCGCAGGCTTTGATTTGAGCCTTCCAGCCACTTTGGCCGAGGGCGGGACCATCAGCGGCAGTGTCTCCATGACCTCCGCGACCCTGTTTGACCTGACCGTGGTACTTTCAGCCTCGCCATCGCTCGGTTTGACGCTGCCGTCTTCCGTCGCCCTGCCCGCCGGGGCCACCAGCGCCTCGTTTGATCTCATCAAGGCCGAGAACAACACCATCCTCGAACCCGCCAGCACCACTCTCACGGCCTCGCTCGGTGCAGGCAGCGACTCGGCCGTGGTCACCCTCACAGACAATGACTCCACGGCACCGCTGGTCATCACGCTGCCCGCCAGCGTGCGCGAATCCGCCGCGCCGCTCACGGGCAGCGTCGGCTTTGCCCCGCCGGTCAATGTCGGCACCGATTTGACCGTCACCCTGGCAAGTTCAGACACCAGCGAGCTCACCGTGCCCGCCAGCGTGGTCATCCCCGCTGGCGCAGGCAGTGTCTCGTTTGACATCACGCCGGTGGACGACGCTCTGAGTGATGGAGCAGTGCCCGTCACGATCACCGCCACGGCTGCCAGCCTCACGGGTGACACGCACGAAATCAGCGTGTTGGACGATGAGGTGCATCACTTCGCCTTTGATGTCATCAACTCACCGCAGGCCGCGCTGGGCGCCTTCCCCGTCACCCTGCGTGCGCAATCCATCGACAACGTGACCGTGTCCAACTTCACCGGCACCGCCACACTCTCTGCCGCGAATGGTGGCGGAGCCGTAGGCATGAGTCCGTCTGGGACTGGAGCCTTCGTCGATGGCGTCTGGACGGGCTCCGTGACCCTTGCGACGCCGGCGAATGCCGTCATCCTGACCGCCAATGCAGCAGGTGGCCTCACCGGCAGCAGCAATGCCTTCGATGTATCCCAAGGAGCCCGCCTCACGGTCGCGCCATCTCTGTTGAACGTTGCGATGCCAGAAGGCGAACCGCCACTCTCTGTCCCTCTCACCCTCACCAATCCTGGAGGGATGACCACGAACTGGAATGCTGAGGTCATCATCACCGGTGCTGTGGCGAAGCCGCCGCTGGCCAGCGTCCTGACGAATCTGAACACGGACTTTGCCTCCATCACAGCCCTGATCCCTAGCCGCCACGACTTCACCGAGGGAGTCACAGGCAACAACATCAGCGATGGCACCGGAGACATGTACGACAATGGAAACTACCTCAGCACCAATATCACCACCGCAGGTGCCAATCTGAGCTATTCAGACAATGTGATCGCCAGTTCTGCCAACTTGGGCGCGGGCGGGCAGTACTTCACCCGCAAGCACCCCGGGCTCTTTGTCTTCGCGGCGGACATCGCAGGACTGAGCCATTTCGAGATCAGCGGGGGGCTGGGTGCGGATGGCAGTGGTACGACGGATACGGCCATCCTGACCTCCACCCGGGGAGCGGCGACCTACAAAGGCTATGTGAAGCGCGTCTATAATGCTGGCGATCCCAGTGTGAACCACCTCATCATCGTGCAGGATGATCCGGCTCTCACGCGTACGGCCAGCACGGATACCAACAACGACCAGCATCGCCTCAGCGGCCTGGGAGCCGTGACACGCATCTACCACCTTCTCTACGCCTCCACCTCCGGCGGCTACATCAACAACACCCAGACTCAGGCCATCATGGATGCCTTCCTGGACAGTGTGACCGGTTTTCAATGGCTCAGCCTGGCCACTACCAGCGGAAGCATTCCCGTGGCTGGCAGTGCCAAGCTCAATGCAGTCTTCAACCCGCAGGGCTTGAGCCCAGGTGGCCATAACGCCACACTGCGCTTCACCTCCAATGATCCCGCGCAGCCCCAGCTTGAGATGCCGGTGGCTCTTACCATCACACCGGCCGTGCATCACTTCGTATGGAGCGCCATTTCCTCATCCCAGGCGGCCAATGTGCCCTTCGCGGCCACTTTGACCGCGCAGGATGCCTCGAACGCCACCGTCACCGCCTTCAACGGCACCGCTGCAGTGCGGGCACTGGGTCCAGTGGCACAGATAACCAGCGGCACCGGCACGAACACGACCAGTTTTCCCTTCAGCGCTGGCAGCTACTACGAAATGAGGACCCAGAGCATTTACACCCCGGCGGAGGTCGGGGCCGCAGGTCGCATTCAAAGCATCGCCCTGGATGTGGCGACGCTGCCCTCCATGCTCACTGACTTCACCATCCGGCTCAAACACACCTCCAAGACCGACTACAGCGCCACCGGCAGCACCGTGTGGGAGAACGATGGCTGGACCACGGTTTACAGAGGCAACCTCAGCGTCCCGGCCGCCGGCTGGCTTGCATTGCCTTTGACGACTCCTTTCGACTACGATGGCACCAGCCATCTCATGGTGGACTTCAGCTTTGACAATGCCGCCTACGGCACGAGCGGCAGCACGCGTTATTCCGCCGCTAGTGTTCCCCGGACGCTGTACGGAGGGGAGTACGGCTACTATGGCCAGCCGGTGACTTGGAGTGGTACGACACCCACCGGGTACTCCACCACGAATCTGGTGAATCTCCGCTTCAGCAAGCGTTCGCTCTTCCCGGTGGCACCGGGGAATGTCACCTTCACGAACGGTGTCTGGAGTGGAACATCCTCGGTGGGCCAATCGGGCGCACAGGTCAGCCTCGTCGCCACCCACAACGCGAAACCTGCTGTCACGGGCGAGTCTGGCGTGTTCAATGTCACCAGTGTCGGCTCCCTCGCTCTCTCCATTGTGGGTGCTGGCACGGAAGGAGGCAGCAAGAACGCCACAGTCACTGCCAGCGTGGCCCCAGCGGCCGATTTGACCGTCACGCTGGTTTCATCCGCTCCCAGCGTGGCATCTCCGCCAGCCACTGTGACCATCCTGGCCGGTCAGACCAGTGCCGCCTTCACTCTCACGCTGCCGGAGGACACGCTGCTGGAAGGAACGCAAACGGCTCTCATCACCGCCACCGCGCCCGGTTATGACCAGGGACAGGCCCCGGCGACCGTCAACGACAACGAGAGCACCATCGTCACGGTCACGCTGCCAGCCTCTCTCATGGAGAACACCTCCAGCACCGCAGGCCAGGCCAGTGTGCAACTCGCCACTCCGGCGGCCGCAGACTTGACGGTGAGTCTTTCCTCCTCCCTCACAACACGTCTTACGGTTCCAGCGTCCGTCGTCATTCCGGCGGGAAACAGCAGCGCTTCGTTCATTCTCACCGCGCCAAACAATTCGGTCATCGACGGCACTCAGGATGCCGTCATCACCGCAACACTGGCCGGTTCCGCGCCAGCCACCGGCACCGTGCAGGTCACGGACAATGAAAGCCGTGCGCTGAGCTTCGTGCAGTTCACCACCAGCATCAGCGAAGGCGGCTCTCCCTCCGTCTCGGCAGGCTACATCAGTCTTTCTGGTTCTGTTGCCGCCCCGCTCACGATCAATCTCAGCTCCAGCGACACCAGCGAGCTGAATGTCTCGGCCACTGTCACTGTCGCAGCCGGATCCTCCACCAGCGGTTACTTCACCCTCACGCCAGTGAACGATACGGACTTTGATGGCACCCAGACTGTCACCCTCACAGCCAGTGCGGCCAGCTTCACCGATGGGACCCGCACTGTCAGTGTGCTGGATGATGACGCGCACCATTTCACGGTCTCTGCTGTGGCCAGTCCGCAGGTGCGCAACGGGCCGTTTAACGTCACGTTCACGGCCAAAGACATCAACAACACCACCATCACGGCCTATGCGGGATCTCCGGTGCTCACGGCTCAGGAGGGTGCCACGGCGCTCGGGGTGACACCGAACACCGTCACAGGCTTCTCCTCCGGAGTGAGGACTCAAAGCGTGACGGTGCAAAATGAGGCCACTGCGGCGGTGCTGACGCTCACGGATGCAACAACAGCCGCGACTGGCAGCAGCAATGCTTTTGTGGTGGGAGCGGGTAGTTTGCATCACCTTACGTGGGACACCATCCCCACACCCCAGGCGCCATTCACGCCTTTCAACGTCAGCATCAGCGGCCGTGACGCCTATGAGAACCTCGTCACGAGCTACGCCGGCTCTGCCCAGATCACCGCCGCGGAGAACTACAACGTCACCACCGCAGGCACGGGCACGACCAGCGACTGGTATCCCTTCGGCGGGTACTACCCACAAAACCGCTGCCAGATGATCTACACCCAGGCCGAGGCCGGTGGAGTTGCCCGGAAACTGCAGGCGCTGGCCTTCGACATGACGACCCCCTCGGCCTCGTACCCCGCCGTGACCCTGACCAATTTTACCATCCGTCTCAAGCACACCACCAAGACGGACTACAACACCTCGGCCGTGTGGGAGAGCGACGGCTGGACCACCGTGTACCAGGGCACAGTGAACATGAACCAGACCGGCTGGCGGCAGTTCAACTTCACCACGCCTTTCGACTACAATGGCACGGACCGGCTGATGGTGGACATCAGCAGCAGCCAGTCGAGTTTTGTAAACCGGATTGAAGCAAGGAGCTCATTTGTCAGTCCTTACCGGGTGCTTTACAGCTTCACGAGCGGCGCGGCACCACCGACCGGCTGGACTGGAACAGGAACCGCTCTTTACTACCTTCCAAACCTCCGTCTCATTTCCTTTGATCCCGTTGCAGTCACCCCGTCTCAGACCACGGCTTTCACAGGCGGCGTGTGGAATGGCGCGATCTCGCTCGCTGCTCCCGGCAGCATCGTCGCCATGGCGATGGACTCGGCAGCCGGCGTGTCCGGCAATTCGAATGCCTTCACCATCTCATCGCTCGGGCCGCTGGCACTGAGCCTGCCGGTTTCAGTCATCGGAGAATCAGGCGGAACCGTCATCGCGACGCTTTCCGTGGGGGCGGCGCAGGGGGCGGACATCGTCGTTGCTCTCACTTCCACGAAGCCTGCCGCCGCCGCCGCAGTGCCTGCCAGCGTGACGATCCCCGCTGGGCAGACGAGCGTGAACTTCCCGGTCACCGTGGTGAATGACACGCTGCTCGACGGCACTCAGACCACGCTCATCACGGCCACTGCGCCGGGATATGGGGATGGCTCGGCGTCCTTGGCGGTCGAGGATGACGAAACCACCACCATCTCCCTCACTTTGCCGTCCACGCTTGCCGAAAATGCTGCCGCTACCACGGGAACGGTCACTCTGGGTGCCGCCACAGGCACTGATGTCATACTGCCGCTCACCTCGAACGACACCACCGAGTTGGTCGTGCCCGCCAGTGTCACCATTCTTGCCGGCAACACCTCCGCCACCTTCGCCATCACTCCGGTGGATGACGCTGTCATTGATCTGACCCAGACCGTGACTGTGAGCACCAGCATGACCGGCTGGACAGGAGGCAGCAGCACCATTCAGATCACCGACAACGAGACCGCTTCACTCAGTCTCAATTTCACCAGCAGCGTGACTGAATCGACAGGCACGCTCACCGCCACGCTCACCTCCTCCAATCCGGTGGAAAACGCCACCATGGTCACCCTGGCCTCCACCGCGGCCACCGAGGCCACGGTTCCTGCCACCGCCACTATCGCGGCCGGCTCCAGCAGCACGACATTTGCCATCACCATCATTGATGACACCGACAAAGACGGCTCGCAGACCTTTGCCATCAGTGCCGAAGCAGCAGGCTTCATCACCGGAACGCGGAACCTGACGGTGACCGACAATGACGTCCATAATTTCCTCATCTCGGCCATTGGGGCCGCGCAGATTCGCAATGTGCCATTCAACGTCACGTTCACCGCTCGTGACGTGAACAACGTCACCATCACAGGCTACAGCGGCAGCCCTCTTCTCACGGCCAGTGACGATGCCACGGCTCTGAATGTCACTCCAGCCACGATCTCCGGCTTCAGCTCAGGAGTGAAATCACAGTCCGTGACAGTCGGCATTTTCGCCACTAATGCCGTGCTGACGATCACGGACCCGATCACTGGCGGCAGCGGCAGCAGCAACGCGTTTGTCGTCACGGTCGGCCCGGCCTCCAAGTTCGTCTGGGGCTCGGTTCCCCCGCCGCAGGTGCGGGATGTTGCTTTCCCGGTCACCATCACTGCCCAGGATGCCGCAGGAAACCCAGTCACGTCCTACACGGGTTCAGCGGCGCTTTCAGCCCCGGCAGGCTCCTCCAGCCGCAATGTTGGCACCGGAGCAACCACCAGTGCGGTCATTCCATTCAACACCATCTTCACCAAGTGCCGCAGCCAGCAGGTGCATCTGGCCAGCGAGGTTGGTGCGTCAGGTACATTCACCTCCCTGGCGATCAATGTGACCAGTGTGCCGGTGGCGGAAACACTCACGGACTTCACCATCCGGCTGAAGCACACCTCTCGTACCGGTTACAGCCCCGACGCGAGCGACAGAATTTGGGAAACTGATGGCTTCACCACCGTGTATCAAAGTAACATCACGGTCAGCACGACAGGCTACCTTACATTCACATTTTCCACCCCTTTCACCTATGACGGCGTGAGCAACCTCATGGTGGACTACAGCTACCGCATGGCTTCGAACACCTCGGGCCGGCCCACGGTCATCGGCACCACCCGCAGCAACACACGTTCCATCAAGGCCTACACCAGCACCACCACCTATGGCGAACCCCTGACCTGGGCCGGCACATCGCCACCAGCGTTTGCTGATTCACTGAACACCGACATTCAACTGGGGGTGGTGACATCCTATCATCCGCTCAGCCCGGCATCCACGTCTGCTTTCAGCAACGGCATTTGGTCCGGAAATCTCACCCTCGGCTCCACGGCGGACTCGGTTACGGTGACCGCGACCGACGCCGCCTTGGCGGGAAGCTCGAACAGCTTCGAAGTCATCCCCACCGCGTTCGTGCTTACGGCTGAACCCGCCTTCACAGGCGGGCTGGCAAACACGCTTGCATGGAATCTGCCCGCAGCGGGTCTGGAATATGAGCTGGAGCGCTCCGCCACGCCGGACTTCGCCACCCCGGTCTCCAGCGGCTTCCTGGCCGGCTCCACCACCACCTTTGGAGGTCTGGTGGACGGGCAGACCTATCACTACCGCGCACGCATGCGCCGCCAGGGGGCGCTGCCTTGGACGAGCGACTGGTTTCCGCCGATCTCCTCCACCCAGGACGCCAGTCCGCCGGCGCTTAGCGTTCCTGATCTCACCACCACAACGGCTAGTACCACCCTCACTGGCACAGCGACGGACGCCACCAGCGGCATCGCCAATGTCACCGTCGCAGGATCTGCTGCCAATACGTCCGATTCCTTTGCCAGTTGGAGCAGTGCGCTTTCCGGTCTTGGGGACGGTTCCAATTCGATCACAGTCATCGCCAGTGACAACGCTGTGCCACCAAACACGACCACGATGACCGCCATGGTCTATCGCATCGCGTCGCCCGGCACCGATGTGAATCAAGATGGCATCAATGCCCTTCTCGAACACGCCCTGGGCATTCCCGGAGGAGCCGCCAATCCTCGCTCCATGCTGCCTGCCGCCGTCACGGAGACGGACAGCGGCAGCGGCGAGAAATATCTCTGCATGCAGTTCCGCCGCCGCATCCAGCGGGCAGGCCTCAGTTACATCGTCGAAACCAGCTCCAACCTCTCCACTTGGGACGACACGGGTGCGAATGTGATCGAAAAATCCGTCGTTCCCACGGGTGACGGCATTACCGAGACCGTCACCGTGCGCGTCACCCCTGCCATGAACCTCGGAGGGGCGAAGTTTGTTCGGCTACGCGTGACTACCAATTGATCCTCACTTCTTCTTCCCAAGGTTCTTCAACTCCATCTCCGTCCACATCATCATCCTGCCTTTCTCCTGTTCGCGGATTTTGGTGATGTTGACGGTTTCCACAGCACCAGCCGTGTGTTCCCACTCGCGGCGGATGTAGGTGAGGACGCCGGCAATGTCTTCGTCGGTGAGCTGGGGCAGCGGGGGCATGGCGAGGTTGTAGGTGCGGCCGCTGACCTTCACGGGGCCGGCGAGGCCGTGCATGACGATGCGGGCGAGCACCTCGGGCTTGCCGAGCACCCATTCGCTATCGACGAGCGGTGGCGCGAGGCCGTCGAGACCAAAGCCGTGCGGTTGATGGCAGGCGGCGCAGAGGGTGGCGTAGATGGTTTTGCCTTTTTCAAAGAGCGCGGTTTGCGTTTCGGTGAGCGGTTTGATGACGGGCGGGGCCGGTGCGCCGGGTTTGCCGGGCCAGACGAGTCGATTCGCGAGGCTGGGGGCCAGTTTGAGCTGCTTCAGATGCTCGGGCTCTTTGTCGAGCCACACGAGCTTCACGGTCTTCGATTTGCTATCGGTCTTGGCGAGGCCTTTGAGGATCGTGTCGCGGTTTTCGGGCGAGCTGGCGGCCAGTTCGAGCATTTCGGCAATGGGACCGGCTTTTCCGGCCAGCGCGACCAATTCGGCCAAAGCACCGATGACGGCCTTCGAGCCTTCGGAAGGTGTTTGGGCGAGTGTTTTGGCAAATGCGGACTCTTTGCCGCGCAGGCCGGTGAGCGCCGCTTCGCGAATGAGGGCGTTTTTGCCGTGCGTGACGAGCAGCGGGGCCAAAGCGGCCTCGTTGAGCGTTTTGATGGCGATGTGCGCAAGCACGAGCGGATGTTTTTCAGCGGCGAGATCGAAAACGTAGTCGCGAGGAGCCACACGCGCCGCGGCGGCGCGGACGTGCTCGCTTTTATCGGCGAGCGCGGTCTTCACGAGGTCCGCCGTGATGGCGGCGAGACCGTCGAGCGTCCACAGCGCATGCTCGCGAGCAACGGCGCTCTCGTTTTGCAGCAACTCCTTCAACGCGGGCACCGCAGAGGCATCGGCGGACTCGACAATGAGTCGCTGAGCGGTGTCGCGCACCCAGCCGTTGGCATGCGTGAGCAGTTTTGCATCTTTCGTGACCTTCACGGGCTTCGCGCTGCTGCCTTCCGGCACGATGCGCCAGATGCGGCCCATGTTGAAGGGCTGCTCGAGTTTCCGCGCCTGGATGTTCGCGATGAGGTAATGCGTGAGGAAGCTCTGGTGCTGGATGATGCCGCGATACATGTCCACGAGGTAAAGCGCGCCATCGGGGCCGTTGCAGGCATTCACCGGGCGGAAGCGCTCGTCGGTGGAAGTGAGGAACTCGCTGCCTTTGGCGGTATTCGTGGCCTTCACGACGCCGTCGGTCTCACTCATCGTGAATCGCTTCACCAAATTTGCCGCAGGCTCGGGCACGAAGGCATTGCCGCGATACGCGGCTGGAAACGCGTTACCGCGATAAATGAGTGCGCCGCAGGTGGCGGTCGGTTTCGTCAAGCGACCGTCGGCGCTGAGTGTTTTGGCATCGTAACCGCGATTCACACCCGGCGTGGGATGCGAGGCGTAAAGTGTCTGATCCGCCGCGAGCTTCGCATTGATGCTAGTGGCATTGCGCAGCAGCGGATTGCGAGCGAAAGCCTCCGTCGGCAGCAGATCGGCACGCAGCATGTCGCTGTTGTAGTTGAAATAGAGCCGCCCGTGGTCGTCCTGGCAAAGTCCCCACTGGCCGCGACCGAGACCCACGTCTTTTTGCCACATGCCGCCGCGCAGTTTCAGCCGCGAGCTGTATCCAGCGCTCCAGATCGAGTTGTCCATCGCCCACACCGGCGAGTTCGCCATGTGCTCCGGCTGACCACCGAGCGTGCCGAAGTCGGTGGCGATCACTTCTTTCACATCCGCCACGCCATCGCCGTCCGTGTCTTTGCAGAAGATCAAATTCGGCGGCACGGCGATCAAAGCGCCGCCATTCACCGCCATTACCGCCCGCGGCATGACGACCTTGTCGAGAAACGCCGTCGCCTTGTCCATGCGCCCATCGCCATCCGTGTCTTCGAGCAACGAAACACGTCCCGTCGGCTCCTTCTCCGTGCTTCCAGCCAGATCGTGCATGTAACCGCGCATCTCGCAGACGTAGAGCCGCCCTTGATCATCAAAACTCATCGCCACCGGCGATTCGATCATCGGCTCCGATGCCACCAACTCGATGCGGAACCCTTTTTCGACCGCGAAGGTCTTCATCGCCTCTTCCGGCGACAGCGGCTTCGGCGGCGGCAGTTTGAACTTCAACTCGACCTTCTCCGGGCCGGCGTTTTTGGAATGCACTGCGAGCGCCTGAGGCGCGAGTGAGAGACAGAGGAGAGCAATGAGGGGGCGCATGTTTTTTGGGGAGGTCAAAGCTACGCTCGTCAAGGAGTCAAGACGGTCAAGATGGCCGCTGGCACGATGCTTGACCACGCCTTGACCATCTTGACGAATCCTTGACGGCCATTCTCACTTCTTCGCCTTCGACTTCGGCTGTTCCGACGCTTTGATCGTCAGCGCAGGCACGGGCTCGGTTTTGCCCGCGAAAGCATTCCAGGCGTTTTGGAAGGCGGCGGCGTCACGGACGTCACCTTCGGCGATGAGCCACTGGTAGCGGAGTTTGAAGGGCGATTCGGCGCTGGCTTTGCCTTTGGGGAACATGCCGAAGCGGCCGTAGTCGCGGTAGGCGGAGGTGGCGGTTTCCTTTGGGTTGTCGGGGTGATTGAGGATCACGACGGTGAAGGTTTTGCCTTCCACGGTGAAGATCTCCGCGGCCCAGGGCAGGTCCTTCACTTTGTGCGCGTCGATGTTTTCGCCGGGGAAGATGTAGGTCGTCGTTTTCGTGTCCACGAGCTCACTCGGGCGGAACTGCGCGCCCGCGTGCTCGGGGTCGCCATTCATGTCGGCCTCGCCGCTCACGGTTTTGATGGCGCTGTTCATTTCGATGCCGAGGTAGAAGGGCTTCGCGGGCGTGGTGAAGGTGAAACGGCGTTCCTCGGTCAAAAACGGCGCGGTGGTGTCGCCCTGCCAGTCGATGTGCGCGGTGAAGGCGTTTTCGCCCGGCGCGACCTTCGTCACGACTTGGTCGCCCTTCTTCATGTGCCAGCGGTCATAGGATTTGCCGTTGTAGCCGATCTTGCTGAAACCGAGGAAGATGCCGCGATGATGCGTGAAGCTGAAGCCAGCGCCTTTCGTGAGCCGCGTGGAGCCATCCGCGCTGAAGACGTGCATGTAGGGCTTGTAGGTCTCGTGATGCTTCTCCGGCGTGCTGAGATCATTCGCCATCATGAGCTTCGCCACGACCTTGCCGCCATTCGCGACCGCGACGTGGTCTTTGTCCGCGACCGTGATGTCGAAGGCGAAGGTGGGAAGGGCGAGGGCGAGGAAGAGGAGAGTGTTTTTCATGGAAAGGGAGGGAATGACGAAACCAGAATTCAGAAGGCCGAATCAATGACGAAGCACGAAGGTCGAATGTTGCCTATGGGGTATTCAATTTACTCTCGCCATTCGGATCGATGCAAAACACGTCATCAAGCTTTCAGCTGATCGGCAATGATCGCGGCCAGTTTTTTCAAATCAGATGTCTCCAAGCCTCGGCGGCGCATTTGCCGGGGATTCCAGTGCAGGACGAGCGCACGGCCAAAGTCCCGCAACGGGGCGAAGGGTGTGATGAGCACTTTTTTCTCATCCAAGCCACGAATGCCGAGCGTGGGCAGGATTCCCGCGCAAGCACCGAGTTCGACGAGCTGACGCACCTGGAGCATGGAGCCGCATTCGAAACGCGGACGGAAATCTACGCCTGCGGACTGCATTGCCTCTCGGACCGCGGTATCCGTCTGTCCACCATCACGCCCTGCGGCGAAGGCTAGCGTCTGCCAGAGCGCTGGGCTGGCGGCGTCGCGTTCTGTGGCCCCGCGTTTTAGCAGCGCACGCGGGATGCAGAGGTGAAAGCGCATTTTCATCACCAACGCCGTGTTTGCACCTGTCGGCACGGCATCTTGCCGGATGATCGCCAGATCGACGCGCCCGTCCCGCACCGCGTCGCCAAGACTGCGGCTGCGATGGGACTCGGTGAGCAGTGTGGCACCGCCTAGATGCCTGCTGATGGCTGGAAGGGCGGGCACTAGCAGCCACTCTATCACGCTGGCACCTGCGCCGATGACGAAGGACTTCGGCAGACCGGCCTGTTCTTTGCGAAAATCCTCCAAGTCCTGCAATTGCTCCCGAATCAGCAGCGCAAGTCGCTCTCCTGCGATGGATAGCGAGAGCGTCTTGCCCTTTCGTCTGGTCAGCTCAGTGCCGAAAAACTGCTCCAGCTCACGAATCTGGCGGCTGATCTGGCTTTGGCGATTAGGCTTGCCGGGAGCAGCCTTGGCAATGCTGCCCGCCTCGGCCATCTGCATGAATCCGCGCAACCGATCCAGCGACAGGCCGCCTTTGGAAAAGAGATCATTAATCATGACTGTGGAGTCAGGTATCCTGCATTCACCGGTGTTTTGCAAACGTCGGATTCGTGGAAGGTGGCGGCGTCATGAACACACAATCATACGATTTGATCGGCGACATCCACGGCCAGCATGGAAAGCTCCTCGCGCTGCTCACCCGGCTCGGCTACCGTGCGCACGGCGACACCTTCCGACACCCCGAAGGACGGAAAGTCATCTTCCTTGGCGACTACATCGACCGCGGACCCGCCATCCGTGAAACGCTCCACACCGTGCGCGGCATGGTCGAGGCGGGTGACGCGCTCGCGATCATGGGCAATCACGAATACAACGCCATCTGTGCCGAGACACCGGACGGAAAAGGCGACTTCCTCCGTCCAGAAAAGAAGAACCGAGGCGGCCAGCTCGTGACGAAGCAGCAGTTCGCCGGACTCGATGCCGAGTGGGAGGAGTGGAAGGAATGGATGAAGCGCTTGCCCATGTTTCTCGATTTGGGCGGGCTGCGGGCCGTGCATGCCTGCTGGGACGCCCGGCGCATCGCACGTCTCGGCGGGCGCAGCATCGTCGATCCAGAGTTTCTGCGGCTTTCGGCCACGCATCAGACGCCCGAGTTTCGGGCGGTCGAAAATGTGCTGAAAGGGCCAGAGCTTTCGCTGCCAGCCGGTCATGTGTTCAGGGACAAAGAAGGCATCGCCCGTCGTTCTGTTCGCGTGCGTTGGTGGGCCATCCCGCAGGCCGCTGAAGTCAGCCAGCTAGCCATGCCGGAAGCCTTTGATATGCCTGGCGATGCCGCACCGCATGATTTGCGCCGCATTCCCGACTATGGCGTCGATGAGCCGCCGGTATTCTTCGGTCATTATTGGCTGCCACCGGCCCGAAAGCGTGCGCCACTCGCCCCAAACATCGCCTGCCTCGACTACAGCGCCGCCTTTGCCGCAAATGCTCTCACGGCTTACCGTTGGGATGGTGAGCAGGTCTTGAGCGCGGAGAAGTTTGTCAGTGCTACCACAATCACAGCATGATCATGACACCTCATCTGTTCCCAATCACCACCCTGCATACTTCGGCACTCTTCTGAGATACTCATCAACTCTGTATTCACCGACAACCCAAACAAAAACATGATCCAAGGACTCCAAGTTACCCTCTCTGCCACCGAACTCCAACAGCTCTGCACCCAGCGTGCCGAACATCACCGTGAACGAGCAGCCTTCTACAAGAACCAGCATGACACCCTCCGCGCGGCCATTCCTTCGGCTCAATACACAGGCGCAGACCCCAAAGGGGCACTGAAGCGTCAGTATTCCGACCATCTTACTGCAGCGCAAGAACTCGACTTTATCGCCAGCCATCTCGACATGGATGAACGCTATCAGATCGACCGGCAAGACATGCAGCGCCTCGGAATCTGCCGAGAAAATCATCTCTACCATGAAGACAGCATCCCGTTTTAACCCGTAATCAGAACCCTATACACTCGCACCACCATGGCAGAAATGATCAATGCCGTCTTTCAACACAGCCTGCGATGGCTAGAACCGCTCGCCTGGATGCGGGTGAACATCGCCTACATGCGTAGCGAGATCGATGTGCTGGCCAGCGAGGAGGGCGAGACAACAAACGGAGTTGCCAAGCTGATTCCATTATTCGAAGCAGCTTTCGCCCGGTTCATCGAGGAAGAGTCAAATCTCTTTATCGAAGCTCGCTCCAGCGAAAGATCATCTGCGCCTGGAGCTATTTCAACCATGCTGCTCCCTCTGATGGAGATGAGTTCGGTGTTTGATGACTTTAAGCAGGCGTTCCATCTCGAAGTGATGAGATTGCGGTTGGTCGACGAGGATTGCAGTGCTCTTGCTCTCTCCCATTGCTGCGGTGCTGAAATCTTCAACTCACACAAGCGAGTTTGTGACGCTATTGGCAGTCTGATTGAAACCATCGAAGCCAATCTGAGATAACCTTTCGGTCAAATAACCACGCTTTAAAACCTGCTCAAATGTCGCTGTCATGAAAGAGTTCGCATTACTTGTCTGGGGAGTGCTTTTCGGGGGCGGCTTTTGGTTGATCGGTGCCTTGGCCATTGGAATTGCCTCAACCGTTTTCAAAGAGGTGCAATGGTGGCAGCGCCCGCTTTGGCTTTTGTTTTTAATCCCATTTGGTGCGGGAGGGCTGTTTGGCCTACCAATAGCCTGTTTATATGGTGCTTGGAACACAAGCTCTGCAGGTGCAGACGATGACTGGCTTTGGCTTGGGTTCTGGTTTTGGCCTATGGCTCTTTGTGCCGCATGGCTGTTAAGCCGTCGAAAGAAGTGATGCGCCTCTACGCAAGAATCTTCTTGATCACCTTCGCGCCTTCCACGCCGCTCAACCTCGCATCAAGCCCTTGGAACTTGAAGCTGAAGGCGTCATGCTGGATGCCGAGTTGATGCAGCATCGTGGCGTGGAGATCGTGGACGGTGGTGATGTTTTCGACGGCGGCGTAGCCGAGGTCGTCGGTGGAGCCGAAGGTGAGGCCGCGCTGTATGCCGGCGCCGGCGAGCCACATGGACATGGCTTTGTTGTGATGATCGCGGCCGATGGGGCCTTTGTTACCCTGCGCCATCGGCGTGCGGCCGAATTCGCCGCTGAAAACGATGAGCGTGTCGTCAAAGAGGCCGCGCTGCTTCAGATCGGTGATGAGCGCCATGCAGGCACGATCAACTTCCTTCGCACGCAGCGGCAATTCCTCGCGCAGGAGGCTGTGGTGGTCCCAATCGCGATGGTAGAGCTGGATGAAGCGCGTGCCGCGTTCGGCGAGTCGGCGGGCGAGGAGGCAGTTTGAGGCGAAGGAACCGTCGCCGGGTGTGCAGCCGTAGAGTTCGAGCGTTTTCGGTCCCTCGGGGCGGATGTCCATCAGCTCCGGCACGCTGGCCTGCATCTGAAACGCCATTTCATACTGCGCGATGCGCGTGGCGATCTCTGGATCGTCGCACAGCGCGGCGTGCTGTTTGTTGAGCGCGTTGATCGCGGCCACGTCCGCGCCTTGTCGCTCGCGCGTGACGCCGTTCGGGCTGGTGAGATACAAAACGGGATCGCCCTGCGAGCGGAGTTGCACGCCTTGGTACTTTGACGGCAAAAAGCCGCTGCTCCACTGCCGCGCCGCGATGGGCTGCGGTGTGCGACCTTTGCCCGTGGAGACCATGATGACGAATCCGGGCAGATCCTCCGCCTCGCTGCCGAGCCCGTAAGTGATCCACGCTCCCATGCTCGGCCGACCGGCGATTTGAGCGCCGGTGTTCATGAACATGTGCGCGGGGTCGTGATTGATCGCGTCCGTGGTCATCGAGCGCACGAGGCAGATGTCGTCCGCCACGCTGCCGAGATGCGGCAGCAACTCCGAAAGCTCCATATGGCATTTCCCGTGTTTCGCGAAGCCAAACATCGGCCCTTTGCACACCAACTTCTGCCCCTGAAGCTGCGCGAGCTGCTGTCCCTTCGTGAACGACTCCGGCATCGGCTTCCCGTCCATGTCCGCGAGCTTCGGTTTGTAATCAAACAGCTCCAACTGCGACGGACCACCCGCCATCGTGAGCCAGATCACGCGTTTCGCTTTTTGCGGCAGCGGCAATTTACCCAGCACACCGCGTGAAGCCGCGTGGAGTAGATTTGGACTCAACAACGAAGCCAAAGCAACACTGCCGAGGCCTTGCGAAGCGCGGTCGAGGAAAGCGCGGCGTGTTTGGAGGAGAAGGGAGGTCATGAGATGAAATGAAACTTGCTGTCAAAGCGGATGTCAGCCATGATGTCTGACATGAAGACCAAAGCCGCCACCAAGAAAACCGCCCGCCGTCCAGCCGCCAACGCTGCTGCACTGCGTCGCGTTTTCACCGTGCGAGACCTCAATCGCCAGCCGCAGGCTGTGCTGAATGCCGCCCGAAAGACGGGAGGTGTGCATGTGCAGTCGCGTAGCGGTGAGAGGTTCCTCGTCAAGCCTGATCCTTTGCCTGGGTCCTCACAGGCGGATTCTCGCGAAGAATTCCACCGAGACTTGATGAAACTCCATGAGCAGATGCGTGCCGATGGCATGGGATTCACTGTCGAGGGCTGGGAAACATTCAGCAAAATACTGGCTGGCGAGTAATGACAATTTACGCGGACACCAATTTTTTCACCTCGTTGTATTGCACAGGCCCGAACAACGCCGAGGCCGTGCAGTTGGATTCCTCCATCAAATCCTCCAGCTTTGAAGGATATCCAATCACAGCGATTGGCCGGTTTGAGTTGATCAATGCCTTGCAGCAATCCGTCTTCTCCACGCGCCAAGGAGTGCCGGGGGTGAGGCTTACGTCCGAGTATGCATTGGTCATTGAGGCGATGTTTTTCAAACATCTTGCCACCGGACAGTACCTGCGTGACGCGGCTTGCAATGAAGCCGCGCTCGAAAAACAGTTCCGCGCCTTGTCGCATCGCCACACCGCCAAGGAAGGCTTCCGCACCTACGACATCCTTCACGTCTCTTCCGCGCTGGTGCTCGGGTGCGACACGTTTTGGAGCTTTGATGCCAAAGCGAAGAAGCTGGCGAAGCTGGAAGGTCTGGCGGTGAACTGAGCGTTTCATGGCTCAGCTCCGCGTGACCGTTTCGTGCAGATTCAGCAGCACACGCGCGACATGTGCCCACGCGGCGAGTTCGGGCCTGTTCAGAGTGGCGGGGGCGGGTGCTGCACCAGTTTTGAGCAGAGCTTCGGCGGCGGAGGGGTCTTTTTGATAATCGGCGAGGTGTTTGGCGACGAGAGACGAAAGTGTCTTCATCTCGTCAGCGGTGGGTTGGCGCTGCAAGGCTTGTTGGAAGGCCCAGGTAATGCGTTTTGAGGCATCGCCTTCGCTTGGGAGGATGCGTGCGGCGAAGGCGCGGGCGGCTTCGACATACGTTGGGTCGTTGAGGAGGACGAGGGCTTGCTGCGGGATGTTGCTGCGATTGCGCTCGGCGGTGCATTCTTCGCGGCTGGGGGCGTCGAAGGCGAGCATGGACGGATGCGTGAAGCTGCGTTGCCACCAGGTGTACATGCCACGGCGATACAGACCTTCGCCGCTGTCGTTCTGCCATTCGCGGGTGGGAAAGTTGAGGTTTTCCCAGTATTTGGCGGGCTGGTAGGGCTTCACACTCGGGCCGCCGATTTTCGGCACGAGCAGGCCGGAGATGGCGAGGGCGTTGTCGCGCACGAGTTCGGCATCGAGACGGAAGGCGCTCTGGCGGGCGCATTCGCGGTTGTAGGGATCGGCGGCGGTGAGTTCCTTCGTGGAGGTGCTGACCTGCTGGTAGGTGTTGCTGGTCACGATGAGCCGGATCATGTGCTGAAGATCCCAACCGCTGTCCATGAACTCGCAGGCGAGCCAGTCGAGTAGCGCAGGATTCACCGGCGGCTCGCCTTGAGCGCCGAGGTCGTCGAGCACCTTGCTCAAACCGGTGCCGAAGAACTGCTTCCACAGGCGGTTCATGACATTGCGGGCCGTGAGCGGGTTCTCTTTGGAAACGAGCCACTGGGCAAGGTCGAGTCGCGTGAGGTCGCGGCCTTCGATCTTCGGTTTCGGCAGGTAGCTGGGCAATGAGGCCTTCACGACTTCGCCGCTTTCATCCATCCAGTTGCCACGCGGTAGGATGCGCACGGTGCGTTTATTGGTGTCGCTGATGGAAACGATGCATTTGGGCAGCGGATCGTAAAAAGCTTTGCGAGCGGCTTCGGCTTTCGCGACGGCATCGCGCTCGGCTTTGTGAAGCGGGCTGATTTTCGCGAAGTAGTCATCAACGACCTTCTTTTGCTTCGCGTTGGGATTTTTGGCCTTCAAAGCCGCGAGGACATCTTTGGCTTCTTTGTCTTTGTGATCGGTTTTGGCGAGGACTTCGGCTTCCCAGGCTTTTTGGGCCTTTTTGAGGTCCGGCTGCACTTTGGCGAGGGCTTTCTTGGCCTCAGCGAGTTTTGCGTCGAGCTCGGCGAGCTTCTTTTCGTTCTCCGGTGTGGTCACGAGCATGCCGTCTTCGCGGCGGCCGAGGATCGGCTCTTTGATGTCGGCGAAGAAGGCACCGAGCGTGTAGAAGTCGCGCATGGTGATGGGATCGAATTTGTGATCGTGGCACTGGGCGCAGCCGGTGGTCTGGCCCATCCAGGCGTTGCCGACGGCGCGGACGCGGTCGGTGAGCATGCGCTGCTCGTAGTCCTTGGCTTGTGCGCCGCCTTCCTCGGTGGTGAGGAGCAGCCGGTTGAAGGCGGAGCCGACACGCGTCTCCTGATTTGCATCCGGCATCAAATCACCGGCGATCTGCTCGATGGTGAAGCGGTCGAAGGGTTTGTTCTTGTTGAACGACTCGATGACGTAATCGCGGTAAGGCCATACGTTGTGCGGGTTGTCGCTGTGGTAGCCGATGGTGTCGGCGAAACGGACCTGGTCGAGCCAGGAGATGGCCATGCGCTCGCCGTAGTGAGGGGAGGCCAGCAAGCTGGCGATTTCAGATTCGAGATTTGAAATTTGAGATTTGGCAGGCGGCAGGCCGTGCAGGTCGAAGTAGAGGCGGCGCAGCAAGGTGCGGTCATCTGCCTTTGGCGAAGGCTTGAGGCCAATCTCGCTGAGGCGTTTCTGCACAAGGTGGTCGATGGGATTCTTGCCAGCGGGGATGGCCGCTTTGATCGGCTTTTCATAGGCCCAGTGCTGCTGGTAGGTCGCGCCCTGGTCGATCCACTTCTTGAGGATCTCCTTCTGCCGCGGCGTGAGCTTTTTGTGCGAGTCCGGCGGCGGCATGAGGTCGTCTTCGTCATCGGTGAGGATGCGGGAGACGAGTTCGCTCTTCGCGCCATTGCCCGGAATGAAGGCCTCGGCCTTCACCGCCTCATCGCGTAGGTCGAGGCGCAGATCGGCTTCGCGATGCTTCGGGTCGTTGCCGTGGCAGTAGAAGCAGTTGTCGCTCAAAATGGGCCGCACATCGCGATTGAACTCGATTTTGGCCGGAACCGGCGGTTCGGCTGCAGCGGCGATGGAACTGATCGAGAAGACCAGCGTGGAGAGGAAGGGCAACGTGCTGTTCATGAAAGAGGCAAAGGCGATTACGGCTGGGGGGCATGGTTTATTCGCAGCATGGGCATGGTCAATGGCTGCGGAGAGTGGCTATTTGCGGCCGGTTTCCTTCTTGAGAGCGGTGTCCATCTTTTTCATGGCTCCAGCCATTTTCTTGTCCGCCGCGAGGTTGGTCAGTTCCAGCGGGTCGGTCTCGAGGTTGTACAGCTCCGTGGCTCCGCCTTCCCACCGCATGTAGCTGGCGAACTCGTTTCTCAGAGCAATGCCGCTGAATTTGCCGTAGTTCAGCACAACGGAGACCGCCGGCTCGTCGAAGGCGGCAGTCGGTTGCTTCAGCAGCGTGGCAAAGCTGCGACCGTCCATTTCTCGCGGTGATTTGAGCCGCAGGTGCTCCATGAGCGTGGGAAAAACGTCCACCAGTTCCACCACACGGCTGCAAGCCTGGCCGCTGGCGATGCCGGGGCCGGCGATGATGAGCGGCACGCGTGCCGCGGCATCGTAGAGGGAGCGCATGCCCCACAGATTGCCATGATCACCGAGGTGATAGCCGCCGACGCTGGCGAACACGACGATCGTGTTAGCGCTGAGCTTCATTTGATCGAGCGCATCCAGCACCACGCCGACCTGTGCGTCCATGAACGCGGTTTGAGCTCGATAACCGGCGATGAGCTGCTGTCGTTCTTCGGTGGTGACGGCTCGTTCAGGCAGGATGCCGGCGAATTGCGCCTCAGCAGGTGCGTCTTTGGCGGCGGGTGTGGCCTCGGTGACCGGCGTGTTCTTGAATTTGTCCAGCCATGCCTGCGGAACAGCATTGCGGAAGTCGGGATTCATGAAACCGACGGCCGCAAAGAACGGCTTCTTCATGGCCGCGGCTTTTTGGATCTGCTCCACGCCTTCGCGCGCACTGCGACCGTCGCCCATCGCAGCGTCCTCGATTTTGACGCTGCGCAGCACCAGCAGTCCGCCGAGCGGCTCTGTTTTGCCGTCCACCTGCTGTGTGCGAACAGGAACGCCGATGACGCTCTTCGTGCCTGCGGGGAGTTCGGCCTCTTCTCCCGGGCCCGGAATCGCCGCGTCCCACGAGGTCGGATAATCCTCGATCTGAAACACGCGTCCGGCCTTGGTGGTGAACCAGCCCTGCGCTTTAAGCCATTGCGGCAGCGTGAAGGCACCCTTTGGCAGTTCGGGGGCATACTTGTAGTTGCCGGAAATGCCGAGTGTGGCGGGACGCAGACCAGTCAGCATCGACACGCGCGACGGTCCCGACATGGCATACTGGCAGTAGGCTTTGGTGAAGCGAAGGCCGCGTGCGGCCAGCCTGTCGATGTTGGGAGTCGGCACCGCCGCGTTGCCATAACAACCGAGGTCGCAGTTCTGATGATTGGCCAGGATCAGCACGATGTTGGTCGCGGATGCGTGCCAGGGAAGGCCGAGCACGAGGGAAAGCAGAAGGGCGCGCTTCATGGTGCCGCCATAACGAACCAGAGCGTTGCGATATTCCCACGCCAAGCCGCTTTGCTCATGCGGAGATCAAGTCGGACGCCGGATACAGGATCAAATCACCGGAGACGTTCTTTGGCAGGGCGGTGAGCAGCACAAAGGTCGTGTCGGTGGCGGGATCGGCCCAGGCTAGCGTGCCGGTGGAGCCGCTATGGCCAAAAGCACGGGCGGAGCAGCCTTTGCCGAGGCCCACGGGCCCGGCCATGAAGCCGATGCCGCGATGCGCTGACAGCGTCGGGGTGTGATCCGTGATGGCAAGACGGGCGGTTTCTTCTCGCAGCAGCTTGCCATCGGGATGCAGGAAAATGCGCAGGAAGGTGGCCACATCGGCAGCGCTGCTGTGGGCACCGCCCCACGGAGCGCCGAGATTTCGCCAGTAATCGCTGTTCCAGTCCCATTCGCGGGCTTTCGGGTCCCCACCGCCGGCCTCAGGGGCGGCGTGCTCGGTTTGCATCGACACCATTTCCGACTTTTTGAATTGGCCGAGGCCGAGCACGCTGCGTGTCATGCCGAGCGGGCTGAACACATGCTGCTGCAGGAAGTCCGGCAGTGCTGTCTTCGTCACACGTTCGACGATCTCGGCGGCGAGCAGGATGCCCATGCTCTGATAATGATACTGCGTGCCTGGAGCGAAGAGCAGGGGCGTTCGCATCGCGCCCTTCACGAATTCTGCGAGTAGAGCGTGCCGCGCACGCAGTTCGGCGTTGTTCCCCAACTGGTCCGGCAGGCCTGAGGTATGCGTGAGCAGTTGCTCGATGGTGATGTCCTTGCGTGCGCCTTCGCTGAACTCGGGCAGGTATTTCACGGCGTGGTCGGACAGCTTCAACGCACCGCGATCCAACAGGATCAGCACCGGCAGCGCCACTGCGAGCGGTTTGGTGATCGAGCCGAGCAAGAACATCGAATCCGGCTGGGCCTTGCCAAAGACGTGCTGTGTCACCTCATCGCCACGGCGCACGTGCAGCACGGCGTTGTGAAGCGTTCCATGGTCGATTTGGTGCTGGATGATCTGGTGGGCGGATGGCATGGCGGATCGGGCTGAGATGGGCAGGCCCAGGGCGGAAAGCGTGAGGGCGAGAGTGTCGCGGCGGTTCATGAAGGTCAGCGATTGAGTTCGTTCATCACCGCGAGCGTCATCGCTTTCACGCCGAATGTGATCGAAGGCGCAGACTCGGGACGGTAGAACGGCGAATGCAGGCTTGGCAGCGCCTCGCCGGTCTTTTGCGCCTTCTCGATCTTCTCTGGGGCCACGGTGCCGATCCACGCGAGGAAGACGGGGATTTTCTCCGGTGTCATCGTGTAGCGGGAGAAGTCCTCGCCGGCCATGGTCGCCTTGCGCTCGATGACACTGGCCTTGCCGAAGGCATCCGCCCACACTTGGCTCACACGCGCGGTGAGTTCGGAATCGTTGAAGAGTGATGGCGTCCCAGGGCCGGTGAGTTTGACCTCCGGCATGAGATTCTCCGGCAGTCCGGCGGACAGCGCGTGTCCGCGGCAGATGCGTTTGATCGCCTCGAGCACCTGAGCGCGGGTTTCTGGGCTTGTGGTGCGGACGGTGAGGCCGAGTTCGACCTTGTCGGGGATGATGTTGTGTTTCGTGCCGCCGTTGAACTTGCCCACAGTGACCACCACCGGCTCCACGGGATGCAATTCTCGGCTGTCGATCGTTTGAAACGCCATCACGATCTGCGAGGCGAGCACGATGGGATCCTTGGTCGTGTTCGGCATCGCGCCGTGGCCGCCGATGCCTTTGATGAGGATGTCCACCGTGTCCGTGCTCGCCGTGGCGGGACCGCGGGTGAAGCCGACGCTGCCCGTGGGCAACCCGGCATCGCAATGCAGCGCCAGGCACACGTCCGGCTTCGGGAAGCGCTTGAACAAGTCGTCCTCGATCATCGCCAGCGCGCCCATGCCGCGCTCCTCGGCTGGTTGCGCGATGAAGACGAGCGTGCCCTTCCACTGGTCTTTTGTCGCCGCCAGCGCCCGTGCCGCGCCGACCCAGCAGGTCATGTGCATGTCATGGCCGCAGGCGTGCATCACCGGCACCTCTTTGCCGGTGTCATCCTTGGCGGTTGCCTTGCTCACATACGGCACCGAGCCGATCTCGCGCACCGGCAGCCCGTCGAGGTCCGTGCGCACCAGCACGGTCCTGCCCGGCCCGTTTTTCAAAACGCCCACAACACCCAAACCGCCGACCTTCTCCGTCACTTCAAAGCCGAGCGCGCGAAGCTCCTGCGCCATGCGGGCGCTGGTTTTCTCCTCCTGGAACGACAGTTCGGGATTCGCGTGCAGATGTTCGTAGAGCTGGATCAGTGACGGGTGCTCCGCTGCGATGAACGTGTCCAGCGGACCGGCTGCTTGCAGGCTGCTGACAGCGAAAAAGGTGAGGGCGAGCGTTTTCATTTGGCAGGACAACCAAACGTCCGGGCGACTCCAGTTCACTCCGGGATCGCGACAGGATATTTTGGGGCCATCCGCACGTTTCAGCCCTCATGCATCGCATTCTATCACTCACGCTGGTTCTCCTGTTCGCGAACACGACGGTTCCCGCCGCAGACCGGCCCAACATCGTCGTCATCCTGCTCGACAATGTCGGACGCGAGTGGTTTGGCTGCTACGGGAGCGAGGAGAGGTGCACGCCGAACATCGACCGGCTCGCCGCGGGCGGGGTGCGCTTTGCGAACTGCTACACGACGACGGTTTGCGGCCCCAGCCGCGTGCAGATGCTCACGGGACGCTACCCTTTTCGCACCGGCTGGTATCTGCATCACGATGCGGCGCTCTACAGCGGCGGCGGATTCGATCCGGCGCGTGAGACGACCTTTGCGCGTGTGCTGCGCGATGCCGGCTACGCCACCGGCATCGCGGGGAAGTGGCAGGTGAACAATCTCTACGATGAACCGGACGCCATCACGCGGCACGGCTTCGATGAGCAGCTCGTGTGGCCCGGCAGCATTGATCGCGACAAGGCGGACGCGGATTTCATGGCGGCGTTTCAAAAGGCCATCGTGAACAATGACGCGGAATTTCTCACCGAGGCCACGCGGAAGATCGAAAGCCGCTACTGGGACCCGGTTTTGCTGCGAAATGGCAAACGCGAGGTCGCACAGGGCAAATTTGGGCCGGATGTGTTTCTCGACTTCGCCTTCGACTTCTACCGCAGGCATGCAAAGCAGCCGTTTCTCTTCTACCACGCCATGGTGCTCACCCACGGGCAGAATGTGAAGCAGCAGGTCGTCACCACGCCGGAGAATCGGGCGAATCCGCCGAAGGAGGAGCACGAACTCTTCGCCGACATGCTGCGCTACGCCGACAAGCAGGTCGGCGCGATCATCACGGAGCTGGAGCGGCTCGATTTGATGAAAAACACGATCGTCATCATCGCCTCCGACAACGGCACCGAGAAAACCCTCTCCGCCCGCGCGAATGGTCGTGTCGTGAATGGCGGCCTGTATCAAATCAACGAGGCGGGCGGAAATGTGCCGCTCATCGTTCACAGCCCGCAGCTCGTGAAAGGCGGCCGCATCGTGCCTCTCGCCGACTTCACCGACCTATTCCCGACGATTTGCGAGCTCAGCGGAGCCACGCCGCCTGCATCCGTGAAACTCGACGGCCAGTCCTTCGCTCCGTTTTTGCTCGGAAAGGCTCCCGCGCCGCGAAAGTGGATCTTCAACCACTACGCCGACGAACGCGTCGCCCGCGATGAACGCTACAAGTTGAAGAACAACGGCGATCTCTTCGATCTCGACGCCGATCCCGCCGAGCAGCATCCGCTGGCAAAAGACGCCGAGACGGTCGTGCGGGCCAAACTGCAAGCCGTGCTCGATTCCATGCCTGAATCGACTCCGCTGCCGTTTCCGCATCGCAGCCTGTCTGCGTTCAAAAAGCGGGCGGAGGCTGCCAAAGCGGGCGGGAAGTGACTACTCCGCCTTTTTCTTTCCCTTCTTCGCCTCACGCTTCGAGGGCTGGTATTCCGGGCGTTTCATCAGCTCGGGGAGATGCGGCTGGTAGAGCGGCGATTCCGACCACGGGATGGATTTCGGATCGGGCGGCGTGACTTTGCCCTCAGGATAGTCTTTGCCATCAAAGCTGGCGATCACGCTGTCATTCCAGGCCAGCAGGTCTTTTTTCATCTGCTCAAACTTCTGCGGCTCTTTCGTGCTGAGATCGGTAGTCTCGTTTGGGTCGGCGATGAGGTCGTAGAGCTGAAAACTGCCGTTCTCGATGTTCTCCGTGAGGATTTTGAAACGCGGGCCAGTGAACGCGAGCTTAGTGCAGCTTAGTGCCAAAGCGGAAGCCGAGCGGCTTCGTGCGCTCGCCGATTTCTCCGGCAAAGAGCGGCTTCAGGCTGATGCCGTCGATGGGCTTGATCATCACGCTGTCCGGCAGGCCGAGGATGTCGGCGACGGTCGGGAAAAGATCCACAGTGCCTGCGGGAAAGCTCGTGAGGCGCGGCTTGATCATCGCGGGCCACTCGATGATGCCGGGCACGCGCAGACCGCCTTCAAAAACGGTGCCTTTGTGACCACGCAGACCGCCGGTGCTGCTTGGTTTCACCTCGGGAAGACCGCCGTTGTCGCTGTTGAAGACGAGCATCGTGTTGTCGGCCAGGCCGGCGTCACGCAGCTTTTGCCGCAGCGTGCCCACCGCGCGATCCAGCGCCACCAGCTCGCCGTAGTGCTGCCGGGAAAGGTTGTCGAGATCCGTGAAGGCCGCTTTGTCCGCGTCTTGCGCCTTGAAGGGGCTGTGCGGGCTGCCGAACCAGATGATGGCAAACATCGGCCGCTCTCCAGCGCGATGTTTGTCGATGAACTTCACCGCCTCGCCCACCGCGATGTCGGACGAGTCGCCTTTGAACTCCACAAACTCGCCCATGCGGCTCATGAGCGGGTCTTTGTCGAAGTAGTTCGTCATCGACACCCATTCATCAAAGCCGAACGCACTCGGATTCCGTGCATCCTCCTTCAAAACGGGTGCTCCGGCCCCTTTGAAGCCATTGAGATGCCACTTGCCGAAATGCCCGGTCACATAGCCCGCGCCTTTCAGCGCCTGCGCGATGGTTTTCTCCTGCAACCGCAGGCCGTAGCCATGCGAGAGCACGCCCGCGCGGTCGTTGGTGCGTCCCGTGAGCACCGTGGCCCGCGTGGGCGAGCACACCGGATTCCCCGCGTAAAAGCGCTCAAAGCGCAGCCCGTTCGCCGCCATCGCATCGAGGTTCGGCGTCTTCAGCGCCGGATGCCCGCGATACCCCGTCTGCCCCCAGCCCATGTCATCCGCCATGACGAAGATGATGTTCGGCTTCGCCGCGAAGAGCGAAGGGCCAAGGGCGAAGAGGAGGAGGCAGAGCAGCGCGGATTTCATGGGCTGGGAACGTGGGAGGTGCGGGGATGTGTCAGTGATTGTTCGACGCATCACTTCTGATCTGGGTCGAGCCTCTTCATTCGCTCAAACGCCTGAGCAGATGACTCCTCGTGGTCAATGCAGAACAATGACAACTCACTGCCATTGGGTAGAGCCGCAAAAGCATTGGCCTTCCGTAGGTCAAGCAGCGCTTCGCAGACTGCATCGAGGAATGCCTGCTGCCCTTCCTCTTCGTCAAGTTCCTCTTCGATATCCGAAATGATGGAGGCTACTTGTGGTGTTGGATGACAATCGAAGAAGCCTTGGTAGGCCCAATCTCCCGTATTCCAGCGATACAGCTCTTTTGCCTCTTCTTCGGTCCAAGGCGACTTTTTGCCAGCATAACGGGTGAGGTGCGCTCCGAGGCACTTTTCATAATGATCCTCCGTGTTGAAACAGGCGATGATGTCGCCGTAGGCAGCATTGCAGTCGAAAGCGAATGCGTAGAACCTCTCGCCTTGGTGCTTCGCCAAAAAATTCTCAATGGCAGGCGCGGCGACAATCACGATTGCGGCACGGAGTTCGGCGGTTGGTATTGGCATGGAGTTTAGATTGATCCTTGATCATCATTCAAAAGCCCAGTCATTCTGTCAGCCACAATCTACTTCATAAATCCCCGCGCCCGCAGCCAGAAAACCAAATCCGCGAACCACGGGTGCTGCGTGCCGATCAAGCCCGTTCCATGGTCGCCGTGCTGGTAGAGGTGGAGTTCGTGGGGCACTGCATGCTCATGTAAAGCAGCGGCGTAGAGCTGCGCATGCTCCACGGGGACCATTTTGTCCTCCATGGTGTGCCACAGGAAGACGGGCGGGAGGCCGGGCTTCACTTGCAGCTCGCTGGAGGTCTGGCGGACGAGCTTTTCATCCGGTGAGTCGCCGATGAGCATCTTCCGCGAGGTGGCGTGCGGTTTTGTGATCATGCTGATGACCGGATAGCAGAGGATGGCGAGATCGGGGCGCGGGCTGATCTTGTAGTCACGCCCATTGAGCATGCCATCCTCAGGCCGATTGATCAGTGTGGAGACGAGATGCCCGCCAGCGGAGAAACCCATCACGCCGATGCGCTTGGGGTCGATCTTCCATTTCTCGGCATTGCCCCGGATCTGAAACATCGCTTCCACCGCATCCTGAAGCTGCGCGGGATAGTGATAGCCCGCGCTGCCGAGCCGGTAGCGCAGCACGAAGACGGTCAAACCGTGCTCATTGAGCCAAAGCGCAAAGGGCTCCGCCTGACCTTCGTAGATGCCGCTGTAGCTGCCGCCGGGGATGAGCAGCATCGCAGCACCGGTCGGTTTGGCGGGCAGATAAAGCGTGAGCGTCGGAATATCCTTCGGCGAGGTGCCGAGTGCTCCGGGCGCACCGTCAGGCCAGAGTGTGATGGGCTTTTCAGCGGCGCAAAGCGTTGCGCTGATGGCGATGACCAGGCTGAGGAGGAGTTTCATCGGCTTCAATTCAGATCGAGATCGTAGGTGCGCTTCGGTTTCTGCTTTTTCGGCGGGCTGTCGGGATGCAGGCCTGCTCCGCGCGGCGTGGTGGGGCGCACGGGGCCCCAATTGATCGAGTAGGGATGATCGGCGGCGTTTTTCTCCAGCTCTGCCCAGTTTTGCTTCACGCGCTCGGCGACGGCGGGGTCCTTTTTCTTCCAGTAGCCTTCCATGAGCGTGATGGTGTCCATCATGAGCTTGGTGTGTGTGAGTCCGGCCTGGATGAAGGCGACACGTTTGGCGAAAATCGAATCCGCAGGCACAGCGGCAGCGGCGCGGTCGAGCCGGGCCTGCGAGGCAGCGAGCAGCGACTCGGTGTAAAGTTGAGGAAAGGTGAAGACGCCTGCTTCAGCGTTCTTCGCGGCGAAGGGCATGCGCTCCTTTTCCAGGCTCTCGAAATACTCGCGCACGTGCGGCGCGGCGGGACCGAAAGCGCGGGTGTAGTAGTCGGCGAGGATCGCGTCGGCATCAGCGGCGGGATTCCACGCGAGCTGTGCCATGATGTAATAAAGCGGCCCCTGAGTGGCCCAGTGCTCCCAGATGCCGTCGATGTAGATGCCCATGCAGTTCGCCGCAGCCACGTCTTTGAAGTCCCGAATCGTCTGCGCGATGTGGATGTCAGGCAGGCCTTGCTGCCAGCCGGCGGGGCTACCGGTGTTCGGTCGCCAGAACATCGAGGGCACGATCTTTGACCATGATTCAAACTGTCGGCGAAAGGTGTCGCCGCGTGTCGAACCAGGGTCCAGCAGCCCGGTGCGGCCAAAGAAGTTCGCCACCAGTGTCATGATGACGTTGTCCGTAGGCCGCGCTTTGACCGGTGCAGGCCGCGAGTGACCGTAGCTGAGCATCAAGACACGATAATCTTTGCCGGGATACTTCTGCTTGAGCAGTTCGCCGAGCTTGTTGGCAAAGGTCACATCGCGGTCACTTGTGGCGGGACGTGTTTCGTTGCGTTTCGACCAGTTGAAGACACGCGGCTCGCCATCGGGATGATCCCAGGCGCTGCATTGATCGCAAACGCAGTGCCCGCTGGCCCAGCCGTCATTTGGCGAGGCATTGAAGACGCTGCGATGCGGGTCTTGTTTAAGTTCGGCGGCCACTTCTTCAAGCCACAGCTCCCACACCTTGGGGTTCGAGCTGCATAGCTTCGCGTTGTGCGGGTTGGGAAAGCCGCTGCGCGTGCCGTCCGGCTGCAGCGCGAAGATTTCCGGGTGCTTGTCATGATACCGCTCCCACCAGTCGCCGAAGCCATGCCCGCCCTCAATGCCGAGCGAGCAAAGCTGGAGCCGCTGGCGCATCGTCCACTCGTGCGACTTGCCGTAGCCTTTGTTGCCGAGCGAAGAGAAGTTGAACATGCTGCCGCGTGCCCGCATCTGCGGATGATGGCGGTAATCCAGCGGCACGCTGAGAGCGAGTCGTTCGCTACGCGGCACATCCTCGCCCAGTTCGCCCGGCCACAGCCAGCGCACGCCGAGCTGGTCTTGCAGGAAGGTGTAAACGGCATTGATGGTGCCATACTCCTGCTGCACGCCCTTGATCACACCTTCCCGCGTCTCGATGTCCAATCTCGCCGCGTCCCAGCGGTCGCGTCCGGCGATGACGACATGCTTTTCATTCGCCGCGATGACGATTTCCTCGGGATGTTTAAAATCGAAGTCCACCTTCGGAAACAGCGCCCTCACGTCCGGCTGCACGCCGACCCAGATCGCGCTGTCTGGCATCGCCTGCGGCGCGCCTTCGATCACCTTGGGCTTCTTCCCGCTGATCTTATCGATATAGCTCGCCAGCACCTCCGCCGCCTCCCGCGTGCGTGGCGGTGCGTCCTTAAAGACGATGATCGGCACCGGCTGCATGTCTTTGGACACGAGTACGAGGTCGGCGGCGCTCACGCATGAGACCATGAAGCTGAATAGGAGAAGTGTGGGTAGGTGGTGCATATGCCGGGCTCGTTTAAACCGTTTTGGCCTGGGCGATGAAACGCCGGGAATGGGTGTTTACAGTCGCGAAATGAGAGATCGCCAGAAAAGGTTCATCATCCGCTCTCGTGGAGGTCTGTGTGATCTGACACTCGTATCCCTTGAGCTGGGAAGTCTCACGACTTCGACTACGAGGTGGCGTTTCATCGTAGAGGCAAACGTCAGTTTGCTCAGAGGGGCGTGCTTGGCTCAAGCGCCTGGCATTCGCGTTCCTTGAGCTGGGAAGTCTCACGACTTCCACTACAGGTGGCGTTTCATCGTAGAGGCAAACGTCAGTTTGCCCTGGTCGAGCGTGCCTGGCTCAAGCGATTGGCATTCATGTCCTTGAGCTGGAAAGTCTCACGACTTCCACTACCGCCGCCCATTCAGGATCACCGAAGGGGCTGTCCAGCGTGCTCACACTGTTCGTGTTCGCGCTGGTGCCGTTGATGGCGCTGTCGAGTTGGGCTTGGCTGATTTCGCCGGGTGGGCCTTGGGAGCCGTCGCTTCCATTGCTGCCATCGTTGCCGCGTGGGA
>NZ_JACSRD010000178.1 GCF_014879935.1 Prosthecobacter sp.
GCAGGCGGCGCTGGCCGGGGCCAGGGCGCCGCGGTAGGTGTCCAGCCCGTAGATGGCGGTGTCCACATCCAGCAGGATGTCGGTGACGTCGCCGGCGACGAGCCCGAGCGCGGCGGCGTGGACGGGCAGCTTGAGCTTGAAGTTGCACAACCAGACGATTTGATCGCCGATGCGGGTGGGGAAGTAATCCTGTCTTTTCATGGCTTTGCGTGTTTTGCTTGAGTTGGCGGGGGTTGAAGAGGGGCTGTCCCAAAAGCCCTGGTCCCAATTTCCCGATGCATGGTCCCAGGGCATTCAGGCGGAAGGTGTGGCTGCGGGCGCAGGCCCGTGGCAGGTCGAGGGCGGAACGGGCAGGATGACTACCGCCTGGCGGCGGCTACCCCCAGCGGGGGCTCCCCCTTTGACAATGGGGGGATGGAAATCGCCGATGGGGGCTCCCCCATTAAAAATGGGGGCACGGAAATCGCCGATGGGGGCTCCCCCATTGAAAATGGGGGCGCGGAAACTGCCGATGGGGGCTCCCCCTTTGACGATGACATCGCCCCCATTGGCAGTCATGCGTCCCACAGCGCCGTGGCTGCGGGGACGAGCACGGGATGGAAGGACGAAAGGCATGGCGGGCTGCAGGATTGCGGGAAAGACCACCTGCCGTTCCCTAATCAGCGCCAAACCGACCTCGTCGGCGTTTGTGACAGGCTATTTTAGGAGACACTGAAGAATAATCCGCCTTTCACGCTTGCCTTCGGTGTAGCTCCGGCGACAAAATCGTCCCTCATGGACGAGGGACTGACGCCGCCAGACCACAACCTGCCCCCTTCAGAAGACGCTGCGACGCAGAAGCTGACGCCGTCCGTGATGGTGGGCCTGCTCGGTGCCGGTGGTGGCAGCCCCAGCCGCAGCGGTTCGAAGCGTTGGAGCCCGCCCTCCGTGGAGGCCTTGCAGCAGATGCTGCCGCAGTATGAGATCAACGCCTTCATCGCCTGCGGCGGCATGGGGGCGGTGTACCAAGGCGTGCAGCGCTCCCTGAAGCGCACCGTGGCCATCAAGATCCTGCCGCCGGAGATTGAGGACGGGGAGGCGCAGTTTGTGGCTCGCTTCAAGCACGAGGCGCAGGCCATGGCGCGGCTGAGCCACCCGAACATCGTGGCCGTGCATGATGCCGGGGAGACGGCGGACGGGCTGCTGTATTTCGTGATGGAATTCATCGAGGGCACGGACGTGGCGCAGCTCATCGCCAGTGAGGGCCAGCTCGACCCCGTCCGCACGGTGCAGATCATCACCGCCGTGTGTGAGGCGCTGGCCTTTGCCCATGAGGAGGGCATCATCCACCGCGACATCAAGCCCTCCAACATCATGATCGACCGCAAAGGGCGCGTGAAGGTGGCGGATTTCGGTCTGGCGAAGGCCCTGAACGTGGAGGGCACGATGCTGACCAGCAGCCACATCGCGATGGGCACGGCCGATTTCATGGCTCCGGAGGTGCTCGTGCCCGGAATGCAGGTGGACCAGCGGGCCGATCTGTATGCCGTGGGAGTAATGCTCTACCAGATGCTCACCGGCCAGGTGCCGCGTGGTCGTTTTGAGTCCCCCAGCCACCTCGTGCCGAAGGTGGACCGCACCTTCGACGCCATCGTGGACAAGGCGATGCAGACGGACCGCGAGAAGCGATACAGCACGGCCACGGAGATGAAGACGGATGTGGAAAAGGTGGCCGCGCCCGCAAGGGCGTGGTCAGGCGCGGACGCCACAGGGCCATCGGTTGGCCACCGCCTTGCGGCGGCAGCCACGCAAAAGAGCAGAGCGGGCAGGAGTGCCCGCGCTCCTCTCATGCTCGCCGCCGCGGCGGTCATCGTCGCCATTGGGATAGGCGCTTACTTTCTCTCCAAGCCACATTCGACGAACAGCCCAGTCTCCTCCTCTCCCAGCGACATCGAGCAAGTGCCGCTGGATCAACCCGGTTCGTCTGTCTCTCCTTCTCCCCGTCTCCCCAGTCCCAGCCCTTTCCCGTTCGATCCGAAAGCCATCAAGCTGTGGGACACGCCAGCGAAGGTCGCGGCGCTGAACAAGCCGAACGTTCGTTGGGAGAACGAGGCCATTCATCTGACGAACAAGGCAGGGCTGCCGGACGGGACGATCAAGCAGGCGGACATGCTCGTGAGGGCGGAGGTGCGGCTGAGCCCGACGTCGGTGAGTCCGCAGATCTGCGGGCGTGTGCTGAGAGACGAAAAAGGCCCCACGGATTTCTACAGCCTGGCTTTGAAGCCGGGGCTCGCCGCCGCGAGGCTGACGGTGCAGCACGGGGACGCCACCACGGAACTGGGTTCCTGGCCGCTCCCCCGTGCCTATCCGCCCGATGCATGGCTGCCGCTGGAGCTGCGCATTATCGGGGAGAAAATCACCGCCGTGGCCGATGGACGGGTGCTGGGAACGCTGTTGGACAGCACGGTCAAAGGTGCCGGGGGCATCCAGCTGTACGCCACCCAGGATGGTTGGTTCCGGAACGTGGAGTGTGTGCCGGTGAAGCCGCCTGTCCGTGTCCCCGGGGCACCGGTGGGGGTGCTCACGCTGTGGGACTCTCCCGAGAAACTCGGCAAGGCCCCGGATGTGGAATGGAGGGACGGTGCGGTGCATTTGCTGGACAACGCCGGCCTGTATGCCGGGCCGCCGAGCCGTGATGCGATCATCCGCGCCTCCATCCGCATGAACGCGGATGCCAAAGGCCCGCAGATCAATCTGCGGCATCGCGGGGACGATGGCTACCGGCTGGCGATCAATCCCAAGGACAACTATGTGGTGCTGGGCACCTCTTCTCACGAGAAGGCAACCAACCTGAGGCAGTGGCCCCTGCCCCGCCGCTATCGCGAGGACGAGTGGCTGCGGCTGGAGCTGCGTGCCATCGGCAACCAGCTCACGGCTGTGGCCGATGGTGTGACCCTGGGCACGATCACCGATGAATCGCTGAGCCAGCCCGGCGGCGCGGGCATTTTTGCCACCAACGGCTGGTTCAAAGAGATCGAGTATCTGCCCCTGGATGAAGGAGGCGTGGCTCCGCCGCTCCCCCCGGCCGCCGGGGTCGGCCAGTGGCGGCCCGTTTCCTTCCGACAGGACGAACTGCTGGGGCCAGGTGCGCACATCATGCCCGACGGCACTCTGAAGCTGTCGCACGGCCATGACATCAACACGGTCATCCCCTGCCAGAACATGGCGCTGAAGGCTCGGCTCAAAAGACCCGAGCGTGTGACGATGTCAGGCCTGCGTCTCCGCACGAAGGGCCCCACCCACGTGGCGCTCCACTTCGGTGCCACCGAGGCGTGGATGAACACCGTCAGCATGGTGCCTCCGCGGACTCCCACCATCCCCCTGAAGCCCGGTCAAGGCGTGGAGACGCCAGCGGAACTCGTCTTCGCCGTGATCGGCCAGCGGGCCTACGGTTCCGTGGATGGCGTGAAGCTGCCGCCTTTTGAGCTGCACAGCCCGGCGTATGTCGGTAGCGCGGGCCTCTGGTCCATGAGCGGGGAGTTCAGCGGCGTGGCGTTCATGCCGCTGGACGGCCTGTCCGAGGCAGAGGCGCTGAAGGCTGTCGGCTTGGACGGCGTGGCCGCAACGGCGGCTCCTGCCGCCCCCACATGGCAGCCGGCCTATGGGAAGCCTTTGGAACAGCTCGCAACTCAGGACGGCAAGCGAAGCTTCGGTGGCGGATGGCTTTCCCTGCAAGGAGGCCTGCCGGAGGCCCGGGCAGAATCCAGGCAGGGGGCGGCCCGCGTGCGCGTGAACTGGCTCGGGTCCACCAAAATGGTGAAGTTCGGCCTCCGCGGCACCGACATTGAGCTGGACCTCGGCACCTCCGGGCAGGCAGCCCTGCATCGCTGGTTGGGCGGGAGCATCGAGCCCGGCGGCCCCAAACTCCCCTTCTCAATCCAGGCGGGGATGGAAGTGGACCTTCAGATCGCGTGGCTGAATGGCCGGGCCTACGGTTGGGTGAACGGGCAGCTCATCGGCAGCCGCTCCATGCTTCCGCCCAAAGATCATGTCTCCGGCATCTGGTTTTCTGCGGACAAGGACGACCAGCAGGTCCGCATCCGCGATTACGAAGTGGTCAATCTCGACGCCCTGTCCGAGGCTGAGGCGCTGCAATTGATCGGAGCCAATCCTTGAAGCAAACACGTGCCAGCCTCCTCCCCCACACCGAACCAAGGCCAGTTCCCCACCACCGAGTGGACGCTACAAGGGCGGCGGAAGGATGAGGAGGCCGGGACCGGTGACGAAGCTTGCCGGAAACCTCGAAGAGCTTACCATGGCAGCCATGAAACCTGAAACGCTGGCGCACCGGCTGGGCACCACGACACACGTCTCCCCGCTGCTGATGAAGGCGCGGCGGCTGGGGCTGCGTGTGCCGGAGGATCTGGAGCGGCTGGCGGTGCAAAGAGGGTGTGACTACTATGCAGGCGGGGGGGACTTAACGACCGTGGCAAGAGAGGCGGCTCCCGCTGCGAGCACGATGATGGCTGATCCCGCTTCGTTCTCCAATGAGGAGCTGGCGGTGGCGCTTCTCTCGATCGGGCTGCCGTATTCACAGCACCGGGTGAGGCTTGGGGCGGCAATGCTCGCTGTCGGCAGCAACTCAGCGCGCAAACTGGCGCAGGCTGCCATCCATGAGCGGTGCGAGACGGTGGTCCGCTACATCGCGCTTTGTGGCAGCAGAGTGGAGCCGGAGAACACTTTTTGGGATGAACTGCTGCGGGAACTGCCCGAACGACCGATGCCGCCGGTCGATACGCTGCCGCATATCACGCGTTTTGTCGCCATGACCGGCTTCACACGACGCGGGCGTGAGACGATCATGCAATGGATTCGCCCGGTGAGAAACGCCGCCGCATGAAGGACACAACCACCAACAATCCAGCCGATCTCATGAAGACGCTGGACGGCTTCCTGGACCATGAGGTTTCACTGGTGGTCTATGGTCGCGGCGCTCTCTGCCTGGGCTACGAGCAGCCGCTGGCCGAGTTCCTGAACACGCAGGATGTGGACGGCATCATCCGTGCGGCACAGCTTGACGATCTTGTGAATGACGAGCGTTTCTGGAATGCCGTGGATGCCACCAATCAAGCCTTGGAACCCAGGGGTCTCTACATCACCCATCTGTTCCAGGAGGACCAGGTCTTCCTGCGGCCGGAGTGGGAGGCGCACATCGTCCCGGTGCTGCGTCCGCCGACACGCTGGCTGAAGCTTTTCCGTCCTCACACCATCGACCTCATCCTGACCAAGATGATGCGCGGCAATGATCCGCAGGACATGGCCGATGTGGATTTCCTGATCCGCCATGACCACGTCACCGCCGCGCAGATGGAGCCGGCCTTTGCCACGGTGCGGATGCCGGACATCCAGGAACTGCGGGATGCCTTCCAGCGTGCTCTGCCGGTGGTGCGCCAACTCCTTGCCCGCCACTCCTGATCCCACCATGTCCGAACCTCGCCACCCCAACGGCCAGTTCCCCACCACCGAGTGGACGCTGGTGGCGCGGCTGAAGGATGAGGATGCCGGGGTGAGCGGCAGGGCGCTGGATGAGCTCTGCACGCAGTATCACTTCCCGCTCTACTGCCTGATCCGCTCGCGGGGCCTCAACCATCACGACGCGGAGGACGCGCTGCATGATTTCCTGGCCAAGCTGCTGCGGCTGCAGGCATTCAGTGAGATCGAGAAGGAGAAAGGCCGGCTGCGCACCTTTCTGGCGAAGTCGCTCGACCGCTTCCTCATCACCCGCCATCACCGCGAGAAGAAGCGGGAGGCGCGGGAGGTTTCGGTGCATGACACGCGCTTCCAGCTCGATCCCAGGCTGGAGCAGCGTTACGAGCGCGAGACAAGCTCAGCCGGGATCGCACCAGACGTGCTGTTTGACCGGCAGTGGTGCGCGCTGCTGCTGCAACGCGTGCTGGCGAGACTCGAAGCGGATTACATGGCGAACGGCAAGACGGAGCTGCTCACCGCCCTGAAGCCGGTGCTCATGGCGGGCGGCAGTCTGCGCGGGCATGATACCGCGATGTTGGCTGCCAGGCTTTCGATGGCGGAAGGCGCGCTGCGCACCGCATTGAACCGGCTGCTCAAGGATTACCGCAAGCGGCTCGAACACGAGGTGCGGCAGACGGTGGTCTCGAAGGACGATGTGGAGGCGGAGATTGCCGATCTGATGTGCTCGCTCGCGAGAAAAGACTGAATGCCTGGAGCGACCTGCTTTGGCGGAACAAAGGCATGATCCCCGGTTGCGAAACGAGGCAGCAGGCTCAAGCGTGTACGACCCATTTGCCTCAACCATGAAACGCACCACACTCCTTCTCGCCGCCCTCTCATTTTCCACTCTGCACGCGGAGGACTGGCAGCCGGAGGCGGGGTTCACCTCGTTGTTCAATGGCAAGGATCTGACGGGCTGGTGCTTCCGGGCGAAGACGGACCGCAAGGATCCGAAAATCGGCGAGGTGACGGAAAAGCACGATGGCAAGACGGAGGCGGCGGACGCGGGGCGCTACATCGTGAAGGACGGGGTGATCGCGGTGACTTTCCCAAACGAACCGGACAAGCTGACCGGCCAGCTTTACACCGTGGCCGAGTTTCCGCAGAACTTCATCCTGAAGCTCGAATTCCGCGCCAGCGTGAACGCGGACAGCGGCGTGTTCATCCGCAAACCGCAGCTTCAGTGCCGCGACTACCTTGTGGCCGGTCCGTACAAGGATCTGAAGCAGTACAAGCCGCAGGAGTGGAATCAGATGATCGTCGAGGTGAAGGACGGCGTGGCTCATTGCACCTGCAATGGCGAGGTTCTGGAGGCGGCGCTGCCGATGCCTGCCACCGGACCGATCGGTCTGGAGGGCGATCGTGGCGTGATGGAGTACCGACACATCCAGATCAAGGAAACGAACCCGAAGCCGCTGCCTTGAGCGCAAGATGCGCGGCGCTTGTGCGTAGCATTTCCACCCCCACATGAAACACCTCGACCGTCGCCAGTTCCTCCGCGACCTCGGCATCTCCGCCGCGGCGTTCCCCTTCCTCTCGGGCCTTCCCAGCGTGACTGGAGCCCCTGCCCCGCAGAAGCGGCAGCGGCTGATCATCATGTTCTCCCCCAACGGCACGCTGCCGAATGAGTTCTGGCCGGACCAGGAGGGGGCGGAGTTCAGCTTCAAATCGATCTTGAAGCCGCTGGAGTCGTTCAAGGACCGGATGCTCATCCTCCACGGCATCGCGAACAAGGTGCGCGGCGATGGCGACAGCCACATGCGTGGCATGAGCTGCCTGCTGACCTGTGACGAGCTGATGAAGGGCAACATCATGGGCGGCGGCGGCAATCCGGCCGGATGGGCGAGCAACATCTCCATCGACCAGGAGATCAAAAACTTCCTCCAGAGCCGCAAGGAGACGAAAACGCGTTTCGGTTCGCTGGAATTCGGTGTCGCCGTGCCTGAACGTGCCGATCCGTGGACGCGCATGTCCTACGCCGGGGCGAACCAGCCTGTGGCCCCCATCGACGATCCGCATCAGATCTTGAAGAGGGTTTACGGGAAGATGAAGGACAAGGAGAGCCTCGTCAGCATCCTGGATGACGTGCGCGAGGACTTGAAACGTGTCTCCTCAAAGCTCAGCGCCCGGGACAAGGCGCTGCTGGACCAGCACATGACGCTCGTCCGCAGCCTGGAACAGGATCTGGTCGAAGCTGACAAGCAGGGCAAGCTGGCGCATCCGGTGCCGGCCGTCGATCCCAGCATCGAGCTGGTGAATGACAACACGCCGCAGATCAGCCGCATCCAAATCGACCTGCTGGTCAATTCGCTGGCCAATGACATGGCCCGCGTGGCCACGCTGCAATACATGCGCTCCGTCGGCATGGCGCAGATGCGCTGGCTCGGTGTGGAGGAAGGCCACCACAGCCTTTCTCACGATCCGGACGACAAGAAGGACAGCTACGAGAAGCTCAAGAAGATCAACACGTGGTTCGCAGGCGAGTTCGCCTACCTGGCCAAACGCCTCAGTGAGACGCCGGAGCCTGCTGGCGATGGCAGCATGCTCGACAATACGCTGCTGGTCTGGACCAACGAGCTCGGCAAAGGCAACACGCACACGCTGGACAACATCCCATACGTCATGGTGGGCGGCGGATTCGGCTTCAAAATGGGCCGCAGCCTGAAATTCGACAAAGCGGCGCACAACCGCCTGTGGATGTCCGTGGCGCAGGCCATGGGGCACGAGTTGAAGAGCTTCGGCAAGGCGGACCTCTGCGAAGGCGGGGCGCTGAACCTGAGGGCTTGATCGGGGCGGCACCACAGGCGCCTGAGGCAGCATTTATTTGCCTCAAGCGCCATGCTTCCCTACGCTTGCGGCCCTCATGAGCGCCCCAGCCACCTCTTCCACCAGCATCGAGACGTCGTTTGCTCCTTTCCGCCAGAGAATGCAGGCAGCAGGCCTGAGTGAAGCCGCGATCCGTGCCTTCCGCAGCAGCTACGCCGCCTTGCTGGCCGGCGAGACGGGAATGATCCCGGAGAACAGCATCGCACCGTCGAAGGACCTGCCCTGCGCGGATGCTTTGGCACAGCCGGAGGCAGGACGCGCAGCCGCGTTGCTGCGGCAGACGGTGCTCATCAAGCTCAATGGCGGTCTGGGCACGGGAATGGGACTGGAAAAGGCGAAGTCGCTGCTGCCGGTGCGTGGTAAGAACACGTTCCTCGATCTGATCGCGCGGCAGGTGCTGCGTCTGCGTGCGCAGACGGGTGGTGAGGTGCCGCTGTTCATGCTGATGAACAGCTTCAGCACGTCCGAGGACACCGCCGCGCATCTGGCGAAACGTTTCCCGCAGATCGGCGGACGCGAGGACTGGGAACTGATGCAGAACAAGGTGCCGAAGGTGCTGGCGGACTCCAAACAGCCTGCCGAATGGCCTGCCAATCCCGATCAAGAGTGGTGCCCGCCGGGCCATGGGGACATTTACGCCTGTCTGGCCGGCTCCGGCTGGCTGGAGCGCCTGCTCGGCCAGGGCGTCCGTTACGCCTTCGTGTCGAACTCGGACAACCTGGGCGCCACGCTCGATCCGGCGATCCTGGGCTGGTTCGCCGACAGCGGCATGCCGTTTGTGATGGAGGTCACGCGACGCACTGAGTCGGACAAGAAGGGCGGTCATCTGGCGGTGCGGCTGCGTGACGGCCGCTTCCTGCTGCGCGAGTCGGCCCAATGCCCGAAGGACGACGAAGCACACTTCCAGGACATCGATCTGCATCGCTACTTCAACACGAACAACCTGTGGATCGACCTCCAGGCGCTCAAAGCCGCGCTGGAGGCCAATGACGGCCTCATTCCGCTGCCGCCGATCATGAACAAGAAGACCCTGGACCCGCGTGATGGCAGCTCGCCGGCGGTGATCCAACTGGAAAGCGCGATGGGGGCCGCGATCGAGTGCTTTGACGGCGCCGGAGCCATCGAAGTCTCACGCATGCGCTTCGCGCCGGTCAAAACAACAAGCGATCTGCTGGCGGTGCGCTCGGACGCTTATGAACTAACGGACGATTTCTGCCTGCGCCTGCATCCGAGCCGCAACGGCCAGCCGCCGCACCTGGAGCTGGATGGAAAGCTCTGCAAACTGGTGGACGGCCTGGAGAAGCACTTCCCGCACACGCCCAGCCTGCTGCACTGCCGCAGCTTCCGCATGTCCGGCCCTGTGGAATGCGGACCGGGCGTCGTGCTCAAGGGAGATGCGCATGTCCGCAACGAGTCCGCGTCTGCCGTGAAGCTGAAGCCGGGTGTTCATGAAGGCCAGATTGCCGTCGAATGACGGCAAGGGCCGTGTGGCAGGCTCAATCGAGCGACCGTTTCGGCGGCGCGATGGAAATGACGGCCGAACCATTCGCCCCACGGCGCACCGCACCCGGCGCGTAACGCTGCACCTCGTACCCGGGAACGTTGACCGTGAGATCCAGCTTCGACAGGAACTCCCACGTCGCGGGCACGCCGACCTCATCCGCCAGTTTGCGGGCTTCGAGGTAGGTCTCGAACGCGTCGGGCATGACCTGGAAGATCGCGACACCGTTCGGATCGGCCTTGATGTCACGCATCATGCGGATGTAGGCCGAGTTGGGCTGCTTCATCGATTCGACGGTCTCGCCGCCGCCGCCTTTGGGTGTGAGAGCGAGCTGCACCGCCGTCGCCGCAGGGATGATCTTCGGCTCAAAGGCGTAGGAACCTGCGATGAGCGGATTGGAAGCCGCGCGTTTCAGCAGAGTCTCGATGCGCATCGCATCGTAGATCGTGCGGTTTTTGCTCACATCCTCGATGCCCTTGAGCTTGCCGAGATCCTGGAAGTAACCGGCCACATCCTTCGGCGTGGCCTTGACCTCCTGGGTGTTGGAGCCCCAGGAGAAGGTGATTTTGCCGCCCGATGCCGCAGCCTTGATCACGGGCTTCAACGGATCGCGTGAGGGATCAAGTTTCACCCAACTGCTGACATCCCCCTTCCCCGCGGCCACGATGGCCTCGGCGACGACCGGCATGGTCTGGCGGGTGGCGACGGCGATGTCGGCAATGGCTGCCAGCAAGGGCTTCGTCGGCGGGATGCCGCCATCAGAGAGCGCCTTGTAAGCCTGCGCGGCATATTCGAGCTGCACGTGATCCACGAGCGGTGCGATGTCGGGCCAGGCTTTCTGCGCGTTGGCGCCGAGGATGCCCTCCACAAGCTTCGCGAAGGGCGGATACTCGACCTTCTGGAATTCGAGTTGGGACTTCACCTTGTCCATGCCGTCCATGATTGGCTTGAGGAACTGGGACTGGTTGAAGCTGAGCACCCCCTGTTTGGCCACCAGGATGCGCGTTTCATTGGGCTTGTCGGGATAGGCACGCGGATTGGGCAGGCGGACGTAGGTCGCGGGCGGGGGCTTGAAGACTGGGGTCTCGTCGAGCAGCGCCTTGAGCCGCTCCACCTCGGCGAGGAGCTTGTCCGTCTCCACCTTGCTGAGTTCACGCTCCTTTTTCCGGGCCTCGAGCTGCTTCTTGAAGACATCGAGGTCCATGAACTTCATCTGGGCCTGCAGTTCGGAGGTATCGACGGTCTTGAGCTGCTCGATGGCCTTCTTCATGTCCGTCTCGGCCTGTTTCTGCATCTCCTCGAGCTTTTTCGGGTCCGCAGGCGGCGGGGGCATCTGTTTGACCTGATCGACGATCTTCTGGTGCTCCTCCGGGGTGACCGGGGGCAGGTCGGAGAGGATTTTCTGCACCACACGTGCCGTGTTGAGCGCCATGACGACAAACACGATCATGAGAACGCCGACCACGTTGGTCACGGCGTCCATGAGGGAGTCGAGATTCAATTCGGGTTCACCGCCTGCTTTTTTCTTCGCCATCGTCGTGAAGGTGGAGGGTTACTTGGATGGAGCCGGGGGTTTGGTCCCGGCGGGAGGGGCCGCCGGTGCCGGAGCTGCGGCAGGTGGCGGCGGGATCTTGCCCCGATACTTGTCGAACATCGCGAGATCGAGGACGCCCTTGCCGGGGATGGGCAGCTTGCCGACGCGGATGTTGTAATCGTTGGACGCCCGGCCGGCGCCGTTGTTGAAAGCGCCCTGGCCATCGTCGCGAATAAGGAAGAGCAGCAGAGCCTTCGGGTTCTTGGCAATCTCGGTCAGGAAGTGATTGTAGGCGACGTCGGAGACGACGACCTCGGCCGTGGCGCTGAGGCGGTAGTCCTCTCCCCAGGCACCCAGGATCTTCAAGGCACCACCGGCCGCCTCGACGAAGTACACCTTAGTGTCGTCCGCCATGCCGCTGCCAGAGGGCTGGACGACCACTGGCGGGATCTTTTTGTCCGGCGGCACCTGGCGCTTCTTGATCTCGGCCATGAGCGTCTCGATCTCCTTCTTGCTCTCGGCCTGCTGCTTTTTCATGCCCTCGATCTCGAGCAGGAGGTCATCGAGCTCCTTCTGCATCTGCTGGCTGATCTTGAGATTGGCCTCCTGGATGTCCTTCGAGGTGTTCAGGAGCTTCCGCAGCTTCACGTATTGCTGCTCCTTCTCGTCGATCTGCTTCTTGAGCTCCTCCAACTGGGCCAGCTTCTCCTTGAGGACGACATCGAGCTTTTTGCGGTCCTCGATCTCCTGCTTGAGCTTGATGTAATCCTGGGCGCGTTTGATCTCCTCCGCCGACCGGCCCTCGGCCTTGCCCATCTGGGCGATGACGAGGACGACGATCATGAGCACCAGCGCCCCGATGAGGCAGGCGAGAATGCTGAGGAAGGGGAAAAGGGAGACTTCCCCTTCCGAGTTGCCGCGTCGTTTGGCCATGTCGTGGGAAAATTAGAACGAGTGGGGGACGGCGGTCAGTCGCGGCTGAACCAGCCCTTCTTTTTCACCTGGTGGATGAGGATCTGCTTCCCGCCGAGTTCGGAGAGCAGCGTGTTCAGGCTCTGGATGCCGCTGGACAGGGCCCGGGTGTATTCCGTGGTGGTCTTCACGCTGTCCTTCACGGAATTGGTGAGATCGTCGCGCATGCGGTTGAGCGCGGCGGCGAACTCGGCATCCACACGCTGCTGGTGGGCGGCGGCACGTTTGTCGAGATTGTCGGCCTGCTCCTTGATCTGCTTCGAGAGGGAATTCAGATCGATGAGGAACTCCTTCTGCGAGTTGGCCACGGCCTTGACCAGCGTGTCCATCATGCCGTTGCTGTCACCACCGGCCACACCGCCGCCATCGTTGAGACGCGGGAGGAGCACTTCATTGCAGAAGGCGTCGATGTTGTTGAGGTTGTCGTCCTCCGACTTGGCGAGGGCGTTCATCGGGAAGTTCAGGAACATGGCGAGCACGAGACCGAGCAGCGTCGTGTCGAAGGCCGTTCCCAGGCCGCTGGTGACCTGGCCGAAGGACTTCATGACCTTGTCCATGTTCGTCATGTCGCTCAAATCAATGCTGCCGATGGCGACGGACAGACCGAGCACCGTTCCGATGAAGCCGAGGATCGGAATGGCCCACAGGAACACCTTGATCAGCGAGTAGCTGCCGCCGATGCGGGCGCCGTCGATGTTGCTCTGGGCAGCGAGCATGTTGCTGACCTCGCCGTTGTTCTGGCGGACTTCAAAGAGCTCCAGCCCCTTGCGGATGCGGTTCACCATGAGGCTGTCGCGAAGGCGGCCGGGAAGCTTGTAGAGGTGATCGATGAAGTGGCCGACGTTCTCGCGGTTGATCTCGCTGCCGAGCTCGGCAGGCAGGACGTCGAGGTACATGGCGTCCTTCTGGTGGCGGAGCTTCTGCCCTTTGAGATAAAGCAGGGCGATGGCCCAGAAGAAGAAGAAAGTCTCCGTGTAGTTCACCCAGGTGCGCTCCAGGAACAGGTCATGGAGGTAATCCATCGTGTTCTGCGGCGGGGTGCCAAACGCGCCCTTGCCGAACGGGAACATGATTCCGAACCATGCGGATGAGGCCACGGCTCCGATGGCGATGGCGAGCCAGGGATTTGGATTCGCCGGGTCAGTCTCCTCCCAGCCGCCACGTTCCTTCGGCATGTAGGAGGGCGCGGGCTGCTCCGCAGACGTGGTCCCCTCATGCTCGTGCTCGTATTCGGAGCCAAACGCGTCGCTTTCGGCAGGAGCCGTCACATTGCTGGGCGCGGGAAGACCCGAGGGCGCCGGCAGATTCGAAGGTGGCGGCGGCGCGGTGCCCGCAGGGATGCTCAGTTTGGTGTTGCAGCCGGGACAGCGGACGATTTTGCCGGCCATTTCTGGCTCGACCTTGAGTTGCATGTCACAGGTTGGGCATTTGAACTTCACGAGTGGTTTCCTCCGATGGGGTGAGTAGTGGGAATGGGAAGGCTATTACGTAGCGGAGATGTGACTTCATCTCCAAGTGTTTTCTTGGGCAGATTTCTTTTCAGCGCGAGAATGACAACGAGGCGCAGGCCTGTGAACGGGTTCTGTCCGTTCCGTCAGAAAATCAGAGCAGTTCCTCGACATAACGCTGCGAATCGAAAGGCTGGAAATCCTCCACCCGCTCTCCGAGGCCGATGAAGCGCGTGGGCACGCCGAGCTCCTGCTGGATGTTCACCAGCACGCCGCCTTTGCCGCTGCCATCGAGCTTGGTGACGATGACGCCTGTCAGCGGGATCGCCTTGTGGAATTCACGCGCCTGCTGGAGCGCGTTCGAGCCTGTGGTGGCATCCACCACAAGCAGCACCTCATGCGGCGATTCGGAATCCTTGCGGCCGAGGATTCGGTGAATCTTCTTCAGCTCCTCCATGAGGTTGTGCTTCGTGTGAAGCCGTCCGGCGGTGTCGCAAATGAGGAAATCCGCCTGCGTTTTGAGCGCCATCTCATAGCCATCGAAGCAAACCGCCGCCGGATCGCAATTCGGCGGCCCTTTGACGAGCGGAATCTTCAAACGCTCCGCCCAGACGGTGAGTTGCTCGACAGCGGCGGCACGAAAAGTGTCCGCCGCGGCCAGCACGACCTTGTGCCCGCGCCCATGCAGCACGTGGGCGAGCTTGGCGGTGCTGGTGGTCTTGCCCGTGCCGTTCACACCGACCATGAGGATCACCTTCGGCCGGCCGGGAAGCGGATCGAGCGGAGGAACGCTCTGTGGCAGGATTTTGCGGACGTGTTCACGCGCCACCTGCACGATGTCAGCGCCGTGCAGCGTGCGCTGGCGTGATTTGAGGTCGGCCACGATCTGGAGCGAAAGGCGCGGGCCGAGATCGCCCGCAATCAGCGACGCCTCCAGGTCATCCCAATCGATGTCGGGCTTGGTGAAACGCTGGATGAGGGATTTGAAGAAGCCGGCCATGAGACAATGACGAAATCAGTGTGACGATTGAGCCTGGTCTTCGACCACGGGCTCCCCGTTGCGTTTCGGTTCATTTTTTCGCAGCGCCCTGGCCAGCCTGTCGAGCACGCCATTCACAAACGAGCCTGATTCACCAGCACTGAGCGCCTTGGCGATGTCGATGGCCTCATTGAGGATGACAGGAGCGGGCACGTCCGGGCAGTACAGCAGCTCGTAGGAGGCGACACGCAGCACATTGCGGTCCACGGCGGCGAGACGCTCCAGACGGAAGTTTTCGACGAGTCTCACAATGTGGCTGTCGATCTCATCCTGGTGGTCAATGACGCCTTTGATGAGGCTTTCGGCAAAGGCGCGGGTGGAGGCCTTCGCGCTGTGCAGCGTCCAGAAGACCTCGGCATCCTCGGGCTTGTGCTCGCCTTGCAGGTCTCGGGAGAAAAGGAATTGAATGGCGGCTTCGCGGCCGTCGCGGCGTTTTCCCATGATGTTAGGCGTGGTCAATGGGTTCGCCGGCGAAGCTGGCCTTCATTTTGCCGAACAGATTGATCATTTTCACACAGGTCTGGGCGGCTTCGGTGCCGCGATTGATCGTGGCCCCCAGGCAACGGGCCTCGGCCTGCTCTTCATTTTGCACCAGCAGCACCTCATGAATGACCGGAATGCAGTGCTTCACCGCCATCTGCTGAAGAGCGTCGGTGACGGAGGCACCGACGAGGTCCGCGTGATCGGTGGAGCCGCGGATGATCACGCCCAGGGCGATCACGGCGTCCGGCGAACTGCCGCGCAGCACCAGTTCCGTACACACCGGAATCTCAAACGCCCCCGGAACACGATAGACATCCATGGAGGCATTCGGCGCGATGATTTCGATCTCCTCCTTCACCGCATTGAGCAGGCCCTGGACGAACTGATTGTTATAAAGGGAGGCAACGATCGCGATATTGATCGGCTCCTGGGTGGGACGCGGACGGCTGGAGGCGTAATTGGACATGAGTTCAGAGCTTGTGGCCCATTTTCTTCTTCTTGGTTTCGAGGTAGCGGGCGTTCTCGGGCTTCGGGGGGGATTTGACGGGAACCTGCTCGGCGATTTCCAGCTTGTGACCTTCCAGACCGACGACTTTGCGCGGATTGTTGGTCATGAGCTTGATTTTTCGCACGCCGAGGTCGGAGATGATCTGGGCACCGATGCCATAGTCGCGGAGGTCCATCGGGAAACCGAGCTTCAAATTGGCCTCCACGGTGTCAAAGCCCTGCTCCTGGAGCTTGTAGGCCATGATCTTGCCATGCAGGCCGATGCCCCGGCCTTCGTGACCACGCATGTAAACGATGATCCCCTTCCCCTCCTGGGCGATGTGGCGCATGGCGGAATGAAGCTGGCTGCCGCAGTCGCAGCGGCGGGAGGCGAAAACATCGCCGGTGAGGCATTCGCTGTGCACCCGCACGAGCGTGGGTGAATCGGGCGTGATGTCGCCCATTACGAGCGCCACGTGATGCACCGCATCGAGCGTGCTCTTGTAGAGATGCAGTTTGAAGGTGCCGAAGTCGGTCGGCATGTCCACGACCTCGATCTTTTCGACCAAGCGCTCGCTCAGGCGGCGGTGGGCGATCAGATCGGCGATGCTGCACATCTTGAGGTGGTGCTTTTTCGCGAACTTTTTCAGATCCGGCAGCCGGGCCATGGTGCCGTCGGCGTTCATGATCTCGATCAGTACTCCTGCTTCGCGCAATCCGGCCATCCGGGCCAGATCGACCGCCGCCTCGGTGTGACCGGCACGCCGCAGCACTCCGCCGGGCTTGGCGACCAGCGGGTTGATGTGCCCAGGCTGGACAAAATCGGCTGGCTTGCTTTTCGGGTCAGCCAGCAGGCGGATGGTGCGGGTGCGGTCAGCCGTGCTGATGCCGGTGGAGATTCCCTGGGCCGCATCCACGGTCACGGTGAAATCGGTGCGGAAGGCCTCGCGATTCTCCGGCACCATGCTGGCGAGGCTCAACTGCTGGGCGATTTCCAGCGAAACGGGCACGCAAAGCATGCCACCGCCCTCACGCACCATGAAGTTGACCATCTCGGGCGTGATTTTCTCCGCCGCACAGATCAGATCGCCCTCGTTTTCACGGTCCTCATCGTCCGTCACCACCACCATGCGGCCCTCGCGGATGTCTGCGATGACAGACTCGACGGAGTCAAAAACGAAGGGCTTCGGACGCGGCATGGGAGACGGTGAAAAAGAGCCAGTGCCGCAAAAACGCGGCGTGGGGGCGGATGTCTTAGCCGATCACACGGCGTTTTCCAGCGCGAGCTTGGTTTTTCGTTGCCGCCGGGAACAAGCTTCGCGTAATGTCACGCAATGCCGCCGCCCCCGAAAGTCAAACGCCCGTCCTCGGTGACCGTGGGGGAGTTTTTTCAACTGAACGACAAGGCTCTGAAACTGCGGCTGATCGGCTCCGACATCGGATTCACGCGCAAGATCAGCGAGCCCTCAGTAAACCGTCCGGGACTCGCGCTCTCCGGCTTCTTCACCTATTTCGCCTACAAGCGCGTGCAGGTCATCGGCAATTCGGAGCACTCCTTCCTCGAAGGGCTCGAACCCCGGCTCCGCGCGGCCCGTTTCAGCCAGCTCTGCTCGTGGGACATCCCCTGCATCATCGTCGCCCGCGGCCACCGCATCTCGGATGATCTCGTCGAAATCGCCAATGCGGCTGGAATCTCGATCTTCCAGACCAGCATGGTGACGATGAAGTTCCTCAACGTCGCCACGATCAAGCTGGAGTGGACCTTCGCCCCGAGCCTGCTCGTGCATGGCTGCATGGTGGATGTGCAGGGCATCGGCGTCCTCATCCAGGGCGACAGCGGCTGCGGCAAAAGCGAAAGCGTCATCGGCCTGCTGCAACGCGGGGCCAGCCTGGTGGCAGATGACGCCGTGCGGCTGCGCCTGGTCGAGGATCGCGAGATCATCGGATCGGCGCCCGACTTGACCCGTGGCATGATCGAAATCCGCGGCCTCGGCATCCTGAACGTGGCCGCCCTCTTCGGCGTGGGGGCCGTGCGTCTGAGCAAACGCCTCGACTTCATCGTGGAACTCGTCCGCGGCAGCCGCACGGAAGACCTGGAACGGGTCGGAGTGACCACCGACACCCGCGAGGTCATGGGCTTGAAGGTCGAACGTGTCGCCCTGCCGGTGGAACCCGGGCGCGATGTGGCCGGACTCATCGAACTGGCGGCCATGAACTACAAGCTGCGCGCCTTCGGGCACAACAGCGCCGTTGAGTTCGACCAAAGATTGTTGAAAAAAATGTCGGATGACCAATTAGGTTAGAACAAGCTCCCTCCAACCCGCCATGAGCATTGAAAAAGAACTGACGATCCGCAACAAGATGGGCATGCACGCACGCCCGGCGGCGCAGTTTGTGAAGCGGGCCAGCAAGTATCAGTGCGACGTCTGGGTGGAGAAAGACGACGAACCCGTGAACGGCAAAAGCATCATGGGCCTCATGATGCTGGCCGCAGGACGAGGTGAAACGATCAAGATTATCGCCGATGGCAGCGATGCTGCGGCCGCCGTCGCCGACCTCGAAGAACTCGTCACCTCCGGATTCGGAGACGTGGAGTGAGCGACGGTTCGCCGTTACCTGTTCTTCCTTGTTTCAAAGCGGCACGGACGCGTGTTCAGCCTCTCCTGATGCCCGATCACACCACCTTTGTGGCGTTGCACAATCGGTGACGGAGCCGAATGAGGATCACTTCCTCTCCTCAACGGGCGGACGCGTGAGCACCCGCACCTCCTCGCCGCTTTGCGGATCTGGCGGCGGGCTTTCCTTGAGCATCTCCAGCATCATCGTGCCGATCAGATAGATCAATCCGCCGCCGACACCCACCCCGATGGCGATGAACCGCCGCTGCCAGACGTGCTCACGGTCAATGGCCCACCAGAAACGCATGCAGAGGGCGATCCAAAGCACGCTGGCACCGAGAACGAGAAGCTGGCCTGAGGTCATGTGCCCAGTGTGGCGCGAATTGCCGGCCGGAGCGACAACAAAAACAAAGCCCCGCACACGGCGGGGCTTTGCACACAATCGAGCTGAAAAACAGACGCAGATCAGCGCTTGGAGAACTGGAAGCGCTTGCGGGCACCCGGACGGCCGGGCTTCTTACGCTCCTTCGCACGGGAATCACGGGTGAGCAGCCCGTTCTGCTTCAGCAGCGGACGAAGCTCAGGATTCACACGGATCAGCGCACGCGCGATGCCGAGACGAACGGCACCCACCTGGCCGCTGCTGCCACCGCCGGTGGCGTTCACCTTGAAATCATAGCTCTGACGGGAGTTGGTCAGCGCCAGCGGAAACAGGATCTGGTTCTGCAGGGCGACGGTCGGGAAGTACTCTTCGAAGTCACGGCCGTTGACGGTGATGCTGCCGGAACCTTCGGTGACAAAGACGCGGGCGATCGCGGTCTTGCGGCGTCCGGTGGCGTTTTGGAGGGGTTTGCTCATGCTGGTGGAGGAAAAAATTAAACGGCGAAGGGCTTCGGGTTCTGCGCCTCATGCGGATGCTCGGCACCTTCATAGATCTTCAGCTTGCCAAGAATGGCGCGGCCAAGACGATTGTGAGGCACCATGCCCTTCACCGCACGCTCGACGAGGAGCTGCGGACGGCGGGCGCGCACGCGCTCGACGTTCTCGACCTTCTGGTTGCCGACGTAACCGGCCTTCGAGGTGTAGATCTTCTGGGTTTCCTTCTTGCCGCTGAGGCGGACTTCGGCGGCGTTCAACACCACCACAAAATCACCCGTGTCCACGTGCGGGGTGAAGGTCGGCTTGGTCTTGCCACGGAGGAGATTGGCGGCTGCAACGGCCACATCGCCCAGAATCTGGTTCTTGGCGTCGATCACCCACCATGTGGGGTTGTGGTCCTGGGCTTTGGCTGAAAACGTCTTCATTGAGTGCTTCGTATGCGGAAAACTTCCCTTTTGGGAAGAGGGGCCGCGATAGTAGGAGGTCTGTCCGGGGTGTCAAGGTCGAAAACCAAGTTGTTCACAGAACCGCCGACTCCTGCGCCACACATCCCGATTCATCCCTCTCCGTCAATGCCCCTTGCTGTGACCACTTAAAGACACCGCCACAACTTCAGCGTTTCGACACCACCCGGAAGAGTTCATCGAATCAGTTCACCAAATGAATCACCAAAGATGGGTGAGTCGCACCGAACGCGACCTTTCCGCAACGAGGATCCAAAACGATGAGAACCGAGGGCACAGTCGATCTGTCAGCACAAAATGAGCGGCTTTGGCACGAACATGGTGTATCGAAGCAAAAGTCGGAGCTCGCCACGAGGTTCCTTGCCGCTTCTTGAGCCATCCCCCTCAGCAGCCTCGTCATCGCCCCACCACATTTTTAGGTTTAAGGGAGCACTTCAGGTGCGGCAATGATCATCAAAATGCAGATTCCGAAAGATTTTTTGTAGCGAATGGAGGCCGACGGGGTATATGCCATTGAGAGTTTCTTCTGAACCACTGGTGCAGCACGGGAACTTTTTCTCGACTTCACCGGCCGAAATCGCTAACCTCCGCAATAATTGCTAAGAATATGTTTAACCATACCCGCCGTTTATTGATCCCGCTGCTGGCACTCCAGTGCCTCCCGTTGGCGAACGCTGTCGAAACAGAACCCGTGGGATTCGTCACGGTGGAACTGGCCGGCAATTCGGATTCCTACGTTTACATCCCCTTCAAGCGCCCACCGGCCTTTGTCGGTGCTGCCGCCAGCCTCTCCAGCAATGGGGTCTATGATGTCGGCGAGCCCTTCACTGACAACAATCCAGCCAATGGCGTGCGCGATGCGGCGGAGGCTTTCACGGACACCAACAATGTCATCACCCTCGCGGGCACTCCCGGACTCACAGCCAGCCAGTTTGTCTATTCAGCAGGCGTCCAGAGCAATCGCTACTATGTGTTCCTGAAGACAGGCACTCGCATCGGCATGTACTACACCGTGGTCGGCAATGACACCGGCTCGGTGACGGTTGATTTGGCTGGCGATGACATCGCTGCTGCAGGCGCAATCACTGAGAGCACCACTCTCGAGGTGATCCCTTATGACACTTTGGGGACGATTTTCCCAAGCGGAGCAGGGGTCAATCCGAGCACCAGTCACTCAATCGCCACCCGCCAGAGTGAGGTGCTGATCCCGAACTTGGGTTCAGCAGGAACAAATCTTGCCTCCCCAGTCTCGTATTATTACTACAATGGAGTTGCTGGTGCTGGTCCGGGTTGGCGCAAGGCTGGCGTATCTGCAGTGATCGCCAATGACGACGTTCTTCTTCCCGACGCGTTTTTCACAGTTCGCCACAACATTTCAACCGCCACTTCGCTGACATTCACAGGTTCAGTGCAAATGTCCCAACTGACTACTCCCGTTGGAACGATTGCTAACTCCACCGATCAAGACAATGCCGTTGCTCTTCCCTTCGCCACGGAGCAAACACTCGCTCAGTTGAAGCTTTGGGAATCTGGCGTTTTTGCCGGCAGTTCTTCGCATTCTCTCGCAACCCGCCAGGATCAAGTTCTTGTGAAAGACAGCTCGGTTATTGGAAAAAACAAAGCCGCCGGCACGAGTTACTATTATTACACAGGTGCTACAGCACCTGGACCAGGCTGGCGTAAGTCAGGTGTGTCCTCTGTCATCGCCAACGATGATATCGTGGTGAGCCCCACCAAGGTCATTGTCATTCGCAAAAAGAGCACAGGCGCTCCGGTGTCCGCTCTTTGGACAGTCAAGCCACCATACGTTCCCTGATCGAAACATCTTCTTCACAAAAAAATGAAAACACACATCCTCTTGATTGCCCTGTCTTTGGGCCTACTCAGCACACAGGCGAATGCTTCGATCTCATTCTTGATCCAAGGAGACGCACTCAAAGATTCGGCAGGGACTCCTGTTCCTCAAACAGGCTTGCTCCTTTTCGTATCAAGCACTTCGGACGCCGTTTTTGATGCAATCCAAGCCGGATCATCAACCGCAATTGGAAGCAGTTTGAACGGGAGTGATGACAAAGTGTTGTTTCGGGGAGATTTCTCGACCTACCCGGCTGCAGGAGTCTTTGACATGACCACTGGGGCTTTGGATCTTTCCTCAGTTTCAGGCTGGAACGCAGGAGATCCCCTCGGACTTCTTTGGTTCCCGACCCTGACGTTGGCTTCAACCACCATTGATGCGGGAACTCAGTATGGCTTCTATCGCAACGGAGCGGCTGTCGACTCCACACTCGCATGGACGACCCCAGCGGATGGAACGGATAACTATCTGCTAGGATTCTTTACTCAAGATGGCGGCGAATTAAGCCCAGGTCCAGGCGCGGCAAATCCAGCTGCCGCTGGCAACGCCTCCTTCACCGTGGGAGGCGTGGTTCCTGAGCCTTCGCGCATGATGCTCGGATTGTTTGGCATCCTTGGCTTGGCTTTCCGTCGGCGCCGTTGATCTGAATTGAGGTTCCTTAGCTTGGCTTTGAACGGGTCACTGTCTTGCGACAGTGACCCGTTTTGCTTGGTGGGCGAACGCCGGATTCCCCCCGGTGTGTGGGCGAAAGGCGGCTGGACGGTGAATTCATCCTCAGCCGGGCAGGTTACGAAGGGAATGCGGACGGAAGAAGGTCCGCCGTTCGCGATGCCCGCTGCTCGCGTGTTCCCTCCTTCTTGCCTCGTAAGCCCGCTTCCTTGATCACGCCCCACAAGGTGGAGCGCACTCCCACACTACGGCTGGGATCTGCCTTGGCGCTGACGTTTCTCCTGTTGGACGGACGATTTCGCTCCGGTTTACCCATCAAGCGCCCGTTCAGCGAATCACCTCGTCCCTCGGTTCACCCAAGCACGGCAACTGGCTGAACATGGCGGAACCGAACGCAGTAAGATAGCCAGCCGCAGGCTGCCCCGAAGGGGTGGAGCGCAGCGACAGCAAATCGAAATCGGCATGGCCCAGCATCAATGCCTGGATCGACGCATCGGCGACCAGGCAACGCTGGAGAGAGAACTCGAGGCATGGAGTCCGAAACGCAAGGCAGATCATTCGCCCTCAGTTCGTGTCATTGAATGCCTTTCCGCCTGAAGGCGGGACTCCCAACCGGGATTCCGAACCGTTACTCCCACCCGCCGCCGAGCGCCTTCAGCATCGCGACCGCAGCCATGAGGCGCTGGCCTTCGACCTGCGCTGCCAGCAGCTTGGCATTCAGCACGGTGCGGTTGGCGTCCACGACTTCAAAGTAGCTCGCGAGACCCTTCTGATAGCGCAGATCGGCCAGACGATGGGTTTCTTGCGCGGCGGAGATCGCGCCGTTCAGCGCGGAGGCCTGCTTCGCGTAGGCACGCACGTTGAGCATACTGTCCTCGACCTCCTGCAGCGCCACGAGGATGCTCTGGCGGTAGTTCGCCAGCGTCTCATCGTAGGCGGCCTTCGAAGCCTTCAGATTGGCACGGAGCCGCCCGCCTTGGAACATGGGCAGCGTCATCTGCGGCCCGATGGTCAGCACGCGGCTGCGTGCATCATAGAACTGGGCCGCTCCAATACTCTCAAGACCACCCGAACCCACGATGCTGAACTTCGGAAAGAACTCCGCCTTCGCCACGCCGACCTTGGCATTGGCCTCACGCATGCGCTGTTCGGCCGCACGGACGTCAGGACGACGCTGCAGCAGTGTGGAAGGCAGCCCTCCCGGCACCTTCGGCGGCGTCGGCAGGTGGCCGTTCGTCGCCACGCGGAAGGTGGAAGGAATGTCACCGCAGATGACCGCGAGCGCGTTCTCGGCATTGCCGCGTTGACGTTCCAGAGCGGCGTGGTCATTGCGGGCGAGTTCCAGCTCCGTCTTGGCACGGGCCACGTCCATTTCATTCGCCAGACCGCCTTTGAAGCGGGACTCCTGCAGCTTCACCGCCTCCTCACGCCAGGTCTGCGTGTCGCGCACCACCTGCATCTGCCGGTCGAGCGAGTGAGTCAGGAAATACAAACGCGCCACCTCCGCCGCGATAGTCAGACGCTGGGCGGCGACAGTTTCCATGGCAGCAAACTGGGATGCCCGGGACCCTTCCACACCACGACGCACGCGACCCCACAGGTCAAACTCCCACCCCAGTTCCAGCAGATTCTGGAAGCGGCGGCGTTGAGTCTCAGGCAGCGCGATTCCAGACGGAAGGTTCGCACCGAAGGCGATCTGCGAGAGCCTCTCATACTGCATCCCGTTCTTCATGTTCAGCTGCGGGAACCAGTCCGCCTGCTGCACGCCGACCAGCGCACGCGCCGTCTCCACGCGGGCCAGGGCGCTGCGCAGTTCCTGGTTTTGATCCAAGGCACGATCCACCAGTTTGTTCAGCTCGGAAGAGCCAAAGAGCTTCCACCATTCACCCGGGACCGGAATGTCCTTCGTGCTGGTGCTGCCGTTCTTCCAGCGGGATGGCATCACCATGTCCGGCAGCTTGAAGTCCGGCCCCACGGTGCAGGAGGCCACTGAAAGCGAGAGCGCCAAGCAGAAAAATTTCCTCGGTTGATTCATGCGCGGACTCATGGGGCGGATCGTCCCGAGCGCAACCGGCAAGACGCGCCCTGATCCGCCATTCTTGGGCCGAAGTTTGGCGAATGTTCGCCGGCGATGCCGCGTTGACTGGAGCCATGCGCATCCTGTCGTTCCTCATCGTCCTGACCACGCTTTCCTCTGCCGCGGACAAGCCGCTGAACATCCTCTTCTGCTTCGCCGACGACTGGGGTCGCTACGCCAGCATCTACGCGGAGCATGAGAAGTTCCCATCGCCAAACCAGGTCGTCAAAACCCCGAACATCGACCGCATCGCCCGCGAGGGGGCGCTCTTCAGCCGTGCGTATGTGAATGCGCCCTCATGCACCCCCTGCCGCAGCGCCCTGCTGTCCGGCCGCTACTTCTTCAACACCGGCCGTGCCGCCATTCTGAATGGCGCCGTGTGGGATCCTGCCATCCCCAGTTTTCCGCTGCTCTTGAAGGATCAGGGCTACCACATTGGCAAGGCCTTCAAGGTCTGGAGCCCCGGCGATCCCGCCGACGCTCCTTACGGCGGCCAGAAGTACGCCTTCCAGCAGTCCGGCGGCCGCTGCAATCAGTTCTCCCAGAATGTGGACAAGCTCATGAAGGACGGCGTTCCTGTCGAGGACGCGAAGCAGCAGATCTATGCCGAGGTGCGCGGGAATTTCGATGCCTTTCTCAAGGCGCGGCCGAAAGGCACGCCGTTCTGCTTCTGGCACGGCCCCACCAATGTGCATCGCAAGTGGGTCAAAGGCAGCGGCGAGGCCCAGTGGGGCATCCAACCGGACGATTTGAAGGGCAAGCTGCCGAAACACCTGCCGGACGTGGACGCCTTCCGCGAGGACTTCGGCAGCTACCTCGGCGAGATCCAGGCCTTCGACGCGCAGGTGGGCACGCTCATCAAACGACTCGAAGAAGAAGGCGAGTATGACAACACCGTCATCGTCATCAGCGGCGACCACGGCGCGCCCGGATTCCCCGGCGGCAAGTGCAACCTCTACGACTTCGGCGTCGGCGTCACCCTGGCCATCCGCTGGCCCGGACAGCCCGGCGGTCGCTACATTGCGGACTTCGTCAATCTCATGGACCTCGCACCCACCTTCATGGAGATCGGCGGCGCCCCCATTCCGCCCGGCGTGAATGGCAAAAGCCTCGTCTCGCTCATGAAATCCGGCCAAAGCGGCCAGATCGAGAAGGAGCGCGACTACGTCATCACCGGCCGCGAGCGTCACGTCAGCAGCGCCCGCGAAGGCAACCTCCCCTACCCCCAGCGTGCACTACGGAAGGACGGCTTCCTCTACATCCACAACTTCAAACCGGAACGCATGCCCATGGGCGACTTCAAGACGCTGACCGACAGCTTCACGCCCAGCCAGGACGACCTCGAAAACGAGACCTATGTCGCCTTCCCGGACATGGATGCCTCGCCCGCGAAGGCCTGGCTCGTCCAGCATCGCAACGACTCGCAGTACAAGTGGCACTTCGACTACGCCTTCGCCAAACGGCCGCAGGAGGAGCTCTACGACCTCAGCAAAGACCCTGCGCAGACCATCAACGTCGCCGCCGAACCCGGCTACGCCGAGATCAAGGCCCAGATGGCCGCCGAACTGATGGCCAAGCTCAAGGAAGTCGGCGACCCACGCGTCACCGCCGATCCCGTGCCCTTTGAAAGCGGCGTCTTCACCCAGGACACCAAAACGAACGCCGCCAAGGGCAAAGGAAAAGGCAAGAAGGGCAAGGCCAAGGCGGAGTGAACCGCAGCCCCGTCTGCCTGCGTCGCGTCCGTAGAATGGACGAGTGCGTCGGTAGGGACGTGCTTCACCCTTTGCAGTCAAAGGGGGCTCCACCGCAGGCGGCGGTGGCGAGGCACCGACGGCGCAGGACGATCACTTTCCCCAGGCAACCCAGTCGGCACCCCACGTCCGGCAGCCACCAGGCGGGTTTGTCCGCGACCGGCTGCGGCTGCGCCCCGTCCCTGGTGCGACATCTAGCATCCCCTGCGCAACCGGTGAATCTGAACGTCGCGGCCCCGACGACCGTTGAGCCCCCCACCTCGCGCCCATCTGCCACGACGCCTATTTCCCGAGCAAGAAGGCGATCAGGTCGCTCATCTGCTCCTTGTTGATGGCTCCTTCGAGACCATCTGGCATCAGGGTGCGGTCGAGGCTTTTCATCTCCTTGATCCCTGAACGTGAAATCGTCTCCTTCGCACCGCCCATCATGGCCAGCACCACGGAATCGGGCGTCTCACTTTGGATGAGGCCGGACAAGGTGCGGCCATCCTTCGTTTCGATGGTATAGGCGCTCCAGCGGGCTTCGAACATGCGGTTCGGGTCCAAAATGTCGCTGAGGAGGGCTTCGGGGGGCTTCACCTTCACGTCGGAGAGCGGCGGGCCGACATCGACGCCGAGCTGGCCGTGCTTGTGGCAGGTGATGCAGATGGTGGCGAAGACTTGCTGGCCTCTTTTGGCGTCGCCGGGCTTTTTGGCGGCGTCGAGGTAGCTGGTGACGACTTTGGCGCGGTCGCTGTTGGCCTCGCCGAAGAGCTTTTTGGCGAGTTCGGCCATTTCGCCTTTGCCGCGCTGGTAAGCCCAGCGTTTTTCGACATCGACCCACGCAGGCGGGAACTCGCCTTTGTCCATGCGCTTGAAGAGTTCGAGCGCGGTGGTGGCGTTGGCGGTGAGGATGGTCACGAGGTCGCGTTTGAGGCCGGGACCGGCTTTGGGCAGCAGTTCGTAAATGAGCGGCGAGGTGCTGGTGGCGCTGAACTTCTTCAACAGGGCCACGGTGGCCGCGGTGAGCTCCAGCGGCTGCGTGGTGGTGAGCAGGTTCTTCACCACGGGCTCGACGGAGGCCCATTTCCGCGAGGCAAGCAGCGGCAGCACGGCGAGGCGTTGATCGAGCGGTGCCTTGGCATCGGCGATGATGGTGTCGATCTTCGTTTGAAGCGCGGCGATTTCCTTGGCGGCGTCTTCGTGGCCTTTCGGGAGCTTGGCGAGACCTTGCAGCAAAGCGGGTTTCCACCAAAGGAGTTCGCCGGGTTGTTTTTGGAGAAGCGTGAGCAGCGACTTGATGTCGCTGGCCTCGCTATCGGCGAGCGAACCGGCGGCGAAGGTGCGGATGGTGCCGCTCTTGGTGGCAGAGAAGTGGCTGAAGAAGCCATCGCCGAGCTGGCTGAGGATGCGGCCCATGTTCTTTGCGGAGACGCTGGCAACCATTTTGGCCATCCACGGGTCTTCGCCGTGTTTCGTGAGGATGGCGGCGAGTTCGGCGGTGTCGGTGATCGTTGGGATTTTGAGGAACAGGGCGCGTTCGGGATGCTCTGCGGGCAGGGGGCTTGAGAAAGTAGTGATGGGCTTTAGCCCGTCAGAGCTGGCGGTGGCGGTCACGGGCTGAAGCCCATGACTACTTTTTCCTTTCGGCACCACACGCCAGATGCGGCCGTGGTTTTCGCCCTGGCGCATGTCGTGAGTTTTGACGAATTCCTCGGGGAAGAAGCGGGCGTGGTCGATCCAGCGGCGGTAGATGTCGCAGATGTAGATCGCGCCGTCGGGGCCGGTGGTGAAGTTCACGGGGCGGCACCATTCGTCGCTGCTGCGGAAGAATTCGGTGCGATCACCGATACGGGTGGCTTTGAGCGAGGCACCGTTTGGTTCAACTTTATAGCGGGTGACAAGCTGGCCGGTGGGATCGGGCACGAAGACGTTGTTGCGCAATTCGGGCATCAAACTGCCACGATAGACACCCAGGCCGGAACAAGCGGTGTTTGTGCCGGCGTGGGCGTCTGCCGTGGTGTGCGTGATCTGCAGCGGATACACGCGCGTCTCCGCGCCGGGTGTGGCGATGTCCTCATGGACCTGCGTGATGCCGGCATGCGGATTCCGCAGCATGGCCTCGTAGGGCATGACGGTGAACATGAGCGGGTTACGGTTCGAACAGTAGAAATGGTGGCCGTAGTCGTCGAAAGCGCCGCCGTATTGGCCGCGACCGCCGGTGGGCGTGATCTCGCCGGTCTTGGGGTTCCATTTGAAGTTCGAGCCGGGGACGCCGACGACCTTCGTGGGGGCATCTGCGGGATATATCTCGCGGGCATCGAGGCCGTTGTTGAAGTGAACGCAGCCGTCGGGACCCCAGCGTGGCGCACTGACTTGGAGCTGGCTGTGCTTGGGATTGAAGCCGCGGATGAGGGGCTTGATGAGGTCGGCCTTGTTGTCACCGTCGGTGTCTTTGAGGAAGAGAATCTGGCTGCGGGTGGTGGCGATGAGGCCGCCGTCGTAAGGTAGGAGACCCTGCACGTTGTCCATGTGGTCGGCAAAGGTCACGGCCTTGTCCATGCGGCCGTCGCCGTTGTCGTCGGTGAGCAGTTGAATGCGTGAAAGCCACGGATCGCCGGGATTCGGCGGGCCGAGCGGGTAATCGCGCATGTCGGCGACGAACATGCGGCCTTTTTCATCCCACGTGGCCTCGACGGGATCGAGCACGAGCGGTTCGGCGGCGACGAGTTGCACCTCATACGGGCCGTCGAGCTGGATGCGCTTCATGCTTTCTTCGGGCGAAAGGGCCTCGCTTTGACCATCGCGCACCGCGCCGATGTCGCTACCGCCGCTGGCCTGGATGGCGGACCATTTCTCTTTGAACTCGCCGAGCGGATAGAGCTCGTAGCGACGCACGATCATCTCCGCGCCCTCGGTTTGAAGGAGGATTTTGCCTTCGCTCGGTTTGCAATCGAAGGCCTCGTTCACCATCGCGCCGTTGACGAAGTATTGCAGCGTGTCGCCCTTGGCGATGACTTCGAGGCGGTTCCACTCGCCGCTGGGGCTTTCGACATCGTTTTTGCCACGGAAGCCGACGGTGTCGCTCCAGTCCTCGTCGCGGCCACGCCAGTTGATGCGGCCTTTGGTCACGGTCTGGCGCGGCTTGCCCTTCTTCCAAATCTTCTCCTTGTCGCGGTCGAGCGCGAACTCGGCGGAGAGCGAAGTCGTGAGCTCCGTGCCGTCCGCGAGCTTCGGCGAGAGCACGAGGATGTCACCCACGCCGCCTTCGATGATCTGCGCCTCGATGCTGGCCATCCAGGTGTCGCCGTAGGCGCCGTGCGGCCCGTAGGCGTGGAGGAGGATGCCGTTGTCCTTCGCGGCCTTCTCACGCTTGCCCCAGGTCTTCGTGCCCCATTTGAATTCGATGACGAGGTGGTAGTCGCGGAAGTTGTCCTTCGTGGCGACGTAGCCGTAGCCACGGCCGGAGATGTTGAAGGCGCCGTCTTTGGCAAAGGTCCAGATGTCCTTCGGATCATCGTGGAAGTCAGCCTTCGGATTGACGTGGTATTCCACGTTGCCGGATTTGATGACTTCGAGGAGATCGAGCTTCTTCGTGACCGGCTGGGCGGAAACGACAAACGGGACGGCGATGAGGAATGCGAGGATGGAGCGCATGGCTTGCATACGAAGGGTACGGCCGCCGCTTTGCCGAGCCAGACTCGAATGCGCCCAATCTTGGTGCTTTTGTGCTTACGAGAGCTTGTTGCGGAAGTCCTCGTAGCCAAAGCGACGCACAACGCGGTATTCCTTTTTCTCCGCGTCGTAGATGGCAATGTCGGGATGCGGCACGCCATTGAAGGTGGTCGTCTTCACCATCGTGTAGTGCGCCATGTCGGCAAAGACGAGGCGCTGACCGACCCGCAGCGGCTCTGGAAAAGAGAAGCCCTCGATCACATCGCCCGCGAGGCACGTCGGTCCGCCGAGACGATACTCATGCGCGAACTCGCCCGACTTGCCGGCACCGAAGACATGCGGCCGGTAGGGCATTTCCAGGCAGTCCGGCATGTGGGCGGTGATGGAGATGTCGAGGATCGCGGTGGGCAGAACTTCGCCGCCGTCGTCGTGTTCTTCGCCCTCCGCGATCAAGTCTTCGGCGGCCACGCCAAGGATGTGGATGTCGATGGGAAAGAGGTTTCCTTTGTCATCACGCAGAACATTGGCCGGACGTGCGTCCACGATGCTGATGCCGTCGATTTCGCGAACGAAGCTGTTTTCCCGTTTGCGAATGAACCCTTGGCCGCTGAACCAGGCCTCGATCTGCTCCGGTGTGGCCTCCGCACCGACCACAAATGGCTGGCTGGTGATGAACGTGACGCCGTCCGGTTCCTGAAGCACACCTTCAAAGCACCATTCGAAGCCCAGCAACGCGTCGTAGGCCAGAAGGTTCTCCAAATAGGCCAGAGCCTCACCACGAGCGCCAAAATTGGGCGGGGTCGTGAGTTTGAGCACCCGTCCGGCTTTCTCATCCAGCAGGACCTCATGCTCGGCACCGCCTTCCAGCTCACCAAACGCCGCTGTCCGCGTCTCGAAGACGGAAGGTGAGATCAGGCATCCGCTGGTTTTCGCCCACGCAAGAATCGATTCGGTCTCGGCACGGAGCCGTTCCGCCGCATCTGCGCGATCAGCTCCTCGCGCGTCATTTTGGAGGCGGCGATGGAGTTCTCGCGCAAGGCGTCCTGCATCGCCTGGCGTGCGATAGGGGAAAGAATCGGAGCTGCTTTGGGCATGAGTGAGTGTGGTTTCGGGTTTGGAAATGGCAACTGCGGTTTTGCGCGCGCCGACGATGTCCTGCACTTCGGTGATCAGATAACCGGTGTTCAGGCCCGCAGCCTCGCCAGGCTCGATGTAAACCTCCTTGCCCCACCTTTCGCGGAAGGTGCGGAGGACGCGCACGAGGCGTTCCACGTCGTAATCGTTGCGCGTGATGTGATGACCGCCGCCCATGTTCACCCACTGCACCTGCTCGATGAGGCGGGGAAACTTCGCCTCGACGGCGGCGACGGTGCGCTCCAGCACATCGGCGTCCTGCTCGCACAAGGCGTGGAAATGCAGGCCTTCGATGCCGCTCCAGTCCTCGCCTTCGAGCGAATCGGCACGAATGCCGAGACGGCAACCGGGTGAGCAGGGATCGTAGAGCGACACCTCGACCTCAGAATGCTCCGGATTCACGCGGATGCCGGGGCTTGGCGCATGACCGGTGGCGGCCTTCGCGGCATCGATCATCGGTTTGTGCTTCCGGAACTGAGCGAGCGAATTGAAACTGAGGTGATGCGCGATGGGGATGATCGCCCGCATCTCGGCTTCTTTGAAGGAAGGCGCATAGACATGCACTTCCTTGCCGAACTCCTGCGCCAGCAGCGCTTCGTGCAATCCGCTCGCGCAACAGCCGCTCAGATACTCGCGCATGATCGGAAACACGCTGAACATCGAGAAGCCCTTCAGCGCCAGCAGCACCTTCGCGCCGGATTCACGCTGCACGGCGGCCAGTTTCTCCATGTTTTTGCGCAGCAGGCTCGTGTCCACCACGTAGGCGGGCGTTTCGATGGCGTTGATGTCGAAAGCCGGGAACGGCTGCTCGTAAACGTGCGGAGGCGTGAAGTCGGTGAAGGCCATTTCGGTCAGAACCAATGTGGGATTAGCGCTGCACCTTTGCGTCACCGCCTTCGGCGAGCTTCTGCACTTCGACAAACGTCGCCATGCTGGTGTCGCCTGGAGTCGTCATGGCCAGTGCGCCGTGGGCGGCACCGTAATCAACGGCTCTTTGCGCGTCGTTTTCGACCAGCAGGCCGTGAATCAGGCCCGCAACGAAGCTGTCCCCTGCCCCGATGCGGTCGAGAATGTCGAAACGCGGATAATTCCGACTGCGATGGAACTGGCCACGATGCCAGCACAGCGCCCCCCAGTCGTTGATGCTGGCGGTGTGCACGCGGCGCAACGTGGCAGCGATGGTGTGCAGGTTCGGATACTCACCCGCGAGCTTTTCCATCATGGGACGCAGTTTGGCGTCCTCCGCGGCGAAGATGTCGCTGGGATCACTCGGAACAGCCGATGCGGAAGGCGGATCGTCGCTCAAGACGCCGATCATGACGTTCACATAAGGCGCGAGACGGCGGTTCAGCGCCTGGGCCGCAGGGAAACCACCGCGCTCCTGCCACAGCGACGGACGGTAGTTCAAATCATAGCTCACTGTCACGCCGTGCTTCTTTGCCTCCTCACAGGCCTGGATCGTGACCTCGGCCGTGGATTCGGAAAGCCCCGCGAAGATGCCGCCGGTGTGCAGCCATTTACAGCCGAGTCTGCCGAACAGATGATCGAAATCGAAATCGCCTGGCTTGATCTGCGATGCCGCGCTGTTGCCACGATCCACGCTACCCTTGGCACCACGCACGCCGAAACCACGCTCGGTAAAGTTGATCGGATTGCGCACACGCTTGCCCATGCCGTCGTAGGGCACCCATTTGACCAACGAGGTGTCCACGCCGCCTTGAAGGATGAGATCCTCGATGAGACGACCGATTTCGTTGTCGGCAAACGCCGTCAGAATGCCGCTGCGCAATCCAAAGCAACGACGAGCACCACGGGCCACGTTATATTCGCCACCACCTTCCCAGGCCGTGAATTGACGCGATGTGCGCACGCGTCCTTCGCCGGGATCGAGGCGCAGGAGGACTTCACCGAGGGACAGCAGATCGTAGGCAGGTTGGGCAGGCATGGGGCCGCCAGATATGGCGTGTCATGCGAGAATCTCCAGCAGCAATTCACTCCGCGCTGGCGTTTGCCTCAGCGAACAATCCCATGCAATCGTCCGCCGTGAACTCCCGCTTCTTCATCTCCGCACTCGCTTTTGTTTCAGCCTCCCTGCACGCTGCTGATCTCTACTTCCCACCACCCGACAGCGAAGGTGGCTGGCGGGAGGCCAAAGAGGTCAAAGCATGCCGTGACCAGGCCGGCATGGACCTGTCGAAGCTCGAAACGGCTTTCGTCCTGTCGGATCGCAGCACCGCGCACGGCGGCCTCGTCGTCGTGCGCAACGGATGGCTCTGTTTCGAGCGCTATTTTGGCCGGGCGAGCCGAAACTCGAATCCCGACATGGCCTCCACGGGCAAAGGCTTCTGCAGCATCGCCTGCGGCATCATGCTGGAGGAGTTCAAAGACAAGATTCCAGAGGGACTCGACACGAAAGTGTTCACTGAGAAGTATCTTCCCGAAGCCTTCCCGTTGAACGACCCACGCAAGGCTGACATCACGCTCGGCCAGTTGCTCTGCATGACCGCCGGTTACTGGGGCGAGGGGCAAACGCCCACCGGCTACGTCAAAGGCGATCCCAAAGCGAAGCCGCTCAAGCCGGTGCCGGGCCAGAACATTCGTGATCTCGACAAATCCTCGCTCAATGTGCCCCTGTGGTGCGATCCAGGCGCAGGCTACTCGTATTCATCGCCTTCACCGCACATCGCCAGCATTGTGCTGCGTCATGTCACTGGCATGGAGTTGAAGGACTACATCGACACCCGTCTGGCGAAGCCCCAGGGCTGGGGCGCGTGGGATTACTGCCTGCATCGTGGCGACTTCGTCATGCCACACGCGAATGGCGCGGGCAGCACGGCTTTGCATGCCACGGATGCGGTTCGCTTCGGCTATTGCCTGGCCCACGAAGGCAGGTGGAAGGACAAACAGATCGTCCCGCCCGCTTACATCAAAAAATGCCAGACGTGGAGCCCCTACAACCCGCACACGCCCTTCAGCCTGCAATGGGAGCACAACGCCGACGGCCACGTGGCCGGAGCGCCGAAGGACGCGTTCTGGAAAAGCGGCGCAGGCGGCTTCTGCCTCTACGTCGTGCCTTCACTCGATCTCGTGATCTACAAACTCGGCGGCAAGACCGGCCAGTATGACCCGACGCTCACTTTGATCCCCCAGCCGAAGCCGGACACCAGCCGCGACACCTGGGAGGCCTTCCCCGGCAGCGCCTTCATGGAGGGCTCCGGTGCCGCGTCGCTCAATCGCATCCTGGAAATGGTCTGCGCGGCGGTGCGCATCGACTGACGCTCATTCTTCTGCCTTTCACCTGCCCGCTTGACCGCCAGAGGCCAGTCGGGACACTCGCCACGCCTTGCCCCGCCCAACCATCATGACCAAATCCATCGCCCTCGTCCTTCCCGCCCTGTTTCTCCTGAGCTGTGAAACATCCAAGCCCGAGCCCAAGAAGTCTGCCACGCCGCCGCCCGCTCCCGCACCTGTGGTTCCAGCGGCACCGCCGCCAACCACCGTGGGCAGCATTCACACCACCGCATCCGGCTTGCGTTATGAGGTTCTGCAACGCGGAGCTGGCACCGTGTCACCCACGGCCACTGACAACGTCACCGTCCACTACCACGGCACCTTGCAAAACGGCACCGTCTTCGACAGCTCCGTGCTCCGCGGCCAGCCGGCCAGCTTTCCCCTGAACGGCGTGATCCCCGGGTGGACCGAAGGCGTCCAGCTCATGAAGGTGGGCGACAAGTTCAAGTTCACCATTCCATCCAACCTGGCTTACGGCGCGAACAGCCCCACGCCGGCCATCCCGCCCTTCAGCACCCTGGTCTTCGAGGTCGAACTGCTCGCCATCAACGGCAGCACGAACTGACGTGCTGCTGTGAAGGCAAGACAGGGGCCGCGAGACCCCGCCGCAGGCGGGGCGGATCGTTGACAGATCACGAACGCCTCGCCTGTTCATGTTCCGACCATGAAGTTCCGTCCGCTCCTGGCGTTCCTGACGCTCGCCTCCGCCCTTTTCGCTCAAAAGTCGCCCCAACCGGCCACGCCATCGCCGTGGGGTGACTTTGTGGAGAAAGACTTCCCCTTCTTCAGCAGCGTACTCGACTGTCGCGATGTCGGTGAAGGCTTTCCGAAGGACAATCTCACGCCCCGCGGCCTCATCCTGAACCTCGGGCAGAATCTCTGGGCCTGCTTTGACACCGATCTCCTCCGCATCGCCTGCATCTGGGAAGGCGAGGAAGGCAAACCACCCGTCACACCCGAAGCGCTCGCTCCCGGTTCGTATCACATCGCCGGACAAAAGACCAAGGACGGCCAGGAGTTCCTGCCGAAGCCGGTTGGAAAGGTGTGGCTCGCGAATGGCATCTATCCGGGCTGGCAGGTCGGCGAGAAGCCGAGCTTCACCGATCCAAGAGAGCCGGCGCCGAGCGAGGAGGAATTAGGGCGCGGCCCGATTGACGCTCAAAAGGGCCGATTTCTCGGCGTGCGAATGGTGAATGGCATCGCGGTCATCGAACTCGAACTCGATGGGGTGCTCGTTCATCAAACCCTGTCACAAGCGAATTCGCAAGGCGACTTCCGGCGCGTGATGATCCACCACTGGATCGAAACTCCGTCACCAGATGTGGAAGTCCGGTTGTTTCATTTGCTTGGATTCCAGACCAAGGACAACCAGCAGTCGTCAGTCAAATTCAACTTGGAGTCAGCCGGCATCTCAAACGGAAGTGGTTGCTTGGTTTCAAGCCTTCAGCTCGAATCGGATAACAACAAGGCGCGGCTCACAGGACTCGGAGGTAGCACTACGCTGCACTTTAACGGTAAAAATGTACCCGGTGCCAGCTATTCCAGCCCAGCCTCCTTCGAGGCCATCGAGAAGGCTGTTCGACCTGATCGGCGACAAAATCCTCCCAAGCAGAGCCGCTGGCCCGAAACCCTTACTACCAAGGCCACGCTCTCTCAAAAACCCGACGCCTACGTCATCGACGACATCCCCCTGCCCTTCGAGAATCCGTGGAAGCGCAATGTGCGGCTCGCGGACATCGCGTTTCTCAATGACCTGGGCGATGCGGCAGGTGTCACCTTTGATGGTGATGTGTGGCTGATCTCGGGCCTGAAGGGCGATTTGGAGAAGGTGACGTGGAAACGCTTCGCCAGCGGGTTGCATGAGCCGATGAGCATTGTGACGAGAATGGAGAATCCTCGTGCTGATGAAGTCTCCAACCAAATCCAGAGACTTGAGGCGGAACTCAAGGCGGTTGCCAAGCTGATCCCAAATCAAATCGACCCTCCCTGGTCGGGCATACCTGAACATTTGCAGGGTCTGCGTATAGAAAGGGAAACACTGTCGAAAGCTGGCGCTCCTTCGAATCAGATCGCCAAGGTCACGAAGGAAATCGCAGAAGTGGAAAAGATTCTCGGCGACCTTCGGCGCGAATCGGATCGGATGGCGCCTACCATTGAAAAAGCGCTAAAGGAATCTGAAGAGATCAAAAGCAAGATTCGAGCACTCGACGACGAGAGAGGCAAAATCTACTCATCGGTCAATCACGCTTCCCGTTCCATTTTCGTCTTCGACCGCAACGGCATCTGGAAGCTCGTCGATTCGAACGGTGACAAGGAATGCGACCGCTATGAGATGTTCTGCAATCTCTTCGCGCAGACGGCGGAGACGCGGGAGTTTCCGAATTCGATGAAGCTGGGGCCAAAGGGTGAGCTTTACATCTCCAAGGGCGGCCAGGAAGGCACGACGCGTGGCAAGCACAACGGCACGGTCATCAAAGTGGCGGCGGATGGGAAGAAGATTGAAGTGATGGGTTATGGGTTACGGCAGCCCTTCATCGGCGTGAATCCGCAGACCGGTCTCGTCACCGCGAGCGACCAGCAGGGCAACTACGTGCCCTCCACGCCGCTGCACATCATCAGCGATCACCATTTCTACGGCCACCTGCCGACCATCGCGCCGAAAGACCAGTTCCCCAAGACGATCACCGAGCCGCTGACCTGGATTCCGCATCCGGTGAATCCCAGCGGTGTCACGCAGACCTGGCTCCTCGACGCGAAGATGGGACCGGTGAACGACGAACTGATCCACATCGGCTACAATCGCCCCGAACTCTTCCGCGTGCTTATGAACACGCGCTTTGAACGCCCGCAGGCGGCGGTCACGAGCTTCTCACGCGACTTCGACTTCCCCACGCTCAACGCGATTGTGAATCCGGCCGACGGGCAGCTCTACGTCGTCGGCTTCCAGGTCTGGGGCACCGTGGTGAAGAAGCTGAGCGGCCTCGCCCGCGTGCGCTACACCGGCCAGCCGCGTGTTCTGCTGAAAGAGGTCACGCCGACCGACAAAGGCCTCCTGCTGCGCTTCAATGCCAAGCTCGACGCCAAACTCGCCACCAATCCCGACAGCTACAACGCCGAGCGCTGGAACTACCGCCGCACGCCGGACTACGGCAGCCCGCACCTGAAGCTCGACGGCAGCACTGGCCAGGAGTGGATGAACGCGAGCAGCGCCTACTTGAGCGACGACGGCAAAAGCGTGCTGGTCGGCTTCCCCGAAATGAAGGCCGGTGTCCATCAGATGCGCATCGGCTGGGGTTTGAAGAGCGCCGACGGCCTCAAGGCCGAAAACACGGCCTACTTCACGCCCTGGGAGCTGCTGACCTTTGATCCGAAGAAGGAAGGCTTCGACGCGAACCTCAAAGTCGATCTCACCCCGCGCCAATCCACCGTCACGGCCGCAGTGAAGCCGACGGTGGAGGAAGGTGAGCGCCTGTATCAAATGTTCGGCTGCATGGCCTGCCACAGCACCGATGGCACGCTCGTCGGCAAGGTCGGCCCCAGTTGGAAGGGCCTCTTCGGCAGCGAGCGTGACATTGCCAAGGGGCAGAAGGGCAGATTCAAAGCCGATGAAGCCTACTTGCGCGAGTCCATCCTCAATCCGAGCGCCAAAGTCGTGAAGGGCTTCGAGAAATTCGACACCGGCATGCCCATTTACGCGGGCATCTTGAACGACTCGCAGATTGAGAGCCTGATTCTGTACATCAAGAGTCTGAAGTGAGCCCAAGGAGCGGGGGACTCCGTCCCCCGTTTCAATTCGTGGGGACAGAGTCCCCCGCTCCTTGATTCACCCCATGCCCCGCAACGCCTCGCGGATCATCTTGTCCGCCGTATCGATGCTAGGCTGCTTCGCCGCCTCGTTCACCGCCTTCTGGGCCTCGCTTTGCTTGTAGCCCAGAGCGATGAGGGCCAGCACCGCATCGCTTTGCGCCTCCTGTTTCGGATCGTGCGCGCCTTTGGCCGTTCGTGCGGCCTGCCAGGCATCGACGACGCCGACCTTGTCCTTCAGCTCCAAAACGATGCGCTCCGCCGTCTTCCCGCCGACGCCTTTGATGCGGGAGAGCGACTTTACATCCCCGGCGATCACCGCGTCCTTGAACGCGGCCACCGGCATGCCGCTGAGCACGCTGAGCGCCATTTTCGGGCCGATGCCGGACACACGGTCCATCAGCAGGCGGAAGAGATCCCGCTCATCGGCGCTCATGAAGCCGAACAGCGTATGATCCCGCTCAGTCACGTGGTAATGCGTGAGCAATTGCACCTCCGCGCCGACCTGCGGCAGCCTGTCGAAGGTGGTCAGCGGAATGAGCGCCACATAGCCGACGCCATGGACGTCGATCGTCGCACGATGAGGCAGGGCTTCGGCCAGAATTCCACGCAGAAAGGCAATCATGCGCCCCATGAAGGCGAGGACGCCGGAAAGGTGCAAGCGGAGGTTTCCCTGAGGGATGGCCAGCCACCATGGATCCGGCGGGAAAATCGCCCAAACGAAGCGAACCATCCCCCGCCCAGGCACCCGGCGGGAGCATTTTTCGCAACGATTAGCATCCTTCCTGCTACTAAATTCCCCACCAACCTCATGTCCGACTCCTCCCTCCCTGTTTCGCCGATCCAATCCTACCTGGAAGAACTCCACGCCAAATACCAACCGCTGCGCGAAGGAGCCGTGGCCACCTACATTCCGGAGCTGGGAAAGGCGAACCCGGACTGGTTCGGCATCTGCGTGGTCACCTGTGACGGGCAGGTCTATGAAGTCGGTGACACGCGGCAGCATTTCACCATCCAATCGATCTCCAAGGCGCTGACGTATGGCATCGCCCTCCAGGACAGCGGGAAGGACACCGTGCTCTCAAAGGTGTGGATGGAGCCCAGCGGCGAGCCTTTCAACTCCATCAGCCTCGACCCCAGCGGCCGTCCCCTGAACCCGATGATCAACGCTGGCGCCATCGCCACCACCGGACTCGTGGAGGGCAAGACCACGCGGCAGAAGGTGAACCGCATCCTGGACACATTCTCCCGCTACGCTGGACGGCAGCTCACCATCGACCAGGATGTCAGCCGCTCGGAAAGCGAGACGGGCCACCGGAACCGTGCCATCGCCTACATGCTGCGGAATTTTGACATCTTCACCGAGGACCCGATGCCCAGCCTGGAGGCCTACTTCCAGCAGTGCTCGATCCTGGTGAACTGCCACGACCTCGCCTTCATGGGCGCGACACTGGCCAACGACGGCGTGCATCCGCTGACCGGCCAGCGGGCCATCATCGGCGACTACGTCGAGAACGTGCTCAGCGTCATGTCCTCCAGCGGCATGTATGACGCCGCTGGCGAATGGCTGTACAATGTCGGCATGCCAGCCAAGAGCGGCGTGGGTGGCGGCATCCTCGCCGTGCTGCCCGGCCAGCTCGCCGTGGCGGTCTTTTCCCCGCTTCTGGACCAGCGGGGCAACAGCGCGCGCGGCATCGCGGTCTGCCGCGAGATTTCCGCCCGTTATCACCTGCACGTCTTCAACAGCGCCACACCATCGCTCTCCGTCATTCGCAATCGCAGTTCCGCAGCCCAGATTTCGTCCAATCGCTCCCGTCCGGCCGAGGAGGCACGACTTTTGCGCGAGCACGGCAGTCGCATCCGGCTGTTCGAGATCCAGGGCCATGTCACCTTTGGGCCGGCGGAGCGTGTGGTGCGCGAACTTCTCGCCGGTGCGGACAAAGCCTTCGCCTACATCCTCGATTTCAGCCGCGTTCCGCAGCTCGATGTCGTCTCCAGCAGGCTGTTCCTCGATACCTTTGAAGCACTGGCCGCGAAGGGCATCTGGGTTCACGTCACCCGCAGCCACCACGTGTCGATTCTAAAGCGCTCCGCCCGCCGTCGTCATGGCAGCACGCCACCTGCCTACCTTGCTTGGGAAGACGATGCCGACACCGCGCTGGAATTCTGTGAAAACCGCCTGCTGGAGTCGCTGGGCGACCGCCGCTCCTCCAGCATGACCGTTCCCTTTGAGAAATGCGAACTCGTGGAGGGCCTCACCGCGGCCGAGCGGGAGAAAGTCTGGCGTCTGCTGACCCCGCGCTCCTATCCGAAAGGCAGTGTCGTCTTTGAGGCCGGCACACAGGCCACGGAGCTGCTCATGATCCTCAAGGGCAAGGCCAGCATCGGCCTCACCCTGCCGAACGGGCTGAGCTACCGCCTCACCACCTGCACGCCGGGCATGACCTTCGGTGAAATGGCCCTGCTGGACAACGCCCCGCGTTCCGCGACCGTGCGTGCCGACACCGACATCGAGGCGCTGTCACTCTCCGCGCCCGGACTGGACCTGCTGATGAAGGCCGAGCATGCGATCCACGCCAAGATTCTCACCAACATCGCCCGCAACCTCGCCGCACGCCTGCGCAAACGGAACGCCGAGGTTCTCAGCAGCCACTTGTAGCCGTGTCACTCACGGCTTCAGCCAATACTCGAAGAAGCAATAGATCTGCTCGTTCGATTCCTCGTTGGGATCGTGCTTTTCGCGATTCGTCATCGCCACGCGGCTTTTGAAGCCGAGGAAGTCGTTCACCGCGATGCTGTGATTGAGCGCCAGCCAGCGTTTCGGCGGGTCTTCGGCACCACCCGACACCAGGAACGGCCGCGGAGCCATCAACGCGTGCAGTTCCTGCAGGTCGTGGCCTTTCTCGACCAGGACCTTGTAAGCTCCGGTGCGCGGGCTGTCCTCGCGCACCAAGCCCGGTTTGCGCGTGATGGCGGCATCCAGGCCCAGATACCAAGGCTCCTGGTAATTGATGCTGCCGCGTGTTTCATCGAACACGATGCCCGGATCACTCCACGCAGCGCAGGCATACTTCTCCCACAGGCAGGAGCCAAAAAGGGACCATTTGCCGCCATAGGAGTGTCCCACGATGCCGATCCGCGCCGAGTCCACCTCCGGCAGCGAGGCGAGCGCATGCCACATGTTCGCGCAGATGTAGCCGAGATATGACAGCGGCTGGCATTTTGCCTCCGTGCTCAAAACCGGCTTCCGCGCATCGCCACCGGGCGACCCGATGCTGAGCGTCACAAAGCCACGCCGGGCGAGCTGCCACGCAAAGTCGCGCAGGGGCTTCTCGCTCAAGCCAGCGCTGGTTTCCGGGTCGTAGTAGGGCACGAACACCGCAGGACGCTTCCCTTCGTTCGCAGGCAGCAGCAGGTAGCCATCGCCGGTCTGTCCTGGGGCGATTTCCACCCGCACTTTCCGCTGCGTCACGCCGCCATCGCGTTTCGTCGTCTCCAGCACCTCGATCTTCGGTTTTTCGATGACCTTCGGCCACGCGCCCATGATTCCATGCCAGTCGGCGAGGATTTCCGCCCGCCGCAGCTGCCAGTCCTCCGGGTTCTTCACCTTGCTGCCGTCATTAAACACGAGCGGAGACTTTCCGGGGTGAAACTGGCCCGCGAACTCGGCGGGAACTTGCGTGAAGGGAAGATCATCGGCGGCGTGAAGTGCCACAGCCGAGCTGAGCAGGAAGATGAGTCGGAGATTCATGAGGTTGGCTGCCTCAAGAACGCTGCCACGTCAGCAGTCTATTCCGACGAAGATGCTTTGAATGCTGTTTGACCGTAGGATGACTGTCTCGTTTCGTACAGCCATGCGGTTCTTCCAACTGTTGCTCTATCTGATACTGGCCGGGCCACTGGCAGCCTGTTTGTGGGATCGCGACACCATTGCCATGGAAGCCCGAGGGCGGCTGGAGGTCGTTGAGACGATGGTGGGCTGGTTTGATCGTTATCCTTCTGAATACTATCAGATGCGCCTGGATCGCGTCAGACGTGAACTCGACACTGAGCCGGCCCGTCTCGACCTTTACGATGACGCTGCCGTGGCCTGTGACCGGCTCGGAAAGCATGACGAGGCCGTGACGTGGATGGAGAAAAAAGCTGCCGCGATGGCCGGCCTTCCCGGCCAGGAAACTGCTGACCACCGTTACCGCCTGCATGCCAACCTCGGCGTGTTTCGCACCCATCAGTGGATCAAGAGCCCTGATCGTGATTCAAACAGTGAGAAACTTGACCTTGCGATCCGGGAGGTGAAATCAGCGCTTCAAATCAACCCCAACGCCCATTTTGGGCGTGAAAGCGCGCATCTGGGCTTGTTGGAATGGTGGAAGGCCGGCTTGTCGAGCCGCCGGGACCGCGACCCAAAACTGGATTCAATCGAACTGGCACATGATGGTTTGGCAGGTCATCCAGCAGCCAGCGGTGCATCTCCGAACCAGGGATTTGTGAAAGGAATGTGCGGTTTGATCCAGATGGGATCGGCACAAGAAAGCGTGGATGTGCATGCATTGGCCGCATGCGGCCTGATCCATGACAGGAGCGCACCAGGAGTTCCGGACGTTCATTACCTTCTGAGCTATCTTTCCTGCCTGAGAACCGCCGAATTGATGGCAGAAGGAAAGACGCCTGTGTTTGCCAACGGAAACTTCAGGGCCTGGCTTCGCCAAGAAACCTATGACGAAGACATCAAGAAGACGCGGAGTGAACAGGAACGACTGGTTCAAACAGCGGAGCTGCTGACTCGCGGACTGAGCATGTGGGGAAGCCGTGCCAACATGAGCGATCTCACGCGATGGTTTCATCAAGCCCGTCAGGCTGCCAAAGACAGGTTGAACGCCAAAACCACCTTCATGCGCACCCGGCTGGCCGCAGGACTGCATCCAGACACTCATCCCGAATTCTGGACGGGATGGACGGAGCCAGTAATGCCTGCACTCCCCCTGACAAAACTCGAAGAACGCCTCGGAGTCTCCCTGGCCGGTTGGCTGAGCGAGGGCAGGAACATCATGGCCGCCATTTTTGCCCTGTTGGCCGCCTCCTGCGTCGTGGCGATATACATCATCGGCAAGCTAAAAAGAGGCGGTCGATTGCCACACGGGCGACACCTTGACGTCGTCACAAACGTCAGCGACTCGCCCTGCCCGATTCCCGAAGATGCTGCTTCAAGATCCGCATGATCTCCTGCACGACTTCGGGCCGCTCCACGCAGCCGTGCCAGTAGGGGACGATCTTTTCGGAGGCGGCGGAGTCGAGATGGGCGCTGACGTAGGGCACGGCACCATCGGAACCAAGGACGCCATTGTTTTTGCCACGGTCGCCGATGATGGAGTAGTGCTTCACGGGGATGGGCATGCCGTTCAGCCCTTCCAGACACGGATGGCGCGTGGAAAGCGTGCCCAGGCTCAGAAAGCCATAGAAGCCCCAATCGCGAATCTGGGGTGAAAGGGCGTCCAGATTTCCCGTGACGAACTGCTTCATCAGCAACGCGGTGTCCACCGGCAGGCGGATCAGCGAGGACAGGCGGCGCACGATCTTCTTGCCGGCGATGTCGCTGCCGCGATGTGGCGTGGCGATGAACACGAGCCGCTTCACGTCATGCACAGGCTTGAACTTCAGCGCATGGACGAGCTTCCCGCGCAGCGCATCCGACACATCCAGCTCCTCAGGCGGCCTGCTGAACACACAATTCCACAGCTTGTCTCCTGGATCGATCACCTGCATGCGGCTGAGCAGCCCGCCCATGCTGTGCCCGACCAGCACCATGCGCTTCAAGCCGGGATCGTCATGATCCGGGTCAAAGTGCTCCCGCATGGCCAGCAACGAGTCGCGCAGGCGGGCGCTGGACTGCGGAATGCCCAGGGCGGTGGGATACAGGAAGTACAAAGGCTGATAAGCCGCCCGCAACTCGGGATCGGAACTGATGGCATTGACCGCGTTCAGCCAGATGTGCGGGTCGGACATGAGCCCGTGCACAAAGACGACCGGAATGCGCCGCGGATCATAGACATCCATGCGGTACAGTTGGCAGTCGGCCAGCGTGCGCTCAGGATAGAGCAGACCGAGCCAGGCGAACAGCCTCAACGACTTCTTGGAGAGGGCGAGATGCTTTGCCGCGGTGAAATTGGCGGCCAGCAGCCGCTCGTCACCATTCACCTTCACCGTTTCCACGTTCAGGGCGTTGTGCAGCCGCAACCGGCAGCGCCGCGGAGCCCCGGCACTGTCCGCCGCAGGTTTACCCAGGTCCATCATGGCCGTGAGTGTCAGATTGCCCCCGTTCGGCGGCAGGAATGGCTGCTCCCTTCGGCTGCGCTTGGTGCGGAGGATATGTCCGACGACAGGAATGCCCACTCCCGGCCGGGCGGAAAGGGTGTCGGTCCCCCGGGGCTTCACGCGCGAGGGGAAAATGATCTGGTCGATCTGCGAAGGCGAAACCTCCCGGTGCGGATCCGCCTTCCCATCGAACTCAATGACGAATGACTGCCGCCTGCCCGCAAACACCGCCCCACTCTGCCAGTAACGCGGGCTCTGATCCTCATCCCAGTCGTGAAGAAAGGCGGCCAGCGCACGGTCGTAGCGGTCCTGCGCCTTGCGCCGGTCGGTGATCCGCCCGCGCTGCATGCCATCCCATCCTGCTGCCATTTCCTCCAGCAGCGCCGCCAGATGCAGCCGCTCACGGTTTGAAAGCTCCGTCTCCGGCCGCAGGGCCTGAAACTCCTGCAATGATCCGCAGGACGACAGACAGACACAGGCAGTGGCTGTCAGCAGGCGGATCACGCTCGCCACACTCATTATTTTTTCTCCACCACCGGCGTCAGCTTCACATTGCGGATGGCCGCCATGGTATTGAAGGTCGTGAGGGACATGGGCAGGTAGTTTTCGATCGGCCCGGGACGCACGCCGACTTTCTTGCCTTCGATGTCCTCGTCGATGACCTGCTTGTCATCCACCCAGGCGCTGAGTTTCGTCGGCGTCACGCGCAGCTTGATGGTGTACCACTGGTCGTCCTTGTAGCGCTGAAAGCTGGAGGTGTTGTTCTCCGACGCATCGAGGTTGTCGATGGAGGAGATGCCGGTCACGCTGCCGCCCCAACCGCCGCAGATCAGCGTGGCGCAGGTTTTCAGATCGCCCACAGGAAAGGTCAGCCCGACGAAGAAGTCCACGCCCTGGAGGCGCTTCGCCTCGAGCGTGATCTCGTAGTTGGTCATTGGCAGCGTGGCAGCCTTCTTGTAAATGGCACCGCTCACGCTCTCCCCCTGATTGATGATCATGAGGCCTCCCTCCAGTTCCACCATGCCGCTGCCGCCGATGTCCACGGACTCCCAGTCGTCGAGCGATTTGCCGTTGAACAGCACGATCTCCTTCGGCGCTTCAGCGGCGGGCTTCGCTTCATCAGCGGCAAAGGCGGCTCCGATCAACAGCAGGGCGGGCAGAAGCAGTCGTTTCATGGTAAGGCCGCCCATCCTCCATGACGCCGGACAAACGTCAAGCCGCACGATCAGCAGCGGATTTGGCAGGCGGCCCGGTCTGCAGTAAATCCATCATCCCTTCCCTTTCCCACCCGTGCTCCACCCCGATCTCAAGACCATCATCATCATGGGCGTCTCCGGCGCCGGCAAATCCGTCATCGGCAGCCTGCTCGCCGCGAAACTCGACGCTGTCTTTGAGGATGGCGACGACTTTCACCCGCCCGAGAACAAGGCCAAGATGTCCTCCGGCACGCCGCTGACGGACGACGACCGCTGGCCCTGGTATGCGGTGCTCCGCCAACGCATCGAGGACATGCGCCACGCCACGCCGATCTACATTCTGGCCTGCTCTGCGCTCAAACCCATCTACCGGGACAAGCTCCGTGCCCACGACGCGCCTGAAACCCTTCGCTTTGTGCTGTTGGACGGCACGCGAGAGATCATCACGGCCCGCCTCGCCGGGCGGAAAGGTCATTTCATGCCTCCGAGCCTGCTCGACAGCCAGCTCGCCACGCTGGATCCGACCCCCGATCTCATCCGCGTTCCCATCGACGGCAGGCCCGAGGAGATCGTGGCCGACATTCTGCAAAAACTCGCCTGAGCACACGAGCCAGACCCGGGTTCACGCCCTGCGGTGCGGCACCGCACAGCTTCGAGGCCCTTCTTGCATAACTTCCCGGCCTGTTTATCAGCCACCCGTCATGTCCGACCTCAAACTCCTCATCACTGGCTGCAAAGGCCGCATGGGCCAGGCCATCATCCGTGCCGCCGAATCTCAAAACGTGCCCGTCGCCGCCACCATCGACGTGGGCGACGCCCTGTCCCCTGCCCTCGCCAAAGCCGATGCCGTGATCGACTTCACCTCGCATCACTTCACCGACGAACTGCTGGCCGAATGCCTCAAGCAGCAGAAGAGCATGGTCATCGGCACGACCGGTCACACGAACGAGCAGCTTGCCGCCATTCGCGAAGCCGCAAAGACATTGCCCATCGTCTTCGCCTCCAATTACAGCGTCGGCGTGAACACGTTGTTCTGGCTCACTCGCAAAGCCACGGAACTCCTCGGCCCTGATTTCGATCTCGAAGTGATCGAAATGCATCACCGCATGAAAAAGGACTCGCCCAGCGGCACCGCACGCACGCTGGTGGAGATCCTGGCGGACGCCCGCGGCCTCGAATACGACAAGGATTGCCGCCACGGCCGCTTCGGCGACGTCGGCGCCCGCACGCCGAAGGAAATCGGCGTCCACGCCCTGCGCGGCGGCGATGTCGTCGGTGATCACACCGTCGTCTTTGCCAATGTCGGCGAACGCGTCGAACTCACGCACAAAGCCAGCAGCCGTGACACCTTCGCCAACGGCTCCGTCCGTGCCGCCAGATGGCTCGTCGGCAAACCGGCCGGCCTTTATGACATGCAGGACGTCCTGGGCCTGAAGTAACCCGCCCCTCGCATGCGTTTCGGCATCGCTCTCGGCTCGAATCTCGGTGATCGCGCCGAAAACCTCCGGCTCGGCATCGAACGGCTGCTCGCACGGGTTCCAGACGTGGTTTTGAGCGCCAGTGCTCCTGTTTACGAAACGGAGCCGGTCGATTGCGCCCCGGGAACGCAGGCGTTCTTGAACACGGTGATCGAACTGGAGGCCCCCTGCAGCCCGCAGGAGCTGCACCAGCACCTGAAGGCCGTCGAATCAGCGCTGGGCCGACCGGAGCAGCGCGAGCGCAACTCCCCACGCACCCTCGATCTCGATCTGCTCTATGCCGACGATGTGGTGAGCGATGATCCCGTGCTCATCCTGCCTCATCCACGCCTGCACCTTCGTCGTTTCGTTTTGCAGCCGCTCGCCGACATCCGGCCCGACCTGGTGCTGCCGAGGCAGACGCTCACTGTCGCCGAACTGCTGGCCCAACTGCCGTAGGGCGGATGTGTTCGGCGCATTTGACGCCGCGATCATCCAGATCTCCGTCCGCCGAACTATCCGGCTCTGAGAACGCCCGCGACCGGATAGTTTGGCGAAGTGAGCCCAAGGCGAAACACGTCACCATCGCCAAACACATCCGGCTTACAAACTCGACACGCCCTGCGTAGGCCGGATGTGTTCGGCGCATATGACGCCGCGACCATTCCAATCGCCCTTCGCCGAACTATCCGGCTTTAGAGCGCCCGCAGCCGGATAGTTTGGCGAAGACAGTCCTGCCTGTGACGGTGTCATTCCCGCCAAACACATCCGGCCTCCGAGAATGCGTTACACGCTTGTCCGGCGGGAAAAGCGATGCTTCTTGGCACCCACGCATGACTGCTGCCGCCCCACCTATTGCCGCCCCTGGACGCTGGATTCGCTTCGCACTGGTGATGCTGCCACTCGGCACAATCCTGCTCGGCATCGCCAGCTTTGGCATCTGGCAGTGGAAGAAGGAACGTGCGGCAGACCGCTCGTTCAAATACGCGATGGCTTTGCGGCGGCCGATCACGATCGCGGGCATCGAGCGTCACGCGACGATCATCCGCGAGGCGCTGGCGAAGCCGGACTGGCATCAAAGCATCCCCGGCTATCTCGAATCAACGATGGGCGCGGAAAACATGGGCTACACGGTGCGGAGAACGCGTCTCGGCGGCGATCAGTCGGATATCGACGCGGAACTCACCGGAAAAACGCGACCGCGTGAGATCGTGATGGCGCTGGCCCTTTATGACGGCGATCCGACGCGCTTCATCCGGACCTCGCAGGCCATCGCGGAACTCATGAGCATCGCTCACGAGCTCACAGGAGAATCCGTGGCGCGAGGGTTGCGTTTTGCAGTCATTCCAACCACGGACGAAGCACTCACTCAGATGAAGGAAGGCTTCCGCCGCGATGACGAGCGGCTGATGCACCTCTTTGTCCTGGGATCACCGGATGCGAATCAACTGGCGCGTGTCACCGCGGCGCTGGAAACCGCCTCCAAAGGCACACGCGTCGTCACACGCCAAGCCACCTCCACAGCGCAGGAAACGCTGCAATCCGCCCACGAACTCAAAGCGCTGCTGCTACAAGCGGCCGAACGGCCATGATCGTCACCTGCCGCCAGATGCAGCAATGCGAGGAAGCCGCGTTCGCCCGCGGCGTGAGCGCGGCGGCATTGATGGAGGAGGCAGGACGCGGCATCGCCGCTGTGGTTCGGCAGTTTGCGCCACGACCGGGGTCTCTGGTGCTGTTTCTTGGCAAAGGAAACAACGCGGGGGATGCGCTGGTGGCAGCCCGTGAACTCGTGGCCGACGGCTGGCAACTGCACGCGCGGCTTTCCTCGCCCCCGGAAGCCATGAAGGACCTGCCGCGCCGTCATTTCGCCGCCATTCGCAGTCATGTGCGGGTGATCGACGACGCGACCACTTTCAGCTTCGCTCCTGGTCCCATCGTCAGTCTGGACGGATTGCTCGGAATCGGCGCTCAAGGGCCGCTGAAACCCGAGCTGCAGGCCCTGGCGCGCGAGATGAACACGCTCCGTGCGCAGAAGCATGCGATCACCATCGCGATGGACATTCCCTCCGGCTTTGATGGCGATCACGGTGACGCCTGTGAAGATGCCGTGGAGGCGGATGTGACTGCTGTGGTGGCGCAGATCAAAACGGGACTGCTGGAGGATGGCGCTGAGCGCTGCGTGGGACGCATTGCGCTCGTCCCGCTACCGGAACTGGCCACTTGCGAGGGAGATGCGACCGCTCTGCCGCTCACTCCTCCGCTCTTGCGTTCCTGGCTGCCACGCCGCCCGTACGACATGCACAAGGGCGAGGCTGGACGCATCGGCATCATGGCCGGATCACGCGGATTCCTCGGCGCGGCGGACCTGGCCTGCCGCGGAGCGATTCGTGCAGGCGCCGGGCTCGTCACCTTGCTGGTAAAAGAAGACGTCTATCCACTGATCGCCCCGCGTGTGCCGGCAGAGGTGATGGTGAAGCCGATCGATGATTACCGCGATGTGCTGGAGATGCGCTTCGATGCCCTGGCGATCGGGCCGGGCCTGGGTTTTGAGCATGAGAAGGAAGTGATCGAGGTTCTGAAGCAGTCGAAGACGCCGACCATCGTGGACGCGGACGCGCTGACGATGCTGGCGCAGAATCCTCACATCCTGGACAAGACAGCCAGTCTGGCACGTCTCCTCACGCCGCATCCGGGTGAACTGGACCGGCTGCTGCGCAACTTCCCCGGCTGGCACGGCATGAGCCGCCGCAATGTGACCGAGGCGCTCACCGAACCCGCCTCCGGACGGACACTGCTGCTGAAGGGTGCACGAACGGTCATCGCGACACGCGGTCAGCCGACGCTTTTCAACACCACCGGGCACCCTGGCATGGCCAGCGGCGGCATGGGAGACGTTTTGACCGGTGTCTGCGCCACCTTTGCCGCGCAAGACCTCCCTTTGCATCATGCCGCCGGCCTCTCCTCATGGTTGTGCGGTCGTGCGGCCGAAATCGCGATCACCGGCGAAGAAACGGCCGCGGAATCGCTGTGTGCCGGTGACGTGGCAGCGAACCTCGGCGCTGCTTTGCTTGATTTGAAACGTGGCTGTTCCTAAATGCCGCATGGCCGCGCACGCTGACGAGTTTTCCATCCCCACGCGGGGCAAAGGGACCTACGAAATCACAGATCGCTGCCAGCAGATCGTGCGCAGCAGCGGCATCAAAACCGGAACAGCGACCGTCTTCGTCCAGCACACCAGCGCCAGCCTGGTGATCTTCGAGAATGCCGATCCATCCGCCCGCACGGATTTGCACAGCTTCTTCGATCACCTGGTGCCCGAAGACACACCTTACTTCGTGCACACCTATGAAGGTGCGGACGACATGCCCAGCCATCTGCGCATGGCCTTGACGCGAACCTCGGAGGTGATTCCCGTCGTCAATGGCCGCCTGGCACTCGGCACGTGGCAGGGCATCTTCCTTTTCGAACATCGCCGGGCACCGCACACGCGAAGCATCGTCGTCAGCGTGGTGGGAGAGTAGCCCGGCACGCTTGACACGTTTGCAGGCGTTTCGTATGAGCGTGCCATGCGTTTTTCCTGCCTGCTTTTCTCAATGCCAGCCCTTTTCCTTCTGAACTCGTGCGCGGCCAACCGCTTCTATGCGCGAGTGGATGGCACGGGTGTGATCAAGGGGCATCCCTGCGTCGAATGGAAGCAGCCGGACAAGTTTGTGTATGTGAGGAACAAGAATCCCGACTTCTGCTTCACGCGTCCGAACGGCGAAAAGATCCAGCCTGGCAGCATCGAGACCGACGGAGGCAGCATTCCACGCTTCCTGTGGTCACAGCGGAGCTACTCGCCATGGACCTACGCCCCCGCCTACCTCGTGCATGACTGGCTTTACGAGGCACACCGTCGGAAAGTCCCGGCAGGCACCGATCCGAAGGGCAACCAGCTCTTCTACACCAAGGAACAGGCGGACTGGATCATGGCGGAGATCATCAAGAGCCAGATGGAGCAGCCGACGTTTGACACAGCCAAGTCTCCCACTCATCTGAGGCGGATCTACTGGGCGGTGAGCAAGTTCGGCAAAACAGCGTGGAATGGCGAGGCCCACCTGGTCGAAGAGGAGGCCGTTCCGACGATGATCACCGAGACACTGAAGAATCTGCCGCTGCTCCCGGCACTCGGATCGATCAAGAACGAACTGACGCCAGTGCCGGAAAAGCCTGCCATGCAGGGCACGCGCACTTACAAGGAGTGACCGCACGGAAGGTGCGCTCAGGCCAGCGCCCGCAGGTAATCAAAGGTGTACAGACCGGTGTTGTGGCCGTCGCTGAAGTCGAACTGGATGGCGTAGCCGCCCACCATGCGCCAGTCCTTCACGGTCACCCCTGGAAACTCCTTTTGGGAGGTGCCGCCGATCTTGTTGCCGACCAAATCGCGTTCGCCGGTGTTTTCAGCGCTTGGGGAGGCCGCACGGAGCTTCTCCATGGCGATGAACTGCTCCGTGCCATCGTTCCAGGCGATGGCGACTTCGGTGCCGATAAGTTCGAGACGGGTGGGATGCATGACGGGTGTCCAAGTTTCAGGTTTGAGTTTTCACATTCGTCCAGAAAAGCAAAAGGGACGCCCGAGAGCGTCCCTTTTGAAGTCTGTCGGCTGATCCGTGAGGATTAGCGGGAGTAAAGTTCCACGACGAGCTGCTCGTTGGCGATGGGGGCGATTTCCTCGCGGACCGGCACACGATTCACGGTGCCGCTCAGCTTGTCACGATCCACCGTCATCCAGTCGGCGGCAGGCGTGCCCTGGGTCATTTCCAGGAAACGACCGATCAACTGCTGACTGCGCTGGCTGCTGCTGCGGGCGGCGATGACGTCGCCGGGTTTGCATTGATAGCTGGCGATGTTCACCACCTTGCCGTTCACAGTGATGTGGCGATGGCTGACCAACTGACGGGAGGCGAAACGGGTGTTCGCGAAACCCATGCGGAAGACAACGTTGTCGAGGCGAAGCTCCAGCATCTGCAGGAGGTTTTCACCGGTCACACCCTTGCGGCGTTGGGCTTCGGCGAAGAAACGGCGGAACTGCTTCTCCATGAGGCCGTATTGGAAACGCAGCTTCTGCTTTTCAGCGAGTGCGGTGCCGTATTCGGACATCTTGCGGCGGGTGTTGCGCGCGCCGTGCTGTCCCGGGGGGAAATTGCGGGTTTCGAGGGCTTTGGAAGGGCCGAAAATGGCAATGCCGAAACGGCGATTGATCTTTTCGCGAGGACCAGTGTAACGAGCCATAGTGAGATGAAAAAAAGGTGCGGGGAAGGATTAGACGCGGCGGGCTTTGGGCGGACGGCAGCCGTTGTGAGGCACCGGAGTCACGTCCTTGATGGTGCTGACTTCCACGCCCAGGGCCTGAACGGCACGGACAGCGGACTCACGGCCCGATCCGGGACCACGAAGGCGGACTTCCGCCTCGCGAAGGCCATGTCCCATGGCCTGACGGCAGGCATCCTGGGCCACGACCTGGGCGGCGTATGCGGTGCCTTTGCGGGAGCCGCGGAAACCCATCTTGCCGGAGGTGGACCAGCCGATCACGCCGCCATTGCGGTCGGTGATGGTGACGATGGTGTTGTTGAACG